>NZ_JAGHRL010000029.1:0-587 GCF_017743815.1 Ruegeria sp. R8_1 | reverse complement strand
CTATTAAGACTCGCTTTCGCTGCGCCTACACCTAACGGCTTAAGCTTGCTAGATAGACCAAGTCGATGACCCATTATACAAAAGGTACGCTGTCAGCCCTCAAGGGGCCTCCAACTGATTGTAGGCGTTCGGTTTCAGGTACTGTTTCACTCCCCTCGTCGGGGTGCTTTTCACCTTTCCCTCACGGTACTGGTTCGCTATCGGTCAGTAAGGAGTACTTAGCCTTCGAAGGTGGTCCTCCGATCTTCAGACAGGATTTCACGTGTCCCGCCCTACTTAATACATCCCTCAGAGCTTCCTATACGGGGCTGTCACCCACTATGGCCCGTCTTCCCAAACGGTTCTAGTCACTCATCAGGCTTGGCTGGTCCGCGTTCGCTCGCCACTACTAGCGGAGTATCAATTGATTTCCTTTCCTCCGGGTACTTAGATGTTTCAGTTCCCCGGGTTTGCTCTTAAGACCCTATGTATTCAGGTCAAAAGTACCTGGTTAAGAACATTATAAATTACCGAGGTAATTATAATGAACTTTCAGGTGGGTTCCCCCATTCAGAGATCCATGGATCAAAGCTTATTCTCAGCTCCCC
>NZ_JAGHRL010000028.1:0-613 GCF_017743815.1 Ruegeria sp. R8_1 | reverse complement strand
TCGTGAGACAGTTCGGTCCCTATCTTCCGTGGGTGTAGGATACTTGAGAGGAGTTGCCCCTAGTACGAGAGGACCGGGGTGAACGATCCACTGGTGGACCAGTTGTTATGCCAATAGCAGTGCTGGGTAGCTATGATCGGACAGGATAACCGCTGAAGGCATCTAAGCGGGAAGCCCCCCTCAAAACAAGGTATCCCTGAGAGCCGTGGTAGACCACCACGTCGATAGGCCAGAGATGTAAGCGTAGTAATACGTTCAGTTGACTGGTACTAATTGCTCGATAGGCTTGATTTGATCCAGTAGAAGCAAGACTGCTTAAACTGATCAAAAGCATACACATACAATCAGTCGTACATGACTTGGACAAACACGCTTTGCGCTCCAATGGAGACGGAGCGGGAATGGGCATCCTTCGGATACCCTGCCTCCCGCCGCCGCTCTCCTGCGCAGAGCGCTGCTAGGAATTTATTCGGTTTGGTGATCATAGCGCGAGCAAAACACCTGGTCCCATCCCGAACCCAGCCGTTAAGTGCCGTAGCGCCGATGGTACTGCGTCTTAAGACGTGGGAGAGTAGGTCATCGCCAAACCTAATAAGTTCCTAGACTACAGTAT
>NZ_JAGHRL010000027.1:0-648 GCF_017743815.1 Ruegeria sp. R8_1 | reverse complement strand
GTTGCGATGACAAAGATTCCCTTCTTGGATTGATTCACAACTTCTGTGCCGGGAATGGGAAGCTGACTGACATGGACGCTCTGCGTGCAGACACACCAACAGTCAGCCTCCTCGGCCTTGATGATGTACGCTCCTCCAAACGTATGGGAGAGTACCTGACTCTTTTCAATGCGGAGGCCGTGAAAGCCTTATATTCCGTTGCCCATAGCCTTTGCCAGCAGATAGCACCCGATGTGATATCACACTTCGTTGAACAAAAAGGCTACCTACCAGTATTTCTTGATGGCACAGAAATCGAAGTGTCAGGGCGACATTTTGAACAGGCTGACGTTGGCTACAGCGGCAACAGGCAGTATTGGCTTCACAATATTTTTATTGGGCACTTATGGGTCAGCGGTCGCCTGAATCCCGGAGCCAGTGACGTTTGTATTGGCTGGCAAGAGCAGCTGGAAAACGATGTTGCCCCACTCATCGAACAAGGAATACCTGTTTGGGCTCGCATGGATAATGCCTACTACAGAAAAGAGGTTGTTGAGTGGTTTGAACAGAAGCAATGGGACTTTTCAATCAGCGTGACTAACAGCAACAACTGTCGTCCGGTACTTGATTGTATCGAGGGCTTACCTGACAGTGCCTGGACAGCTATTC
>NZ_JAGHRL010000026.1:0-660 GCF_017743815.1 Ruegeria sp. R8_1 | reverse complement strand
CGCTTTACGCCCAGTAATTCCGAACAACGCTAACCCCCTCCGTATTACCGCGGCTGCTGGCACGGAGTTAGCCGGGGTTTCTTTACCAGGTACTGTCATTATCATCCCTGGCGAAAGTGCTTTACGATCCTAAGACCTTCATCACACACGCGGCATGGCTAGATCAGGCTTGCGCCCATTGTCTAAGATTCCCCACTGCTGCCTCCCGTAGGAGTCTGGGCCGTGTCTCAGTCCCAGTGTTGCTGATCATCCTCTAAAACCAGCTATAGATCGTAGACTTGGTAGGCCGTTACCCCACCAACTATCTAATCTAACGCGGGCCGATCCTTCTCCGATAAATCTTTCCCCCGAAGGGCGTATGCGGTATTACTCACCGTTTCCAGTGGCTATTCCGCAGAGAAGGGCACGTTCCCACGCGTTACTAACCCGTCCGCCGCTAGACCCGAAGGTCTCGCTCGACTTGCATGTGTTAGGCCTGCCGCCAGCGTTCGTTCTGAGCCAGGATCAAACTCTCAAGTTGAAACGCATTACTGCGTATCCTTGACGTCGAACCTCTGCACATCGACCTGCATCCATTACTGAAAGATGCAGACCATTCTCTGTTTGTTGTGCTTCAGCTACAAAGTAGCGAAAGCCGTCCAAACAGTGAAGCTGACACTT
>NZ_JAGHRL010000025.1:0-665 GCF_017743815.1 Ruegeria sp. R8_1 | reverse complement strand
ACCGAACCCGGCTTACACAGAACCTGGCCACGCTCAACGCCGTCACGGTCAACACCACGCAGCAGCGCGCCGATGTTGTCGCCCGCTTCACCGCGGTCCAGCAGCTTGCGGAACATTTCAACGCCGGTGCAGGTGGTTTTCGAAGTGTCACGGATGCCGACGATTTCAATCTCGTCGCCAACGTTGATCACGCCACGCTCAACACGGCCGGTCACAACGGTACCACGGCCCGAGATCGAGAACACGTCTTCGATCGGCATCAGGAACGGCTGATCCACAGCACGCTCAGGGGTGTCGATGTAATCGTCAACAGCCGCCATCAGTTCCTTGATTTTCTCTTCGCCGATCTCAGGCTTGTCGCCTTCCATCGCGGCCAGAGCCGAACCTGCAACGATCGGAATATCGTCGCCGGGGTATTCGTACGAAGACAGCAGCTCGCGGATTTCCATTTCCACCAGTTCCAGCAGCTCTTCGTCGTCAACCTGGTCAACTTTGTTCATGAACACGACCATCTTCGGGATGCCAACCTGACGGCCCAGCAGGATGTGCTCACGCGTTTGCGGCATCGGGCCGTCAGCGGCGTTCACAACCAGGATCGCGCCGTCCATCTGAGCAGCACCGGTGATCATGTTTTTGACGTAGTCGGCGTGGCCGGGGCAGTCAAC
>NZ_JAGHRL010000024.1:0-679 GCF_017743815.1 Ruegeria sp. R8_1 | reverse complement strand
TGATAGGTCGCCTCGGGCCGGCCGGCACCGCGATAGGCATCCACCGGCACCGTGTTGGTGAACATTGCCTTCACGTTCACCTGAATGACCGGCGTCTTGTAATTGCCCGCCATCAGCGTGCCGTGCAACCATGTGGGCACGGAACTTGAGAAGGTCGACAGATAGGCACCCAGGTTCGCATAGGTGTTGGTGCGCAGCCCGACAAAGTTATTGTCCGCATCCAGCGCCAGCTCGATCGTGCCCACGTGGTCGCGGCCATGGGCATCGGACATGAACGCCTCGGACCGGCTGGCCGACCATTTGACAGGCCGGTTGCAGGCCTTGGCGGCAAAGGTCACAAACGCCTCTTCCGCATAGTGGAAGATCTTGGTGCCAAAGCCGCCGCCCACATCCGGGGCCACCACGCGGACCTTGTGTTCCGGCAGGCCCAGCACAAAGGCGCACATCAGCAGGCGGATCACATGCGGGTTCTGCGAGGTGGTATAGAGCGTATAGTCCTCGGTCCCACGGCTGTATTCCGCCACCGCCACGCGCGGCTCCATCGGGTTGGCAACCAGACGGTTGTTCACCAGATCCAGCGTGGTCACATGGGCCGCATTGGCAAACACCTCATTGACCTTGGCATCATCGGTCTCACCCAGCTGCCAGTCATAGCAGATGTTGTTCTTCAGATCGTCAT
>NZ_JAGHRL010000023.1:0-679 GCF_017743815.1 Ruegeria sp. R8_1 | reverse complement strand
TGATAGGTCGCCTCGGGCCGGCCGGCACCGCGATAGGCATCCACCGGCACCGTGTTGGTGAACATTGCCTTCACGTTCACCTGAATGACCGGCGTCTTGTAATTGCCCGCCATCAGCGTGCCGTGCAGCCATGTGGGCACGGAACTTGAGAAGGTCGACAGATAGGCGCCAAGGTTCGCATAGGTATTGGTGCGCAGACCGACAAAGTTATTGTCCCCGTCCAGCGCCAGTTCGATCGTGCCCACATGGTCGCGGCCATGGGCATCGGACATGAACGCCTCGGACCGGCTGGCCGACCATTTGACGGGCCGGTTGCAGGCCTTGGCGGCAAAGGTCACAAACGCCTCTTCCGCATAGTGGAAAATCTTGGTGCCAAAGCCACCGCCCACATCCGGGGCCACCACGCGCACCTTGTGCTCAGGCAGGCCCAACACAAAGGCACACATCAGCAGGCGGATCACATGCGGGTTCTGCGAAGTGGTATAGAGCGTATAATCCTCGGTTCCGCGGCTGTATTCCGCCACCGCCACGCGCGGCTCCATCGGGTTGGCGACCAGACGGTTGTTCACCAGATCCAGCGTGGTCACATGGGCCGCATTGGCAAACACCTCATTGACCTTGGCATCATCGGTCTCACCCAGCTGCCAGTCATAGCAGATGTTGTTCTTCAGATCGTCAT
>NZ_JAGHRL010000022.1:0-698 GCF_017743815.1 Ruegeria sp. R8_1 | reverse complement strand
GTTTGTAGCGCCGCTTGTCGTATCGGACAGGCGTGTCGCGCGATTTTCGACCTGGGATGCAGGGCGTTATTCCCCTGTCATTAATGGCTTCGCGGAACCAGTCCGCGTCGTAGCCGCGATCTCCCAGCAGCCAGTCTGCCGATGGCAGACTGTTCACCAGAGCCTTGGCACCCGTGTAATCGCTGACCTGGCCCGCGGATATGAAGAAGCGGATGGGGCGTCCGAGGCTGTCAGTAACGGCGTGCAGTTTCGTAGTCATGCCACCCTTGGTGCGCCCTATCAGCCTGCCGCGCCCCCCTTTTTCAACCGCAGGCTGGACGCCGTGCGGTGTGCTTTGAGGTAGGTTGCGTCAATCATGATAGTCTTATGATGGGTTCCTTCTGCGGCCAGCCCGGTCATGATGCGAGCGAACACACCCATATCGCTCCACCGCTTCCAGCGGTTGTACAGCGTCTTTGGCGGCCCATACTCACGGGGTGGACCACCGCAACCCATTGCGGTTGATGAAGATAATCCCACTTAGAACACGTCGATCATCAACTCTCGGCTTGCCATGGCTCTTCGGAAAGTAAGGCTGAAGACGCTCCATCTGTTCGTCAGTCAGCCAGAATAGATTGCTCATGAAATACCCCTGAAACTCAGGCGCTTGAATCACGCAGCCAAGTCGACCGCAACCAAATTAATGGGTCCAGAGCCTA
>NZ_JAGHRL010000021.1:0-1033 GCF_017743815.1 Ruegeria sp. R8_1 | reverse complement strand
CATGAACCCTAGGAGCCTATATGGTCCGCCCCGTTTTGCAAGAGCCTGTTTTGTTAATTTGCAAACAAAGGTAACTGCAATCATATATACGGCCTATTTATGAGGTCTAACCCTCTGGCCCTGATGGGTATCCGCGCAACCTGTCCTTATCAGTCCGACGGCCTCAAGGGCCAAGTCTCCTATCAGGTTTCAGGTTGCCAGTTTTTACCTGTTTGCCATCAACTGTACATGCTCATCGCAATCTGCGGGGGGGATCCCCTTTGATTAAGCTTATGCTTTACTTTGCCGCTGCCGCCTTCACTTCATTATGCAGCCTTGTAAACTTCATTTCGGGTCATGATGACCCAGACAATCCGAGCCATTTTATTAGCCAGACCGACAGCAGCAACGTTGTGATTACTGCGTTCATTAAGCTGACTAACCCATTTTTTACAGCGGTCATCCTTATTTTTGAGACAGTGGAGTACCGAACGTGCGCCGTGTATCAGTAATGTGCGAAGGTATTTATCACCCCGTTTACTGATGCCCAGCAGGACTGACCTACCGCCCGTGGAGTGCTGTCTTGGAACTAATCCCATCCATGCAGCAAGGTGTCGACCAGATTTAAAATATGTCGCATCACCAATGGCTGCCTTCAATGCTGTGGCAGTAATGGCTCCGATACCCGGCATAGTCATTATTAGTCGACATACGTCGTCGCTCTCAGCCAGTTCCTGAATTTTCTGGTCATACTCTTGAATACGCTTGTCAAGTCTGACCAACTCTTCTGATAAACCATGCAGCAGCTCACGAGTCAGCGAATGGAGTCCATTTTCAGCATCTTCCAGAATGCGTGGAAGCTGTGCACGAACTTTACCGATACCTTGGGCAACCACAATGCCTTCTTCCAATAGTGAACCCCGGATCTGGTTAACCAGTGCAGTTCTCTGATCAACCGTTTGTTGGCGATAGCGGTGCAGAAGTTGCCAGGCCTGCTGCTCTGAGGTTTTAACAGGTACAAAACGCATGCTGGGCCGTGAAGCTGCTTCAGTAA
>NZ_JAGHRL010000020.1:576-1105 GCF_017743815.1 Ruegeria sp. R8_1 | reverse complement strand
TACTCAAGCTCCACGGGCTAACACCGCTTGCCCAGCGGCTTTAATATTAACAGCAGCATTGGTATCTCTATCATGGACAGAGTTACATTCAGGACACTCCCAGATACGCACGGAAAGGTCGAGCCTTTCCAGTGTGTAGCCACAGCAGGAGCATCGCTTACTGGATGGATACCACTTGTCAATTTTGACAAGGGTTCTGCCATACCAGTCTGCCTTGTACTGAAGTTGTCTCACCAGTTCTGCCCATCCAGCATCGCTAATCGCTTTAGACAGTTTGGGATTCTTAACCATGTTCTTAACCTGAAGCGACTCGACACTGATTACTTGGTTTTCGTGGATCAGTTTTGTGGTCAGCTTGTGCTGAAAGTCTTTTCGGCTGTCAGCAATTTTGGCGTGAACTTTGGCAACCTTCAATTTTGCTTTTCTGAAATTAGCAGAGCCTTTTTGCTTCTTGCTCAGACGACGCTGGTATTTTGCCAGCCTTTCCTGGTTCTTGCAGGTATGTCCTGGATTGCCAGATTTCCAGCCG
>NZ_JAGHRL010000020.1:0-566 GCF_017743815.1 Ruegeria sp. R8_1 | reverse complement strand
TCGCAAAGCAGGGAGACAAAGTAACGACCGGCGCAATCTTTGGAGACTGTCACGGTTGTTGGCTTGTCTGGAATTACCCTGCTCCAGCGAATGTTCAACGGTTCCTTGTGCTTCGCCAGTGTCAACTGACCGTTGACCCACTTGAATGCAGAGCGGGTGTATTCAGCGCTTTGAACAGAGTGTTTCTTCTTGAATGTTGGGTACTTTGCCCTGCCATCCCAGAAGTTTTTAAACCCTGTTTGCAGGTGCCGGAGTGCTTGTTGAGTGGGTACGCAAGAGATTTCGTTAAGCCAGAAATACTCTGGGTTTTTCTTCAGAGCAGTAAGAGCGCTGGACGATTCGTGATAGCCAATGCGCTTTTGCTCGTTATACCAAGCGTCAGACCTGAACCGCAAAGCCCAGTTATAGACAAAACGTACACAGCCGAACGTGTGAGCAAGTTGTCGCTCCTGTTCGGCTGTCGGGTAAAACCTGAATTTGTACGCTTTCTTAATCATTCTCACACAGTAAAGAAATTTTGTGTGAGGGTCAACAATAGAATCAGTACTAGCGGACTGAACGCATTC
>NZ_JAGHRL010000001.1:0-819255 GCF_017743815.1 Ruegeria sp. R8_1 | reverse complement strand
GCGGAACCGGCGGCGGCGGTGGCGGAACCGGCGGCGGCGGTGGCGGAACCGGCGGCGGCGGTGGCGGAACCGGCGGCGGCGGTGGCGGAACCGGCGGCGGCGGTGGCGGAACCGGCGGCGGCGGTGGTGGAACCGGCGGCGGCGGTGACGGAACCGGCGGCCCAGGAAATGGTAATGGCAACAACCCCAACCCCGGTAACGGCGGTGGCAACACCGGAGGGTCCGGCCCCGGCACCGGCAATGGTGGCGGCAACAATGGCAACGGCAATGGTGGTGGCAACGGGACCGGAAACGGGAACGGCAACGGAAACGGTGGCAGCATCTTTGGCGGACCCGGAAATGGCAACGGGAATAACCCCAATCCTGGCAACGGCGGCGGTAACACAAATGGATCAGGCCAAGGTTCTGGAAACGGCGGCAACAACAACGGCAACGGCGGCGGCACCAACGGCAACGGCAATGGTGGCAATGTCGGTGGTGTCGGTGGCGGCAACCGCGGGTCAGGTGGTATTTTCAACTAACTGACTCTGGTTGAACGCAATGAGGATCGTGAAACACTCTTATTGCGGACAATACAAACAAAGATCAAAAGAAACGGGGCGCCAAAATTGGCGCCCCGTTTCTTTGGCAATCTCCATCGACCGAGTGGTCACAAATTAACTACGGCGGTAAACACCCACCCAATTCTCTGGCTGTCGTGGGTCTTGCATCCGTAAGAAAAGATATCGGGTATCCGACCACGGTTTGATCGTGTTGGTCAAATTATCCAGCACCAGATCACCTGCTGCGGATCTGTAAACCAAAACGGCATGCGCATTTCTTCGCGTATCCAGCACCGTCGCAATCAGCAGCTTACTTGGGTCAATTCCTGCGCGAATTAGATCTCTTTTTTTCAAAAGAGCAAAGTCTTCGCAGTCCCCACCGCGTCTGGTCGGCAACGCCCATCTCTCTACGGTTCTATACTGAGATTGATCCGTAACCTCACGCGTGGTCCGGTTGATCTTACGATTCACGCGTTTAACAATCTGCAATTCCTGCTGGCTTGTCATCGCCACCGAAGTAGTGCTGGAACATGCCCATGAGTATTGGCGACACAACTGTCTTGCTCCGGCAGGCGGAGGTGTAGATGCCACGCTTCTGATGAAGTCTCCTTCGCTGGCTTCAACAGATTTCCCAGCGAAACTCACTGCCGCGAGAATCGCGCAAACACCCAAAACCCTGCCTGTCGCGGTGAACGCCTGCTCTACAAACGAATTCATGCCTGTCCCTCGATCCTGGTCTCTCCGAACGATTGTCGACAAACAGGACCGTATTCCGATTTAGGAAACTATCGGTAAACGGACGCGGCAGCGCAATCTGGGCTTAAGGTGGATGGAAAAAGAGGCGGAAATTCGTCACTTTTCATGACCATTTCGCGCTGAATTTGTCGGGTTACTGCCACAATTGAGGCAACCAACAAAACCGAAAAGTGCATATACTAGTTGCAAGATATTGTTATTATTTAAAAAACAGAAAACAATCTCAAAATTAAATTCACTGAAACGGCCAGATAACATATAGGCCGAAATCCGCGCATTCTTTAGGCCGTCCGGCAGCATTCACCAGACGGCCTTGATGATTCTATTCGGTGATTTCGACGACGACCAATTCGCGTTCACTCGCACCACGCGCGTGATCAAGGGCCTTTTGGTAGTCGGGCGAGTTGTAACACTCGACAGCGGCTTCGACCGAGGGGAATCTGGCAACTACATTGCGCGGGCGCTCTTTTCCCTCAAGCTGCACATAGCGTGCAGCACGTGCAATGAATTGCCCCCCATGGGCGGCAATCGCCGGACCCGCCAACTCGGCGTACTTTCCGTAAGCCTCGTTGTCCGTCACAGTGACATGTGCGATCCAAAGTGCGGGCATGTTACCCCTCCAATACCTGTTCGGCGGCTTTGATGGCCGCATCCGCATTCGACGCATCTCGGCCACCGCCTTGCGCCATGTCCGGGCGACCACCGCCGCCCTTGCCGCCCAGCTCGACCACTGCGGCGCGCACCAGATCCACGGCCGAGACCTTTTCGGTCAGGTCCGCGGTCACTCCGGCCGCTACAGCCGCCTTGCCACCCGCATCCGCGATCAGCAGAACCGCGCCCGTGCCCAGACGGCTTTTGTGTTCATCGATCAGCGCGGGAAGGTCTTTTCCAGAAACGCCGGTCAGCGCCTGCGCCAAAAACGGCACACCGTTCACGTCCTTCGCCTCGGGACTGCCCTGCCCCGAGCCGCCCGCCATCGCGAGATCACGGCGCAACTGGGCCACTTCGTTTTGCAGCGCCTTGCGTTCATCCAACAGGGACTTCACACGGCCAACCACATCATCAGGCTGCGCCTTCAGCTCGGACGCGATCTGACCCAGCCGCTGATCCTGTGCCGACAGGTGGCGGAATGCCTCGTCCCCGGTCAGGGCTTCAATCCGGCGCACGCCGGCGCTGCTGGCGCTGTCGCCCAGCACGACGAACGTACCGATGTCCCCGGTCTGGCGCACATGGGTGCCGCCGCACAGTTCAATCGACCACGTTTCGCCGTCCTGACCTTTACCCGTGGCCGCCTTGCCCATCGAGACAACCCGCACCTCATCGCCGTATTTCTCACCAAACAGCGCCTGCGCGCCCAGATCACGCGCGTCGTCGGGCGTCATGATCCGCGTCTCGACGGTCGAATTCTGGCGGATGAATGCGTTCACTTCACGCTCGACTCTTTGCAGTTCTTCGACGCTCAGCGCTTTGGAGTGGCTGAAGTCGAACCGCAGCCGGTCCGCCGCGTTCAAAGAGCCGCGCTGCGCTACATGGTCGCCCAGCGTTTCGCGCAGCGCCTCGTGCAGCAGGTGCGTGGCCGAGTGGTTTGCCCGGATCGCGCTGCGGCGCGTGTGATCGACCTCAAGCTCGACCCCGTCGCCTTTGGACAGCGTGCCTTGGCTGACGGTCACCTTATGCGCATAGACCTTACCTTCGGCAAATTTGCGCGTGTCTTCGACCGTGGCCACGTCCTGCAAATTCTCAAGCCGCCGGATTTCACCGGTATCGCCAACCTGACCACCGGCCTCACCATAGAACGGGGTCTGGTTCACGATAACCCAACCGGTGCCGCCCTGCTCGATGGCGTCAACCAGCGCGCCGTCGAGGACCAGAGCAGCCACCTGCCCTTCGGCCTTTTCGGTGTCATAGCCAAGGAAATCCGTAGCCCCGGCGCTGTCCAGCACGTCAAACCACACGGCCTGATCCGCGGCCTCACCCGAACCTGACCAAGCCGCGCGCGCCTTGGCTTTTTGCTCGGCCATGGCCGCATCGAACCCGTCGGTATCGACAGTCCGGCCCTTTTCGCGCAGAGCATCCTGCGTCAAATCCAGCGGGAAGCCGTAAGTGTCGTACAGTTTGAACGCCGCATCACCGGGCAGAGCCTCGCCCTCGGGCAGGCCCGCGACCTCATCATCCAGCAGTTTCAGACCGCGATCGAGGGTCTGCTTGAAGCGGGTTTCCTCCAGAAGCAGCGTCTCTTCGATCAGCGCCTGCGCCTGCCCCAGCTCCGTATATTGCGCGCCCATCAGCTGCACCAGCGAGGGCACGAGGCGGTGCATCACCGGGTCTTTTGCGCCCAGCAGATGCGCATGGCGCATGGCGCGGCGCATGATCCGGCGCAACACGTAACCGCGCCCGTCATTGCTGGGCATCACGCCATCCGCAATCAGGAACGAGGTCGACCGCAGGTGATCCGCGATCACGCGGTGATGCACGTTCTGATCGCCATAAGGATCAACGCCGGTGGCATCGGCGGACGCCTCAATCAGCGTTTTGAACAGATCCGTGTCATAGTTGTCGTGGCTGCCCTGCAGCAGAGCGCCGATCCGCTCAAGCCCCATGCCGGTATCAATGGACTGCATGTCCAGCTCCACCATCGAGCCGTCCTCGAACTGCTCGTTCTGCATGAAAACGATGTTCCAGATTTCGATGAACCGGTCGCCATCTTCCTCGGCCGAGCCCGGAGGGCCGCCCCAGATGTGATCGCCGTGGTCATAGAAAATCTCGGTGCACGGGCCGCAGGGGCCGGTCGGGCCCATCTGCCAGAAATTGTCATTGGTGGCGATGCGGATGATCCGGTCTTCGGGCACGCCGACCTTCTTCCAGATCTCGAATGCCTCATCGTCGGTGTGATACACCGTCGTCAGCAGGCGGTTCTTGTCGATACCGAATTCCTTGGTGATCAGCTCCCACGCGAAGGGAATCGCGTCATGCTTGAAGTAATCCCCAAACGAGAAATTCCCCAGCATTTCAAAGAATGTGTGGTGGCGCGCGGTATAGCCCACATTGTCCAGATCGTTGTGTTTACCACCTGCGCGCACACATTTCTGCGCCGTTGTCGCGCGGCTGTAATCGCGCGTCTCAAGCCCGGTGAACAGGTTCTTGAACTGCACCATGCCCGAGTTCACGAACATCAGGGTAGGGTCATTGCGCGGCACGAGCGGGCTGGAGGCCACAACCTCATGCCCTTGTTTGGCGAAATAGTTCAGAAAGGTCGATCGGATATCGTTCAGCGTGGGCATAAGGCTCTCTCAGCGCGCAATCATCTTGTTCGAAAACGGGTTTATCGCTGTCCCTGCGGATAGTCCACAGGTGAGGCTGCGCAAACGAAACAAGGCGGCCTCAATGGACCGCCCTGCGTTCACAATTCCGGGATGCCGTCAGGCTTCGAGGATATCGTCATCCTCAGCAGCACCGGGTGGCATATCGAAATCCAACCCATGCGCGGCACGGATCTTATCCTCAATCTCCAGTGCCGAGCGGCTGTTATCGCGCAGATATTGTTTGGCATTCTCACGCCCCTGCCCGATCCGCTCATCGCCGTAGCTGAACCATGAACCCGATTTCTCAACCACACCGGCTTTAACGCCCAGATCCAGCAGCTCGCCCATCTTGCTAATGCCTTCGCCATACATGATGTCGAATTCCACCTGTTTGAACGGCGGGGCCACCTTATTCTTGACGACCTTGACGCGGGTCTGATTGCCGACCACTTCGTCGCGGTCCTTGATCGCGCCGATACGCCGGATGTCCAAACGAACCGAGCTGTAGAATTTCAGCGCGTTACCCCCAGTGGTCGTCTCCGGGCTGCCAAACATCACACCGATTTTCATCCGGATCTGGTTGATGAAGATCACCATACAGTTCGAGCGGCTGATCGAACCGGTCAGCTTTCGCATCGCCTGGCTCATCAGACGGGCCTGCACGCCGACATTACTGTCGCCCATGTCGCCCTCCAGCTCGGATTTCGGCGTCAGCGCCGCCACCGAGTCGACCACGACCATGTTCACCGCGCCCGAGCGCACCAGCGTATCGGTAATCTCCAAAGCCTGTTCACCCGTGTCGGGTTGCGAGATCAGCAGCTCATCCAGATCGACGCCCAGCTTGCGAGCATATTGCGGGTCCAGCGCGTGTTCCGCGTCGACGAACGCACAGACACCACCGCGCTTTTGCTGTTCTGCAATGCAATGCAGCGTCAGCGTTGTTTTACCGGAACTTTCAGGCCCGTAAATCTCAACGATCCGGCCCATCGGCAGACCGCCAATCCCCAGCGCGATATCCAGACCCAGTGAGCCGGTCGAACTGGCCTCGATATCCTGTTTGGCATCCTCGCCCAGCTTCATGATCGAGCCTTTGCCGAACTGCCGTTCAATCTGGGCCAGCGCGCTGTCGAGCGCCTTTTGCTTGTCTGCGTTTTTCTTGTCGCTCATCGTCAGAAGATCCGCCATTGTCCTGTCGCCTTCCCTTGTGTCACACCCTTGATCGGGCGGCAATCACTGCTTTGTTCGCCTCTTGTTCCTTATGAGATCAAAAAGAGAACATTTCAACTAAAACTTACAATATTTACTCTTGGGCAATTGTGTTAAAGAGTCGTTTACGCCACTGTACAAAGATAACCACTCGTTCTGGCGGACACATAAATGCTTGTTTTCTATGAGGAACGCCTGGCGTTTCTGGCTGTTCCCAAAACCGGCAGCACCGCATATCACTCAGCGCTGAAAGACCGGGCGGACCTTGTCGTGACCGGTCCTCCGGCGTTGAAACACGCTCCAGTTCGGCGATATGACAGGTTTTTTCAGAATATCTTTCGAAAAATGTATGACATCGACATGGAGATCATGGCCGTCGTCCGGGAACCAATCGACTGGTTAGGCAGTTGGTACAAGTTTCGTAGCCGTGACGAACGGATTGGGCATCCGCACTCGACACGCGACATGAGTTTCGATGACTACGTTCAGGCCTATATGAAGTCACCCCGCCCCGAATACGCAGATGTCGGCAGTCAGAGTCAGTTTTTCCGCACGCGCAGCAATGGCCGCGGCGCGGATCATGTGTTCAAATACGAAAATCAAGACAAGATTCTGGATTTTCTGGAAAACCGACTGGACATGAAGATTGCTCTGCAGCGCGAAAACGTCTCTCCAACCCGTGACTTGGCGCTAAGTGCAGAGACTGAACAGAAGTTCCGCAAACGTCATGCGCTGGAATTTGAGTGTCACGAAAAAGCGCAGTAGCGTATCAGTTCATTTGCCGAAACACCGCTTCGGTCAATTGGTTCAATGAGAATGGTTTCGGCAAAAAGGCCGAGTTTGCGATCTCAGGCCCCGAATCTCCGAACGCGCCTTCGGTGTAACCGGACATGAAGATAACCTGCACATCTGCACGCGTTTCCATCGCAGTTCGTACCCAGGTTGGACCATCGAGTCCGGGCATCACGACATCGGTTACAAACACATCTACATGCAATGTTTCGTCTTCTAGCAGTCTCAACGCTTCTTCACCCGAGTCGGCCTCGAGCACCGTGTAACCTTTCAAGCGCAGAGCCCGCGTAGCAAAGGCACGAACCGGTGCTTCATCCTCAACCAGTAGGACGACGCCTTCGCCCTGGCGAGCATTCAGAACTTCGGGCTGTACGTCCTGGCGGGGCTCGATCTTTTGCGGCGTGGCTGAAATCGGCAAGAACACCGTAAATTCCGTGCCCTGCCCTTGCACGCTGTCGACGAAAATAAACCCGCCCGTCTGTTTGACTATGCCATACACCGTCGAAAGACCCAGACCCGTACCTTCGCCGGTTCTTTTTGTGGTATAGAAAGGCTCGAAGACTTTTTGCAGCTTGTCTGCTGGTATACCCACCCCACTGTCGACGACTTTTACAGTCACATACTCGCCCGGCGGAACTGTTGCGCGGTCGCGGCGCAAAGGATCCGTCAGCGAAACGACTTCGGTTTCGATCCGAACCTCCCCGCCTTCGGGCATCGCGTCACGGGCATTGACCACGAGGTTCATGAACACCTGTTCAAGCTGCCGTTTATCAGCACGGACAGGCTTGAGAACCGGATCATGGCTGAGTGTCAAACGCACTTTCTCACCGACCAGCCGGTTCAACAAGTGAATCAGATCCGAAATTGTGTCGCGCAGGTCCAGAACCTCGGGCTGAAGCGTTTGCTTGCGCGAAAAAGCCAATAGTTGGCTGACCAGAGCAGCCGCCCTGTTCGCATTCTGGTTTATCTGCACCAAATCGCCATAGTTCGGGTCATTCTGATCGTGTCGCAGCAATAGCAGGTCACAATGGCCGGATATTGCCGTCAGCAAATTGTTGAAGTCATGCGCGACACCCCCGGCAAGCTGCCCCACAGCCTGCATCTTTTGTCCCTGCACAAACTGAGCCTCAAGTGTCTTAAGCTCGGTCGCATCGTTGAGCACGGCGATCAGGCACACCTGACCATCATTCACCACTCTGTTCAGCGTGACCTGAACGAAAACGTCTTTGTCTTGACGTGACAGGCGCAAGAATTCGGATTTGGGCGTGGCGTCCTCGATAGCGGCGCGCGACAACCACTCCTGAATCGGGTAACCCAATCCCTGCATCATTTGCGAGACATTCGTCTCGCCTTTCTGAAAATCGCCAACCAATTTAATTGCCAATCTGTTTGCATCCAGAACGACCCCGTCCGGTGCGATGCACATGATTGGAACCGGCAAATCCGCAAAACGTGTTTCTGTTGCCGGTGGCGTGGTCACTTGGACAGGCAGAACCAGCATTTCTCGCGCAGACCCCGATCGAGAAAGCTCTGCCACGGTGACATTCAATGGGGCGCTTGACGCGTTTGCCTGCGTGACCTCACCCGGTGCAGGGTGGCGGGAATTGAACACTTGATCTGTGTTTTCCGGTTTGTAGCCCAATACATGCTCGGCCATTCCATTGGCCCTCAGCACAGTTCCATTTCGCCCAAGTGTCAAAACAGGAACTGCCACATCATCCCAACGGCCTTCAGCCCCAAGGTGAAACCGCCAGCAATACAGATCGTGCCCGACCGAGAATACTGTCACCGGGATAGTAGACCCGATAGTCACCACATCTTCGCTGGACTTTCCGTGAATCTCAGCCAGAGACTGGAGCCTTAAAAGGATTGAGGCTGGATTGGCGAAAACTGACATCAAGCAGTTTTCCAATCGGTTACCAGGGAAAGCGTGTAGTTGGACTTTAGCCGCTGCGTTTGCCGAAAGAACAAGCCCGTCCGCATTGGCAATGACGCCTGGAAATAAGTCCTGTTCAGTGAAAGTATTCATAACCTCAATGGCCCGCCGGGTCGTCCAATCCGCAAACCAACCCTTGAGCGCGACCAGAACTCCTGCCGTGAACAATGAAATTCCGGCGACGGCGAACTCAGTCTTCCAGCCGGTTGGCAAAACATCTGTCAGAGGTGCAAGTCCGATGACGATGCCAAATACCAACACGGACATCAGTCGCAGTGGAATCGGAGATTTCCTTATGGAAGGATCAGACAAAAAACTTGAAACTTCAGTCATTAAGAACTCAGCATGTTGGGCCTGTCGCCAGTGAGCCCAAATAAGGTTAAAGACCGCTTAATGAAATCGCAGTCACTCTACCTATGCTTGCTATTTTTTTGACAACTATCGCGTCAAGTGTGCAGTGAAGAAACCGTCTGTTCCGTGTGCTGCGAGCCACAATTTCTGATAGGACATGTTCCAGCCGGAATGCGAGCCGAGGAAATTTTCAACGACTTCTTGGTTTTCCGGGTTCAGCATGGAACAGGTCGCATAAGCTAACGTTCCGTCCGGGGAAACAAAACCAGATGTTTCCTCGAGAATGCTTAATTGCAGCGCGCTCAACTCCTTTAGACGCTCCGGGGTCAAAGCCCATTTTCCTGCCGGGGCGCGTCTCCAGGAACCGCTGCCCGAACATGGAGCATCAACAAGCACCACATCGAAAGGCGCTTGCGACCGCACGGCATCAGGCGTCAGGATTGTGACTTGCGCCCCTGCGCGCTTGGCCCGATCAGGCAAATCTCTCATTCGCGCAGGATTAACATCATGCGCAAAAGCTTCGACCCCGACATGCGCCGCAATGGCGAGCGATTTTCCACCTCCGCCCGCGCAATAGTCCAAAACGCGCTGACCTGGTTGCAAATTCAGATCGGCAACGATGGCTTGACTGGCTGCGTCCTGCAGTTCGACCAGCCCAGTCAAAAACGCCTGACTCTGGGCGACTTTACGCGCGCCATCCAGAACCTCCAACGCCGTGTCGCAGGCGTCATGCGCGCGGGCAGTGATACCATCTGCCGCCAACGCAGCAATCGCGCGATCCGAATCCGATTTGATCAGGTTGACACGCAAATGCACCGGAGCGCGGGTTTGCAAGGCTTGCGCTACGTTGATTGCCTGGTCCTTCAAAGAGGCTTGAAACAATGACCACAACCAGTCGGGGATGTCGTATTGCTCGGCCTCAGACAGGAATGCGCGCCCAGTTTCGTCCTCTCCAACGGGCGCAGGGGCGTGCCCAACACCCGTGAACAGATCGTTCGGGTCACTCCTTGCCGCCCTCAGGGCCCCAAGCATCAAGCCACGCCCAGTTTCGGCCCCGCCCAAGGCCGCGAAAGACCGCTTGCACCGCAACGCTCCGAACACGTGATCCCGAACAGCCGCCCGGTCCTTGGAACCGGCAAAACGGCTGCGTCGCGCCCACCCTGTCAGGGCCTTTTCGACCGGAACATCCCTGAGAATTTCGTCAAGGATTTCAATAGAGGCCTGAATGCGGGCTGCGGGGGTCATAAAGTCGTCCCATGCGTCTGTAGAAACACAAAGCGGCGCCCGAACAGGACGCCGCAATGTAACTTAAAGCAGGTTACATCACCCGATAGTTCGGGCTTTCACGAGTGATCTGCACGTCATGCACGTGGCTTTCTTTGAGCCCTGCGCCAGTGATCTTTACGAAATTGCAGTTCCTGCGCATCTCTTCCACGGTGGCACAGCCGGTATATCCCATGGCCGCGCGCAAACCGCCGACCAGTTGGTGCACAACAGCGCTGGCAGACCCTTTATAGGGCACCTGCCCCTCGATCCCTTCGGGCACCAGCTTGTCGTTGGCGGCGTCCTTCTGGAAATAGCGATCCGCCGAGCCACGCGCCATTGCGCCCAGGCTGCCCATGCCGCGATAGGATTTGAACGAGCGACCCTGATACAGAATGACCTCACCGGGGCTTTCATCGGTGCCCGCAATCATCGAGCCGACCATGGCGCAGGACGCCCCCGCCGCAATCGCCTTGGCGAAATCGCCCGAGAACTTGATGCCGCCATCGGCAATCACCGGAACGTCTCCGGCGGCCGAGGCGCAATCCATGATCGCCGTCAGTTGGGGCACGCCCACACCGGCCACCATCCGCGTGGTACAGATCGAGCCCGGCCCGATCCCCACCTTGATCGCATCCGCGCCCGCATCAATCAGCGCCTTCGTTGCGTCACCGGTGGCGACGTTGCCGGCGATGATCTGAACCTCGTTCGACAGGGTCTTGACCCGCTTCACCGCGTCCAGAACGCCCTGCGAGTGGCCATGTGCGGTATCGACCACGATGATGTCGACGCCTGAATCTACCAGCTGTTCGGACCGCTCGAACCCTGCATCCCCGACTGACGTCGCCGCGGCTACGCGCAACCGACCCAGACGGTCTTTACATGCGGTCGGGTTCAACACAGCCTGCTCTGTGTCTTTCAGCGTCAACAGACCGGTCAGTTTACCTGTGCCATCGACCACCAGCAGTTTTTCGATCCGACGCGCCTTCATCAGGCTTTTGGCTTCTTCCAGATCAGCTGGTTCCTGCAGCATTGCCAGATTGTCGGTGGTCATCATCGCGTGGATCGGTTGATCATCAGAGGTCGCAAAGCGCATGTCCCGGTTGGTCACGATACCCACGACGCGACCATCGGAATCAATGACGGGGAAGCCGGTGAAATTGTACCGCTCGACCAGCGCCTGCGCGTCGGCCAGCGTCTGATCGGCGTGCAAGGTCACGGGGTTATAAACGATACCGGATTCGAAGCGCTTGACCCGGCGCACTTCGCGGGCCTGTTCCTCGGTCGTCAGGTTCTTGTGGATCACTCCGATGCCACCAGCCTGCGCCATGGCGATGGCCATGCGTGCTTCGGTCACAGTGTCCATCGCCGAACTCAACAGCGGGATGTTCATGGTGATCTCGCGCGTCACACGCGTGGTCGTATCCGCCGTTGCGGGCAGCACAGAAGATGCGCCCGGAACCAGAAGTACGTCGTCAAAGGTGAGTGCCTCACGAATCTGCATCTGCTAACCCCATGCAAAACCCCGTTTGACGGCGACCCTATGACATGGATTGCAGCTAAGGAAAAGCCCCTGACCTAAACTAGTTGTCCAATGCGAGCCGATGCTACGCTGAAAAACGACGCAAGTTGCGCAAAACCTGCCGCTGATTGGCCTTTCCCTTTGCGCACAAACCCATATCTTCCCCGGCATACGCGCGAATACAAAAGGCAGGCCAGATATGACCACCGACCCCCTTGTCGTCTTTACCCCCTCGGGCAAACGCGGGCATTTCCCCGTCGGCACACCGGTTCTGACCGCCGCCCGGCAGTTGGGCGTCGATCTGGATTCGGTCTGCGGCGGGCGCGGGATTTGTTCCAAATGTCAGATCACGCCCAGCTATGGCGAGTTTCCCAAGCACGGTGTCACCGTATCCGAGGACGCGCTGAGCGAATGGAACGCGGTCGAACAACGCTATGACGACAAGCGCGGGCTGAAACCGGGCCGCCGTCTGGGCTGTCAGGCGACGGTTCAGGGCGATATCGTGATCGACGTTCCGCCTGAATCGCAGGTCCACCGTCAAGTGGTGCGTAAGGCCGCAGCTGCGCGCGCCATCACCATGGACCCGGCGACGCGGCTGTATTTCGTGGTGGTCGAAGAACCCGACATGCACTCGCCCACCGGCGATCTGGAACGACTGGAACGTGCCCTACGCGAGCAGTGGAACATTGAGGCCGTCACCGCCGATCTGTCGCTGATGGCCAAGCTGCAACCGGTGCTGCGCAAGGGCAAGTGGGAGGTCACTGTGGCGCTCCACAAAGGCCACAAGGATGAGGTCGCCAAAGTGGTCGAAATCTGGCCCGGTCTGCATGAAGGCGGCCTGTACGGACTGGCCATCGACCTTGGCTCAACCACTGTCGCCGCCCACCTGACCGACTTGGAAACGGGTGAGGTCAAGGCATCCTCCGGCCTGATGAACCCGCAGATCCGCTTTGGCGAAGACCTGATGAGCCGCGTCTCCTACGCCATGATGAACCCCGGCGGTGATCAGGAAATGACCCGCGCCGTGCGCGAGGCGATCAACGACCTGACCACCTCGATCGCGGATGAAGCCGGGATCGACGCCCCGCTGATCGTGGAGACGGTGTTCGTCTGCAACCCGGTCATGCACCACCTGCTGCTGGGTCTGGATCCGGTCGAGCTGGGGCAAGCCCCTTTCGCGCTGGCCACATCCGAAAGCATGTCCCTGCCCGCGCGTGATATGGACCTGACCAAGATGAACCCCCGCGCGCAGGTCTATATCCTGCCCTGCATCGCGGGCCATGTGGGGGCCGACTGTGCCGCCGTGGCGCTCTCCGAGGAACCCGGCAAGTCCGAAGACCTCGTGCTGATCGTCGATGTGGGCACCAATGCGGAAATCCTGCTGGGCAACACCACGCGCGTGCTGGCCTGTTCCTCGCCCACCGGTCCAGCGTTTGAGGGCGCGCAGATCAGTTCCGGCCAGCGCGCCGCCCCCGGCGCGATTGAACGGATCGAGATTGACCCCGTTACCAAAGACCCCCGTTTCCGCATCATCGGGTCGGACAAATGGTCTGATGAGGACGGCTTCGATCTCGACATCGCCACCACCGGAATCACCGGCATCTGCGGCTCGGGCATTATCGAGGCTGTGGCCGAGATGCGCATCGCCGGGCTGCTGGATGAAAGCGGTCTGATTGGCTCGGCTGAACAAACCGGCACCGCGCGCTGCGTCCCCGAAGGCCGCACGCATTCCTATCTGATCCACGATGCCAGCGCCGAGGGCGGCCCGCGCATCACCGTGACCCAGGGCGACATCCGTGCCATCCAACTGGCGAAATCGGCGCTCTATGCCGGTGCGCGCCTGCTGATGGACGAGATGGAGGTCGACACCGTGGATCGCGTGGTTCTGGCCGGGGCGTTTGGCGCACATATCTCGACCAAACACGCGATGGTGTTGGGCATGATCCCCGACGCGCCGCTGGACAAGGTCTCAAGCGCGGGCAACGCCGCCGGAACCGGCGCTCGGATCGCCCTGTGCAACATCGGCGCGCGCACCGAGATTGAGCGCGTCGTACGCGAGATCACCAAGGTCGAAACCGCCATCGAGCCCAAGTTTCAGGATCATTTCGTCGCCGCCAACGCGATCCCGCACAAGACCGACCCGTTCCCGGAACTGGCGCAGGTTGTCACGCTGCCTTCACCTTCGTTCAACACCGGCGGCGGGGATGAGGAAAAATCTGGCCGTCGCCGTCGCCGCAGGTCATAGTCCCCGGCAGGAGGCACCATGACCATAGCAAACGAAGAACAGGCCGAATTCTGGGGCAACTCCCCCTCGGGCGCGAAATGGCTGACCTATGAGGACCAGATGGATGCGCTTCTGGCCCCCGTTCTGGATCTGGTGCTGGAGCGCGCCGCCCTGCAACCGGGGCAGCGCGTGTTGGATATCGGCTGCGGCACAGGGGCCAGCACGATTCTGGCGGCGCAGGCTGTTGGTCCGGACGGGCATGTTCTGGCCGCTGACTTCTCACAGCCGTTTCTGAAACGGGCGGCAGAGCGCGCGCAGACCAACAGCCACGCAAATATCGGCTTTCAATTCGCCGACGCGCAGACCCATCCGTTTGAGGAGGGCGACCGCGATATCCTGATCTCGCGCTTTGGGGTGATGTTTTTTGAGGACACCGTGGCCGCCTTTGCCAACATGGCGCGTGCGCTGAAACCCGGCGGTCGGATGTGTTTCGCCGCTTGGGGGCCGCTATCTGGCAACCCGTGGTTCCGCCTGCCCCACATCGCAGCGACCGAACGGCTTGGCACCCCGCCCAAAGTCGACCGCAACGCCCCCGGCCCTTTGGCATTTCACGATCAAGATCGAGTCAGCGGGTTGCTGGCCGAAGCTGGCCTGACCGACATCACTGTCGATGCCGTACCCCTCACCCTGCCCGTTCGGGGCACGCTTGAAGACAGCGCGGCGCTATGTACGCGGATCGGACCCGCCGCACGGGTGATCGCCCATTTCGACGGCACACCCGAAGATGTCGCCGCAATTCGGCAGGCTGTGGCCGAGGAGTTCAGGCCCTATGCCACTGGAGATGTTGTTGAAATACCGGCCCTGATAAACCTGTTTCAGGCACGCAGGCCGGGCTGATCTGGAGCGGGTAACGGGAATCGAACCCGTAACAAGAGCTTGGGAAGCTCGTGTGATACCTTTTCACCATACCCGCCGCTTGGATCGGGATAGCATCCCGCGCGACCCGACTGCAAGCGCCATTCCGCAGACGAACACGCGATTATTCCGTACGGGCGCGCAGGCTGTCTATCAGCGATTGTTCCACGTCCAAGGCTTCGCTGGCCGCGTCCAAAGTGCGCTGATCCAAATGCTGCGGGTTCAGGTCGATCCCGTCCGAGAACGCCTCAACAATCGCGCGCATCGCTTTGATCCGCGCGTATTTCTTGTTGTTGGCCGGGATCACATGCCACGGCGCGATTTCCGTTGAGGTGCGCGCCAGCATCTCATCCACCGCCACCTCGGCCTCGGCCCAGCGTTCGCGGTTGCGGAAATCTTCATAGGTGAGTTTCCAGCGTTTCATCGGGTTGCGCAGGCGTTCGGTGAAGCGCGCCATCTGTTCTTCGGGTGAGATATGAAAGAACAGTTTCACGATCCGAGTTCCATCATCCACCAGCATCCGTTCGAAACCATTGATTTCGGCATAGGCGGCGCGCCAACGGTGTTCGGGCGTGAACTTTTCCAACCGCTCGACCAGCACCCGCCCATACCAACTGCGGTCAAAGGCCGAGATCGCGCCCTCGGGCGGTAACCTCTCCCAAAACCGCAGCAGATAGTGGCGGTTCAGATAGTAGTTACGCGGCGCGCCGATGGGCCAGACTTTGAAACTGCGCGGGTCCAGCGCCTGGCTGATGCGGCGGATCGTGCCGCCCTTGCCCGCAGCGTCCCAGCCTTCGAAGACCAACACACCTTTGACCCCGTGAAATAGAAACGCCTGTTGGATCAGTGCCAGCTGAGCTTGCAACTCGACGAGTTCCTCAAAATATTCTTTCTTGCCCAACCGCAGGGATAGATCGGCCTCGGCCAGTTTCGGGGGAAAGTGCTTGGTCATTTCAATGCCCTGATTTCGGTAAAATCCAGGACAGTGTCGCAATTACGGCCACCAGAGACCTTGATCGGTGTCAAAACGAAAAAGGCCGGGCATTGTGCCCGGCCTTCAAGGTCAGTTCCGAAAGATCAGGCGCGGCGACGACGGCCACCGCCACGACGGCCACCTGCACCACCGGCTGCACCGGCTTCTTCAGGGGATTTGTTGAACTTGATCCACTCACCGCCATGCGGGTCATTGTTTGTCAACAGATTGGCGGCGCGGATGGCCTCCATTTCCTTACCGGCACGCGGTTGGGTCGAGCCCAGTCCGAACAACTGGCAGAAGGTCTCATCGTCCATGTCCGCAGGCAGAACGATGCCCTTGGCTTCAACCTCGGCCTTCTTTTCTGCCAGTTTTTTGGGGCCAACCGGCAAGGCAACCGGGTTCATGATCGCCGAAGTCATGCCAGCGCCCATCGCCATCGGCAGGAACGCATTGTTGATGCCATGACGGTTGGGCAGACCGAACGAGATGTTGGAGGCACCGCAGGTGGTGTTCACGCCCAGTTCTTCGCGCAGACGACGGACCAGCGCAAACACCTGCTGACCGGCCGTTGCCATCGCGCCGATGGGCATCACCAGCGGGTCAACCACGATGTCATGCGCGGGGATGCCATAGTCAGCAGCACGCTCAACAATGGTTTTCGCAACGGCGAAACGGACATCGGGGTCTTCGGAAATCCCAGTGTCGTCGTTCGAGATCGCCACAACCGGCACGTTGTATTTCTTGACCAGCGGCAGCACCAGTTCCAGACGCTCTTCCTCGCCCGTGACCGAGTTCAGCAGCGGCCGGCCTTCAGCCGCCTCAAGACCCGCCTCCAGCGCGCCGGGGACCGAGCTGTCGATGCACAGCGGCACATCCACCAGCCCCTGCACCAGCTCGACGATCTTGGTCATCAGCGGCGGCTCGGTCTCGTTCGGGTTGGGGTTCGAGTTGTAGACAACGCCCGCGTTGATATCCAGAACGGTCGCCCCTGCTGCAACCTGCGCGATGGCGTCTTTCTCGACAGTCGAGAAATCGCCCGCTTCCAGTTCCGCAGCCAGTTTCTTGCGGCCGGTGGGATTGATCCGTTCACCGATCACGCAGAACGGTTCATCAAAGCCCAGAACGGCGGTTTTTGTTTTTGATTCTACGACTGTACGGGTCATATCCGTTCCTTAGGAGTTTGCAGGCTTTGCCGAAGCGCCACCGTTATTGATCGCCCAGGTGGCGTTGGTCTTGATGCCACCCAGCGGGAAGAAGTGTACGTTGGTGATGTTGAAATCGGGGTTGGCCGCCTTGTGGTTGGCCAGCTCGGTCAAAACATCGGTAGGCTCATAAGGCAGAAGCAGCTTGGACACGTCCATGGCGCGTTTCTGCAGCACTTTCAGCGAAGGCCCAACGCCGCACGCAATGGCGAACTTGATCAGGGTCTGCAGCTTGGCCGGACCCGCGATACCGATATGGATCGGCAGGTCGATGCCCGCCTCTTTCAAGCCATCCGCCCATGCGATGATCGGTTTGGCATCAAAGGCGAACTGCGTGGCCAGCGCCATTTCGGCATCCGTCGTTTCGCTGAATTTCTGCTTCCAGCGCAGCGCGTCATCGACATTTTTGGTCGAGCCGTCAGGGTCGATGTCCTTGTTGCCCTCGGGGTGGCCAGCCACGTGCAGGCGTTTGAAACCAGCTTTGTCGAACAGGCCAGATTCCAGCAGCTGCATCGAGCTTTCGAAATCGCCATGTGGTTTTTCGACACCGCCAGCCAGCAGCAAAGCCTGCTCGACGCCCGCTTCGCCCTGATACATGGAAATCCAGTTTTCCAATGTGGCCGCATCCTTGATGATCCGCGCCGGAAAATGCGGCATGACCGGATAGCCGTCATCGGCCAGACGTTTGGCCGTCTTGACCATGTCCTCGATGGGCGTGCCCTCGATATGAGCGATGTAGACGCGGGTGCCTTCGGGCAGCAGCGCTTTGAAGTCTTCGACCTTTTCGGCGGTGCGCGGCATCACTTCAATCGAGTAGCCCTGCAAAAAGGCTTCGACGGTCGGGTTCACAGGGCCGCTTTCGACGGCAGCACGTTTCTTGAAGTTCAACAGAGCCATCGTGGCCTCCCATAAAGATCTCGGGCTCATGCCCAACCATCATTCGCGATCAGAGCTTTGATGCGATCCTGATCATATTCAGCTTCCAAGCGCGCTGCCTCGGCCTCGGCGATGTCGGACGGATCGCCCTCAACCGCAAAAGGCTCGGCTTTGCGCCATTCGGCCAGGTAGGCATCGCTATCCTTGGCGTTCACCTTCATGGCCGCCCGGTCGATAGCTTGCTCGAACCGCTCCTCCAATTGCCGCTTTGCGCCCCGCCGGCCTTTGCCGACGATGACTTGGGCGGGAATATCGCGCCAGTATACGATGGTGACGTCAGGCATCGCTGTTGATTCCTCCTAACCAGATGCACCGGTTCTAGACTTCTATATGGGCACAAGTCGGTCGGTTTTCGACACAAGGCGTATTTCAAACGACCTTTTGGCTCACGATGGGATAGCGGGTTTGTAACGAATAGTTCAACGTTCACGCATATCAAAATTCTCATCACTATAATGAGTGTCTTGCGCGATCAGAACACGCGACCTATGGTCGGGGTAACTCGAAAATCGGAGGGCGTTACGAATGGCGCCCAAGCGTCCCAAAGGTGCGGGCGCGTTCCCGAAAGCGGTCGAAAGCCCCGCGCCGGCAAGGCCCGATCCCGATGCGCTATACGCGGCGCTGGATCTGGGTACAAATAGTTGTCGCATGTTGATCGCCCAGCCCAAGGGCAGCGGCTTTCATGTGGTCGACAGTTTCTCGAAATCCGTGCAGCTTGGCGCGGGGCTCGAACGGACCGGACGGCTGTCTCGGTCTTCGATGGCGCGCACCATTCAGGCATTGCGAATCTGCCAGCAGAAGCTGAAGCGTAACAAAGTCAAACGGATGCGGCTGGTTGCCACCGAAGCGTGCCGTCGCGCCAAGAATTCGCGTGATTTCATCCGGCAGGTCAAACGGGAAACCGGCCTGACCCTTGAGATCATCCAACCCGAGGAAGAGGCCCGTCTGGCCGTTATCTCATGCGCGCCGCTTGTGTCGACCAAGACCGAGCAGTTGCTGGTCGTTGATATCGGCGGCGGTTCGACAGAACTTGTTTGGATCGACCTTTCTTCGGTTTTGCGCCGCGATAGGCCCGCAGCGATCATGCGACTGCATCACGGGTTTCAAACCGCCGACAACCCCTTTCCGTCTGCCAAAGTTGTGGACTGGATCAGTGTTCCCTTGGGTGTCGCAACACTGCGCGATCAGTTTAACGATGTCGAAGACGACTCGGCCCGCTTTGCTCTCATGAGCTGGTTTTTCGAGGAAAACCTTGCAGATTTTGCCCCCTACAAGGACGAACAGACGCGGGAGGGCTTCCAGATTGTTGGCACCAGCGGCACGGTTACAACCGTTGCCGCGTCCCATCTGGGATTAAAGCGCTATGACCGAACCAAAGTGGACGGTCTGCGCATGACCAGCGATCAGATTGACAAGGTGATACGCGGGTATCTGGAGCTTGGCCCTCAGGGGCGGCGGCGTGACCCAAGGATCGGCGATGACCGACAGGCTTTGATCATGTCGGGCTCGGCCATTTTGCAGGCGTTGCTGCGCTGCTGGCCCACCGACCGTCTTTCGGTAGCCGATCGCGGTCTGCGCGAAGGTCTGCTATACGCACAAATGAGCGCGGACGGTGTGTTGGAAGACGGACCTTTTTAGGACCATATCTTCGATGCCGCTGACCGTCGTTGCCCTGGCCTATCGCACATCGACCGCAGCAACCACGATTTGCTGTCTTGAAGCAGCCGGATTTGACGTGTTCTGCCCCGGTTTTCAGATTGCAAACACACTACCGCATTACGCACTGGCCATAGGGGGCATTGCGCTGTCAGTGCCCGATAACCAATGCCCGGATGCGCTGGCGTTTTTGAACGAGGTTTCGCACCCTGATGTTCCGAAGCCCTCCGTTTTGTCCACGGGGGCAAACTGTCTGGGTTGGCTGGGCTTTGGTGTTTCTTCTCCTTGGCCCGATCTGCTATTGATGGACGCACCGACAGGATCAACTTGATAACCCTAGACCAAGCCGGTAAACGCCCCCAGTCTTCAGGAGACCACACATGGCCAAAACACCGACTGGAAAAAGCAACTCGGGACGCGGACAACGCGATTTGAAGGTTAAGGTAAAGACCGCCCGAGGACGCAAACTCAGCTCGACCCGCTGGCTCGAGCGGCAGCTGAACGATCCGTATGTCAAGCGTGCGCAGGCCGAGGGGTACCGGGGGCGCGCGGCGTTCAAAATATTGGAACTGGACGACAAATTCCGTTTTCTGGTCCCCGGCGCTCGTGTCGTTGACTTGGGCTGTGCTCCCGGCGGCTGGCTGCAGGTCGCCGTCAAACGAGTGAATGCGCTGGGTGAGAAAAGCGGTAAGCGCATCGGGACAGTTCTGGGTGTGGACCTGCAAGAGGTCGAACCGGTCGCAGGTGCGATCGCCCACGTTTTGGACTTCATGGAAGACGACGCGGACAACAAGGTCAAAGAGTGGTTGGACGGCAAGGCCGATGTGGTCATGTCGGACATGGCCGCAGCCTCATCAGGGCACAAGCAGACAGACCATTTGCGTATCATGGCGTTGTGCGAGGCCGCCGCCTATTTCGCCTTTGATGTCCTTGAGGAAGGTGGAACCTTTGTGGCCAAGGTGCTTGCCGGGGGCGCAGAAGGCGACTTGCAAAAATTGCTAAAACAGAAGTTCAACAAGGTCGCCAACGTAAAACCGCCCGCTTCACGGTCGGACAGTTCCGAAAAATTTGTTGTAGCAACAGGCTTTCGTGGCTGACCTTAATCTTCGAGCGAAATAAAATCACCCGCCAGTACCTGTTGACGCAGCGACGCCGTAGCAATCCCCTGCATCAACAGCGCCTCACCATGGTTCAGGTATTCCGGCTTGCGCGTTCGCAACTCCTCGATCCGTTGGGAGAGGGAAAGTGGCCGTTGCAGTTGCGACGTATGGACCGGTTTGTCGGACATGGGGCACCTTTTAACACAACGGGTTTTCTACCCGCCCCGTCCTGTTACAGGTGAAATTTGCCGCGAAAATGGCCGAAACCAGGCGAAGCGGTGCCGTTTTAGCGGGCCAACTGCCTTTGCAGTTGCAGCAGATCCGGGTGATCGGGTACCCGGTCCAACCCTTGGCTTAGCACGTCCAGAGCCGCTTCGGTTCCGTAGTTGAGTTGGACCAGTTGCACCAGAATGGGCCATGCCTCAGCTCTCTGTGGATCCAGTTGTATCACCTCACGGAAGGCGCGTTCGGCGGCTGGCGCATTTCGAAAGGTCAAAGCCATCCCGCCCAGCACCATATGGGTTTCTGGAAAGTCCAGCCGATTGGCAATGGCATCCTGCCATTCTGCCATCGCCTGACCAGCCTTTGACTGTTGCCCGGCGGTCAGGGCTTGATGCGGAATGGTCAGAAGCTCTTTGGCGACAGCAATTCGCACGCTCAACAGCGGATCGGACAACAAAGGTTCCAGCCGCTCAATCTGATCGCGGAGCTCGGCGGAACGTTGCAACACCGCAGCGTTCGCCCGGACCAAAGGATCTTGGTCAGACAGCAACCCTGCAGACTGTGCAGCAACTTCCGCCGAGCCATAGTTCTGCAATAGATATGCGGCTGTCGCCCTGACAATACCCGGTTGCGTCTGATCACCCGCAAGACCCAACAGCGCCGATGGTCCTTCGGCCTGCCCCGTCATTGCAGCGTTGAATACAGTTCCATAATGGGGACCACGGTGAGACGATTCCGGAAACCAATCGGCTATTTGTGCGGCAGCCCAGGATTGGTTTTGATCCGTATGGCAATCGGTGCAGGCATCCTGACCCAGTGCAAGATCGGGACGTGGGACGCGAAAACTGTGATCGCGACGGCCATCCACACCCATGTAAACCCGTTCAATCATGTGGCACGATTTGCACTGTGCCCCTGCGCTACCATCGGGATGGTTATGATGCGCAGACGTGTCGTATTCTGCGCGGGCAAGGGTCGGAAAGCGGTCATTCCCCGCAACCGAATGGCATTGCGTACACAGCCCGTTTCCTTCTGCCTTAAGCGTCGCGCTATGTGGCTCGTGGCAATCCATGCAGCCAACCCCTTGCGCATACATCCGCGACTGCAGGAACGAGCCATAGACGTAGACCTCGTCCAGAATTTGGCCATCCGGGTGGTAGAGCCCCGGCCGCAAAACCGCCAGGTTGTAGGCATCGTGATACGCCGTGCCCGGCAACGGGTTGCCATCCCCATGCGCCTCGCGGCGGGAATGGCAACCGGCACACTGCTGTATCTCGGCCTCAGTCTGCCCCGCGCCCCATTCCATCGTGAAGCCATATTCCGTCAGGCCGGGGCTTCCCCCCTGCCCGTTCGTCCAGTCAATATGCGCCGAGCCTGGCCCATGGCATGCTTCACACCCGACCCCAATTTCCGCCTGGGTAGAAGCATATGAGCGCGTGCCTGCGTCATAGTTCTTGTCAAAGCCAGTGGCGTGACACTCGGCACAGCGCGCATTCCAGTTTTTATAGGGGCCGGTCCAGTGCAACCCATCATCGGGCGGCAAGTCCTGATCCGGGTATAAGTGGAACCAACGGTTTTCTTCAGTGTCCCAAACGACATCAAAGCTTTGCAATTGACCCGGTTGGGTTTCGAAAAGGTATTGCTGCAGGGGTTCGATACCCACGACCGAGTGTACCGTGTAATCGTTGGATACCCCGTCTTTCTCCGTGACCCTGGCGCGCAGTTCGCCGTCACCGGCAAAAAGGACAGACATCCCATCATGGTCGAACTGCGTACCATTGAAATCCGCAACAACATGACCGTCCTCCACGTCTGTCCAGGCCAAGGCGTGATGAGATTGCGACCACGCCGCGGCCTCAGCCTCGTGACAGTCTTTACATTGATCGGAACCGACATAGACGGGCACCTGAGCTGCGGCGAAGGTCGGCAGCATCAGGCCAAGGATAATCCAAAGAGCTTTCACGATTGGTTCCCATCATCGCCAACTTGCAAATCCATGAGCGCGCCATTGTATTCCGCACCCAATATCAGGATCGCTGCGCAGAGATACAAAAAGATCAGGGCAGCCATCGCTCCGGCCAAACCTGCATAGGTGGCACTGTAGGATGCGAATTGGCTGATATATATTGAAAAGCCCCATCCTCCCGCGGCCCAAAGCGCCAAGGTCAGCAAGACCCCAGGCAGAATTTGTGACATGGAATGGCGCCGTGTGGGCAGGATCAAATGCGCCAATAAGACAGTTCCGGCTGGAACGGCGACGGTAAACGTCCAGCGCAGGCGGTCCACGGACAACCAATGCGATACGTTTACATCTGTCTTTTCCGAAACCAGTTTGGTGTAAACCGGCAAGATGACCTCGACTGCAGCGATGGCCAGAATTGTCGCCCCACCGATGATCACCAGACCAAGGCACAGCAGCCGGGTTTTCCAGAATGGCCAACTGTCCTGATCATGATAAGCCTGATTCATGGCCGCCCTGACGGCAACCACCCCGTTCGAGGCAAAGAAGATCGCCAAAAGGCCGCCCAAAGTAATCACGCCCGACCCCGATTGCTCTAGCACTGCGCGAAGTTCGGATACGATGGGATCGGCTACATCCTTGGGCCATGCGCCAAAGATCAATTCGATCAGTTCCTCGGTGACATAACCTTGTGACAAGGACCCGGCCAATGCCACTGTGAACAGAACAAACGGGAACAGTGCCAACATCAACGACATGGCGACATGGCTGCTCATGACAAGGCCGTTTTTGCCACCGAACCGTCCAATGGCCAGCCACAAAGCCTGGATTGGGCGACTCAGCGAAGGAATCACTTGAGAAATCATGATCAAAGCCTAACCCGCCCAACGCGATCACAGAACCGTCAAAACCCAAAAATGGGCAAATTAACTTACCCAAACATCTGGATGCATTGCATAATTTTCCGGCCTGTGCAGGATCAAGGTAATCCAACCTGCAACGTCACAGGCAGCTGAATGACCCTGGATCCAGAAAACTCCGCGTCTTCGCCGCGCATAAAACTGGCGGTCGTGCGCGATGCGGCCATTGTTGCGACGCTGACAGTGCTTGCGCTTTATGCGGGGGCGGCGTTTTTAATCCCGTTGACCATGGCCCTCTTGATCAACGTTCTGATCATGGCGCTTAGCGACCGAGTGATCGCCCTGACCCGCGCGCCTGTCTGGTTGGCCAATATTGCAGGCGTTACCGTGGTTTTGGCAGGGTTGTTCATGATCATGTATATTCTGGGCAGTCAGGCGACGCAGTTCGCACGCTCGATCAGCGACTACGAAAGCCAGTTCGACGGAGCCGTCAATCGGATCACTGGGCTTGTGGGCAACAATGTAACAACCTTCATACGCGACAATCTGATCAATATCGACATGACCTATGTTGCGCGCGTACTGCTGGGCAGCGCCACATCACTGCTGAACCAATTCTTCCTGATCAGCCTTTACGTCGCATTTTTGATGGCCGAAAGACTGGCCTTTCGCAAGAAAATCCGGCTAGCCGCCGGGAACCCAAAAACCGGTGCCGAGTTCGCTGCGGTGCTGGATGCGATCTCGTTCAGCCTTCAACGCTATGTGGGCGTGAAAACCTTCATCAGTCTAATTACGGCGGGGATCAGTTACTCGGTGTTCCGAGTTCTTGGCCTAGAATATTCCGAAACATGGGCAGTGTTGACATTTGCACTGAACTTCATCCCTTCAATCGGGTCGATTATTGCGGTGGTATTTCCGGCTATGATTGCGCTGGTCCAGTTCGACTCGGTCGGTCCTTTCCTGATCATCGTATTGGGTTGCGGAACGATTCAGTTCGCTATCGGCAACTTCCTTGACCCTGCGATGCTGGGCCGGTCACTTAATATGTCGACCTTCCTCGTGATCCTGGCTCTGACTTTCTGGACAACAGTTTGGGGCATGATAGGAGCATTCCTGAGTGTGCCTTTAACGGTCTGCATCCTGATCGTATTCAGCCATATCCCCGCTTTGCGCCCAATTGCGGTGTTGATGTCGCTGGACGGTCGGATTTGGGATGATCAGGGCAACACAGAAACCTGAAGCGATGCAGCACCCTCTGTTCATTGGTGCCGAAATCTTTCGGAAGTCCACCTACGGTGCGAAACATCCGCTAGCGATTCCCCGCGTTTCAACAGTCATTGATCTGTGTCGCGCGCTGGGCTGGCTAAAGGCTGAAAATTATCGCGTAAGCCCCTGCGCCAAACCAAAAGCGCTGCACGCGTTTCATACGCCTGAATACATCGATGCGCTGCAAAAGGCAGAGGCGTCGCAATTCGTATCAGACGAAACCCGACAAAAACACGGGCTGGGCACCCTGTCCAACCCGGTTTTCCCCGAGATGTATCGTCGACCAGCCACCGCTGCCGGTGGTTCGATGCTGGGTGCGGAACTAATCCGCGGAGGCGGCATTGTCTTTAACCCTGCCGGCGGCACTCATCACGGTCTATCCGACCGAGCCAACGGGTTTTGCTACCTCAATGATCCTGTCTTGGCGATTCAGTCCCTCATCCGTCACGGATTGAGCCGGATAGTCTACGTCGATATCGACGCCCATCATTGCGACGGAGTCGAGGCTGCGTTCCACGGTTCTACTAAGGTCAGAATGATATCAATTCATGAAGAGCGCCGCTGGCCATTCAGTGGAACACTGGATGACACTGCGGCAGGAGCGGCGTTCAACCTGCCCGTCCCCCGGGGCCTTAATGACGACGAATTCTTTACCATCCTGGAAGAGCTGATACTACCCGCCGCCGCTGCGTTTCGCCCTCAAGCCATCCTTCTTCAATGCGGTGCCGATGCTGTGGCCGAAGATCCCCTCTCGCGCTTGACCTTGTCCAATAATGCGCATTGGAGGGCAGTGTCGAGTTTGCAGAAATTGGCGCCGCGGTTCCTTGTTTTAGGCGGCGGCGGCTACAACCCGTGGTCAGTTGCCCGCCTATGGAGCGGCGTTTGGGCAACGCTAAATGGGTATGAAATACCGGACGCTCTGGATGCAAATGCGCAGATCATCCTCAAATCCCTGACATGGGGCCGCGGAGGGGGAAAGCAGCCGCCCGAACACTGGGTAAAAACGCTTCGGGACGAGCCACACCTTGGACCAGTTCGTTCTGAATTGTCCGCTAATCTGGCCCGCCTCAGGGCAAGAATTCCATAGTGGAACGAAACGCAGCGGGCTGCTAACCTGATGCTAGCACAGCGCATTTCCGAGCAACCGTTACTATCCCAATTGCATACCTACAGTATGAAGCTTCAACTGGAATAAGCAATGAATGCACACAATCAAATAAATGATCTGAAATCTCGGATGGGGCAGTCGATTATCGGCCAGTCCGACGTGATCGACCGCCTGTTGATCGGACTTTTGGCGAACGGAAACTTGCTAATCGAGGGTTTGCCGGGCCTGGCGAAAACCCGGGCCGTCAAGGCAATGGCCCGTAACTTGGATGCCCAGTTCAGCCGAATTCAGTTTACTCCAGACCTTTTGCCGTCTGACGTCACCGGAACTGAAGTGTTTCAACAAACGCCGGACGGCGGAACATTCCGCTTCGAGCCGGGCCCCATCTTTGCCAATATTGTTCTGGCGGACGAAATCAACCGAGCGCCGGCAAAGGTTCAGGCCGCGTTGCTTGAAGCCATGGAAGAGCGTCAGGTCACGGTATCGGGTACGACCCATACGATGGACCCGTTATTCATAGTGATGGCAACCCAGAACCCCATCGAGCAGGAAGGGACCTACCCGCTGCCCGAAGCGCAGATGGACCGCTTCCTGATGCACGTACAGATCACTTATCCACCCGTCGAAGACGAAGTCGAGGTCATTCGGCTTGTGCGCGGTGAAGACAACGCCACCGTTTCTTCATCCCGAACCGAAGCTCCTGCGACGATCCCTCAAGACACTGTGTTCACCGCAAGGGCGGAAATTGGACAAATACATGTGTCAGACGCAATGGACAGGTATATGGCCGATCTGGTGCAAGCGACACGAACACCCGACAAGTTCAGCGAGGACTTGGCCAACTGGATTGAGATAGGTGCAAGCCCGCGCGCTTCGCTTGCACTTGACAAATGCGGGCGTGCGCACGCCTGGATGAACGGGCGCGACTATGTGGACCCTGCTGACATCCGGGCCATCGCGCATGACGTTTTCAGACACCGCATTACACTTAGTTTCGAAGCCGAAGGCGAGGCGAAAACGGCTGACGATGTTGTCGCAGAAATTCTTCGCCTTGTGGCCCTGCCCTAAGCTGGCGCCGTGGCCCGAAATGCCACATATCCCTCTGATCCCCGCATCCATGTGACTGCGCAGCACTTGCTGCAACTTGGTGGCAGGTCTGCCGGGCTTAGCTTGCTGCCAAAACAACCAGCCCGTTCGATCCTGAACGGGCGGCATTCCTCGCGATTGCGCGGACGTGGTCTTAATTTCGAAGAACTGCGCAACTACCTGCCCGGCGACGATATTCGAACCATTGATTGGAAAGTCACCGCCAGAACAGGTGCCCCCCACGTCCGCGTTTACACCGAAGAGCGTGACCGCCCTGTCCTGTTGTTGGTTGATCAAAGGGTTTCGATGTTCTTCGGAACCAAGGAATTCATGAAATCTGTTGTGGCCGCAGAGGCAGCAGCAATCGCAGCGCATCGTGTTTTGGCGCAGGGCGACCGCGTAGGAGGTATTGTTTTCGGTGACACTGGTCTTGCAGAACACCGCCCACAAAGACGCGCGGCGGCGCTTATGCGATTTCTAACTTCTGTCGGAGCCATGAACTGCAATCTGAATGCAGATTTGCGGTTCGAAACGTCCGTTACGTTGAACGAAGTTTTGAAACAGGCAGCGCGTATCGCTCATACCAATGCACTTGTTTGTGTATTTTCTGACTTCGACGGTGTAGACCAGAACTCAGAGAGCTTGTTTCGCAGACTGTCGCACGCCAACGACCTGATCCTGTTTAACATTTCCGATCCCAGCGCTCATACAGTTCCGATCGAGGCAAGGCTGACCGTCTCGGACGGAGAACAGCAGATCGAAATCGATGGCTCAACCCCCGATCTGGCACAGCGAATCCGAGAGGCTATGGAAGATCGGCTGGCCCAGTTGTCCAAATGGTCCCTAACATATGGGTTCCCCATCGTTCCGTTGACAACTGCTGAACCAGCGCTCGGACAACTTCTGAACCTGTTCGGTCATGGCGGAGGTCCGAGATGAGTGCCGACGTCGAAGGCAAGTCCCTTGTCGAACTGCTGGACATGCTGAAACCCGTGCCAGAGCCACAGGTGATCGCGATGACACCGCAAACCGTGGGGTGGTTAATTTTGGCGGTTTTACTAATTTTTGCAGTTCTTTGCGCGGCGCTGCTAATACGTCGGCGCCGCAAGTTGAATGCATACCGCCGATTGGCTCTAGCAAATATTGACGACGCTCAAGGCGATGTAGCCAAAATTGCCGACGTTTTGCGCCGAACGGCACTGGCGGTATATCCGCGCTCGTTGGTTGCAGGTCTTTATGGTCGAGAGTGGATTGATTTCCTGAACCGATCTTCGGCTGCGGTCTTTCCAGATGCCCTAGGACATGTTCTTACCGAAGCGCCCTACAAAGCGACGAGGAATGACCCAGAACTCGCTGAAATTGCGAAAAAATGGATGAAAACACATCGTGTTGAAGGAGTGTCCTGGTGATCTCCTTCGCTGCGCCGTGGGCCTTCCTTCTTTTACCGGTACCTGCGGTCGTTTATTGGTTCGCTCCGCCATATCGCGAAAAAGCGGCTTCGATCCGAATACCCTTTTTCCGCCGCGTGGCTAAAGCGAGTGGCATAGAGCCGCGGTCCGGTTCGTCGATACGCAATCGCGCCAAACTACCCAAGCTTACCGTCATACTAATCTGGTTTCTTCTGGTACTGGCACTTGCGCGACCTGAAAGACTGGCTGACCCGATAACACTTGAAAAATCCGCGCGCGACGTTGTTCTGGCGCTCGATATTTCAGGATCAATGGATCAGCGAGACTTCTCGTCAACCGACGGCACGCCGCAACAACGGTTGGAGGCTGTGAAAGATGTTATGCGCACTTTCATTTCCAAGCGTGAAAGTGATCGAATGGCTTTGATAGTCTTCGGTACCAGAGCCTTCATACAAGCTCCATTTACGCAGGATACCAAAAGCTTAAGCGGCTTTCTTGATCAGACCGCGGTTGGAATGGCAGGCCCCAACACCGCACTTGGTGACGCTATTGGATTGGGCATTCGTACGTTCGAATCCAGCGACGTTGATCAGCGTTTGATGATCGTCCTAAGCGACGGAGCCGACACATCCAGCAGGATGACCCCGATCAATGCAGCCGCCGTCGCGGCCGAAAAAGGTGTTCTCGTGTACACGATTGGCGTCGGCGATCCGAGCGCGACCGGAGAAGACCGTGTAGATCTTCAGGCGTTGCAGGATATCGCGGAACGTACGGGCGGCCAGTACTTTTTTGCAGACGATGAAGACGCCCTAACCGACGTCTACCAGCAGATCGATGCGCAAAACCCAAGGATCGTAGAAACAGAGAGTTTCCGCCCCAGGGAAAACCTCGGTCAATACCCGCTGTTGGCGGCGGTGATTGTGATACTTGCGATCTCAACCTATCTCAGCGTTTTTCAGCACCGCAGGTGGCCCCAATGATTGAGGCACTGGCGGAATTTCATTTTATTCGAGCGTATTGGCTGCTTTTTCTTATCCCAGTCCTCTTTCTTTGGTGGAAAACCCGCCCCAAGAAATCACAGAAACAGGAATTCTCGGAAAGTATCGCCCCGCACCTTGCAGAAGCATTACGGGTCGGCGCTGCAGAAACCCGCCGAGTTTACCCAGCGGACATCGCGATGATAGCGAGCGCGTTTATAGTAGTTGCTGCGGCAGGCCCGACCTGGTCTCGAATGGAAAACCCATTGGTTGCTGACACCGCACCTTTAGTTATTGCACTGAAGGTAACGGAAAGTATGGAGAATTCTGACTTATCGCCCTCCAGGTTAGAGCGCGCAAAGTTCAAAATCACCGATCTCATCAACGCTCGCGCCGGTGCTCAGACCGCGCTCGTGGCTTATGCCGGGTCACCGCACCGCGTAGCCCCTTTGACTGAGGACGCCAATATCCTACGCCCCTTGCTTGAAGGTTTGGAACCGGCAGTCATGCCCAAAGACGGGGATTCAGCCGCTGAAGCTTTAGCAATGGGCGAAGACATACTGCAAGGCAACACAACGCCAGGAGCCATCCTTTTTGTCTTGGATGACATCGAACCATCGCAGCTGCAAAATATGAAACCGACCGAAACTCAGCTTTTGTTTCTGACTATGCTTCCCGAGGGTGATACAATTGTGCAATTGGACAATCTTGAACGTGCGCAAGTGGTTCATTTCTCAAACGATGATCAAGACATCAGGCAATTACAAAGGCTTATCAAATCTGCCTATACCAGCGCGCTGGACGACAACGACCTTGTGAAATGGCGCGATCAGGGGTGGATTTTTGCTTGGCCCGCGGCCTTGATGTGTTTGCTGTGGTTCAGGCGCGGTTGGGTAATACAGTGGGTATTGCTGGCATGCTTCTTAGCTTCTCCGTCAGGTCCAGCCCAGGCCGAAGGTTGGCGAGATTGGTTCCTGACACCGGATCAACAGGGGCAAATCGCGCTGAATAATAAGGAGTTTGCAAAGGCTGCTGACCTATTCGAAGACCCGTACCACCAAGGTTATGCACTGTTGAAAGCGGGAAAATACCCCGAGGCGATCACCGTTTTGACCCAGTTATACACCCCAGAGGCCGCATTTGCGGAAGGCTTGGCAAGAATTCGAAACCGAGAATACCGGCCTGCAATTTCCGCGTTCGAAACTGCTCTTGAGAGGCGACCAGGCTGGCCTGAGGCACAACACAATCTTGAAGTTTCAAAGGCTATTCTTGCTTATGTTGAAACCACCAGAGAGCAGTCCGACACCGGAGAAGAAGCAGGTATCGGAGCGGACGACACCGTTTTCGATAATGAGGATGGACGCGGCCAAGATACGACCGCCCAAGCGCCTGTAGACGGGTCCGCTCCGTTGCCAGCGGATCAATGGATCAGTGCGATTGACACTGACATGCAGGATTTCTTGCGCAACCGTTTCCTTCTGGACAATCAGGCTCAAGAACAATGAGATACTTGGTTCTTCTCATATGTTTGGTCGCTCCATCAGTCGCGCTACCACAATCGGAAAGCTCCAGTGAACCACGCGTGTCTGTCGAAGTTCCAGAAGAAAGTGTTATCGTCGGCCAACCCGCCCTGGTTCGTGTGAAAGTTCTTGTTCCAACCTTCATGCCGTCCCCACCGGTGTTTCCGTCCCTTGAACAAGAAAACCTTCTGGTTCGTTTGCCTGAGCGCGCCTCGGGCCCAGTAAGTGACACAGTTGATGGTAAAACTTGGTCCGGGGTCCAGCGCAGTTATCGACTTTACCCTTTGACACCCGGCCAATTGGATTTTGGCGAGCAAGATGTCGAAGTCACTTTTGCGGATCCTGACACGAATAAGCCCGTGCAAAGCACCTTAACGCTTCCGAAAATCTCTTTGTCAGTCGAAGTGCCTGAAGGCGCACAAGGGTTGGACCCGTTAATCATCGCCAACGGTTTTGAACTAAATCAAGACATTGAAGGGCCTTCCGAACTACATGCGGGAGACGCCATTACGCGCAAGTTAACGGCAAATATTTATGGAACCAGCTCAATATTAATACCCCCGCTTTTGACGGATACGGGCGATCCGCTGCTGAAGGCTTACCCGAAAGACCCGCGGTTTTCGGAATCCGAGGACCGTGGAATCCTTTCGGGCCAGCGCGTTGACGAGGTGGTTTATCTTGCCCAAGCAGCAGGAAAAACGACGCTGCCGCCCGTAACCTTGCGTTGGTATAACCTTGAATCCGAGAGCCTTGAAACAGCCGAGGTACCAGCAATAGACCTGCAATTGACGGGGCCAGCCAAGCAACAATTTGACATACGGAACCTTCTGCAGGTCACTCCCTACGTTATATTTTTTACGTTAGTCTTGGCTGCCGTATTTCGTTTGATGGTTCCGTGGTATCGACGCAGGCGCAAGCTGCAAGCACAAATCTACAATGCGTCGCCGGAGTTCGCGTTAGCGCAACTAAGAACTGCGCTAAATGAACAGGACCTGTCAAAAGCCTATTCAGCATTGGATTTATGGAAGTCGCGCACGGTGGAAACGGTCGACACCAGTGTCATGGAACGACAATTGGCTGCGATATCCGCAACAAGATATGCTGCAACGAAATCGGGTGCTGAGCCGGATTGGTCAGGTGCCGTCGCGGCTATCGGCTCGTTGTCAAAGAGCACACAGCGTAAACCGACGGTACTTCCGCCGCTAAATCCTTGAGTTCAGGTTTGGCAATTTGCAAACAGGGCCGCCCTGTCTTTTATCAGGATGCGGCCGTAACCGATTTCAATTAAATCCAAATCCTCTAATCGGTGAAGGCTTCTGTGTAGCGTAGGACGGGACACAGCCACCATCTCTGCCAATTCTTCCTGAGATACTATGATCCAGCCATCGGATTTGGACGTTCCCTCGTCCAGATGAAGCAAACGAAGAGCCACCCTTTTCTCGGCCCCGGTTACCAGAAGGTTGGCAATAACCCTCAAAGCAGTCCGCATATTGTCGTGAGTCAATGCGTAGAAATCTCGGATGTAGTCCGGATGTTTCTGTACAAGGCTATTGATCCGTGCACTTGGAAAAAACAGTACTGTAGTCTCGCAAATTGTCACGACACTCATCAATCTGAATGAGTTCGCGAACATTGCCAGATCACCAAACCAGAAACCAACTCCTTGGCGGTGAAAGACTAAGTCCTGTCCATCATCTGCAGGAACGGCCAACGAAACCCCACCATCCAACACAGTGTACAGCCCATTGACCGGATCACCGTGATGGTAAAGCGTTTCACCAGTTTCAAACGCACGCACCATCCCGCAGTTCAATAAATCTTCCTGGAAACATTGCGAGCGCTCGGCAAACCAAGTGGCTTCCCGCAAGAGGTTCATATTATTAACTTTATCAAACATTAGTAATTTCCAATGTGATCATATGATAAATTTAAAGTCCACCTTTTACCATACAGTGAAAGAGTTCGATTCCTTCACGAGCTACTCTGCCAAAAGGTCGAGCAAATTTTCTAAAATGGTTCAATTTCCTTATGTTGAACCTTTTTTTTCAACAAGACTCTTTGGGTCCTTCTGACCCATATAGATCGGGAGAAAACCATGTCACCACCACGTTTGACGACCATGAATTGGCGGATTGGGCTTCGCCGGATTGCTGTGGCGACTTTCGCCGTGGCCTTGGCGCTGCCAGCTTGGGCGCAAGACCAAAAGCCCAATATTCTGGTGATCTGGGGCGATGACATTGGCCAGTCCAACATCTCAGCCTACACCATGGGACTGATGGGGTATCAAACTCCGAATATTGACCGTGTGGCCAAGGAAGGCATGATCTTCACCGACTATTACGGCGAACAATCCTGTACAGCCGGCCGCTCGTCCTACATTATGGGTCAGTCCGTATTCCGGACTGGATTGTCAAAAGTTGGTTTGCCGGGTGCCGATCTGGGTATGCAGGTCGAAGACCCCACCATAGCCGGACTTTTGAAAGACCACGGCTATGTAACCGGGCAGTTCGGAAAAAACCACCTTGGTGATAAGGACGAACATCTTCCCACAAACCACGGTTTTGATGAGTTTTTCGGAAACTTGTATCATTTGAACGCCGAAGAAGAACCGGAAAATGAAGACTACCCCGGTGATGCTGTTCTTGCTGACGGTCGCACGTTCCGCGAAGCATACGGTCCCCGAGGCGTCATTAAGTCCAAAGCCGATGGAACAATCGAAGATACCGGCCCGCTAACTAAAAAGCGTATGGAGACGGTTGACGAAGAAACGGTCGCTGCGGCAATTGATTTCATCAAGCGCGCGAACGAACAGGGTCAACCCTTCTATGTTTGGTGGAATGGTACTCGCATGCACTTCCGAACCCATGTCAAAGACGAAATGCGCGCCCAGGCGAACGAGATCTTTGGCGGTGTGGCAGACGAGTACACTGCTGGTATGATCGAGCATGACATGCATGTCGGCCAATTGCTGGATTTACTGGATGAGCTTGGCATCGCCGACAACACGATCGTGCATTACTCGACCGACAACGGCCCGCACATGAACACGTGGCCAGACGCGGCCGCAACGCCATTCTGGGGTGAAAAGAACACCAACTGGGAAGGTGGCTGGCGCGTGCCGTCGATGGTTCGGTGGCCTGGCAAAATCGAAGCCGGTTCCGTCACAAACGAGATCGTGCATCATATGGATTGGTTGCCAACCTATCTGGCGGTCGCCGGTGACGCGGATATCAAAGAAAAGCTGAAAGCCGGATATAGCTCGGCTGCTATGGGCCGTGACTACAAAGTGCATCTGGATGGGTACAACATCTTACCGTTGTTGACTGGTGAGGCAGCTGAAAGCCCACGTCGTGAAATCTTCTATTTCTCGGATGATGGCGACCTAACGGCACTGCGTTTTGATGATTGGAAGCTGATCTTCCTTGAGCAGAAAGCATGGGCAACCCTGCGCGCATGGATCGAACCGTGGACAGAGCTTCGTATCCCTCTGATCATCAACCTGCGCCGCGACCCATATGAACGCGCCTATCGGACGTCCAACACCTATTACGACTGGCTGCTGGATCGAGCGTACTTCTTGGTACCTGCCCAGCAATATGTCGGTAACTTCTTGGCAACATTCCAAGAGTTCCCTCCACGCCAGAAAGCTGCCAGCTTCAATCTGGATCAGGTGATGGAGAAATTGGCGACTCCGACAAACAACTAATGTCGACAGCAAGACTTCAGGGGGCCGTTTCAAAAACAACGGCCCCTTGCGATTTTCAGATATAAGGAATTGATCATGAAAGCCGTTCTTCTCTCTGGGCTTCTCTCGGTTTCAGCGGTTTTTGCTTATGCTGATCCGCTGCCCAGTTGGCAGGATGCCGCCTCCAAGGCCCGCATTATCGATTTTGTACGCTCTGTCACTGACCCCCAGGGGATGGACTATGTAACACCAGCCGACCGAATTGCCGTTTTTGACAATGACGGCACCCTTTGGGCGGAACAGCCTGTCTATTTCCAGCTCATTTTTGCAATGGACCGTCTGTCAGAAATGGCTGAAGCAGATCCGTCCGTACTGAGCAGCCCTGTTCTGGAAGCCGCCGCCAAACGCGATGTGCAAGCCATTGCGGAAGGTGGGCATGACGCGCTGATCGAAGTGATCAACGCATCGCATTCTGGTATGAGCGTCGACGCATTCCAGGTGGCGGTCGAGGAATGGCTAAACACCGCACAACATCCTGAAACCGGCCTAACCTATGATGCGATGACGTATCAACCGATGGTGGAGCTTCTTCGCTACCTCAGAGATGAAGGATTTCGCACTTATATCGTGTCCGGAGGTGGGTTGCATTTCATGCGTGTCTTCGCCGAAGAAGCTTATGGCATTCCGCCGGAACAGGTGTTGGGTACCTATTCTGCTTCGACCTACGAAACGTTGGATGGCAAACCGGCTATCGTCAAATCGCCGGGCATCGCTTTCATCGACGACAAGGAAGGCAAGCCCATCAACATCGAACGCACTATCGGGCGGCGGCCGATCTTTGCCGCGGGCAACTCCGACGGAGATTTCGCAATGCTTGAATGGACAACTGCCGGAGACGGACCAAGGCTAGGAGTGTTGATCCATCATACAGACGCGGCGCGCGAATGGGCCTATGACCGCGAAAGCCCAATAGGAAAACTGGTGGATGGATTGGATCTTGGTCCCGATATGGGATGGGTTATCGTTGATATGGCCGAAGACTGGAAACGCGTCTACACTGGCTCTGACTAGATTGAAGAAGGGCCGCTAACACGATGTGGACACTGCTTGTTTCCCTCGCCGTCTTTTGCCTTTACGTGACGGCGGCCATCTTTGCTTTACGCGCGGCCCAAACAGCAAGAACGCCACAAGGTGCTGTAGGTTGGGTGGTTTTCCTGATCTCGGCCCCTGTTTTTGGTGTCCCACTGTATTTGTTTCTGGGTCATCACCGGTTTCGGGGCTACCGCATCGCGCGCAAGCAAAGCGAAAGCGTGGTCGAGGGGATCAAGACCTTCGCTGATTTTTCGAAGCCCGACCCTAAAACGATGAAGATAAACCCAAAGCCGTTCGAGGCTTTGGCCCATCTGCCTGTGTCGCGCGGCAACGGTGCACAGTTGCTGGTCGACGGACAGGCCACATTCGATGCGATCTTCGAGGCCATTGACGCAGCGCGCAGCTACGTTCTTATACAGTTCTATATCGTTCGCGATGACGCTTTGGGGCAGCGTTTGCAAGCCAGGTTGATCGCTGCGGCGGAAAGAGGCGTCAGTGTTCGTTTTATGACGGACTCGGTTGGCAGCTACAGTTTGCCGACAGTCTATTTGGACAAGTTGCGCGATGCAGGTGTCGAAATCGCCAACCCGCGTGATCGCCGCGGCCCCCAGCATCGGTTTCAGCTGAACTATCGCAATCACCGAAAGACAGTGATTATTGATGGTGAGATCGGGTTCATCGGCGGCCACAATGTCGGTGTCGAGTATTTGGGCCAGGACAAGCATTTCGGCCATTGGCGGGACACACATATCCGGATGACCGGTCACATTGTCCGCCAGCTGCAACTGATTTTCACGGAAGATTGGCACTGGGCGCATGAAGAAGACTTGATTGACGAACTGGTCTGGGCAGGGCCGGAGTCCGATCAAGACATGAACGCCCTTCTTGTGGCAACCGGCCCAGGCGACGAGACCGAGACCGGAGCCATGATGTTTTTTGCCGCCATCGCCGAGGCCAAAACACGCCTGTGGATCGCCTCGCCATACTTCGTTCCCGATATCGATGTGATGACGGCCCTTCAACATGCTGCCCTGCGCGGCGTCGATGTGCGCATTCTGGTCCCCGAAGTCATTGACCACCGCCTTCCATGGCTGGCTGCCTTTGCTTATTTCGACGAAATCCGGGACTGCGGCGCTCGTGTTTTTCGCTACACGGATGGGTTTATGCATCAAAAGGTGTTCGTGGTGGACGACACTCTTGCTGCCGTGGGTACGACAAATCTGGACAACCGTTCATTCCGGCTGAATTTCGAAGCGATGGCCCTGTTTTTTGACAGCCGGGCCGCCGAGGCCGTCGCCGAAATGCTTAAGAACGATTTTGACAACAGTTATGAGCTTGAACGGAACCTGCCCGACCAGCGCGCTTATATCCGGTTCGGATCGCCCCTGGCGCGCCTGTTTGCGCCGATCCTTTAACCCATAAGCTCTTCTTTGAAGACCTGCGTCATCACGGCCACCATGAAAGCTGTGGACAGACCAAAGGCCAACAGACCCGTCACCGACGCAAAAGCGCCGAAGATACGCAGGGGTTCGCCCAAGACGATGTCACCATAGCCAAGCGTCGTGAACGTCACCAACGAGAAATACAGAGCTGTGTTCCAGTCGGGCAGAATATCCCCCAGAATCCAGACCACCGCCCATAGCCAGACCTGAAACGTATGGATCGCGACGATAAACACCAATGCCACACATAACGGAGCTGCAATGGTGAAAAACCTTTTGCTGTTCTCCAGACGCAACGCAAAGATGCGGATTACCTGCGTGCACCACGTCAGCAGAATGATTTCCAAAACGAAGCAAATCCCAAGATAGATGCTGCCCCATACGATCTGTTCAAGTAAGGTCATGTGTCCGTATCTCGTTTTGCCTTCTGAAAAAGCTCTGCAACAATGACTGGTTAGGCCCATCGGGACAACCCTGCGTGATCCGCTGCGACGAATGGAAACGAATCCGTGTCAGCGCTGGACTCCGGCTGCGTTAGGTCCACATTGAGGCGCACAGTAAGAGAGCAATCAGAATGCTGCTGAAAATCGAGAATGTTCGAAAATCCTATCCCGGAGGACGTCCGGTTCTTCAGGGTGTTTCGCTTGACTTGGACACGGCCCAGACGTTGGCACTGACCGGTGAAAGCGGCAGCGGCAAAAGCACCCTTCTGAACCTCGCAGCGGCGATGGACAGTTTCGAAGACGGAGAGATCACGTTGGATGGCACAGGTTTGTCGTCGCTCGACGACCCCGGCCGGGCCGATCTACGCCGGCATAGCCTGTCGATTGTTTTCCAGCAGTTCAATCTGATCCCATCTTTGACGGTCAGGCAAAACCTATCCTTCCACGCCCGGCTTGCGGGGCAAGAGGATAAAGACTGGAACGCCCATCTGGCCGATCGGTTGGGCCTGTCTGATCTTCTGGATCGCTACCCCGAGACCCTGTCGGGCGGCCAACAACAACGCGTCGCTATCGGGCGCGCGCTGGCGTCTCGACCCAAGCTGCTGCTTGCCGACGAACCGACGGGCAATCTTGACGAAACCGCCAGCGCGAATGTTCTGGACCTGATGTTGTCGCTGGTCTCCGAGACAGGGACCGCTCTGCTTTTGGTGACACATTCAAGCGAGATTGCAGACCGGCTGGACAAGCGCGCGCATCTCAGCGGTGGTCGCATAGCATGACGCAAGCCGTTGTTCAGGCCCTGTTGTCTCATTGGCGCGCACATCGAATACAACTCGCCACCCTTCTGATCGGGATCGCGCTGGCGACAGCGCTGTGGTCGGCTGTACAAGCCATCAATGCCGAAGCCAGGGCCAGTTATCAAAGGGCGAACAACCAGTTGGCTCTGGGGCAATTCGATACCCTTCAAGACCCCGCGGGCCTGTTTCCCTTAGCGCGCTACACCGAGCTGAGGCGTGCAGGATGGCAAGTGGCCGCCGCGCTGGAGGGCTCGATGCGCATAAACGGCCGCACGGTTCGGGTGCTGGGTGTCGATATGCTTAGCTACCCTGCCCTGCCCGCAGTCACCCAGATGGAGGAAGGCGAAACTCCTCCTGATCCGGCCCAGATACTGACCGCTCCGGGCCGATTACTGGTACACCCTGAGCTGGCGACGTTGCCAACTGGAACCCAGGACCTGCCACCAATGGTGGTGACCGATAACCTTCCATCAGACCTGATCCTGACAGATATTGGTGTGGCCGAGGTTTTGCTGAACCGCCCCGGTCTTTTGTCCCGGCTCATCATCCTACCGAACCAACCGCGCAACCTGCCAGAGCTTGCCGTCGTCGCTCCGTCTCTGGAACGGATAGACGCAGCCTCGCAACTGGATACGGCCCAACTGACCGACAGTTTCCATCTGAACCTGACAGCTTTTGGATTGCTGTCCTTTGCAGTTGGGCTGTTCATCGTCCACGGTACGGTCGGACTTGCCTTTGCTCAGCGGCGCGCAATGATCCGCACCTTACGGTCACTTGGGGTCTCGATGCGGCGACTGGTGTGGATGATTATGGCGGAACTGACCCTTTTTGCCATCGTCGGAGGCATCCTTGGCCTGATGCTTGGGTTCTTCATTGCGGGCGCTTTATTGCCCGATGTTGCAGCCACTTTGCGCGGTTTGTACGGGGCACCTGTGAGTGGCCAGATCGCCTTGCAACCTGAATGGGTTCTGGCGGGCCTTGCGATGGCCGTCGGTGGCACCTTGCTTGCCAGCGGGCAAGCCCTGTTCCGCTTGTCCCGAATGCCATTGCTGTCGGGCGCTGGGCTTCAGACGTGGCGTGTAGCGTCGTCAGACAGGTGGCTTTCCCCAATTGCGGGCGCTGTGGCGATCCTCGGCGGTGTCGCAGCGCACCTATTGGTCGGAGGTCTGGTAAGCGGTTTTGCCATGGTCGCCGGCTTTCTGGTCGGCGCCGCGCTCATTTTGCCAACGTTGTTATCCCTTGCGCTGCAAGTGCTGCAACGCCGTGCAACAGGCCCGATCGCCCAATGGGTATGGTCCGACATGCGCGCTCAGCTTCCCGGTCTGTCCTTGGCCTTGATGGCCCTGTTGCTGGCCCTGGCTGCCAATGTCGGTGTGGGCACGATGGTGTCCAGCTTTCGACTGACCTTTACCGGATGGCTGGATCAACGCCTGACATCCGAACTGTACCTGACACCTTCCGATCAACAACAGGCGCAAGAGATTGCCGAGTGGCTTGCTCCACAAGTTGACGCGTTGCTACCTATTCGCAACGTGGAGCTGTCTCATAGTTCAGGACCTTTGTTTTTGTACGGCGTTGTCGACGATCAGACCTATCGCGAAAAATGGCCTCTGATCGCATCTTCATCAGAAACGTGGGACCGTGTGATGGACGGAACTGCAATCTTGATCAACGAACAATTGGCCCGACGCGAAGACCTTTGGCCGGGTGACGTTCTAAGCCTTGGCGCGAACCTCAGTTTGCCCATAGCCGGGGTGTATTCTGATTATGGCAACCCCACCGGACAAGCCATCGTTTCGATGGATCGCCTTGATAAAATCGCCCCCGGCGCGAAAATCCGCGGCTTTGGCATCCGAGTCCCCGAAGATAGGGCAACGGAACTGGCCCAGACCTTGCGTGACCGCTTTGATCTGCCATCGCGGTCGGTCGTTCAACAGGCGGCGATGAAGGCGCAATCCGTGGCGGTCTTTGAAAAGACATTCGTTGTCACTTCGGCGCTGAACATCCTGACACTTGGTGTCGCAGGATTTGCGATTTTGACAAGCCTGCTGACACTGTGGACGCAGCGCTTGCCGCAAATTGCGCCGATCTGGGCGCTGGGGTTAACACGAGAGCGTCTGGCCCGATTAGAGCTATTGCGCAGCCTGTTGTTGGCGGCGCTGACGGCGGTTTTCGCGCTGCCGCTTGGGTTGGTGTTGGCATGGACCCTACTGGCGGTCATAAATGTCGAGGCCTTCGGCTGGCGATTGCCGATGTATCTGTTTCCATCGGATTGGGTCTATCTTCTGGTGCTCACCCTTGTGGCCGCTCTCATCGCGGCTGCCCTGCCTGCGCTTCGCCTGTTACGCCTGCCGCCCGCCGACCTTTTAAGGGTGTTTGCCAATGAGCGTTAAATATGTCCTCTTGATACTGACTTTGCTGTTGCCAAGCATGGCACAGAGCCAAGGCTATGCCGGTTTGGGCGGCTCGGCCGAAGGGTTCGACGTACCTCAAGCAGGTTATGATTTCAGCTTTCCGCAAGATCACGGTCCGCACCCGTCGTACCGGATCGAATGGTGGTATTTAACGGCAAACCTGACCGGAGAGGATGGGCGTAGCTATGGTTTGCAATGGACCCTGTTCAGATCGGCCCTCAGACCAAACGAAGTCGAAGGGTGGCAAAGCCCTCAAATCTGGATGGGCCACGCAGCTGTCACCACACCCGAAGCGCATTACTTTGCAGAGCGCCTGTCGCGTGGCGGTATCGGTCAGGCTGGCGTCACAGCCGACCCGTTCGTGGCGTGGATCGATGAATGGTACATGCAAGGGAACGATCTGGATCGCCTGAACCTTCGCGCTCAGGGGGCTGACTTTGGGTATGACGTGTCCCTCGACGCGCAGGGTCCGTTGGTTTTCCATGGAAACGGCGGATATTCCGTCAAATCCGCAGACGGGCAAGCCAGTTACTACTACTCGCAACCTTTCTACACCGTTGAAGGGACGCTGCGGCTGCCTGGCGGTGATATCGCTGTCACAGGGCAAGCCTGGCTGGACCGCGAGTGGTCATCGCAGCCGCTGGCCGCCGACCAGACCGGGTGGGATTGGTTTTCTCTCAGCTTCGATGACGGTGACAAGCTGATGGCCTTCCGCCTAAGGGGGGGCCGTGGGGACTTTACCGCCGCCACGTGGATTGCCCCCGACGGTACAACCACCTCTTTGCCCGATGGTGCTGTACGGGTCCGTCCGTTGGACACGGCACAGGTGGCTGATCGTGATGTGCCCATTCGGTGGCAGGTCACGCTGCCGGATCGCGATTTTGATGTCGAGGTATCGGCTATGACACCGGATTCCTGGATGGCGACGATGTTTGAATATTGGGAGGGTCCGGTTACCGTCACCGGCAGCCACAGCGGTCGTGGCTACCTTGAAATGACCGGATACTGACTAGCGAACGACAAAAACCGAGACATTAGAGTGTCGCACGACCCGTGCCGCATTCGGACCCAGAAGGTAGTCCTTGAAATCCGGTTTGTGCGCTCCGATCACGATCAGATCTGACCCGGCACTATCGGCCGTTTTCAGGATTTCCTGATAGGCTGTACCGGTTGCAACCACATGGCGGACAGTCTCGTTCCGTTCCGCACCCAGCGCCGCGACACACATATCGGTCAGTTTCGTCTGCGCTTCTTCCAACGCTTTTTCGTGGAAATCGGCTTGAAAGAAACCGGACACCCAGCTTTCGCCGAAATCCGGCAGAACCGTTACAACATCAAGCTGCGCGTCTTCCATCTGGGCCAAGGCAGCCGCTTTTTTGAGGACATGGACATCCAGATCACCATTGCTGATGTCGACGGCACATAGGACAGAGTTTGTCATGCGGGCACCTCTTGTCTGGTGGCACGGCCACGTTGCAGGAAGGCGATCAGACCCAGGAATATCATCGCCGGGATATAGATCAGTTGTTTCGGGGGCTGGCTGGACGGCACACTGACCGAGGTCAGACGGACCGCCTCATCCCCGTAATAGTCAAAGATATCCAGATCATCGGCAACCGGCGCACCGAACAAGGGTTCTTCCAATTTGACCAACCCATCCTCTGGGATCAGCAACAGACCCAGAGCTTCAACCCGCGCTTCGCCGCCCTCTTCGTCGCCGACGGTCACGACGACCGTGGTATCAGTCATCTCAAGCGTGTCAAAATCGGGGCCGGCAACGACCAGTCGCATCTCGGTTCCCGGTGGGGTTTGGCCGATCGTTTCGACCAAAGCAGCCGGTTCGACAGATGTGTACGGAGGCGCGATCCGGTCCATGAAGTAGTCCGGTCGGAACAGTGCAAAGGCCACGGCGATCAGCGCGATGCTTTCATAGAAACGGCTGTGGGTCAGGAAATAGCCCATTGTCCCCGCCGTAAAGACAAGGATGGCAATGGTCGCGAATATAGCGACGATTATGCCTTCGACCCAAGTAACGTCGATCAACAGCAAATCCGTGTTGAAGATGAACACAAATGGCAACGCTACGGTGCGTAGGCTGTAGAAAAAAGCGGTGAAGCCTGTCTTGATCGCATCCCCGCCCGAAACGGCAGCAGCCGCGAAGCTGGCCAGACCCACAGGCGGTGTCACATCAGCCATGATACCGAAATAGAACACGAACAGATGCACGGCGATCAGCGGCACGATCAGCCCGCTTTGCGCGCCCAGCTCAACCACCACTCCGGCCATCAGAGAGCTGACGACGATGTAGTTCGCGGTTGTCGGCAGGCCCATGCCCAGGATCAGGCTGAGCAGGCCAACCATCACCAGCATCAGGATCAGATTGCCGCCTGACAGGAACTCGACCAGATCGGCCATCACCTGTCCCACGCCCGTCAGCGTCACGGTGCCCACGATCACGCCCGCCGTGGCGGTGGCCAGCGCGATACCGATCATGTTCCGCGCGCCGTCGATCAAGCCCTGCCACAGATCGGCCACGCCGTCGATGAACGTGTCGTACAGGTTGCTCTGACCCCGAAAGATTGCCTTGAGCGGCTTTTGCGTCACCAAAATTACAAACAGCAGCGCGGTGGCCCAGAACGCCGACAACCCGGGCGATTTCTGTTCGATCATCAGGAAATAGACCAACACGATGATCGGCAGCAGATAGTGCAGACCCGCTTTGTAAATTTCGGCGATGACCGGCAGTTCCACCTCTTTGGCGTTGGGATCATCCGGCTCAAGATCCGGGACCTGAGAAGCAAGATAAAGAAGGACCACATAGACCGCACACACAATCAGGCTAAGGATCAGACCCGCCGCAGACGGAGCCCACGCCGTGACCGCCTCGACCGGGAATTGCGAGCTATAGCACAGCCCTGCAAACACTAGGAAAAAGGACAGCATCCCGACAACGGTCCGTGCAAGATGCACCTCGCGATTGCCCAGCGTGGGCATGTTGCGCTTCACGGCTTCGAGGTGAACGATATAGACCAGCGCGATGTAGGAGATCGCGGCGGGCAGGAAGGCATGGGTGATCACCTCGACATAGGAGATGCCCACATATTCCACCATCAGGAAGGCCGCAGCCCCCATCACCGGCGGCATGATCTGTCCGTTCACCGAACTCGCTACCTCGACCGAACCCGCCTGTTCACTGGAAAAGCCCACCCGCTTCATCAGCGGTATGGTGAAGGTGCCGGTGGTCACCACATTGGCAATCGACGAGCCCGAGATCAGGCCGGTTGCGGCCGACCCAACAACGGCCGCTTTTGCCGGACCACCCCGCAGGTGGCCAAGTGCGCCAAAGGCCATCTTGATAAAGTAATTCCCTGCCCCGGCCTTATCCAGCAATGCGCCGAACAGCACGAAGAGGAAAACGAATTTCGTAGACACACCAAGCGCGATGCCAAACACACCCTCGGACGTGATCCACATGTGGCTCATGGCTTTTTTCAGGCTTGCGCCCTTCCAGCGGATCACCTCGGGCACCCATTCCGAGGAACCGAAAAACACATAGAGCAGGAAGATCGTCGCGATGATTGCCATAGCCGGGCCAAGCGCGCGGCGTGCGGCCTCGAACAGAAGCAAAAGACCACCCAACGCGATCCATTTGTCGGTATCATCCGCCAGACCACCGGCGTTTACGATCTTGTCGTAGAAAAAGTACCCGTACAGCGCCACAAACGCGCCAAGCGCGCCCATGATCCAGTCTTGAATGGGAATGTAATTGCGCGGACTGGATTTCAGCGCCGGATAGGCCGCAAAGGCCAGGAACATCGCAAAAGCCAGATGGATCTGGCGCGAGTTGTTCACCACGCTGCCCGGCAGAACCACGTTGGAAATCGGTGAGGCCAGAACGACCTGAAACACCGACCAAAGCGCTGCGACGACAGCCAGAAAAATCCCGACACTGCCAACCGGATTACGCCCCCCTGCATCGGACGAAGCTACAAGATCCTGCAGTTCTTCTTCGGATAGAGGGCGATTGGATTGGGTGTCGGAACTCATCAGGATGTCTCCCCGTCATGCGACCTTTTTGGCCTTATTCGCTACCCGGTTACGCCGGGCTTGGGTGGCGGAGCGCCCGAAGGCACTCCGCATCAGGTCTGGATTATTGAATCCAGCCTTTTTCTTTGTAGTACTTCTCGGCGCCCGGATGCAGCGGAGCCGACAGACCGTCGGAAATCATTTCTTCGGGCTTGAGGTTGGCGAAAGCCGGGTGCAGCTTTTTAAAATCGTCGAAGTTTTCGAAGACCGAGCTGACAACTGCATAGACCGCGTCGTCCGAAACGTCAGCCGAGGTCACGAAAGTCGCGCCAACACCAAAAGTCGTAGTGTCACCGTCCGACCCGCGATACATGCCACCCGGAATGGTCGCGGTGCGGTAATACGAGTTGCCGTCGATCAGGCCGTCAATCGCGTCGCCGGTCACGTTCACCAGAACGGAATCGCAGGCGGTGGTGGCTTCCTGGATCGAGCCTGACGGGTGACCCACGGTGTAGATCATCGCGTCGATCTGGTTGTCGCACAGGGCTGCCGACTGTTCGGCTGCTTTCAGCTCGGATGCCAGGGCGAAATCATCGATCGTCCAGCCGATCGCGTCCAGAACCACATCCATGGTGCCACGCTGACCGGAACCGGGGTTACCGATGTTCACGCGCTTGCCCTTAAGATCTTCAAAGCTGCTGATGCCAGAGTCGGCCCGCGCCACAACGGTGAAAGGCTCGGGGTGAACCGAGAACACAGCGCGCAGGTTTTCAAACGCACCAGCGTCTTCGAATTTCGAGGTGCCGTTATAGGCATGGTACTGCCAGTCGGACTGGGCCACACCGAACTCCAGCTCGCCTTCGCGGATGGTGTTGATGTTGTAAACCGATCCGCCGGTCGACTCGACCGAGCACCGAACGCCGTGCTCTTTGCGGCCCTTGTTCACCAGCCGGCAGATCGCGCCACCGGTCGGGTAGTACACGCCAGTCACACCGCCGGTACCGATGGTGATGAATTCTTCCGCATAAGCTGCCGGAGCCATCATGGCTGCCGTGACAAACGCGCCAAGGCTTAGCTTGCTGCTGTTTTTCATTTTTGAGAACTCCCAAACTCTTATTGTGGATGAGAGACATATCAGCGGCCCCCCATCTGGGACCATGCCGGTACGGCAAGCCACCCTATCATGCAACAGGGTCAAGCATCTGAAATTCCAAAATCTCCCAACTTAGACGACGTTTCATTCAGACACTCATCTTGTCAACCCCTACACATAACGTAACGTCCTCATTCCGCATATATGACGGAATTAGCCAAAGTTTCCCCATCGGTCGAATTTGAGTGTATACCGCCTCAAACTCAGCCATTGACCGGTCCTAGCGGGATGGTTTGGTTGGTTCGTTCAAACACGAGTTAGAAAAGGCGAAAAGCCGTGAACAAAACATCGTTCAGCCCGCTGCTGGCCATTGCGCTTGTCCTAAGTGCCGCCATCGCAGTTTGGGGGCTTGCCGACCCGCAAGGGCTGGGCAAACTGGCCGCTGCCGCAGTGGCGACTCAATTCAACAGCCGCGGCTGGTTTATCATGCTCGAGGTCAGCGGGTTGCTGTTCGTCGCGCTCTTTCTAGCCTTTTCCCGGTTCGGGAACACTCGGTTGGGCAAAGACACGGATACGCCCGAATTTTCCACCCCGGCTTGGATCGCTATGCTGTTTGCCGCCGGGATGGGCGTCGGCCTGTTATTTTACGGCGCCGCCGAGCCGTTGACCCACTTCGAAGTATTGCGGCAATACCGCGACGAGCCGGAAGCGGCCAGCTACGCCATGTTCGTCACCTACCTGAACTGGGGGTTTCACGCATGGGCCATTTACGGCCTCGTGGCGTTGGTCATCGCCTATTTCGCCTATCGCAAAGGCAGGGCGTTGCTTTTGAGCGCACCAGTGCTGGATACTTTTGGCGATATGCGCTGGACCCGGTCGGTGGGCTGGCTTTTCGATCTTTTGTCAATCGTTGCGATCGCTGTGGGGTTGGCCGGGTCAATGGCCATGGGGGTTTTCCAGATTCAGACGGGGTTGGCAGGGCTGATCGGTGTTGAAAACCCCGACACCCTGACGATACCGGTCTTTGTCGCGCTTTGTGTTGCGTTCATTATACCGCTGCGCAAGGACCTTGGCGACGGAATGGCGCTGCTGTCAAACGCCGCGATGCTGATTGCTGTCAGTTTGATGATCTATCTGCTGCTGCTTGGCCCAACATCGTTCCTTATGAACGACATCGTCGCCGGGTTTGGCCGGTACCTGTTCGAAGTTCTACCTGCCGGATTTTCGACCGCCGAGTTTTTCGATGATATCATCGTCGACTGGTTTCAGGGCTGGACGCTGAACTACATGATCTGGTGGTTAGCTTGGTCACCCTTTGTGGGTATCTTTATCGCTCGTATTTCGCGCGGGCGAACCATTCGTGAGTTTCTGGTAGGCGTTATCGTCGCACCCACCCTGTTTTCGATCTTGTGGTTCGGAATCTTCGGAGGCTTAGGCTTTTACGACGCCCTGCGCCAGGACGCCGAACTGTCTGCGATCAACGCGCAAAATCTGGACGCCACGACCTTTGCTCTGTTGGAACGGTTTCCATTGGACGGCGTGACGAGGGCCGCAACGGTTTTGGCGGCATTTCTGTTCGTCATTACCAGTGTGGTCAGCGCTGGATTCACCTTGGCGATGATCGGAACCGGTGGGGACGAGAACCCCTCGCCCCGCATACGCACAATCTGGGGGGCGATTCTCGGAGCTTTAGGGCTGGCGATGATATTTGTTGGTGACATTGGACTAGTCCGGTCGATCATAGCCTTGTCGGCCATAGCCTTTGTTTTCATCGTTCCGGTACTGGTTATCTGCCTGATCAAATCACTGGCCCGCGAGGACCGCTCATGAGCACTTCCCTGATTGACACGCTTCTAAACATCAATGTGTTCCTGTTCATCGGCTTTCTGGTCTGGCTCAGCCTCCGACCGGACCCTTAAGGGTCGCCAACACACATTGCTTACCGGAAGGTGTGGTGCCCAAGGAGAGACTCGAACTCTCACGCCCGTGAAGGCGGGGGATTTTGAATCCCCTGCGTCTACCATTCCGCCACTTGGGCCACGAACACTGGATTAGCGCCCAAGTTCAGGAAGGTCCAGAGGCAAAAAACAACCCATCGTCATTTGTTTTTCCGGCGGTAGTTGACCCTAGGATGACCGCGTGATTTGGCTAACCCATCTGTTGACCGGGATTTTGGCGCCGAATGATACGATCACTCTATGACTGGACTATTCGTCTGGCCGAACACCCGCACGCTTTGTGGGCATTGGCCGTAGTGGCCTTTATCGAAAGCTCATTCTTTCCGATTCCGCCCGATGTGCTGATGATTCCGATGATCCTGGCGCGACCGTCACGCGCGTGGTTGATCGCGACAGTTGCGTTGGTCGCATCGGTGCTCGGTGGTTTGCTTGGATACGCGATTGGGGCGTTTTTCTATGAAAGCCTCGGTCAGCCCATCCTCGAATCCATGGGCAAGGCTCACGCGATGGAGGAATTCAACACCCGGTTCAACGATTTCGGGTTCTGGGCTGTGCTGGCGGCGGGCGTGACCCCCTTTCCCTACAAGGTCATCACCATCATGTCGGGCTGGACCGGCATGCCTCTGGGCACATTCATTGCGACGTCGATTCTGGCACGTGCATTGCGCTTTTTCATGGTCGCCGGTCTTCTGTGGGGCTTTGGAGAGCCGATCCGCGCCTTCATCGAAAAGCGACTGGGCCTGATGTTCACGTTGTTCATCATCCTGCTGTTCGGCGGCTTTCTTGTGGTGAAATACATATGACGCGAAGAGCGCAACTGATTTTGGTCGCTGCCGGCGGCTCTGGCGCGTTGCTGCTGGGGGCGTGGGCATTTCAATACCTTGGCGGTATGGCACCTTGCAAAATGTGCATTTGGCAGCGCTACCCTCATGCCGTAGCTTTTGTTGTAGGCGCGTTGGCTCTGGCGCTGCCGCGTTTGAACTTTTTGCCCCTCGTCGGAGCACTGGCTGCGCTGTCCACCGCGGCGATCGGCTTTTTCCACGCCGGGGTCGAGCAAGGCTGGTGGGAAGGCCCCTCAAGCTGCACTTCCGGTGATATCGGAGGACTATCGACTCAGGACCTGTTCGACCAGATCATGACCGCGCCCCTTGTACGCTGCGATGACATCCCGTGGGAGATGTTCGGATTGTCCATGGCCGCCTGGAACGGCGTAATCTCGACTGTGCTGATTGTATTTTGGATGCTGGCCTGGCGTCAGAATTCGTCCAGCTCGGCATCCCAGTAAAGAAAGTCGATCCAGCTGTCATGCAGGTGATTGGGCGGGAACTTCCGCCCGACATTGCGCAAGGCTTCGGCATCGGGCTGCCGCGGTGGCTTACGCAGAGTCATCCCCGCCTGCCGCAACGATTTCGACCCTTTGCGCAGGTTGCACGGGCTGCACGCCGCCACCACGTTCTGCCAGCTGGTCACACCGCCTGCGGCGCGCGGCACCACGTGGTCAAACGTCAGATCCCCCCGGCTGCCGCAATACTGGCAGCGGAATTCATCCCTCAGAAATAAATTAAAGCGCGTGAAGGCCACGCGCTTTCTGGGTTTTACATAGTCTTTCAGCACAACAACCGACGGTATTCGGATTTCCGTGCTAGGGCTTCGGACGACCTCGTCATACTCGGCCACAATGTCCACCCGATCCAGCCAGGCGGCTTTCACTGCCTCCTGCCATGGCCAAAGGGACAGTGGATAGTAAGACAAGGGGCGATAATCGGCGTTCAAAACCAATGCCGGATGATGCCTCAGCGCACCGGGTTCCCTGACAAATTCGGTCCTGAAGTCTGCGTCCATATCAGAATCGCTCCTCGCTCTGCTCTGCCCGTTTGACATCAGAGCGGGGAACACCCGCCCCGGCCTTACGCTAACTATATATCGTGTTAAAACTCTGACAAGCCCTGAGTATCCACAATATCTCGGGGAATGGGTAAGCTGCCTGCGTAACAGGCACATGACAGTTATCCACAGGTTGCACGACAGTTTACGCCGCGCTATGGCGAGGGTCATGAGCTGGTTCATTCGATTCAACAAACCCTTCGACGTGTTGCCGCAATTCACCGACCGGGCGAATGCGGACACACCGCGCAGCACCCTGTCGGATTTCATAGACCTTCCGGGTGTATACCCTGCTGGGCGGTTGGACCGTGACAGCGAGGGGCTGATGCTGCTGACCGACAATGGGCGGCTGCAGGCGCATATCGCCGATCCTAAGCACAAGATGGCTAAAACCTATTGGGTACAGGTCGAAGGGCTGCCCGATGCCACCGCGCTGAAGGCGCTGCGCGACGGGGTTGAATTGAAAGATGGCGTCACCCGCCCCGCCAAGGCTCGGATGATGGATGAACCCGATGGGTTGTGGCCGCGCACCCCTCCGATCCGCGAGCGTCAAACGGTGCCCGATTGCTGGATCGAACTGACCCTGCGCGAGGGCAAGAACCGGCAGGTCCGGCGCATGACGGCAGCTGTGGGCCACCCGACCCTGCGCCTGATCCGCGCCCGCATCGGCGACTGGACGCTGGACGGGTTGGACCCCGGCCAATGGGACAGCCTGCCCGAACCCGCGATCAACGCGGCCCCGCAACGCAAACGCGACCGCCGCCCCCGCCGGTGACAAAAACCGCCCATTGTGATAGGCTTAGGCCATGAAAGTCACGCCGGACATACCCGCCCCCCAGGGCATTCTTGAGGCGGCTTTGTACGTCGATGACCTTGACGCGGCCGAGCACTTCTATGGGGAGGTTCTGGCGCTGGAAAAAATCCAGCGGGTCACTGACCGGCATGTGTTCTACCGCGTGGGCGCGACGGTTCTGCTGATCTTCAACGCTGACGAGACCGAGAAACCGCCGCTGAACCCCGACCTGCCCGTGCCCCCGCATGGCGCGCGTGGACCGGGCCATGTCTGCTTGTCTATGCCCGGCGACCAGATTGCGGTGATGCGCAAACACTTGCTGGACTGGAACGTTCCGCTGGATGCCGAGTTCGACTGGCCGAACGGCGCGCGCTCGCTTTACGTGCGCGACCCGGCGGGCAACTCGGTGGAGTTTGCAGAACCCCACCTTTGGGGCTGACTACCGCAGCGGCTGCTTCTCGCCACCAACGATTCGACAGATATCGTTCGAGATCACTCCAACCTCGCCCAAGACCGCGCGGAACACCTCCATGTGCGGCGTTGCGAAATGTGCCTCAAGCGCAGCTTGGCTTTCCCACTCTTCATACACACGGAAGCGGTTGGAATGCCCAAGAACCTGGCTGAATTCGTAGACGTTACAGCCTTGTTCTTTCACCGTTTCCGCCACCATTTCCTGCGCGGCTTTTGCCGCCCGTTCAACGCCTTCCGGCGTGACCTCAACCGTTCCTGTAACGACCAGCATTCTTAACCCTTTCTCAGTTCAAACCGTTTGGAAATCCGATCAACCGGTGTGCCGTCACGAAGGGGAACGTCATAAGCGACCGAGTAGTCCAGAAAACCCATCTTGTCGTAGTAACTCAGCCCTTGCCGGTTATCGGCCCGGATGGTGGCATTGATCGCGCTGAACCCCAAAGCCGCCGCATGTTTCGAGGTTTCGGCAAACAGCGCCCGCCCAACACCTCTCAGAACCGGATCGCGGCGCGCAAAGGTGGCGATATCGGCGCAGTCATCCGGCAATTTTGCATGCGATCCCAGCCACTGGAAACCGGCCACCTCACCATCACTGTCCAACGCAACATGACAACAAATCTTGTCCGGTCCTGACAGATAACTTTGCGCAAAAAGTGCCTCAGAGAACGGGATCTCGAACGCAGTCGTCCCCCCGATCTCGATAATATGGTTGAGGATTCGGCACGCGGCTGCCACATCCTCGGGCATCATGGGCCGGACTGCGATCATTGGATCAAAGGCTCAGCTTGTCCCGCATGAAGGCCAACGCCACGCTCAGGCCATCAGGCGCGATACCGTGGCCGGTGCCCTTCATGATATGGGCGTAGACCTCTTTGAAATCGGCAGCCTGCAGCGCCTCGGCCGCTTCGGGCAGAGATTGCGGTGGCACCACGTCATCGGCGTCGCCATGCACCAGAAGGATCGGCATTCGGCTGACCGTCTCATCGGGCAGCAGGTCAGGCTCCAGCAACCGGCCCGAGAAGGCGACGATCCCGGCTACAGGGTCTTCTCGGCGCGGGGCAACGTGCAAGCTCATCATCGTGCCCTGGCTGAACCCGAACAGCACCACCTGCTCGGGCAGCACGTCCTCATCCACCATCAGCGCATCAAGGAAGGCGTTGAAATCCTCGACCGCCATTTCCATGCCGCGGCGCGCTTCTTCCTCGGACGAGCCGTCGATCCACGGGATCGGGAACCATTGAAATCCGTTGGGCATTCCGGGGATTTGCTCGGGCGCATCGGGCGCCACGAACAGTGTGTCGGGTAGATGCTCACCCAGTGGATCGGCCAGACCCAGCAGGTCGGCCCCGTTGGCACCATAGCCATGCACAAACACCACGACCGAGCGCGTGTCGCCCGAAACCGGCTCTTTTCGGAGCGCATTCAATACTCGAGTCATCTGATCCCTTCTCGTTCCTTTGCCACCCGGTAATAGGCCCACAACACCCGCGCCGCAACCGACCGCCAGGGCGACCACGCCTCGGCCATCTGTCGCAGTTCCTTGTCGGTCGGGCGTTTGGGCAGGTCATAGAGGATGCGCGCAGCCTCCTGCAGGGCCAGATCGCCCGGTGCCATCACATCGGCGCGGCCCAGCGAAAACATGGCGTAAATCTCGGCGGTCCAGACCCCGATGCCGGGAACTTCGGTCAGAATGGCGACCACATCTGCATCAGGAAGGTCGCGCAACGCTTTGTAATCAATGCGGGCCTCGGCCAGCGCACGGGCATAGCGAATTTTCTGACGGCTCAGCCCAACTGCGCGCAGATCGTCATCGGTCGCCCACATGATCTTGCGCGGGCCGGTCAGTTTCGCCTTTTGCAGCCGTTTCCAGATCGCATTGGCCGAGGCCACGCTGACCTGCTGGCTGACAATCGCGCTGAGCAACTGCGCGAACCCGTCCGGCTTGCGACGCAGCGGCAGCGGACCCACCTGTTCCATCGCATAGGCCATGCGCGGGCAGGCATTGCCCAGCCACTCGGCCCCTTCCCGCACGCAGTCATAGGTTTCGATGATACGTCCGACGGACATGTGGGCCCCAACCTGTTTGATTGCGCACACGTTAGGCTGCTTTGACGCATATGCAACCCGCTTGTGCGACATGCTTTTCGCGGATACCCATGGCGCATGACGATGACCGCAACTACCCCCGATGACAGTCAGGCCAAACGCAACGTCGCCGTTCTGGTGGCGGCGCAGGCGGTGCTGGGCGCACAGATGCCGATGATCTTTATCGTCGGCGGGTTGGCTGGCGAGTCGCTGGCGACCAATGCCTGTCTGGCCACCCTGCCGATCTCACTGATCGTGCTAGGGTCGATGCTGGCGGCCACGCCGATCTCGGCCATCATGCAGCGCTGGGGACGGCGCGTTGGCTTTCTGGTGGGCGCAACTGCAGGTGCGCTTGGCGGTCTGGTCGGGGCTTACGGGCTCTATCTGGGGTCATTCCCGATCTTTCTGCTGGGCAGCCTGCTGACTGGTATCTATATGAGCGCGCACGGCTTTTACCGCTTTGCCGCCGCCGATACGGCCTCGGACGCTTTCCGCCCCAAAGCGATTTCCTATGTCATGGCCGGAGGACTTGCGGCGGCGATCATCGGGCCACAGATCGTCAAGCTGACATCCACTGCCTATGTGATCCCGTTCCTCGGCACCTATATGGCGGTGATTGCGGTGAATGTGATCGGCTCGGTCCTGTTCTTCTTTCTCGACATCCCGACACCGACAAAAGTGGCGGAGGGCGCACCCAAAGGCCGCACCCGGCTTGAGATGTTGAAAACCCCGCGCATCGCGGTCGCGATCATCTGCGCGATGGTGTCATATGCGCTGATGAACCTTGTCATGACCTCAACCCCGCTGGCGGTTGTCGGCTGCGGCTATTCAGCCAATGACGCAGCCGATGTGGTGACTGGTCATGTTCTTGCCATGTATATCCCCAGCTTTTTCACCGGTCAGTTGATCGCCCGGTTTGGAGTCGAAAAAATCGTCGCCCTCGGCCTCGCCATTCTGGGCGCAGCCGGAGTGGTCGCCCTGCAAGGGGTCGAGCTTGGCAATTTCTTCATCGCGCTGATCCTGCTGGGTATCGGTTGGAACTTTGGCTTTATCGGGGCCACTACGATGCTGGCCTCTGCCCATGACGTGAATGAACGCGGGCGGATGCAGGGCCTGAATGACCTGCTGGTGTTCGGCGGCGTGACCTTTGCCTCGCTTGCTTCGGGCGGGTTGATGAACTGCTCAGGCGGTTCGGCGGTCGAGGGGTGGACGGCGGTGAACCTTGCCATGATCCCTCTGTTGACCTTGGCCGGTGGCGCGCTGTTATGGCTGGTGCTGAAACCCACGGAACCCGAAGCCGCCTGATCGCCTACCAGCGCCCCCGCGCGGCCGTCCACATCAGGGACAACCTGCGCCGCATTTCCCCCTGCCCCAAATCCTCGGCCGCCACACGATCCGGTTTGGCTATGGCGCGGCGCAGCACCCATTCGGCCTGCCACCCGGAATACAGCGCCGGGCGCGCCTGCGCCGACACCAGCGCCGCGTTGGCCCGCGCCCTTTGCAACCGCTCCAACCCTGCTTGCGCCAACGCCCGCACCCCGTCAGGTGTGCCGTCCAACAATGGGATGCGCCCGCGTGCCTCAAGCTCGGGGATCGCACGCAGCCAGTTCGCCACGCCAACCGCATAGCCGAAATCGCGCAAAACACCCTCATCCGCTGCACCCAGAACCTGCGCGGCAGCGACCATCAGACTGCCTGCGCTCTGGTCCAGATAGGTGTCGAAATGGGCCTGATCCTCGAACGGATCCCGATATATATCCCAACGCCTTACGGCCACATATTCATCAAGTTGCGCGGCCAAATGAGGCGACAGCACACGGGACAAGGCCGTTACAACCTCATGGCGGCGCACCGTTCCACCTTCGGCAATTTCCTGCAGCGCATCGCGCCACCATTGCAGGCGCATTTCGGCGATCATCGGCTCTTGCGTGACCCAGGGCGCGCGCGCCACCTCGGCATTCAACGCATAAAGCGGAAAGAGCTTAGGCCGCACCGCGACCGGCGCCGCCATCACCGCCATGAACCGATCCGGGTCGGCGCGATGCACCAGCGCGGCGCACGCTTTTACGTCATCGTCGAAAGCAACGCTCACTCGGCCACCACCGCCTGCGGCCCGCAATCACGTACCAGTTTCCACTGGATCGCATCCAGCAGCGCCTCGAACGAGGCATCGACTATGTTCGCGCTGACCCCCACGGTCGACCAGCGCCGCCCCTGCCCGTCTTCGCTGTCGATGATGACGCGGGTCACAGCCTCGGTCCCGCCTTGGGTGATGCGCACCTTGAAATCCACCAGTCGCATATCGGCCAGAACCTGCGAATATTGCCCCAGATCCTTGGACAGAGCCTTGGCCAGAGCGTTCACCGGCCCCCGGTCACTGCCGTGCTCGTCGTGGGATTCGCTGACCGACAGCTTCTTTTCACCATCGACCTTAACCACGACCACGGCCTCGGACAGGCTGACCATCCTGTTGTATTTGTTCTTGCGCCGTTCAACGGTCACTTTGTACCGCTTGACCTCAAAGAACTCGGGCAGCTGCCCCAACTCATCCCGTGCCAGCAACTCGAAACTCGCCTGCGCGGTATCATAGGAATAGCCCTCGGCCTCGCGCTGTTTGATGCGATCAAGGATGCGCCCGAGCGCAGGGTCGGCTTTTTCCACCGACAAACCCGCCTCGGTAAGGCGTTTGCGCAGGTTCGACTGGCCCGCCTGATTTGACATCGGGATGATCCGCGCGTTGCCCACTGCGCCCGGATCTACATGCTCATAGGTCGACGGATCCTTGAGGATCGCACTGGCGTGCAGCCCCGCCTTATGCGCAAAGGCCGAGGCCCCCACATAAGCCGATTGCTTGCTGGGCACCCTGTTCAAGATATCGTCCAACATCCGGCTGATCCGCGTCAGACCGGCCAGCGCCTGTGTGCTGACGCCGATATCGAACTGCGACGCATAGGGTTCTTTCAACAACAAGGTCGGGATCAGAGCGGTCAGGTTCGCATTGCCGCACCGCTCGCCCAGCCCGTTCAGCGTGCCCTGAATCTGTCGCGCGCCTGCGTCGACGGCGGCCAGCGAACACGCCACTGCGTTTTCCGTGTCGTTGTGCGTATGAATGCCCAAGCGATCACCCGGCAGCCCTGCGGCGATCACCTCGGTCACAATGCGCGAGACCTCAGCCGGCAGCGCGCCACCATTGGTATCGCACAGCACAACCCAACGCGCGCCCGCCTCCAGCGCGGCCCGGCAGACCTGAACCGCATATGCAGGATTGTCCTTGTAGCCGTCAAAGAAATGCTCGGCATCGAACAGCGCCTCGCGCCCCTGCGCCACGATATGCGCGACCGAGGCGCGGACATTCTCGACATTCTCCTCCAGCGCGATCCCCAACGCGTGGGTCACGTGGTAATCATGCGATTTGCCCACCAGACAGACGGCCTGCGTGCCCGCATTCATCACAGCGGCCAGCACATCATCATTCTCGGCCGACCGACCGGACCGCTTGGTCATCCCAAACGCGGTCAACCGGGCCGAGGTTTTGGGCGCGACCTCAAAAAACGCGCTGTCGGTGGGATTCGCACCGGGCCAACCGCCCTCGATATAGTCCACGCCCAACTCATCCAGAGCCTTGGCGATCTGCACCTTTTCAGCGGTCGAGAACTGCACACCCTGGGTCTGCTGCCCGTCGCGCAGCGTGGTGTCGTAAAGATAAAGCCGTTCCTTCGACATTACACGCCCTCCAGCTTGGCAGCGTCAAACCCGGCCCCCGGCACAAGCTCCACGCCGTCCTTGCTCATCCGTACTTCCAGCCCTGCTGCGACATAGGACGCCTTCAGCCGGTCCACTTCCGAGAAGTCCTTGCTTTGCATCGCTTCGGCCCGAGCCTCGGCCAGACGCGCCGCATGGCCCGACAGATCCGCTGATCCCGTATCAGCCCAAGCGCCCATTTCAGGCTCCAACAGCCCCAGAACCTGCGCACTGGCCAACAGCCCCGCCGCATCGCCCTCTGCCGCCAGACGGTGGAGTTCCGCCAAGGCCCCCGCCGTATTCAGGTCATCACCCAGCGCGGCGATCACTGAGGGGGCCGCGCTGGCGGCGGGCTCGATGCCCGTTGTCAGCGCCCGCCACTTGCGGAGCGTCGCCTCGGCCTCACGCGCCTTTTTCTCGGTCCAGTCCATCGGCTTGCGGTAATGGGTCTGCAGGAACACAAACCGGATCACCTCGCCCGGAACGCCCTGATCCAGCAGATCATGTACGGTGAAGAAATTGCCCAGCGATTTGGACATCTTCTTACCTTCGACCTGCAACATCTCATTATGCAGCCAAACCCGCGCGAACTCGCCTTCGGGATGGGCACAGCAGCTTTGTGCGATCTCATTCTCATGATGCGGGAACATCAGGTCATTGCCGCCGCCGTGAATGTCGAAACTCTCACCCAGCAGCTCATAGCTCATGGCCGAGCATTCAATGTGCCAGCCCGGACGCCCCCGTCCCCACGGGCTGTCCCAGCCGGGAAGCTCATCGCTCGAGGGTTTCCACAGCACGAAATCCATCGGGTTCTTCTTGTAGGGCGCAACCTCAACCCGTGCGCCCGCGATCATGTCATCAACCGAGCGCCCCGAAAGCGCGCCATAACGCTCTTTCCAGCTGTCTACGGCGAACAGCACATGACCCTCGGCAGCATAGGCATGACCCTTGGCGATGAGCCCTTCAATCATCGCAATCATCTGCGGAATGTACTGCGTCGCGCGCGGCATCTGGTTCGGCTCTAGCGCACCCAACGCGCCCATATCGTGCAGGTACCAGCCGATCGTCTCGTCCGAACGCTCCTGCACCAATTGTTCCAACGTCCCCGACGCACCGGCTTTCTGACGCGCCAAAGCGGTCGCGTTGATCTTGTCATCCACGTCGGTGAAGTTGCGCACATAGGTCACGTGATCCCCGCCATAGGTGTGGCGCAGCAACCGATAGAGCACATCAAACACCACCACGGGCCGCGCATTGCCGAGATGGGCGCGGTCATAGACCGTCGGACCACAGACATACATCCGCACATTGTCAGCACTGATCGGCACGAAATCCTCTTTCGTCCGGGTCCTTGTGTTGTGCAGTTTGATCGTGGTCATCGGTCAGCTCCTAAGAACGGCGTGGCGTCTCGCGTTGGCGCGGGCTTAGCAACTTGTCTCAGGGATGAAAACGAAAGAAACCGGCCCGCTTGATAAATCAGCAGGAAATGCGGCGGATAATGATACAGGTCGTCCGGTTCATGCCTCCCTCGTATCACGCAGATCGCATCACGCCAAGCCTTGTTACCCCAACCGTTGACAATCACTTATACCTCTGGGCCTGTCAGCCGAACGCATCACGCAGAGGTCGCGCATGAAACTGTCGCAGCGCAGCACCCAGCTTACCGAGGGCGTTCGCAACGGATAGGATCTATTCTGCCGCGCGCGTCGGATGATCAGCGAGGGGATTGCCGCAACCGTCCTGGCCATTGGCGAGCATAACATCCGAGCCGATCCTTCGATCCTAGCCGAGATGAACCTGTCCGCACGGCAAAGCCATACGGGCTGTTAAGCAGTTCCCGGCACGGACCTGCTGCGCGAAACAGTGGCTCCGTTCCGCCGCAGACGGGCTCTGGCAATCGAAATTTCACGCGCGCAGACCACGGTAGGCAAAATGCCCGCGCAAGGCGCGATGTACCTGATGCCGGATGTGCATGCGACTGGCCTCAGCGATCTAGAGCTCGCAAATGCGCTGCTGGATACACATCGCATCGCAGTAACGCGTGGCGAGAGATTTGGCACTGCGGCTACAGGATACATCCTAGGGCGCGCGTTTTTCCTATGCTTCGCAGACCATCTGTGATTTCGCGAAAGATCTGGCCAACCAGCACGCCAGTTGAATAGCAGTGCTTAGAACCGGAAGGTCGTTCGTAGGTTAAACACATTAGAGTCCAACCCGCCGTCTGAACGGGTCACATCGTCAAAGTTCTGACGCAAAGCCTCACCACTGATGACAAATCTATCGGTGACCGGATAGGCAACACCGATTCCGTAGACCGCAGCTGTGTCATTTTCGACCGAAGAATCTACTCGTGCGGCCCCCACAACTACATACCCAAGCGCAGATCCGAAATCGTACCCGCCACGCAGTTTCACGCGGGTCATGCTGTCCAGGCTACCTTCGTTCTGACCCAGATTCAAAGACAGCCGATTATACTCAAGCTCGCCTCCCAGAACGAAATTCCCGAAATCGTGATCATATCCGACATGAGGACCAAAGCTAGAATCACTACCGCTTGCGCCGTTCGGGCCATCTGCATCCGCATAACCAAAGCTGAATCCTGCATAAGCCCCGCTCCAATCCTCGGCAAAAGCCGGGATGGTGCCGGTCAGTGTCATCGCGACAATGATGGGCAGCAGTTGGTTCATTAGACTACAAAAGCCTTTCATCAAAACATTCGAGTATTCTTTTCAGAGTGCCATACAACTGGAAGCCAATCGTTAAAAATCAATTGAGATCACGAATTGCTGTTAAATAAGTGACCGAAGTATAACAGATTTCCAGACCAAGCGGGTAATTTCTTTACCCAGGGTAATCTATGCGCTGAAAAACTGAGGTTTGTTTCGCTTTTGGTCGTCGAAGTCGCAAACAGGACAGAATGAGCCGGTTCGACTTGGAACACTGTTCGCTACAAGGTGAGGACCTGCATGCACAGTGACGTTTGGAAGATCCGGCTGATCAGCCGCACCATCGGTGCGGATCGTGGTCGCGCGGCCCGAGGGCGACCAGTCCGGGATTGAACCGCCCTAAGACCACTCGCAACTCACCAATCGGACTTTGATATGAACGAACAATCCCGTACCTCTTCTCGCAGCGGCGGTCGCGCCGCACGTCGCGCGGCCCGTGCCTCGGCCCTTCCCGAACACTTGCGCCCTGTTCGCCCTGGCCTGGAAGGCGGAACACTGAAACCGCTCACGCCTCGGCAGGTTGAACAAATACACGAGGCCGCGCTGACTGCGCTTGAAACGATCGGGCTTGCGGACGCGCCGCAAAGCGGGATTGACTATCTGGTCGGCGCTGGATGCACCTTGGGCGACGACGGGCGCATTCGCTTTCCGCGAGCGCTGGTAGAAGACACGATTGCCAATGCCAACCGTTCCGTTACCCTGCACAGCCGCGATGGGCAGATGGATCTCGATCTGGCCGGCACACGCGTCCACTATGGCACCGCGGGTGCTGCTGTCAGTATGGTCGACGTCCACGGTCGGGAGTATCGGGACTCGACCGTTCAAGACCTGCACGATGCAGCGCGGATTTGTCAGCAACTGGATAATATCCATTTTGTTCAACGCCCTATGGTGTGTCGTGACATCACGGACAACATGGAGATGGACCTGAACACCGTCTACGCCGCCTGCTCTGGCACGTTCAAACACATCGGCACGTCGTTCACAGAGCCCAGCCATGTCGCCCCAGCGGTTGAGATGTTGCACATGATCGCAGGCGGAGAGGATAAGTGGCGCGAGCGACCATTTGTATCGAACTCGAACTGTTTCGTTGTTCCTCCGATGAAATTCGCCACCGAAAGCTGCGAAGTGATGGAGGAGTGTATCAAGGCTGGAATGCCGGTACTGTTGTTGTCCGCAGGTATGGCCGGTGCGACGGCCCCCTCGACCATAGCGGGCGCAATCACACAGGCCACCGCCGAATGCCTGGCAGGACTGGTTTATGTAAATGCCGTAAGCCCCGGCGCGCCTGCAGTTTTTGGCACCTGGCCATTTGGGTTGGACCTGCGAACCGGCGCTATGTCCATAGGCTCGGGCGAGCAAGCCCTGCTGACTGCCGGATGCGGACAAATGCACCAGTTCTATGATCTTCCCGGCGGCGCGGCGGCCGGCGCATCGGACTCGAAAATGCCAGATATGCAGGCCGGTTGGGAGCAGATGTGCTCGAATGTTATGGCGGGATTATCTGGCGTGAATATGGTGTACGAGGCCGCTGGAATGCACGCCTCATTGCTGGGTTTCTGTTTTGAAAGCCTGATCCTGGGGGATGACATTATTGGACAGGCGCAGCGCTGTGTTCGTGGGATCGAAGTCACGGATGAAACGCTGGCGCTCGACCAGATCGCCGAAGTCTGCATGGGCGGCCCGGGCCATTACCTTGGCACCGATGCAACGCTAAGCCGAATGCAGGCGGATTACGTGTATCCGACTTATGGCGACCGCACGTCACCCAAAGAATGGGCCGAGTTGGGAAAACCTGACCTGATCGCCAAGGCCACGGCCCGGAAAGAGGAAATCTTGTCCGCGCCGTCACCCGCACGGTTCGATCCCATGCTGGACGCGGCCCTTCGCGAGAAATTTAACATTCACTTGCCAACGTAACTACATGAAAAAAAGGGGGCTGAGGCCCCCTTTAAGTTTCGCCATCCAGGCTCATATCGTTGACCGCCCGGTGTTTTTTTGCCTGCGGCCTGGACTGCGCATGGGACGAGCGCACCCGCCCCGTGAGAGAGTGGGAAAGAGCAATATTCCGCCCCACCCTGTTCCCGGCCGACACGGGCATGTCGGCCGAGTGGAAAAAGGCATCGTCGGTAAGTCTCGGCGCCTTCTTCCGTATTCGTCGGGACCGGGCATTCGGGGGAAAGCCCAGGTCCCTACACCCCGCCTGACGGGGCGTTTGCCTCAGCTACACCCGCTGGTCGCACCGCAGGTGTTGCATTTCATGCAGGTGCCATTGCGCACCAGCGTGTAGTTTCCGCATTCGCCGCAGGGATCGCCCTCGTACCCTTGCATCTTGGCTTTGGTGCGGGCGTCCATACCTGTCGCAACTGCGGTTTCAGCAGGCGCTTCGAACACGGCGGCAGGTTCCGCCATCCCGGTCGCATCTGCTTGCGGTGTGAACACGGCCAGATCCTGCGGCAACCGCTTACGCAGATACCCGGTCGAACTGATTTGCTTCAGTACTTCCAATGACTTGGAAGCGGCTGTTTCACTGATCTCGGATACGTTCGAGACGCCCTCTTCCTCGCCCCGGCCGATATCGTCAAAGGCAGCGCCTTCGGGCTTCACATGGGCCAGATCAGTGCGGTCCAGATAGGACACGGCCAGTTCGCGGAAGATATAGTCCAGGATCGACGTCGCGTTCTTGATCGAGTCGTTGCCCTGCACCATCCCCGCCGGTTCGAACTTGGTGAAGGTGAAGGCATCCACGAACTCTTCCAGCGGCACGCCGTATTGCAGGCCGACCGAGACCGCGATGGCAAAGTTGTTCATCATCGCCCGGAAGCCAGCGCCTTCCTTGTGCATGTCGATGAAAATCTCACCCAGCGAGCCGTCCGAATACTCACCCGTCCGCAGATAGACCTTATGGCCGCCCACGATGGCTTTCTGTGTGTAGCCTTTCCGACGCTCGGGCATCTTCTCGCGGTGCGAGCGGACGATTTCCTTGACGACCACCTTCTCGATGACCTTCTCGGCCAACACGGCAGCCTTTTCGGCGGGCGAGCCGCTTTCCAGAACCTCGGCCGCTTCGTCATCATCCTCGACCAGTGCGGCGGCCAGAGGCTGCGACAGTTTCGAGCCGTCGCGATACAGCGCGTTGGCCTTCACTCCCAGCGACCACGACAGTTCATATGCCTTCTGGCAATCCTCGATGGTCGCGTCATTCGGCATGTTGATCGTCTTGGAAATCGCACCCGAGATAAAGCTCTGCGCCGCTGCCATCATAGTGATGTGGCTATCAACCCCAAGGAAACGCTTACCTTTCTTGCCGCACGGGTTGGCGCAGTCGAAGATGGAATAGTGTTCCTCTTTCAGATGCGGCGCGCCTTCCAGCGTCATGGTCCCGCAGACGTGATCGTTCGCCGCTTCGATATCCGCGCGGGTAAAGCCCAGATGACGCAGCAGGTCGAAGGTCGGGTCATTCAGCTTGGTCGCCGGGATGCCCAGAACACCGGTGCAGAAATCCTCGCCCAGCGTCCACTGGTTGAAGACGAACCGGATGTCGAAGGCGCTTTCCAGCGCGGCGTCCACCTTGGCCAGCTCATTCGGGCCAAAACCGTGGCCGGTCAGTGAGGTGTGGTTGATCCCCGGCGCGTTGCCGATGGTGCCATGACCGACCGCGTAACCCACGATCTCTTCGATCTGCGCCGAGGAGTAGCCCAGCTTCTCCAGCGCCGACGGCACCGAACGGTTGATGATCTTGAAGTAACCGCCGCCCGCGAGCTTCTTGAACTTGACCAGCGCAAAGTCCGGCTCGATCCCCGTGGTGTCGCAATCCATCACCAGACCAATGGTGCCGGTCGGCGCGATCACAGTGGCCTGCGCGTTGCGGTAACCGTTCTTCTCACCAAGGCTCAGCGCCTCATCCCAGGCCGACATGGCCAAATCGACCAGACGCTTGTCGGGGCAGTTGCCGTGGTCCAGAGGCACCGGCTTGACCGACAGCTTCTCGTACCCCTCGGTCACACCCTGCGCGGCGCGGCGGTGGTTGCGGATGACACGCAGCATGTGGTCGGCGTTACGCTCATAACCTTTGAAAGCACCCAGCTCACCGGCGATTTCAGCCGAGGTCGCATAAGCCACACCCGTCATGATCGCAGTCAGCGCGCCACAAATCGCCCGGCCCTCATCCGAGTCATAGCTGTAGCCCATGTTCATCAGCAGACCGCCGATATTGGCATAACCCAGACCCAAAGTACGGAAGTCATAAGACAGTTGCGCGATTTCCTTCGACGGGAACTGCGCCATCGTCACCGAGATTTCCAGCGTCAGGGTCCATAGACGTGAGGCGTGCATGTAGTCCGCCGCCTGAAACTCACCATCCTTGAGGAAGGTCAGCAGGTTCATCGACGCCAGGTTACAGGCCGTGTCATCCAGGAACATGTATTCCGAACACGGGTTCGAGCCGCGGATTTCTCCATCTTCGGGGCATGTGTGCCATTCGTTGACGGTGTCGTGGAACTGGATGCCCGGATCGGCGCAGGCCCATGCGGCATGTCCAACCTTTTCCCACAGATCGCGCGCCTTGACCGTCTTGGCGACCTTGCCATCGGTGCGGTTAATCAATTCCCAATCGGCGTCTTTCTCAACGGCGGTCAGGAACGCGTTGGTCACGCGGATCGAGTTGTTCGAGTTCTGACCCGAGACCGAGCTGTAGGCTTCCGAATCCCAGTCCGTATCATAGGTGGGGAATTCGATGCTGTCGTGACCCTGCCGCGCGTAATCCAGCACCCGCTTGATGTAAGTCTCGGGGATTGCGACCTTTTTGGCCTCGCGCACCGCGGTTTTCAGGCTGTCATTCTTGTTCGGATCATAGGCGTCATCGGCGGCACCGTCCCACGAGCGGATGGCCCCGAAAATGCCGTTCAGCATCTTCTCGTGCATCTTCGATCCGGCAACGATCGAGGCCACCTTCTGCTCTTCGATCACCTTCCATTCGATGAATTGCTCGATATCGGGGTGATCTGCATCGACGATTACCATCTTTGCTGCTCGACGGGTTGTCCCGCCTGATTTGATCGCGCCAGCGGCGCGGTCGCCGATCTTGAGAAAGCCCATCAGGCCCGAGGATTTGCCGCCACCCGACAGCGATTCACCTTCGGCGCGCAGATGGCTGAAATTGGTCCCGGTGCCCGAGCCGTATTTGAACAGGCGCGCCTCGCGCACCCACAGATCCATGATGCCGCCTTCGTTCACCAGATCATCATCGACGGACTGGATGAAGCACGCGTGCGGCTGCGGATGTTCGTAAGCGGATTTCGATTTGGTCAGCTTGCCGGTTTTATAGTCGACATAGTGATGCCCCTGCGCCGGGCCGTCGATGCCATAAGCCCAATGCAGACCGGTGTTGAACCACTGTGGCGAGTTCGGCGCGGCGCGCTGGGTCGCCAGCATATAGCGCATCTCGTCAAAGTAGGCGCGCGCGTCTTCCTCGGTCGAGAAATAGCCACCCTTCCAACCCCAATAGGCCCATGCGCCTGCCAGACGGTCGAAAACCTGTTTGGACGAAGTCTCACCTTCGAATTCCGCGCCATCCGCCGGAACCGAGCGCCACAGGAATTCAGGTACATCCTTTTCCTTGACCTTCTTCAGCTTGGACGGAACACCCGCCTTGCGGAAATACTTCTGAGCGATGACATCGCTTGCCACCTGGCTCCAGCTGGAGGGCACTTCGATATCGTCCAGACGGAAAACAATCGTACCATCAGGGTTACGGATTTCTGACGTTGCCGAAACAAAGTCCAACTCCGCATAAGCGTCCTGTCCTGATTTGGTGAATTTTCTGTCAATCTTCATGTCCGCCGCCCTAGATTCAATCACTTGTCCTTGTCGCCTCAAGTTCGAAAAAGCGAACCTTTGGCCGTGCCAGAAAATCGGGCGCAAGGAACCGTTCGCTGCCGATGGCAACGAAATTCCGTTTCAACGGTTGCACGTAACTATGATGTGCGTTCCGACCCTCGCCCTGTGCCACCCCCTGGATTTTCTACCAGATTTAGTAGCACCACATTCGGCCCATACAATTTGGCGTATTCAGCCATAGATCGTCAACGTCATTTTTCCGTCATTTTTGAAATCTTTTTTGTTGACCGGGTAGTAACGTCGTCGTGAAACGGGGTGTTTCCCGATTCCTCCACAAGTTCATCCACCGGTATTGGTCAGTCGCCGACTAAATCCAATGCGCAATTAACTGTGATTTCCGGCACAGTTATCGGCATTTGATAAACCTGCGTTAAGGTATTTAAACTGAAACAGAATCAGCACAGCCCATTTCGGGCAAGCACATCCGGGCATACCGCGCCAAACGCTAGATCGAGGATACAGGAATTGATACCCAGGCTTGGAATCCTATCCCTTATGGGCCTGATCGTGGCGTGCACAGCACAAGATGTGCCCACTCCAACCCGCAGCGCACAGTTTCAAGACTATCCAAAGCGTCTGTTTGATACGTTCGAAGTCAGCTGTAGCGGTCCAGGAGAGCAGTTCGAACGGGTCGGGAATCAAGTGTTCGAATGCACCGAGCTTTTGCCTCCGGACACGACCGCTTATCTAATTCTCAATTACGAGGGATATCCTCAGGACTTGCCTCAAAGCGTCATGCGCCTGACATCGACCAAAAACACTGCTGGCTATAGGATCGATGCCGAAGTGTTTTTTAATGTCCCCCAAAGGACAGGTCCGCCCGTGCAGGTGCCGGTTGAAAGCAAGACTCTGGATAAAGCGCTAATTGCGCTCTATCAGGCAATGGGTGGATCACCAACATTGTAAGAAGAAATGGTCGGGGCGGCAGGATTCGAACCTACGACCCCCTGTACCCAAAACAGGTGCGCTACCAGACTGCGCCACGCCCCGGACCGTGCGCCTTCCTAAACGCGCTGTTCTGATTTGAAAAGCCCTAACAGGGCCAAATTGCAGGTCCTTGTGAAAAAACTTCGTGCCGCATCTGAGTTCCGGGCGTGATCAGGTAACGTTCGGCCAGCCCTGCATTGATTTCCAGAACCGCATAGACCGAATCTCCCCCCTCAATCGGAGTCAGGTCGCCAGGAATGGCGTTGCTGTGGACATGTACAACCGACCCACTGCGATCCAAAAAAATCATATCCAAAGGAATCAGCGTGTTTTTCATCCAGAACGCGACGGGCTGAGGCGGATCGAAAATAAACATCATCCCAGCCCGTTGGGGCAAAGACTCGCGGAACATAAGACCCTGCGCTCTTTCCTGAGGGCTTACAGCCAGCTCGATATCGAAACTGACCTGGGATTTGTCATTTTTTAGTGTGACCCGGTCGGGGCTGCATGCGGCAAACGCTGAAGTCGTCCAAAGAACTGCAATCGTTGTCAGAACCGCCAGCCGCCCTTTCATGGTGATTCAGTCGTCCAGCGCCGCTTCCCAGGCCATGACCTGAGCCGCCATACGTCCGCGTTTTCCATCGATGACACGCATCGCAAGCGCTTCTCCGGGTTGAAGGTCGGCCAAACCTGACCGACGCAGTACCTCGATATGCAGAAACACATCCTCACCGCGACCAAAGACGTTGGCAAACCCGAATCCCTTGCCTTTGTCGAACCATTTGACCCGTGCCGCCTCAAGTGGCGCTTGGGCGATCTGAGCCGGGTCAAGTTCCGCGAAGTCCGCCAACATCATTGAGTCGGCTCGCGCAGGCGGATCGACGCTGATCACTTCAACCGCCTGAACACCCCGATCGGTGCGGTGAGTCATAATCTCGATACCCGCGCCATCAGCCACTGAACTTTGCCCGAAATTACGCAACACGTTCACGTGCAACAGAATATCAGGACCGCCTTCGTCAGACACAACGAACCCGTAACCTTTGGCGGGGTCGAACCATTTTACGTGCCCGCGAACGCGGTACATGTTGTTCAGATCTTCTGGCACGGTGTTTCCATCGCGAGTTTTTTCAATTTGTTAAGGGTCCGATGTGTATGGGATTGGCACACAAATTCAAGCCGAAAAAACCCTTTGATCTCTGAGTGTTGCATTTCACGATACGCGAAAGTCATGGATTCAACCTTTGCACTTGCCACCCAGAGCCCGCTTGATCGCGCCGCCATTGGAACCTGTCATGCAGCCGAAACGCACCATCGGCCCAGAATTCTATTTCGTTTGGTTCCAGCCTATATCCGCCCCAAAACGGCGGACGCGGAGGGTTCGGACCCAGTTTTGCCGTAACTTTTGCAACTTCAGCCATTAAGGCCGATCGGCTGCTCAGGGGGCGTGACTGTTTCGAAGCCCAGGCCCCAAGACGACTTTTGAGTGAGCGGGACGCATAGTACTCGTCAGCCTGCGGCCCGGTTTCACGCGTAATTGTACCACGAACTCGGATTTGACGCCGCAAAGATTTCCAATGCATCACGAAAGCTGCCTTGCCAGCGCTGTCCAGCTCTGCTGCCTTTGCACTTTCATAGTTTGTATAGAACACAAACGCATCCCGCTCGATCTCTTTGAGAAGGACCATCCGCACATTTGGCATGCCATCTGAGTCCACGGTTGCTAAGGCAATCGCGTTTGGATCATTTGGTTCACTGCCCTTGGCGTCCTCCAGCCACCGAGTCGCGATTTCAAACGGATCGGTGCCAGCAAAAATGCCGTCTCTTTCACTCATTTCCATCCCCTGGAAACTCTTGTTAACCACACTACGGCCAGAACCCGCCACGAGCAAGAGCACACGGCCTTGATGCAGGCCATCCAATGGCATAAACCATCCAGACATAATGCGAAGGACAGGCGGAGAACCGAACATGTCAAATCAGTTGATGGCCGGCAAGCGCGGCCTCATCATGGGACTGGCCAATGACAAATCAATCGCATGGGGGATTGCCCGCGCATTGTCCGACGCGGGGGCCGATCTTGCATTCTCATATCAGGGCGACGCGCTTAAGAAACGAGTTGACCCTCTGGCCGCTCAGCTTGGTAGTGAGATTGTGCTGCCTTGCGACGTCAGTGACGAAGAGTCGATTGACGCGTTGTTTGCGGCGCTTGAAGAGAAATGGGGAAAACTGGACTTTGTAGTTCACGCCATTGGCTTTTCGGACAAAAACGAGCTTCGCGGTCGGTACGTGGATACGTCTCGTGCCAACTTCAAACTCACCATGGACGTTTCGGTCTATTCTTTCACAGCGGTGATGCAACGCGCCGAGAAGATGATGACCGACGGCGGCAGCGCGATCACGCTGACCTATTACGGGGCCGAGCAGGTCATGCCGCATTATAACGTCATGGGTGTAGCCAAGGCGGCACTGGAAGCGTCGGTCAAGTACCTCGCCGAAGATCTGGGCAAAGACGGTATCCGCGTCAACGCAATCTCGGCCGGCCCGATCAAGACGCTGGCCGCCAGCGGCATTGGCGATTTCCGCTATATCATGAAGTGGAACGAGTATAACTCGCCCCTGCGTCGCAATGTCTCCATCGACGATGTTGGCAATTCGGCCTTGTACCTGTTGTCCGACCTCAGCGCTGGCGTGACCGGTGAAAACCTGCACGTGGATTCGGGTTATCACATTGTCGGTATGAAGGCCGTCGATGCACCAGACGTTGAGAAGGGCTAACACCGATGAGCGCCAAAGACCGCCTACCCCATGAAAAAGGCTTTCATATCAGTTGGGATCAGATTCACCGTGACTCCCGTGCTTTAGCCTGGCGTCTGGACGGGCAAGGCCCCGATGACGGCGCGTGGCGCGCTGTGGTCGCAATCACTCGCGGCGGCATGGCGCCTGCTATGATCGTCAGCCGCGAGCTTGATATACGCACCGTCGATACAATCAGTGTTCGCTCATACCACCACCAGGAACAAGGCGAGGCGGAGGTTTTGAAAGCCCCCGATGCTCAGTTGATGGGCGATGGTACCGGCGTGCTGATCGTTGACGATCTGGTCGACAGTGGAAAAACGCTTGAATTGGTGCGTGCGATGTACCCAAACGCGCATTTTGCCACCGTTTACGCGAAGCCCAAGGGCCGCCCGATGGTGGATACATTCATCACCGAGGTCAGCCAGGATACCTGGATTTTCTTCCCTTGGGATATGGCCCTGCAATATGTCGAGCCCTATCGCGGCACGGACTGATCCGTAGCCTCTTCCGCCGAAAATACTTGGGAATGCGAGGCAACGCCTCGCAAAATGCAGCCACGCCATGACACAGACCCGCACCAGCGCCACTTTTCCTCCTCCGGTCATGGAGGCGCGTCGCTGGCTTGAAGGCGTGGACTTCCCCGAAAACCGCCCCCTGATCAATGTCAGCCAAGCGGCCCCTGTTGACCCGCCGCCACTGGCCTTGCGTCAGGCAATGGCGGATTTCGCGGTCAATACAGATTCAGCGCATTTATATGGCCCCGTTCTGGGTAATCCTGACCTGCGCGAGGCGCTGGCGACACAGATCAGCCAGCACTATGACGCCGAAGTACAGCCATCCCAGGTGGCGATCACCTCGGGGTGCAATCAGGCTTTCGCCGCGGCGATCTCGGCGCTGACTGAAGAAGGGGATGAGGTTCTCCTGCCAACCCCATGGTATTTCAATCATAAAATGTGGCTTGATATGGCCGGGGTGACGGCGGTCGACTTGCAAACCAATGACGACCTTCTGCCTGACCCCGGCGCCGCCCGAGCGCTGATCACGGATCGAACACGCGCAATATCATTGGTTACTCCGAACAACCCCGGCGGTGTGGAATATCCATCCGATCTGGTCCAAGCCTTTTACGACCTCGCCCGCGAAACCGGCATCCGGCTGCTGGTCGACGAAACATACCGCGACTTCGACAGCCGCAGCGGTCCGCCGCATCGCCTGTTCAGCCAACCCGACTGGGATAAAACGCTGGTTCACCTGTATTCCTTTTCCAAAGCCTATCGGCTGACCGGCCACCGCGTCGGTGCCATCGCGACCAGCCCCGACCTTTTGGCCGAAATCGAAAAGTTTCTGGATACGGTCGCCATCTGTCCCGGCCAGATGGGGCAGTTTGCGGCGCTCTGGGGAATGCAAAACCTGTCCCAGTGGGTCGCGGGCGAACGGGATGAGATCCTTGACCGCCGTGTCGCCATACAAGAGATGCTGCCGCGCCTGACCTCAAAAGGCTGGCGCCTGTTGGGGCTGGGCGCTTATTTTGCCTATCTCGAACACCCGTTCGACATACCTTCGGACGTATTGGCGCAAAAACTGGTTTCCGAGGCAGGCATTCTGTTGTTGCCGGGAACGATGTTCATGCCCGGCACAGACCCGGCTGGAAAGCAGCAAGTCCGAGTGGCTTTTGCCAACCTGAACCGCGCCGGACTGGCGCAATTGTTCGACCGGCTCGAAGCGTTGACCTTCTGAGCTTGCCCCTCGGCGGCGCGCATCGTATTCAGGGCCGCAACCGACAGGGCAGACCTTTGCCACAAAACAAGAGGGCACCATGGCCGCAGGCGTAAAAAAGCTATCGAAGACCTTTGTCTGGATCCTCATGGGCCTTTTGATGTTGGGGCTCGCAGGGTTTGGCGCAACCAGCTTGTCCGGCACAGTGCGCACAGTCGCACAGGTTGGGAACGAAAGCGTCTCGGTCGATGAATATGTCCGCGAGCTGCAACGCGAAATCCGCGCCGTGGAACAACAGACCGGTCAACCGTTGCAAATCGCGCAGGCACATGAATTCGGGTTGGATCAGTTGGCACTGTCGCGCCTGACGGCGCTGGCGTCGCTCGACAATGAAGTTGGGCAGCTGGGCATCTCGATCGGGGACGCAAACCTGCAACAGGAAATTGTCGCAATCCCGGCCTTTCAGGGGATCGACGGGAACTTTGACCGCGACGCCTATGAATTCCAACTGGATCAGGTCGGAATGTCCGATGCCGAATTCGAATCCGACCTGCGCAAAGAGTCGGCTCGAACCATCGTTCAGGGTGCGGTCATGGGTGGTATCGAAATGCCTGAAACCCTGACGGATGCGATGATGAACTTTGTTGGCGCGCGACGCAGCTTTACAGTGGCAACGCTGGGTCCGGACGCACTGGCAGCGCCGATTGCAGCACCAACAGACGCGCAAATTCAATCTTATTACGATGAAAACGGGGATCTGTTCACCCTGCCCCGCACCAAAAAGCTGACATATGCGATCCTTTCTCCGGAGATGTTGCTGGACAGTGTAGACGTCGACGAAGACTCGGTCCGCCGTCTGTATGACCAGCGCGCTGACGAATATCTGCAGCCCGAACGCCGTCTTGTCGAACGCCTGCCCTTTGCAGATGAAGCCGCCGCCGAAGCCGCCAAAGCCCAGCTTGAGGTTGGCGGAACAACCTTCGAGCAATTGGTGCGTGAGCGCGAGCTTGAACTGAGCGATGTTGATTTAGGCGACGTCACCCGCGACGATCTGGGGGACGCAGCCGACGACGTCTTTGCCGCCGATCTGGACGCCGTGGTCGGCCCGCTTCCGTCCTCTCTGGGGCCGGCTCTGTTCCGCATCAATGGATCGCTGGCTGAAAACAACACCTCATTCGAAGACGCGGCTCCGGCCCTGCGCGAAGAGCTGGCCGCAGATCGCGCGCGCCGCCAGATTGAGGCGCAAGCCGAAGACATCAACGACCTGCTGGCAGGTGGTGCCACGCTGGAAGAGCTGGTCGGCGAAACCGAGATGGAACTGGGTCAGATCGACTGGACCACGCAAAGTGAGGACGGGGTTGCGGCCTATGATGGGTTTCGCACTGCTGCACAAGCCGTGAACGAGGGCGATTTCCCCGAGGTCGCGTTCCTGGAAGACGGTTCGATCTTTGCGATGCGCCTGAATGAAGAATTGCCTAGCCGCCCCGAACCGCTGGACAGCGCGCGCGACCGCGTGATCGCCGCATGGACTCAGGCCGAGACGAACAAGGCGCTGGAGGAACAAGCCGCAACTGTCCTTAAGCAGCTTGAAGGCGATGGCGATTTCACCGCAACGGGTTTGCCTTTCCGGGTCGAGAACGCCCTGACGCGTACAGCATTCCTTGAAGATGTTCCTGCCGATTTCATGGTTCAGGTGTTTGAAATGGAGCCTGGCGAACTGCGTGTTGTTTCCGGTGAGGGCACTGCCCTGATCGTCCGTCTGGAAGAGCTGCTGCCCCCCGATGACACAGACGAACTGCGACAAGCCCGAGAGGCCCTTGCCGCGCAGTTGGACCAGGCGTTGGCACAGAATATTTTCGACGCTTTTGTCCGCGATGCGCAGGTTCGTGCCCGACCAACCGTGGACCAGCGTGCCCTGAATGCCGTTCAGGCGAGCTATTAAAAGAGACCAAGATGGCCCTTACCCCTGAGTTTGACAGTTTCGCCCGCGCCTACGAGGCTGGCGAAAATCAGGTAGTCTATACGCGCCTTGCGGCTGATCTGGATACGCCCGTGTCCCTGATGCTCAAGCTGACGGGCGCACAAAAAGACGCGTTCATGCTGGAATCAGTTACCGGCGGAGAGGTACGCGGGCGCTATTCGATCATTGGTATGAAACCGGATCTGATCTGGCGCTGCCAGGGCGACGTGTCCGAGCTGAACCGGTCGGCGCGTTTCGACCCCGAGGCGTTCCAGCCTCAGGATGGCAACCCGATGGATAATTTGCGGGCACTGCTGGCTGAAAGTCGGATCGCTCTGCCCGATGATCTGCCACAGGCTGCCGCCGGGCTGTTTGGTTATCTGGGTTATGACATGGTGCGCCTGGTCGAGTATCTGCCAGACGTGAACCCTGACCCTCTGGGGCTACCAGATGCGGTGATGTTGCGTCCCTCGGTCGTGGCCGTTCTGGACGGCGTCAAAGGTGAGGTGACCGTTGTTTCCCCTGCATGGGTCAGTGAAGGTCAGTCCGCCAAAGCGGCTTATGCCCAAGCGGCCGAGCGCGTGATGGATGCCGTTCGCGATCTGGAACGCGCCATGCCCGCCGAAACCCGCGATCTGGGCGACGCATCCGAAGTGGCCGCGCCTGTCTCGAACTTCACCAAGTCGGGCTATATGGAAGCGGTCGAGAAAGCCAAAGACTATATCCGCGCAGGCGATATCTTTCAGGTGGTTCCGGCCCAACGGTGGACGCAGGATTTTCCGCTGCCGCCTTTTGCGCTGTATCGGTCATTGCGCCGCACGAACCCGTCGCCCTTCATGTTCTACTTCAACTTTGGCGGCTTTCAGGTCGTGGGCGCCAGCCCCGAGATTCTGGTGCGTGTCTTTGGCAATGAGGTCACGATCCGCCCCATTGCAGGCACCCGTCCCCGTGGCGCGACCCCCGAGGAAGACAAGGCAAACGAAGCCGATTTGCTGGCCGACAAGAAGGAACTGGCCGAGCATCTCATGTTGCTGGATCTGGGCCGCAATGACACGGGCCGCGTGGCTAAGATCGGCACCGTGCGACCCACCGAAGAATTCATCATCGAACGCTACAGCCACGTGATGCACATTGTGTCGAACGTGGTCGGCGAACTGGCCGAAGATAAAGACGCGCTTGATGCGTTCTTTGCCGGGATGCCTGCAGGCACGGTTTCAGGCGCGCCCAAGGTCCGCGCGATGGAGATCATTGACGAATTGGAACCGGAAAAGCGCGGTGTCTATGGCGGCGGGGTCGGATATTTCAGCGCAGGCGGAGACATGGATATGTGTATCGCCCTGCGCACAGCGATTGTGAAAGATCACAAGCTGTATATTCAGGCCGGTGGCGGTGTTGTCTATGACAGCGACCCCGAGGCGGAATTCATGGAGACCGTGCACAAGTCCAATGCCATCCGACGTGCGGCTGCTGATGCTGCGCGCTTTACGGGACCGGGTAACAGCTGATCAAACGGCTGGCCAAACCGGCCAGCCATACGGGCTTATTGGACGGCCTGTTTCATGACGGCGGAAATCGGTGCCATGGCCACACGCCCTCCCCGGTCTTCAAGGGCCCAGACAAGCAAGGCCGAGATGGTGTCAGGGCGCAACCGTCCCAGCATGACAACCGACCCCTCCTGCCCGGCCCGGAATGCGGCCTGATCCAGAAAGCGGCGCATGATCTTTGGGTCCTGACGTGCGCCGTCTATGTCTCGGAAAATCACGCTGGACGGCGTCCCATTGCGGGCAGCCAGCTTTTGAACCGTGTTGAGGCCGTTGTCCTGGGTGATCAAGCCACGGCCTGTCCCGGCAGCAATAGCGGCAACCTGATCAGCCAGCTTGCGATTGCCCTGAATGCCTGTCTCGACCCCTTCGAGAATACCGACCGTTTCTGGCAAGGTCTGCAACCATACGGCCATTGACACCTCGGCATCCTGCGCACTGGCGGTTTCAGGAAGATCCGCCATCGCAAGAACCTCGAAACCTGCAGAGCGATGTCTGGCCATCTTGTCGGCGGCTTCGGGATCGGACGGGCTGACGGCAAAGCTGATCGGATACGGGAAATCCTGCAACGCTTCGGCGCCATAAGCGCCTTCGTCATCAATCAGGATAATTGACATCAGCGGTTTCGCGTCGGGGTTATCGAATTTGGCCGCATAGGCTTCGATCGGTTTTCCCGGCACCGCAGTCTGACCTGATCCGTCCTGATCAGCCAGAGCGTTGTCCCGTTCGGTCAGCGGGACAACGCGCCGACCAACCGTTAAACCCCCTGCGCCGTTTTGGTCGCCACCGATCTGTGGAACGGCTGCGATGCGCGGCAGAGAGCGGTTGAGATCCGTTTCATCACCCTCGACCGCGATGGGGTTTTCTTCAGGCAAATCTTCCTTCGGCTCGAGCGCGGCAATTTCCGGCAAAGGCTCTGCTTCTGTGCTTTCCGGTTCAAAGTCAGGGGCCGGTTCCGACTCGACAGCCTGGGATTGGTCTGGTTCCGACTCGACAGACTCAGGCTGGGGCTGTTCGACAGGTACTTCTAGTGCAGCGACTTCCGGGGCTGGAGGAGCTGGGGGCTCCTCGATCAACTCGGGCTGCCCTTCGGCAATAGGCGTATCTGGCAAAACTGCAGGCGCTTGCGGCTGAACAGGTGCCTCACTCGTCACTGCCACCTCATCAGGCTCGACAACGGCTGCCTCTTCGACAACAGGCGCGGATTCGTTGACCTGCGGCTGATCATCCGGAGCCTCTTCAATTTCGGAAAGCCCTGCCAGCGTATCTGCTTGTTGATCGGTTGGTTCAGGCTCTGCCGCGGGCAAAGTGACCAAATCGGCATCCGCAATGGCTTCGGGTTTGTCTGCCTCGACCTCGGGTACTTCGCTTGGTGCAGGTTCGGGTGCAACATCCGCAACAACGGGTTTGCGTGACAGGGGCGTGGTTAGAGACAACGCCGCTCCCAACAGCATTATCACGACCGCACCTGCGATCATCCCTCCTAGAAATCCGCCCATTCTAATTGCCTTTCGACTAATTCCTGCTTCGATTGCCTGCGCCGTCTTCTGCGACACTCACCCGCAAGCGCGTATGGAACCGGATGTCCTCTTGACGCTGCCTCGCAAGCCTGAGCATGTATGTCCCGACATTATATCGCGGCTCGGGGCTGTATCGCCAGTCCCAAATGCCCAATCCGAGACAAGTGCCCAAATGCTGCTGCTGATCGACAACTACGACTCGTTTACCTACAACCTGGTACACTATTTAGGCGAACTTGGTGCCGAAATGGTCATTCGGCGAAATGACGCGCTGGATGTGCAAGAGGCCATGGCCATGAACCCGGCTGGAATCCTTCTTAGCCCCGGACCATGCGACCCGGATCAGGCCGGGATTTGCCTGGCGCTGACACAGGCAGCTGCTGAAACCCAGACCCCCTTGATGGGCGTTTGCCTTGGGCATCAGACCATCGGGCAAGCATTCGGCGGTGACGTTATTCGGTGCCATGAGATTGTGCACGGCAAGATGGGCACCATGCATCACACTGGGAAAGGTCTGTTCGCCGGGCTGCCTTCCCCCTTCGAGGCAACCCGGTACCATTCGCTGGTGGTCGACCGAACCACCCTGCCCGATTGCCTGGAAATCACAGCTGAGCTGGAAGATGGGACGATCATGGGCCTGCAACACAAGCAGCTGCCCATTCATGGCGTTCAGTTCCACCCGGAGTCGATTGCATCCGAGCACGGCCATGCCCTGCTCAAGAACTTCCTGTCCGAGATGAAAGTCCCCGCATGAGCGACGTATTGAAACCGCTGATCGGTACTGCTGCCGATCGGCCTTTGACGCGCGCCGAAGCCGAACAGGCTTTTGGCATCCTCTTCGATGGCGCCGCCACACCCAGCCAGATCGGCGGTCTGCTGATGGCGATGCGAACCCGAGGCGAGACGGTCGAGGAATATGCGGCGGCGGCGGCAGTGATGCGGGCCAAATGCAACGCGGTAAATGCGCCGGACGGCGCGATGGATATCGTCGGCACAGGTGGCGATGGCAAGGGAACGCTGAATATCTCTACCGCAACAGCCTTTGTCGTCGCAGGCGCGGGAGTCACAGTTGCAAAACACGGGAACCGGAACCTCAGTTCGAAATCCGGTGCGGCCGATGCGTTGAGCCAGATGGGTATCAACGTGATGGTCGGGCCAGAAGTCGTTGAAAAAGCGATGAAAGAGGCTGGTATAGGCTTTATGATGGCCCCCATGCACCATCCGGCCATTGCCCACGTTATGCCAACACGGCAGGAACTTGGGACACGTACGATCTTTAACATTCTGGGGCCACTTACAAACCCGGCAGGAGTGAAACGGCAATTGACGGGCGCGTTCAGCCGCGAATTGATCCGTCCGATGGCCGAGACGCTTGGCCTGCTTGGTGCCGAACACGCATGGCTGGTTCACGGGTCCGATGGCACCGACGAATTGACCATCACTGGTGTCAGCTGGGTTGCCTCATGGGAAAACGGCGGTGTGCGCGAGGTTGAACTGCATCCAGAAGATGCTGGCCTGCCAGTGCACCCGTTCGAGGACATTCTGGGCGGAACACCTGAAGAAAACGCTGTTGCCTTCCGCGCCCTGCTGGATGGCACTCCGTCCGCGTACCGGGACGCAGTCCTTTTGAACTCTGCCGCTGCACTGGTGGTGGCCGACGCTGCAAGCGACCTCAAGGACGGGGTCGAGAAGGCCGCGCACAGCATCGACAGCGGCGCTGCCAAAGAAAAAATCGCGGTTCTGGCCCGCATCACTCAGGAGGCCGCATGACCGAGACGGTTCTGGACAAGATCAAAGCATACAAGCTTGAGGAAGTCGCATTAGATAAGGCCAATAAGTCTTTGGAAGATTTGGAGGATGAAGCCAAGTCTGCGTCTGAGGTGCGCGGTTTTGCGACAGCACTGACCGCCGCCGCGCGATCCGGCTATGGTCTGATCGCCGAGGTGAAAAAAGCAAGCCCTTCAAAAGGTTTGATCCGCCCGGATTTTGACCCTCCGGTACTGGCAAAAGCCTACGAAGATGGCGGCGCAACCTGTCTGTCGGTTTTGACGGACACGCCCAGCTTTCAAGGGGCCAAAGAATACCTGACGGCGGCCCGCGCAGCAACGTCATTGCCTGCGCTGCGTAAGGATTTCATGTACGACCCGTATCAGGTTGTCGAAGCTCGCGCTTTGGGCGCCGACTGTATTCTGATCATCATGGCCTCGGTCGAAGATGAACAAGCCGCCGAGTTGGAGCAAACGGCCTTTGACTGGGGCATGGATGTCCTGATCGAAGTGCATGACGAGGCCGAACTGGAACGCGCAACCAAGCTCAAAAGCAGTCTGATTGGGATAAATAACCGTAATCTCAAGACGTTTGAGACAACTCTTGATACAACGCGCAGGTTGTCTAAACTGGTGCCCGGCGATCGGACTATTGTTTGCGAAAGCGGTCTGAGCACGCCTGCCGACCTAGCCGACATCGCCCGCTATGGCGCACGGTCCTTCCTGATCGGCGAAAGCCTTATGCGGCAGGACAATGTTACTGCGGCGACGCGAACATTGCTGGCTAACCCTTTGATCCCCGGAGTAATGTAATGTCACTCACTCACTTTGATGCGCAGGGCCAAGCCCACATGGTGGATGTGTCCGATAAGGCGGTAACGGACCGGGTTGCCGTGGCGGCTGGACACATCAAGATGGCGCAGGAAACCTTTGATTTAATATCAGAAGGGCGTGCAAAAAAGGGTGATGTGCTGGGCGTTGCACGTCTTGCTGGCATCATGGGCGCGAAAAAAACCCCTGACCTGATCCCGCTGTGTCATCCTTTACCCGTGACTAAAGTTGCTGTCGAATTGACGTTGGACCCCGATCTGCCGGGCGTTCAGATTGAAGCGACCGTCAAGACCTCGGGTCAAACAGGTGTAGAGATGGAAGCGCTGACCGCGGCCTCGACCGCAGCCCTGACGGTTTACGACATGACCAAGGCTGTCGACAAAGCAATGGAGATCGGCGGCATAAAAGTTTTGCTTAAAGATGGCGGTAAATCCGGCCGTTACGAAGCGAAATGATCACTGTCGAAGACGCTCGGGCCCTTCTGTTTGGCCTGGTTGACCGGCTGCCTGCAGAAACCATTTCACTCTCGCAAGCGGCCGGTCGGATTTTGGCGCAGGACGTTGCGGCCAAGCGCGATCAACCTCCGTTTGCGGCATCTTCGATGGATGGATACGCAGTCAAGTCATCCGAAGTCGAACTGCACGCAATGTTCAAAGTCATCGGCGAGGCCGCCGCTGGGCGCAGGTATTCTGGTCAAGTTGGCGCTGGTCAGGCAGTTCGCATTTTCACCGGAGCCCCCGTGCCAGACGGCGCAGATTTTGTCGTGATCCAAGAAGATACAGAACGCAGGGATGATCTGATTACAATCACGGACATGCCCGGCGACAAGACCAACATTCGACCCAAGGGTGTTGATTTCAAATCCGGCACAACGATCTCTGCCCCTCGTCGCATCCGCCCCGAGGATGTGGCCCTTATGGCCGCAATGAACATCCCCGAGGTTCCCGTCGCCCGCAAGCCGATCGTTGCACTGATCTCGACCGGAGACGAATTGGTCATGCCGGGCGATACGCCTGGCCCTGATCAGATCATCGCGTCAAACACCTTTGGTCTCAAGGCGTTGCTAGAAGATGTTGGTGCAGAAGTTCGCATTCTGCCCATCGCGCGCGACACAGTCGCTTCGCTTGAAACAGCCTTTGATCTGGCAACAGGCGCTGATCTGGTCGTCACGATCGGAGGAGCCTCGGTCGGGGATTATGATCTGGTGTCGGACGTATCCGCCAATCTCGGGATGGAGCGGTCATTTTACAAGATACGCATGCGTCCCGGAAAGCCGCTGATGGCCGGGCGGCTTGGTAAGGCTGCAATGGTTGGGTTGCCGGGAAATCCTGTCAGCGCAATGGTTTGCGGCTATCTCTTTTTGGTACCAATGGTACGCCGCATGGTGGGGCTGACCGAGGCTTTGACACCGTTCCAAACGGCTAAACTGGCTGCCCCGCTCGGCCAAAATGGTCCGCGCGAACACTATATGCGCGCCATTCTTGACAATGATGGCATACGGGCTTGCGACGATCAGGATAGCTCGCTTTTAAGCGTCCTGGCTCAGGCAAATGCTTTGTTGGTTCGGCAGCCGAATGATCCGGCGCGGCCTGCTGGCGATGAGGTCCTGTACCTACCGATTTAGCAAAAGCTCAAATCCGTTGACACAAAACGTGAACATGCGTAGAACAAAAGAAAACGCATGACCGACGAGGTGTGAGCAATGCTGACCAAGAAGCAGTTGGATTTGTTGGAATTCATCCACAAACGTGTTCAGGCGGATGGTGTTCCCCCTAGTTTCGACGAAATGAAAGCCGCGCTGGATCTCAGATCCAAGTCCGGAATTCACCGTCTGATCACTGCCCTGGAAGAACGCGGATTTATCCGCCGACTTGCCCATCGGGCGCGGGCCATCGAAATCGTCAAACTGCCCGAAAGTCTTGGCGGCGAGCCGACAGCCGCCTTTAAGCCGCGTGTGATCGAAGGCGACAAGCCCGAAGGGCCGCGACCGGCGAATTTCGAACCCGTTACCGTGGATGCCATGGAATTGCCAGTCATGGGCCGTATCGCAGCGGGTGTTCCGATTGAAGCGATCAGCCATGTCTCGCACCGCGTCGCTGTGCCGGGATCAATGGTTTCCGGCAAGGGCGAACACTACGCGCTTGAGGTTCGGGGCGACTCGATGATCGACGCAGGCATAAACGACGGCGACGTTGTGGTGATCCGAGAGACATCGGTCGCAGACAACGGCGATATCGTAGTGGCACTTGTTGAAGATCAAGAAGCAACACTGAAGCGATATTTCCGCCGTGGTCATGCCATTGCACTTGAGGCCGCGAACCCGGCTTATGAAACCCGCGTCTTGCCCGAAGACAAGGTCAAGGTGCAAGGCCGATTGGTCGGCCTGATCCGCAGCTACTGACCTTTTTGTGTCTGGTGGTCTTCGGATTCCTCCGGGGACCACAATCTGCGACCGATGACCTCGGCGCTGGTCTTTATTTTACCGTTCTGAAAAGCCAGACTCCCGGTCTCCATCAATTTATCCGGGTCGAACAATACGCAATTTCCGCTTAGTACAACTGGCACGGCTGAGATAACAATCTGGCCTTCGTGGCACTCGGTAAAGCTATCTGCAGATCGCTTTCCGGTCAGGTGGATCACCTCCTGCCCCTTCCACACATATCTTTGGACAAGGTCGTCAGCTGGGGGCCATCGGTCGGCGGCAGTCTTCTGGTTCACACCATCGCCGTCATTTTCCAACCATACTGTGGCGATGAACCCGCTGCCTTTCTCTTTGCTCAAAGCGCGCCCCTTGTCCGTCAAGACCCCGACCAATCCACCTGAATCCGCGACCAAGACATCGGGACGTTCACCCTGACCCCATATGAACATGGCCGCGATACATGGTCCCAAACCAACCCATTTCGCGGATCCACGCCACAAAACCGTCCACAACGCCCCCAAAGCGAACAGAGGCAATACATAGTAAGGCGGGCTTACGATATAGCCTTGCGCTCCATCCAGGTTTGATACGGTCTCAGCAACCAGCAAAATCCACTCTAACCCAAGGCCCATAACGGCCAGCGCGACCCAGTCCAGACCAAACGGTGCCAACAGGGCTGCAACGACGGCTGCAGGAACAACGACGGTCCCCATCACAGGGACTGACAACATGTTAGCCAGCAAGCCATAATGGGACATCGTATTGAAATGTGCGGCTCCGACAGGTGCGGTCGCAAGACCTGCGATGGCAGACGACATCAGCAATCCAATCACTGGCTTTAACCATTTCGGCCCAGGAACCGGGCCAATGTTTCGCAACGCCCCAAACACCGCCACAAGCGCCGTGGTTGCAGCGAAGGACATCTGAAAACCGGGACTCAAGAGGGATTCCGGCCGCAGGATCAAAACGATCAACGCGGCCACGGCGACCGCGCGCAATGAGATTGCCCGCCGGTCGACTAAAATCGCACCCAGCATCACGGTGGCCATGACAAAGGCGCGTTCGGTCGCAACGTTTCCGCCAGACAGCAGCAGATACAGCGTCGCGGCAATAAGTGCACCAACCGCCGCGATCTTTCGGACCGAGACCCTAAGCGCGACGGCAGGAATCGCCGATAAAGTAACGCGGCACAGCAGATAAACAAAACCGGTCAATAGCCCCATATGCAGACCAGAGATCGCCAATAAATGCGCTAAGTTCGACGCCCGCAAAGACGCGAGCGTTTGTTGTCCCATTCCGCTTCGATCCCCTGTCGTTACTGCGGCGGCGAACCCTCCAATCTCTCCGGGTAATACTGCACGCACATGTTCGGACAATGCCAGCCTTAACGCGGTGATGCGGACGCCCGCCGGGTTCGGACCCGAAACCGTCAGAACAGGAACGCGGGTGTAACCGACCGCACCTAAACCCTGAAACCAAGCATGCCGCCGGAAATCAAACCCGCCGGGCTCGACCGGGCCTTGTGGCGGAGACAGGTGACCGGTGGTCATGATCCGCTGCCCTGGCACAAGCGAAGCATCACCGCCATGCAAAGATATCCGGACGCGCTGCGGTCTGCGATCTAGTGGTACGTCCCCTACTCGCACCCGATCCAGCGTCACCCGCAGCGCATCCGACGCAGAGCGGTCAATGGCAACGACCCGCCCCTCGACCGGGCCGTAGTAACGCCATGACAAGACCGGCTCTGCCACCGTATGGGCGCGGGCTCCTGCAAGGATAAACCCCGCACAAACAAGCGCCCCCCCGATTGCCAACGACGCCCAGCCTGACCGCATCCAGCGCGCAGCAGCCAAAGCTGCCATACCTGCCACGAACAAGCCGGCATAGACCTGCCATTCCGGCTCGGTCCGCAAACCGAAGTACAGGCCGATTCCGATCGCCAGACAGACCGGAGACCATTGAAACAGGTACCCTGTCTGGTTCAGCAAAGCGGCCTCGACCCGGGCCAGAACACGCATGGTTGCCCCTGTCCTTCAGCCTCGTTAGACAGGCGTCAAACTAAGCCAGACACGGTTACCAAAAGGTTAATCCACACTATGTCCGATCAGGTCGTCACCCGTTTCGCCCCCTCGCCCACCGGTTTTCTGCATATTGGCGGCGCCCGCACCGCGCTGTTCAACTGGCTCTATGCCCGTGGTCGCGGCGGCAAGTTCCTGCTGCGGATCGAGGACACCGACCGCGAACGCTCGACCCCCGAGGCGACGGCAGCCATTCTGCAGGGTATGGCGTGGCTGGGTCTTGACCATGATGGCGATGTCGTCAGCCAGTTCGAAGGCGCCGCCCGTCACGCTGAGGTCGCCCATCAACTGCTGGCCGAGGGCAAAGCGTATAAGTGCTTTGCGACGCAAGAAGAAATCGCCGCCTTCCGTGACCAAGCGAAGGCGGAGGGCAAATCAACCCTGTTCCGTAGCCCTTGGCGCGACGCTGACGCAGCGACCCACCCCGACGCGCCTTTCGTGATCCGCATCAAGGCCCCGCAGGGCGGAGAGACGGTGATCCGCGATCAGGTTCAGGGGGACGTGACCATTCGCAATGATCAGTTGGACGACATGATCCTGCTGCGTTCGGACGGGACGCCTGTCTATATGCTGGCCGTTGTGGTGGACGATCACGATATGGGCGTCACCCATGTGATCCGGGGCGACGACCACCTGAACAATGCAGCGCGCCAGATGATGATCTATCAGGCGATGGGCTGGGATGTTCCCGTCTGGGCTCATATCCCGCTCATTCACGGGCCCGACGGCAAGAAACTGTCGAAACGCCACGGCGCTTTGGGCGCGCAGGAATATCAAGCCATGGGGTATCCGGCGGCCGGTATGCGCAACTATCTGGCGCGTCTGGGTTGGAGTCACGGCGACGACGAGTTCTTTACCGACGCGCAGGCGAAAGAATGGTTCGATCTGGACGGAATCGGCAAAAGCCCGGCCCGTTTCGATCTGAAAAAACTGGAAAACCTGTGCGGTCAGCATATCGCCGTCGCCGATGATGCCGCATTGCGGCAGGAAATCGAGGCGTATCTGGCCGCGGCTGACTTGCCTGCGCTGACAGAAACACAATCCAGTGATCTGGAACGTGCGATGTATTGCCTCAAGGATCGGGCGCGCACATTCCCCGAACTGCTTGAAAAGGCACATTTTGCCCTGACTTCCCGCCCTATTCAACCGGATGAGAAAGCGGCCAAGGCGCTGGCCTCAGTATCCGACGGTATACTGAATGAATTGACGCCGCAGTTGCAAAGTGTTAGCTGGACGCGAAGCGAACTGGAGGACGCCCTGAATTCCTTTGCGGAAGCACAAGGCATCAAGTTCGGCAAGCTGGCGGGGCCGTTGCGCGCCGTTCTGGCAGGCCGCGCGGTGACACCTTCGGTTTTTGACATGATGCTGGTGCTTGGGCGGGATGAAACTCTGGCACGGCTTTCTGACGCAGCGACCTGAGTAAAAGGTTCACATTTGGGTAACGCTGCTCCGCTAACACCCGGTTTGCGCGATTGCGCGCATCCGTTGCCCGCAGGATCGGACAGCGATCCATACTGCGCATGATTGAGGAAGGGACACTATGACCGACAGCAACAAATCAGCCACTCTGTCACTTAATGGCGAAACTTATGAGCTGCCGATTCATTCACCGACCGCTGGGCCTGACGTGATCGACATCCGTAAGCTTTACGGGACGGCAGGTGTTTTCACGTATGACCCCGGCTTTACGTCGACCGCTAGCTGTGACAGCACCATCACCTATATCGACGGCGAAAAAGGCGAACTGCTGCACCGGGGCTATCCGATCGACCAGCTTGCCGGAAAATCTCACTTCCTCGAGGTTTGCTACCTGCTGCTGTACGGAGAGCTGCCGACCGCGCCCGTTCTGGAAAAATTCGAATCCACCATCACCCGCCACACCATGCTGCACGAACAGATGCAGTATTTCTATCGCGGCTTCCGTCGCGATGCGCACCCGATGGCGATCATGGTGGGTGTTGTCGGCGCGATGTCGGCCTTCTACCACGATTCCACCGATATCTCGGACCCGCATCAGCGCGAGGTTGCTTCGCACCGCCTGATCGCCAAGATGCCGACCATCGCGGCTTGGGCTTACAAGTACCACACCGGTCAGCCCTTCGTGTATCCGCGCAACGATCTGGACTACGCGTCGAACTTCCTGCGCATGTGCTTCAGCGTTCCGGCCGAAGAATATGAGGTGAACCCCATCCTCAGCCGTGCGATGGACCGCATCTTTACCCTGCACGCAGATCACGAGCAAAACGCCTCGACCTCGACCGTGCGTCTGGCGTCAAGCTCGGGTGCGAACCCGTTCGCCTGTATCGCGGCTGGCATCGCCTGTCTGTGGGGGCCTGCGCACGGTGGCGCAAACCAAGCATGTCTGGAGATGCTGGAAGAGATCGGCAGCGTCGATCGTATCCCCGAGTTCATCGCCCGCGCCAAGGACAAGGACGATCCGTTCCGCCTGATGGGCTTTGGGCACCGCGTCTACAAGAACTTTGACCCGCGCGCCAAGGTGATGAAACAGTCCGCCGACGAAGTGCTGGATCTGCTGGGCATCGAAGACAACCCGAAACTGCAGGTCGCCAAGGCGCTGGAAAAGCAAGCTTTGGAAGATCCGTATTTCGCCGAGAAGAAGCTGTTCCCGAACGTGGACTTCTATTCGGGTATCATCCTCGAGGCGATGGGCTTCCCGACCTCGATGTTCACTCCGATCTTTGCCCTGTCGCGCACCGTGGGCTGGGTCAGCCAGTGGAAAGAGATGATCGCCGACCCCCAGAACAAGATCGGCCGACCGCGCCAGCTGTATCTGGGCGAGACCACTCGCGACTATGTGGATATCGAAAACCGCTGATTGCGGGTACAGATTGCAGAACGCCCCGGACCGGTTCCGGGGCGTTTTTCGTTAGAACAAAGCCAGTTGGTCGCCCGCCTGCGGCGGCCTCGTGAACAGGTCCTGACGCAACGCCGGGGTGCGCGTGGCAAGCCCCAACCGTTTGACCGCCACGGTAAATCGTTTCGCAATCAGCGCGGCGTATTCGCCCTCACCTCGCATCCGATGGCCCCAACGCGGGTCATAGTCGCGGCCCCCATGCATCTCGCGCAGTTTCGACATGACTTTTTCTGCGCGGGCCGGTTCATGATCTGCCAACCAACGCTGCCACAGCTCGGACACTTCTCGTGGCAGGCGCAGCATGATCCAGCTGGCCGCATCGGCACCTGCGTCGCGCCCGGCCTCAAGCAGCTGTTCAAGCTCATGATCCGTCAAGCCGGGGATCAGAGGCGAGGTCATGACCCGCACCGGTACCCCCGCCTCGGTCAGCCGCCGTATGATCGCCAGACGCCGCCGGGGCGACGGGGCACGAGGCTCCATCCGGCGCGACAGGCCGGCGTCCAACGTTGTCAGGGAAATCCCCACCCGCACCAGCCCCTGGGCTGCCATGGGGGCCAAAATGTCCAGATCACGCTCGATCAAAGCACCTTTGGTGACGATTCCGACCGGGTGCTGAAAATCGCTTAAGACTTGCAGGCAATCCCTTGTGACAGAGCGTGTTTTTTCGACTGGTTGGTAAGGGTCAGTATTGGTGCCCAACGCCACTGTGGCCACCTTGTAGGATTTCGAGGACAGTTCCCGCCGCAGCACCTCGGCCGCGTTGGGCCGGGCAATCAGGCGTGTTTCAAAATCCAGCCCCGGCGACAGACCGAGATAGGCATGGGACGGTCGTGCGAAACAGTAGACACATCCGTGTTCGCATCCTCGATACGGGTTGATCGAACGGTCAAACGGCAAATCGGGCGAGCGGTTGTAGGTTATGATGCTGCGCGCGACCTCGTCGCGCAACTCGGTGCGCAATGGTGGTAGATCATCGTCCTCGGGCCATCCATCCGCGCAGCGTTCAGTGGTAAACGCTTCGAACCGTCCAGCAGCATTTGTAGCGGCACCTCGGCCTCGGAGTTGCGCGTCAGTCATATTTGTTCTCTTTATGTTCTCTTTGCAGATATACGCGCCATGTGCTGTTGAGGCAAGCGCCCCTCGTCTTACGTGTTGATTTCAAATCGCTTGGCCAAACATGCTGGAATTGAACCGAATGCAGGATCATCTTGCAGATTATGACGTCGAGTTGATCAATATTCTGACGTATAGGTCGGTCTCGGAACCGCCGAGGTCGCAATCGTCACAGTCTAAATGCGACGTTTTGGCCAAAACGGAAAAAACGCCACCTATGGGCGCTAAGCCCGAACAGCTCTAGGGAAACACCGCATGTCCGATGAAGAAGACATTGTCCTGTCCGAACTGAACGACGAAGAATTGGTCGAACAGATGTTCGACGATCTTTACGACGGTTTGAAGGAAGAGATCGAAGAAGGTGTGAACATCCTGCTGGAACGCGGATGGACCCCTTATGACATCCTGACCAAAGCGCTGGTCGGTGGTATGACAATCGTCGGCCACGACTTCCGCGACGGTATCCTGTTCGTGCCAGAGGTTCTGTTGGCCGCAAACGCGATGAAGGGCGGCATGTCCATCCTGAAGCCGCTGCTGGCCGAAACCGGCGCTCCGCGCGTTGGCAAGATGGTGATCGGCACCGTCAAGGGCGACATCCACGACATCGGCAAAAACCTTGTTTCGATGATGATGGAAGGCGCAGGGTTCGAGGTTGTCGATATCGGCATCAACAACCCGGTCGAGAACTATCTGGAAGCGCTGGAAACCGAAAAGCCCGATATTCTGGGCATGTCGGCGCTGCTGACAACCACCATGCCGTACATGAAAGTCGTGATCGACACTCTGGTCGAGCAAGGATTGCGCGAAGACTACATCGTACTGGTCGGTGGCGCTCCGCTGAACGAAGAGTTCGGAAAAGCCATTGGTGCCGACGCGTATTGCCGCGACGCGGCCGTTGCCGTTGAGACCGCAAAAGACTTCGTGTCGCGCAAGCACAACCAACTGGCGGGCTGATCAGACGGACATCTGAATTCAGGGCCGTCCGGCAACGGGCGGCCCTTTTCGTTTACATCTTAGGCGCAGGAACCAAGCCATGCCGCAGGACAATCTGCCAGACGATGCAAGCTTGACGACAGACGGATACGAGTCCGCTGCGCAAGGGCAAATTCTGTTGTTGGCTTGCGGCGCGCTGGCACGCGAGATTCTGGACCTGAAGAACCGCAATGGTTGGGACCATATGGACCTGACCTGCTTGCCCGCCATCTTACATGTCCACCCCGAGAGGATCACCCAAGCCGTGCAGGATGCAATCACCAAGCATCGCACGCAATACGACACGATCTATGTGGTCTATGCTGATTGCGGCACCGGGGGCCTGCTGCAAAACGCGTGTGCAGAATTGGGTGTCGAGATGGTCAAAGGCCCGCATTGCTATTCGTTTTTTGAAGGCAATGATGTTTTCGACGCACGCGGCGAGGACGAAACCACCGCCTTCTACCTGACCGATTTTCTGGCACGCCAGTTTGACGCCTTTGTTTGGAAGCCGCTGGGCCTGGACCGGCATCCCGAATTGCGCGACATGTATTTCGGCAACTACACGAAACTGGTCTATCAGGCGCAGACTGACGACCCGTTGCTGACGAAACGCGCCCAAGAATGCGCCGACCGCCTTGGCCTGGCGTTCGAAAGGCGTTTCACCGGATACGGCGATCTCGAGTCGACGTTAACAGATTGGGCCAATCGCAGCTGAATTGCGTCACGCGTTCTCTTGCGCAACTTCGCGAATACGTTCGATCATCGCCCGCAGACCATTGGACCGCTGCGCTGAGAGGTGATCGTTCAGGCCCAATCGCGCCAATTCTGCGCCGGCGTCAACCTCGGCAACCTCGGCAACTGGCACGCCATTGTACAAAGCCCGCAAAACCGCGATCAGGCCGCGCACGATCAGCGCGTCGCTGTCGCCGTCAAACCTAAATACTCCAGCTTCGATAACCGGATGCAGCCAGACCTGACTGGCGCAGCCATGAACCTTGGTTGCGGGAACTTTCAGCGCGTCCGCAAGGGGTTCCATAGCCTTGCCCTGCTCAATGACATGGCGATAGCGGTCTTCCCAGTCTTCCAGAAACTCGAAATCCTCGACGATGTCTTCAAAGGCCGGCGTTGCCATATCCCTGCGGTCCTTTCATTGCGGTCACAATCGTGACCTATGCCTCTGCCCCCTGCCTGTCCAGCCCCAGCGTGGGTTTTCAAAGCAGGGAATTTGCGTTAGGCCAGTGCGGGAAATACCGGTCAGAGCTTTAAATCCATGCAAAAAACACTGTCTGTTCTTTTGGTCGCCACGCTAACACTGTCGGCTTGTAGCGGATGGCGCGAGTCGCGGGTAAACCCGACCAACTGGTTTGGGTCAAGCACGCCCGCACCTGCACCGACACAGACTTTGGCCAATGACCCAAACGCACTGGTGCCCCAACAGCGTGAAGGCGCCGGCCTATTCAGTCGGCCAGACCCCGTGGACAACAGTGTTGCTATTGCGCGCGTTGATGAGCTGAGGATCGACCCAACACCCGGGGGTGCGATCATTCTGGTCACTGGTGTCGCTGCACGTCAGGGCGCTTATGATGCCCGACTTGTTCGCGTTGAAAGTGAGGAAAACCAGAAGAACGGCGTACTGGAATATACCTTCCGCGTTTCGTATCCGGCCACAGCAACCAATCAAGGGTCTGAACGGTCACGCCAGGTGTTGGACGCAATCAACGTGTCACAAGACGATCTGCAAGGCATCCGTCTGGTTCGCGTGGTCGGTCAGGAAAATGCTCTGGAATCGCGGCGACGCTAAGTCGGCTACAACGACACGACTTTGACCGACTGGCCCTTGGCTGCCAAGGCGATCTTACCTTCGCACAGTTTAAGGGCGTCTTCGCCAAACACTTCGAACCGCCAACCTGACATCGCAGGCAGGTCACGCTCGCCCGCCGCGATCTGATCCAACTCCGAGCTGGTGGCGATCAGTTTTGCTGCCACGCCCGAACTTTCGGTCTTGGACTTTAGCAATACCCGCAGCAGATCGGCCAACGCCGGATTGACCTTTAGCTTGTCGCGGCTGTTATCAACACGCGGCATCTGGTCAGGCGGGCAATTCACACCCTTTTTAACGGCTGCCAAAATACCTTCGGCGATCGCGCCTTTGCGCGCCTCGCGAAGCAACAAACGCGAGCCACCAAGATCAGACGGGGATTTCGGCTTGGTCGAGGCCAACTCGATCAGCGCGTCGTCCTTGAACACACGGCTGCGGGGTACGTTGTTTTCTTGCGCATAGGCCTCACGAAACTGGGCCAACTCACGTACCACAGCCAAAAACTTGGCCGAGTTCGTTCGTGTCTTAACCCTTTTCCACGCATCTGCCGGGCGGATATCATAGGTTTCGGGGTGGGTCAGTGTGCGCAGTTCTTCCGCAACCCAATGGCTGCGTTCCGTTTTATTCAACTCTTTCGCCAGATGTTCGTAGATCTGCCGCAGGTGGGTCACATCAGCCAAGGCATAGGTCTTTTGCGCATCCGACAACGGACGGCGAGACCAGTCGGTGAAGCGCGAGGTCTTGTCCAAACCCTGCTTGCAAATCTTGCGCACCAACGTTTCATAGCCGACCTGCTCTCCGAAGCCGCAAACCATCGCGGCAACTTGGGTATCGAACAGGGGCGTCGGGAACACATTTGCTTCAACCCAGAAGATCTCAAGATCCTGACGGGCCGCGTGAAAAACCTTTACCACACCCTCGTTTCTGAACAGTTCGTACAGAGGCTCAAGCGACAAACCCTCAGACAGTGGATCGACAAGCACTGCGCTGTTCTCGTCCGAAGATGGCACCGCCAATTGCACCAGACAGAGTTTCGAATAATACGTCCGCTCGCGCAGGAACTCGGTATCGATTGTCACATAGTCATGGCTTGCAGCGGCCTTACAGAATTCGGCCAGCTCTTGCGTCGTTGTCAGGGTCTTCATGCGCGGTGGTGTTCTTGCTCTTGTTTTTCGTCGTAGCCCGTCGCTTTTGTGCCGTTCAGGGCGATAGCCCAGACCATAGGCCGAATAACACTGACGTGTAAATCACTCTGCGGCGATCAGGGCAGCAACACGGGTGTGTGGTCGCCAGAGCTAAAGCGGCGCAACACGGCTGGATAGAGCTTATGTTCCCACACCAGAACGCGTGCCGCCAAAGCCATAGGTGTGTCGTTTGACTCAATCTGCAAACGGGCTTGGCCAAGGATCGGACCGTCATCCAATGCCGCCGTCACCTCGTGAACCGAACATCCATGTTCCGCATCACCTGCCTGGATCGCGCGGGCATGCGTGTTCAGGCCCTTGTATTTCGGCAACAGTGAAGGATGGATGTTCAGCATCCGCCCCTGAAAGCGCGATACAAAATCACCGGTCAGAACCCGCATGAATCCGGCCAAACAGACGATGTCAGGCTGCGCGGCTTCAAGCGGCTTCAGCAGCTCTGCCTCGAACGCGGCGCGGTCGCCTTTGAACGGGCGGTGGTCGACCGAGGCCGTCGGGATGCCCCGTTCGGCGGCCTTGACCAGCCCCCCGGCCTGCGCGTCATTGGACAGCACCAGGCACGGGCGAGCGGGATGGTCGCCGGTCATGGAATCGACCAGCGACACCATGTTGGACCCCCCGCCCGAGATCAGGATCGCGACGCGCTTGTGGCTCACAGCAATTGGCCTGCGTAAGCCACGCCCGGCGTATCGGTGACAGAGCCGATGCGCGAGACATTCTCGCCCGCCTCAGCCAGAAGCGCTGCCAGTTCGTCGGCGCGGTCTTCGGCGCAGACCACGATCATGCCAATGCCGCAGTTGAAGGTCTTGAGCATCTCAGTCTCGGCAATCCCGCCGGTCTCGGCCATCCAGCGGAAGACGGGCGGCAAATCCCAGGCGTTCAGGTCGATCCCGGCACCCAGCCCTTCGGGCAAGACACGCGGCAGGTTTTCTGTCAGACCGCCGCCGGTGATATGGGCCAGCGCATGCACGCCCCCGGCCCGGATCGCCTGTAGCGCCTGTTTGACATAAAGACGCGTGGGCGTCAGCAGCGCCTCACCCAGCGTACCGTCGCTGAACGGCGATGCGGCATCCCATCCCAGCCCCGAAATCTCGACCAGTTTACGAACCAGCGAATAGCCGTTGGAATGCACCCCGTTCGAGGCCAGACCCAGCAGCACATCCCCCTGCTGCACGCCCGCGGGCAAGTGTGCGCCCCGCTCCATCGCGCCGACCGAGAAGCCGGCCAGATCAAAATCGCCATCCGGGTACATGCCCGGCATTTCAGCTGTCTCACCCCCGATCAGGGCGCAACCGGACTGCACGCAGCCTTCGGCGATCCCTTCAATGATCCGCGCGGCGGTATCCGTGTCCAGCTTGCCGGTGGCGAAGTAGTCGAGGAAAAACAGAGGCTCGGCGCCCTGACAGATCAGATCGTTGACGCACATGGCCACCAGATCAATGCCAACGCCATCAACCACGCCGGTATCAATAGCGATACGCAGCTTGGTGCCCACACCATCGGTCGCGCCCACCAGAATAGGATCGGTGTAGCCCGCATCCTTGAGGTCGAACAGAGCGCCGAATCCGCCCAGCCCGCTCATCACGCCCGAGCGGTTGGTCCGCTTGGCTGCAGGTTTGATCCGGTCGACCAGCGCGTTGCCCGCATCAATATCAACACCCGCGTCCGCATAGGTGATTCCGTTCTTGCCCGCTGTCATGGCCAACCCCTTATGAATGGTTCCCGCGCGGGTTAGTCGATTGTGGCCGTCGTTGCAACGGTCAGGCTTGACGCGGGCGTTCACCGTGATACTCAAAGCGCTCAGACGGGCCTGTAGCTCAATTGGTTAGAGCAGAGCGCTCATAACGCTTTGGTTGCGGGTTCAAGTCCTGCCGGGCCTACCAAATTACCGTCCTATGATGATATCCGCGCTGAGTCCGCCCAGGCGTTCACTTTTCCCAAGCCGCAAAACACCCCCGTGTGCGCGGGCAATATCCGCAACAATCGCAAGCCCCAGGCCAACACCGCTGCCCTGATTCTGGTTGCGCGCCGGGTCCAGGCGCGAGAACGGTTTCACGGCCTCGGTGCGCTGTTCTGGCGGAATGCCCGGCCCGTCATCTTCGACCCGGATACGCAGCGATTTGGGGGTAAGGGATAGGCTAACCTCAGCTCGGTTTCCGTATCGAACAGCATTTCCGATCAGATTCTCGACCGCCCGGCGGATCGACGTTGGACGCAACATGGCGGTACCCGAGCCTTCGGTTGCGACAAGCTCAGCGGTGTGCCCGGCCCGTTGGGCGTCGTGGATGATCTGTTTCAACAGCTCAGCCGGATCAACCTGTTCAGGCGCGCCTTCGGCCGCACCGCGTGAAAAGTCGAGAAACGCGTCCAGCAGCAGCTGCATTTCGTCCACGTCTTTTTGCAACGGCGTGGCTTCATCTTCGGGCAACATCGACAGCCCCAGTTTCAGACGGGTCAAGGGAGTGCGCAGATCGTGGCTGACACCTGACAACATCATGGTGCGCTGTTCCATTTGCCGCTCGATTCGGGCGCGCATATCGAGAAAAGCGTTTCCAGCGGCTCTGACCTCAATTGCGCCTCCGGGCGCGTACGGCACGACCCTGCCGCGGCCAAACGCCTGCGCTGCATCAGCCAACCGTGTAATCGGACGCAGCTGGTTGCGCATATACAAGAACGATATCGACGTCATGATGACCGCAAAAAACACCATCGTCACAATCAACTGGTGCGGGGCAGCCGGAGACAAGCGTCGCCGATCCATTGTAAGCTGCAACAATCCCAAATCAGTATTCAAATATAGGCGCGCTTCATCCCCGCTGGGCAGCGCAATTGCCACCAGATTGGGAAGAAAGGTATGCAAATCGGAATCGACCTGCGGCGCAATGAAGTCGTACCAGCGACGATAGCCAACTTCGGGGCGTTCATTGATGCCAAGAAAACGCACCTTCATCTCAAGCGCGCTCAGATCAGGCCGAATCTCGGCCATGGCTTGCTGCTGGGTCTCGGCCTCCTGCATCGTCGCAAGCACAAGCATCACCTCTCGGGAAGCCGTGCGTGTCATCTGCGCAGTCACGTCCTCAAGGTGTTTCTGCAAAAAGGCGATGCCAACAACGAGCAACAGCACGATCACTGGCAGAACCAGTATCAGGGCCGCACGCGCATAAAGACTGCGCGGCATATAGGGTTTGAGCCATGCACTCGACATGCGCTAAACCTAACGGGCTGATCGGACAAGAGAAAGAGCGCAGAATGCAGGCCCCCGATGATTTCAACCCACCGCCCGGCCAAGCGGTCGAATTGCAAGCCGGGCTTCGGCGCATTCTGGCGCCGAACCCTTCGCCGATGACGTATCGCGGGACGAATACCTATTTGCTGGGCACAAAGGATTGCGCGGTAATCGACCCCGGACCGATGAGCGAGACACATCTGGACTCGATTCTATCCGCCCTTAAAACGGGTCAACGCATCAGCCATATCATCGTCACGCATACCCATCTGGATCACTCTCCGCTCGCCGCTCTATTGGCGCGGCGCACCGGCGCGCCGATTCTGGCCTTTGGAGGCCCCGAAGCCGGACGCAGTACGGTGATGGCGGACCTGGCGCAACAGGGACTGGCCGGCGGCGGCGAAGGAATCGATACCGCCTTTCGTCCGGATATCGAACTCGCCGATGGCGAAATCATCGAAGGTGACGAGTGGCAGCTTGAGGTCATTCATACCCCCGGGCACTTGGGCAACCACATCGCTTTGGGCTGGGGTGATACCTGTTTCACCGCAGATCATGTTATGGGATGGGCCAGCTCATTGGTGTCACCCCCTGACGGAGATCTGACGGACTTTATGCAAGCCTGTCACCGTCTGCGCGACCGCGCTTGGTCAGTCTTTCACGCAGGACACGGTGCTCCTATCACTGATCCAGCTGCGCGGTTGGATTGGCTGATACAGCATCGCCTGACACGCGAGGCGCAGATTCTGGGTGCGCTTGCCGATCAACCCGGCACGGCGAGACAATTGGCTGAGCGTATCTACATCGAAACTCCCAAAGCGCTGCTTCCTGCCGCCGAACGTAACGTGTTCGCTCATTTGGTCGATTTAACTGTCAGATCAATGGCTTCTCCGAAAGGCAACCTAGCTATAGACGCCGAATTCCATCGTCTTGCATGATCAGAAAAATTTTTCGTTATTTCGGGTCGTTCCCCTCTGGACTGCAATTTTCGGGGTTGTTATACGCCCCTCAGTTCCGGCGTAGCTCAGCGGTAGAGCAGTTGACTGTTAATCAATTGGTCGTAGGTTCGATCCCTACCGCCGGAGCCAAATCCCCTTCGAAGGCACACTGATTTGGCATGAAACGATCGCCGTCCTGCGGTCGAATTTTTTCGTCAAAAAACTTCCCTCTCCCCTCTGGACGGCAGAGATTGTGATTGCTATACGGCGCGAACCGTTCCGGCGTAGCTCAGCGGTAGAGCAGTTGACTGTTAATCAATTGGTCGTAGGTTCGATCCCTACCGCCGGAGCCATTTTCTCTAGTTCTACAGACCTAAGCTGTCAGTGCGTTTTCGAAATCTGCGCGCAGATTGCGTTTAAGCACCTTTCCCGTCGCGTTTAGCGGCAGTGCATCCACAAAGACCACTTTGTCCGGCACCTGCCATTTGGCAATCTTACCGTCAAAAAACGCCAACAGCTCATCTTCACTCGGGTCTTGGCCTTCAGCCTTGACCGCAACAAGTAAAGGGCGTTCATCCCATTTCGGGTGGGGAACGCCGATCACGGCAGCCGTAGCCAGTTTGGGATGAGCCACGGCGATGTTTTCCAGCTCAACCGAACTGATCCACTCGCCACCCGACTTGATGATGTCTTTGGATCGGTCCCGAATGGTCATGTAACCGTCTGGGTCCAGAGTGGCGACATCGCCAGTAGCAAACCAGCCATCCTGCAGCAGATCATCATCCTGCATCTGGAAATAGTTATCCAAAACCCAATGGCCGCGCACCATCAGGTCACCTTGCGTTTCTCCATCATTAGGAAGTTCGTTCCCGTCATCGTCCACGATCTTCAGTTCGACCCCATAACACGGGCGTCCCTGGCTTTCGCGCAGCCTGTGTTGTTCTTCGATTGGCAGGTCACCATGCTTTGCCAAGGGATAATTCGCGGTTCCAAGCGGGCTCATTTCGCTCATGCCCCAAGCATGAACCGTGTCCACGCCATAGGTTTCGCGGAATGTCTCAATCATCGATGGTGGGCACGCCGCGCCGCCGATCACAGTGCGTTCAAGGCTGTCCAACTTGCTGCCCGATTTCTGCGCATAGGCCAACAAGCCCTGCCAGATCGTCGGAACCCCCATAGCAAGCGTCACACCATAAGCGTCGATCAGCTTGACCAATGCTTCACCATGCAGATCCGGCCCAGGCAGTACCATTCGAGACCCCGACATGGCGCAAGCATAGGGTGAACCCCACGCGTTCACATGGAACATCGGCACCACAGGCATGACCACATCCATCGCCGAATACCCGATCACGTCGCGTGTATTCGAGCCAAAGCTATGCAGCACAGTCGAGCGATGGGAATACAGCACCCCTTTGGGGTTTCCGGTCGTGCCAGAGGTGTAACACAGGCTGGATGCGGTGTTTTCGTCGAAACTCGGCCATTCAAAGCCCGCATCGCCTGTCTCGATCAACTCGTCATAAAACTGCACGCCGGGAACTTGGGCAATCACATCCTCATTTCGCGGTCCCATTAGCACAAAGTGTTCGACCTCGGTCAGATGGTCCTTCAGCGCCGCGACCAGAGGAACAAAGGTCGCGTCGAAGAACAGCACACGGTCCTGCGCGTGGTTGATGATGTAAGTCAGCTGTTCAGCGAAAAGGCGGGGGTTGATCGTATGACAGACAAACCCGGCACCAGAGGTTCCATAATAGATTTCAAGATGCCGGCGATTGTTCCATGCCAGCGTTCCGATCCGCGCCTGCGGCTCTAACCCCAGTGCCGTCAGCGCCGACGCCAGCTTGCGCGCGTTCGTGGACACTTGTGACCAGTTGCTTTCGGTCACAGACCCGTCTGTCTCGACCGAGATGATCTCGGTCTGGCCGTGGTACCGATCCGCGTGCACAATGAGCGACGAGATCAGCAGCGGCTGCGTCATCATTTGTCCCAGCATGGACATCCTCCCTTTATTGATACCGCTTCTTGTCGGCGGCACCAAATATTAGCTTGGCCAGTTGAAAGACCAAGTGATTGGGAAAACCCTGCCAAGCAATCCATTGCCTTACAACAAGTTTGTGCGCCCGTACGGCGGCAAGCTGAGGGTCACTCAGCCCGGTGTCGCAACGCGTATTCGACCAAAGCGGCAGTCGAGCCGTCTTTTCCAGCGGTGTCTTCCTCTCCGTCCACGATCGGACCCAGCGAAGTCGCAAGCTCTTTGCCCAGTTCGACACCCCATTGATCGAACGAGTTGATACCCAGCAGAACACCTTCGACAAAGACGCGGTGTTCATAAAGCGCAATGATCTGACCCAGCACAAAGGGTGTAAGCTGCGGATAGATCAACGTGGTCGACGGACGATTACCGGGAAAGACACGGTGGCGCGCCTGACGTTCTAGCTCGGCCCCGTCCAGCCCCTTGGCGGCCATCCGGCTTCGCGCCTCCTCCAAGGATCGACCCCGCATTAACGCCTCGGATTGCGCCAGACAGTTGGACAGCAACAAGCGATGATGATGGGCCAATTCAGGCTCGTGTCCTTGGGCTGCGACCATGAACTCGCACGGGATCACGTCGGTGCCTTGGTGGATCAGTTGGTAAAAGGCATGCTGACCGTTGGTTCCGGGTTCCCCCCAGACCACAGGCCCAGAGGGTACATCCAAGGTTGAACCATCCATCGCGACGGATTTGCCGTTAGACTCCATCTCAAGCTGTTGGAAATAGGCGGGCAGACGCAGAAGACGTTGATCATAGGGCAAAACCGCTCGGCTGGTGTGCCCCAGCACTTGCCGATGCCATATACCCACAAGGGCCAGCATCACCGGCATATTCTCGATCCAATCGGCGGCCCGGAAATGAACGTCCATCGACTGAGCGCCGCGCAAGAATGCATCAAACGCGTTCGATCCCACGGCGATCATCACCGGCAAGCCCACCGGTCCCCAAACCGAGTACCGCCCGCCGACCCAATCGGCAAACCCAAACACGCGCTCTTCGGGGATGCCAAAGGCTTTGGTTTTGTCCAGGGCGCTTGAGACGGCAGCGAATTGGCGTGCCGGATCACCGCCCCCCTCGGACATCCAAGCCCGTGCCGTACGGGCATTGGTCATGGTTTCGATCGTTGTGAAGGTTTTCGAGGCCACAATCACCAGAGTACGCGTCGGGTCCAGCTGGCGCAGAATATCCGCGATATGCGCCCCATCCACGTTAGATACATAGTGTAGCCGAGGGCCGTCGTGATACGGCGACAGCGCATGCGTCGCCATCACCGGCCCCAAATCGGACCCGCCAATGCCGATATTCACCACATCGGTAAAACTGCCCCCTGCCCCAGCACAGGTTCCCCCACGCACTTCTTCCGCAAAGACCCGCATCCGTTGCAGAGTGTCCAGAACGTCGGGCATGACATCCAGCCCGTCGACCTCGACCGGGCCACCGTCGAGGTTACGCAACGCTGTATGCAAAACCGCGCGGCCTTCCGTTTCGTTGATCTTAGCGCCCGAGAACATGGCATCACGTTGATCAGCCAGATTCGATTGGTCGCAAAGACCGATCAGAGCTGTGCGAATGTCGGCGTCAATCTGGGTCTTGGAATAGTCGAACAACAAATCACCGGTCGCGGCTGAAAACGCCTGCGCCCGGTCGGGGTCCTGATCGAACAGCTGCAGAATGGTCTTTGTGTCGCCCGACAGGCTCTTGAGATCATCCAGTTTCATCGTCTCACTCCGCCCAATGAACTGTCATACCGCTGAGAACAGCACCAATCGGTGCCTCTTCCGGTGGCAAGGCCATCGCCTTGTTCAAAGCGTCGCGCTTGGCCGCGCCGAAAATAACCAGATGCTTGGACAGCGCTCCGTCCAGTACGGGTGCCGTCAGCGAAATGCGTGCCTCGGGCTGGGTCTGTGTACGCGCAACGGCCAGCGGCGGTGCGTGACTATCCAAGGCAGCGGCAAGCCCCTCCATCCCCGGAAACAGCGAGGCAGTGTGCATGTCCTCGCCCATGCCCAGAACCAGGACAGACAAGGGCAGAACCGGGGAAATAAGGCTTTCGATCTCGGGCAGAACCGCGTCCGGGTCTTTACCGTCGACATACAGGGGAACATATTGCGCGACCGAAGCGCGATTTGTCAGCAAGCGTTGACGGATCAGTCGTTCATTCGAACGCTCGCTGTCACCGGGGACGCAGCGTTCATCGGTGGGCAGGATGCGAACGCGGTCCCACTCCAGATCAGCGGCGCACAATCCGTCAAAGATCGGCCCCGGCGTAGTGCCACCGGGCACCGCGAACGAGACCATGTCATGGTGCAGCAAGGCGGCCTCAAGCTCTCCGGCCAACGCGTTGGCAACGTCGATAGCCAGCATGTCCCGGTCGGGGTATTCCTGAATATTCATGGGTTTATTCCTTGCCAGCGGCGACCGTCTCGTTTCATCAGCAGCTCGGCGTCGCCCGGACCTGTGCTGCCACTATCATATGGTTTCGGCACATCGCCGCGCGCCTGCCAACCCGCAATAACCGGATCGGTCCAGGCCCATGCGGCCTCGACCTCATCGCCGCGCATGAACAGGGTCTGGTTGCCGCGTATGACGTCCATCACCAACCGCTCATACGCATCGGGTGGGTCCTGATTTTCCGGCCCCAATGCCTCGGCAAAACTCATGTCCAGCGGCACGTCGACCAAACGCATACCGCCCGGCCCCGGCTCTTTGATCGTCACCTTCAAGGTGATGCCTTCGTTTGGTTGCAACCGGATTGACAAGACATTCGCGTGCCGGCCGGCGTCAGCGCCAAAGATCGAGTGCGGCGCGTCCTTGAACATTACGTTGATCACCGAAGACCGTGCGACCAACCGCTTGCCGGTACGCAGATAGAACGGCGTGCCCGCCCATCGCCAATTGCTGACATGCGCCTTCAGCGCCACATAGCTTTCCGTGGTCGAGCGTGGATTGCCCACGATTTGGCGATACCCGGTACCATCATCCTCGAACTGGCCGCGAACGATATGGTGCGGCTCGACCGGGTCCAGAGCGCGGATCACCTTGAGCTTTTCGTCCCGCACGGCATCGGGGTCAAACTTCGCCGGAGGCTCCATCGCGATCAGGCACAACAGCTGCATCAGGTGGTTCTGCATCATGTCACGCATCGCACCCGCGCGCTCGTAATACTCTTCGCGCCCATCAATCCCGACGGACTCGGCCACCGTTATCTGGATGTGATCGACATATTGACTGTTCCAGAGCGGTTCGAACAGCATGTTTCCAAAGCGCACGGCCATCAGGTTCTGGACCGTCTCTTTTCCAAGGTAGTGATCGATCCGGTAAATCTGTTTTTCCGAAAAATAAGCGGCCAAAGTCGCGTTCAGCGCCTGAGCACTGGCCAGATCATGGCCAAAAGGCTTTTCAACCACGATCCGCGTCAATGGCGAAATCAGGTCATGCGCCTCGATCCTTTCGGCCAAGGGTCCGAACAGGTTTGGCCCTACTGAAAAGTAGAACGCCCGGACCCGCTCGGGTTTGAGCTTGTCCGCCAATTGCGCCCACCCATTCTTTGACGAACCGTCAAGCGCGACATAATCGATACGCTGCAGAAATGCCTCTAGCGCAGGGCCGTTTTTGCACTGCCTTGAAGCGAATTTCAAAAGCGATTCGCGGACGACACTACGAAACGAAACGCTGTCATAATTGGTCCGCGCAGCCCCGATGAGTTGCGCGCCCTCGGCCCATTGCCCGGCGCAAAACCGGCGAAACAGTGCCGGCAGGATCTTGCGCTGCGCAAGATCACCGGTTCCGCCAAATATGACCAGGTCGAACGGATCAACAGGGATAACACGAGAAACCATGTGTTTTCCTTACCTTGCCCTCTGGGTGATGTCCAATGTTAGCGCAATCATCAGGGCCGTTACCCTCATCTTCAAAACTATGTCAGGTCGTTGATGTCGCACTTAACGAACCCATATCAAACAGCTAAGTCAGTGACATGACTTCAAAGAACCGGATACCGGAATGAAAGACAACGCCCCAAGCAGCGCCAATATCGGCAAATTTCAGGACAAGTTGGTAACAGCGGACGGGCAAACCCGTGCGACGGTGGCGTTTAAGAACCCCGAAACGTTGTGGTTCAACACTGGTACCTTGTGCAACATCGAATGCCAGAACTGCTATATCCTCAGCAGCCCGACCAATGACGCACTGGTCTATATCACTGCTGACGAAGTGCGCGACTATCTGGACCAGATCGAACAGCGAAACTGGCCCATACGCGAGATCGGCTTTACCGGCGGCGAGCCGTTCATGAACCCCGAGATGATCGACATGACCCGCGCCGCTCTTGAACGCGGTTATGAGGTTTTGATTCTGACCAACGCGATGGTGCCAATGATGCGCCGGAAGATGCGCGACGGACTGCTGGCGTTGCAGCAGGATTATGGGGAAAAGCTGACCCTTCGGATTTCCGTCGACCACTACAACCCTGCCCTGCATGATGAAGAGCGCGGCAAAGGCAGCTTTGCAAAGACGGTAACCGGCATGGAGTGGTTGCGCGACAACGGGTTTCAGATGGCAGTTGCCGGTCGTACCGTGTGGGGCGACAGTGATGCTGACAGCCGGGCCGGATATGCCTCATTCTTCCAGCAACACGGGTTTGATATTGACGCGCAGAACCCGGCTCAAACCGTTCTGTTCCCCGAAATGGATGAAACCATCGAAGTACCCGAGATCACGACGGCCTGTTGGGGCATTCTGGACAAATCCCCCGAAGCGGTCATGTGCTCAAATGCGCGGATGGTCGTGAAGCGCAAAGGCGCGGAAAAGCCCGCGGTTCTGGCCTGCACCTTATTGGCGTATGAGCCCGAGTTCGAAATGGGGTCCACTCTGGCCGAAGCCGAAGCGGACGTGCATCTGAACCATCCTCATTGCGCCAAGTTTTGCGTGTTGGGTGGTGCGAGCTGTTCAGGCTAGTTCAGTTCGGGAGACTTCCAGTATTTAGTTCCCGAAGCCCCTGCGGACACGCGCCAGCCTTTTTTACTGAGCACAAAGAATGACCGCCCATCAGTAAAACGCAGAGTCTCGCCCTCTTTTTCGTAGCCGTGCATGGCTTCGGCTTCTGCAGTTGCATCGTATCCTTGGTCGATAAACTTGTCCAAATCCGCCTGAGTCTCGAACAGGATCACATATTTCGTTTCAAATCCGCCAATGCCAAGCGCAGCCCCTACACCGCCCGTGCCCATGTTCATGTAGGTGTGCTCGCCCGTTTCTTTCGAAACGGCCACCCCACGCCCGTAACCTGCGGCAACCGGGAATACAGTGATTTTACGGGAATCAAACACAGCATACCCTGCGCTTACGTCATATAGCGCCTGAGCCTGTGGGTTTTCGACCATGAGCTGGTTCAAGATCTGGCTGGCCATAGCGTCCAACTTGGCACGCGTTTCTTCCGGTGTGGCCTCGTTTGACAAAAGTTTAGTGGTCGAATCTACGGTATCACCGACCGCATCGACACCTTTGCCGACAGTTTGCCCGACCTTTTCCGCCCCTTTTTTCAGGTTTCCCATTATGCCGTCCGCCAAAACCGGACTGCCCAACATGGTCGCGACTGCGATCAAGAAACTTAACCTGTTCATCTGCTCCTCCTCGAACGGTCACTCTTGAAAACAGATCATAAGCAAACCCGCTTCAAAATCTACGATCCATGCCCGACAAGCCACTGTAATCGAAGTCACTGACCTTTTGACTGTGATCCGCTATGTTTTCCGCAGGTCGACTTATGAAAGGTAGCCCGGATGAAATGGTTTTGGATCGTTTGGTTTGCGGTCATTGGCATGCCCTTGTTCGCGCAAGAGCGTCTGGCCCTCGTCATCGGAAATGACAGCTACGATACAGTGATCGATTTGCAAAAGGCCGTGGCCGATGCCGAGGCAGTTTCGGAAAAACTGCAAGGTTTGGGCTTTCAGACGATCACCGGCCTCAACCTTGATCGTCGTGGTATGAACCAGCGCATTTCAGAATTCACATCCCAACTGGATGCGGGCGATACCGCGTTTGTTTTCTTCGCAGGGCATGGCGTTGAAATCGACGGAGAGAACTATCTGCTGCCGACCGACATTGTAACCCCCACGTCCGGCGAGACCGGCTTTGTAAAAGCCGAGTCCATAGCCCTGTCGAGCCTGTTGGATCGTGTGCGTGCCACTGGTGCGCGGACCTCTATTGCGATCATCGATGCATGCCGCGACAACCCTTTTGAAACGACGAATGGGCGCAGCATTGGCGGAACACGTGGTCTTGGTCGGATCAACACACCGCAAGGGATGTTCGTGATTTTCTCGGCTGGCGCCGGTCAAATGGCCCTGGACCGGCTGAGCGACGACGACGCGGCGCAAAACTCGGTGTTCACCCGCGCCCTGCTGCCGCGCCTGTCAGAACCCGGGCTGGAATTGCGCAGTATGGTCGCCGACCTGCGCACCGAAGTGCGCGACCTTTCCCGGACCGTTCAGCATAACCAAGTCCCTGCGTATTATGACGAATTGCTGGGTGATTTCTATTTCACACCCGCCGCTCTGGAAACCACGGAAGTCGCAGCGGCGCCCGCAACGGATATTCGCGCCGATCTGAGCATTGCGCGGTCAGTCGGCACGATTGCCGCTTTCGACACGTTTCTGGAAAACTACTCGGATCAATCTGATGACTATTCCTACCAAGTTGCACTGCAACTCCGAGAGGTTTTGGTCAGCTCAGATACCTTAACGCAGACCGATGACACTGTTCCCGGCGACAATGATCTGCCAGTTGTCTCCGATGAAATTAAGGTCATGCGCGAAACACAAGCGGCATTGAACAGGCTTGGATGTAGCGCCGGTGGAGCGGACGGAATCGCAGGCCCCAGAACCCGGCGCGCTTTTGCCAACTATCTGTCCGCCAGTGGCTCGGAACTGGGCGCAGATGATCTAGGCACGAAGCACGCGCTAGAGGAGCTTGATGCAAAGAGCGGAACGGTTTGCAAAGCCGTGGCCTCTGCCCGAACACCGACAGCGCCCTCTGTCACACTGACCGGAAGCTGGAAATACAAAGCGACCTGCGCCTTGGTTATCAAGGTTACGGGATCAATCAATTATGCCAAAGCGGGCGGCAATAAGTATACCGGAAGCCTCACCGATTCATTGGGACAGAACGCCAACACTGTGGTCTTTCTGAACGATCAGCAACTCAGCGGGACAGATTACTTTCCGGGCATTACTGTGACATGGCGTGGGCGCCTATCCGAAGATGGCAACAGTTTTACAGGCAGCGGTTCAACCGGCTGCTCGGTCTACGCATGGCGGGTCGGCTGAACGGCTAGTTCACTCTGAACTCACCCACCATGTTGCGCCATTCGCCCGGCGCGATCATCTTGCGATGCGTGTAGCGCACGGAATGCAGCGGGCCGTCGATCTCGCGCTGCCAGAATTCGATGAAATCGAACAGTTTCGGGTGGTCCGGGGCAAGATCATAATCCTGCCAGATAAACGTGTTCAGAACGTGGATATAGTCGGGCATGTGGTAGAAGAATTCCGCCGTTGTCAGCCCGTACCCTTTCAGCATTAATTCGGTTTCGCTTTGCGTCATTCAGACCTCCAAGTTTGTTGCAAGGTCTCTTCAGGGTAGCACGGAAACCACCTAATACTTGGATAACAATATGTTACCCAACTGTTACCCTGGCTTTTTCGGCGGAAATGATCAGCTTGCTTGCACCTTATGTGCCGGGTCTGATAGAGTGCATCCACAAGATATAGACCCAAGCCAAAGATCGGGCAGTTTACGTGAGCGATACGCCAGAAACCCCAGAAAACATGGATGAAACCCCGCCCGAGCGTCCCGTCTATGACGGTCCGACGGTGTCAATCGAATCCGAGATGCGCACGTCCTATCTGGACTATGCGATGTCGGTCATTGTCAGCCGCGCGATCCCCGATCTGCGCGATGGGCTGAAACCGGTGCATCGGCGGATTCTGTACGCCATGCACGAAACCGGCAACACGCATGACAAGGCCTATCGCAAATCGGCGCGTCCGGTCGGCGATGTGATGGGTAAATACCACCCGCACGGTGACAGCGCGATTTATGACGCGCTGGTGCGGATGGCGCAGGATTTCTCGATGTCGCTGCCACTGCTGGATGGTCAGGGCAACTTTGGCTCGATGGACGGCGATAACCCGGCGGCCATGCGATATACCGAAGTGCGGATGGACAAGCCCGCTGCCGCGTTGTTGGCCGATATCGAAAAAGAGACAGTTGATTTTCAGGACAACTACGACGGCAAAGACAAAGAACCGACCGTCCTGCCCGCCCGTTTTCCGAACATGCTGGTCAATGGTGCCGGTGGTATCGCTGTGGGTATGGCGACGAATATCCCTCCGCACAATCTGGGTGAGGTGGTCGACGCCACGCTGGCGCTGATCGACGACCCTGACCTGACCTCCGAACAACTGATCGAATACGTCCCGGGCCCCGATTTCCCCACCGGCGGCGTCATGCTGGGCCGGTCCGGTGCGCGCAAAGCGTATCTTGAGGGGCGCGGCAGCGTCATCATCCGCGCCAAGACCCGCGTCGAAGAGTTGCGCAAGGATCGCTACGCCATCGTCGTGGATGAGATCCCGTATCAGGTGAACAAGGCCGCGATGATCGAAAAAATCGCCGAAGCCGTCCGTGAAAAACGCATCGAAGGCGTGGCGCATGTGCAGGACGAATCCGACCGCAACGGTGTGCGGGTTGTCGTGGAACTCAAGCGCGATGCGACGCCCGAAGTGGTTCTGAACCAGCTCTATCGCTTCTCACCAATGCAGACATCCTTTGGCTGCAACATGCTGGCCCTGAACGGTGGTCGACCCGAGCAGCTGACCCTGCGCCGGTTCCTAACGTCCTTCATCGACTTCCGCGAGGACGTTGTTGCGCGCCGCACGGCCTATGACCTGCGCAAAGCGCGTGAGCGCAGCCACATCCTGTGTGGTCTGGCCGTGGCCGTGTCGAACGTGGACGAAGTGGTTGCCACCATCCGGTCGTCCGCAGACGCTGCCGAGGCGCGTGAGAAATTGATGACCCGCCGTTGGCCGGCGGCCGAGATCGAGGGCTATCTGCGTCTGATCGACGATCCTCTGTCCAAGATGAACGACGATGGCACCTATAACCTGACCGAGGTTCAGGCCCGTGCGATCCTCGAACTGCGCCTGCAACGCCTGACCCAACTGGGCGTCAAAGAGGTCACGGACGAGCTGGAGCAACTGGCCGCCAAGATCAAGGAATACCTTGAGATCCTGTCCTCGCGCGAACGCATCATGTCGATAATCGGCGATGAGCTGCGCGAAGTGCGCGATCAGTTCGCCGTCCCCCGTCGCACCGAGATTGTCGACTGGTCCGGCGACATGGAAGACGAGGACCTGATCGAGCGTGAAGACATGGTCGTGACCGTCACCTCGGGCGGCTACATCAAGCGCACGCCGCTGGCCGATTTCCGGGCGCAAAAGCGCGGCGGCAAGGGCCTGTCGGGGATGCAGACCAAGGAAGAGGACGTGGTCACCACCCTCTTTGTGGCCAACACCCATACGCAACTGCTGTTCTTCACCACGGACGGGATGGTCTACAAGCTCAAGACCTGGCGCCTGCCGCAATCGGGACGCACCGGCAAGGGCAAGGCGATCGTCAACATCCTGCCGATCCCGACCGGGGTATCCATCGCGGCGATCATGCCCGTGGATGTGCCGGATGAGGAATGGGAAAACCTGCAGATCATGTTCGCCACCAGCGCGGGCACCGTGCGGCGCAACCGCCTGTCGGATTTCACCAACGTCAAACGCAATGGCAAGATCGCCATGAAGTTCGAGGACGAGCACGTCGACACCAAGCTGATCAACGCGCGCATCTGTTCCGAAGATGACGACGTGATGCTGGTCACCAAATCCGGCCGCGCGATCCGCTTCCCGTCCACGGATGTGCGGGTGTTCAACAGCCGCTCGTCGGTGGGTGTGCGCGGTGTGCGCCTGAACGGCGAGGATGAGGTGGTGTCGATGTCGGTCATCCGCCATTTCGACGCCAGCTCAGACGAGCGGGCGGCTTACCTCAAGATGCGCCGCCTGATGGCCGGTGTCACCGATGAGGCCGAGGGCGATGACGAGGAAGGCAATGCCGACAGCGTTCTGCCTCAGGACCGATATGCCGAGATGTCAGCCGCCGAAAACCTGATCCTGACGATCACCAAGGGCGGTGCAGGCAAGCTGAGCTCCAGCCACGATTACCCCGTGCGCGGGCGTGGCGGCATGGGTGTTGCGGCGATGGACAAGGCCATGCGCGGCGGCGATCTTGTGGCCTCGTTCCCGGTTGAGATCGACGATCAGATCATGCTGGCCACCTCCAAGGGGCAGTCGATCCGGGTGCCGGTGGACGGCATTTCCTTCCGGTCGCGCAGCGCAGGCGGTGTGCGGGTGTTCAACACCGGGAAAGGCGAAGAAGTCGTCAGCGTCGCATGGATCGCCGATCAGGGCGATGAAGAAGCCGAGGAATAGGCAAAACTACTAACAACAAATCCGGCCCCGCATCTTTTCGCTGCGGGGCTTTTTTCTTTCTGAGAACCTCGGTGTTTTGGCTGAACTTACCGAGGAGTTACCTCAACCCGGAACTGCTTTGGGGCGGCCTGCGCGATCATGTTCCGGGCAATTTATAGCGCAAAACTAATCCGTTCGACCGTGAAACTAAGCCTTGCCACGCAACAGGTCTGCCAGAACCCAAAGCCGATCCTGGCCCCATACGCTTTGACCCGCGAGGTGAAAACTAGGAACCCCCCAAAGACCTATTTGCTGCAGTCTGGTCTGGTTGGCTTCAACCCTGTCGCGCCATTGTGAGGATTGAATCTGCCCCCTTGCCGCGTTCCAATCCAGGCCGGCAGCCGTGACAATATAGGCCAGCCCAGCATCGGTGCTGGCATCCATCCCCTTGGACCAGACCGCCGTCATGAAGGCCGAGCAATATTCGGCCAGCCGCCCTTGGGCCTCGGCATGGTCCAACAAAGCGTATCCACGTTCGACCCCCGCGCCCAACGGGTCGCTGATGCGGCCAAACGGGATGCCCAGCCGCCGCGCCTCGCGCGCGCAATCCTTGAGAATGTATGAGGATTTGGCACTTGGAACCGGAAGCCCCCGCATCAGCATCGGCAACACGGGTCGAAGGATCAGTTTCGCATTCGATCGGGCCGTCAGATCCCGGACGCGATCAAATGCGAGGTAGGAATAAGGGCTGCGGAAAGAAAAGAAGAACTCCAGCTCCTGTCCCGCAGCATCGAGCGTGGGTTCGCTGACCTCGGGCACGATAAACGGGTTTGCTTGCCCCAGCCCAAGCGCCTCAAGCCGAGTTTCCAAATAGGCGAGCCGGTCTGGCCCCCAATAGCATTCACCACCATAGGAAACCGTACCACCAAGATAATGCCCCGCGGCCTGCAACGCCCGATCGCCATCTGCACGCGCTTGTATCGGATCGGCCTGCGGCCCATCGGGTATGTCCTTGGCTGACCATAGCATTTGGCTAATCTGCGAAGCCGCTTTGACAAAATCTGCCCCGTTCAGCTCGGCTGCAAGCCGCCGCTCGGCCAGATCAAATGCCGGACCTTCAGGCGAAATATTCCCCGGCGCATTCAAACCCAATCGTTTTGCCCATCTCACAGAATCCAGCAATGCGTTTCGCCGATATTGTTCTGGCGCAGGCAGGATATCCGATGCCGGGCGCGACATGAGATGCGGTTCGATCCGCACGCCATATTTGTCGCGAAGCTGGCCAAGAAGTTGCACACTCAGGTGACAATAAGGATCGCTCACGTCGTGGAAGTATTGAACGACATGAGGTGTGCCGCTTAGCCGTCGACGTGTTTCCCGCACCGTTCGGCGTGCGCTTTGCAATCCCTCGCTTGTCAGGACGACGGCAGCGTGCGATTTGACCTTATTTCTGAACGACATGCGCTCCTCCCAGAACATATCCGGGATAGTTTATCGGTTGAGGCGGTAATTCCCATGCCTCAACACAAGAACGTGAGGGTTACAGCGCGTAAAGCTGGCCGAATTTGGCTTCGAGATAGTCCAGCAAAGGCCCGGCCTCGGGCTCGATCCCGCTGGCGTGTTGGATGGTTTCGCGTGGGGCATAAAGCCCGCCGTGGCGTTGCAGGTTCTCGCGCAGCCAACCGGTCGCGGCGGACGTATCGCCCTGCGCCAATTGCGCGTCCAGATCAGGCAGAGCTGCGCGCAGGGCTTGATACAAGCACCCGGCATAGACGTTGCCCAGTGCATAAGTCGGGAAATAGCCAAACAGCCCCACAGACCAGTGCACATCCTGCAAACATCCGTTCGAGGGCGTGTCGACCGCATAGCCGAAATCGGCCTTGAAGCGGTCATTCCACGCGGACTCCAGATCGCTGACCTGCAGGTCTCCGGCCATCAGGGCGCGTTCCAGATCAAAGCGCAGCATGATGTGAAGGTTATATTGCACCTCATCCGCCTCGGTCCGGATATAGCCGTTATGGACGCCGTTGACGGTGGCATAGAATGCGTCGGCGTCACTGATCCCGAAATCGCCAAAAGCCGCTGTCATCTGATCGAACAGCCAGCCGGTGAACGCGCGCGAGCGGCCCAGCTGGTTTTCATAAATCCGGCTTTGGCTTTCATGCACGCCCATCGACACCCCACTGCCCAGCGGCGTCAGCGCATATGACGGATCGATGCCTTGTTCATAGGCGGCGTGGCCGACCTCGTGAATGGTCGAGTAGAAACAGTTGAACGGATCGGTCTCGCTGGTGCGGGTGGTGATGCGCACGTCCAGACCGCTGCCCGAGCTGAACGGATGCACAGCCTTGTCCACGCGGCCCGTGTTCAGATCATAGCCGAAGGTGGTCGCCAGTTTCTGCGACAGGCGCATCTGGGTCAGTTCGTCAAATGTGCCGGTCAGAGCCTGCGGCGCGGGGCGGTCCAGAACAGCGGCGCGCAGAGCCACCAGACGCGGGCGCATCCGGTCGAATATCTCGGCAATCTGGCTGCCCGTTGTGTAGGGCTCATAATCCTCGACCATGGCGTCATAGACATCACCGCCCTGGGCCAGCGCCGCACCCTCTTCCCGTTTCAGGGTGACGACCTCTTGCAGCACGGGCAGGAACGCGGCCACGTCCTCATCCGCGCGGGCCTGCGCCCATGTACCTTGCGCCGCGGATGTGACACGCGCAATCGCCTTGGCCAGATCGGCGGGCACTTTGACCGTGCGCTCGTAGGACCGACGGATTTCTCGGATCTGCGCCTTACCGACCTCGTCCTGCGGGTCGGCCTGCTCCAGCCATTCGGCCACACGCGGATCGGATCGGCGCGCGTGCAGAACAGCTTCGATCGCGGCCATTTCTTCGGCCCGTTGCGGAGCAGCTCCGCGCGGCATTACGGTTTCCTGATCCCAGCCCAGCCGCCCGGCAATCTGCCCCAAAGCTGAGGTTTCGCGTTGAAAGGCCATCAGGTCGTCAAAGGCGGTCATATCACGCTCCGCGGATCGAGGTTGCGATTGGGTAAGCGGTCAGGAACCGCGCGCGCAGGATCAGGGTCCAGACGACCACGGCCATGAACTGATGGACAATCGCGATCTGCCATGGTGCGGCATAAACCACGGTCACAATCCCAATCACCACCTGCAATGCCAGAGCCGCAAAAGCCGCGTTGAAGGCAAACCGCGTCTGCGGATGTGCGCTGCTCCCACCCCGCCGCCAGACGATAACGCCGAAGATCAGCAGCAGATAGCCCGCACAACGGTGGATGAATTGCACCAGACCGGGACTTTCGAAGAAATTACGCCACATCGGCTCCAGCATCGTGGCATCGGGCGGCAAAAGCTGCCCGCCAATCAGAGGCCAGTCGGTGTAAGACCGCCCTGCGTCGATCCCGGCGACCAATGCACCGATCAGAATTTGCAGTAATGCGAAATGCATCAGGCCGGTCGAGAGCGAGAACAGCTTCGCCTCTTTCGCGCGACGGGCCTGCATCAGGTCGCGTTCCTCGCGGCCCAGTTCAAAGATATACCACGCCAAAAACCCGAGGATTACAAAGGCCAGCCCAAGATGGGTGGCCAGGCGATAGCTGGCAACGGCGGTCATCCCCTCGCCCTGTGTCACGCCCGAGGCGACCATCCACCAGCCGACAGCGCCCTGCACCCCGCCCAGAACACCGGGGATCAGCAGCTTGCCGGTCCAACCCGTAGGGATTTTCCGCGCGGCCAGAAAGCCAAAGAACCCGATGGCCCAGACCAGACCGATCACGCGCCCCAACTGACGATGGCCCCATTCCCACCAGTAGATGAATTTGAAATCATTCAGCTCCATCCACTGGTTCTGGATGCGCCACTGGTCGATTTCCTTGTATTTGTCGAATTCGGATTGCCAATCGGCCTCGGACATCGGCGGGATGGCCCCGGTGATCGGACGCCATTCGGTGATCGAGAGGCCGCTATCCGTCAGCCGGGTCAGCCCGCCCACGGCGATCATGATAACGACCAGCACAAAGAGGATCATCAGCCAGGCCCGGATCGCCTTGCGCGCGCCGCCTCGGCCACGGTCGATCATTCCGGTCTGAACCGCCTCTTGTTTCTGGTCGCCCGAGACCTCTTCGAAGATGCTGCGCTTGCCGCTCATGCTGTCCTCATGTCCTTGTTTCGTCGCACGCTAGGGTGAAGCGGAAGATAGGTCCAGCCTCAGCCCTTGTCCTTCCAGCGGACCATCTGCCGCATGATCCCGTGCAGCATCTGCACATCCGCCCGCGTCATCCGCATCCGCGACCACAGGTTGCGCAGGTTGGTCTTCATCCCTTCGGCCTTTTCGGGCGGGTAGAAGAACCCCGCCTCTTCCAGCCGGTCTTCGTAATGTTCGACCAGTTTTTCAACCTCGATCCCCGTCGCCCAATCGCCCTTGCCCAGATCGGTGGCCTCATGCACCACATCCGCGCTTTGGCGCATCCATTCATAGGCAGTCAGCAATACACATTGCCCGAGGTTGAGCGAGGCGTATTCCGGGTTCACCGGGACCGAGATGATGGCGTTGGCCTTGGCGATGTCTTCATTCTCAAGCCCCGCGCGTTCAGGGCCAAACAGTACGGCAACCTTCTCACCCGCCGCGACCTTTTCAGCAGCCATCTGCATGGCCCGTTCGGGGCTGTAGACCGGCTTGGTCAACCCGCGCTGACGTGCCGTGGTGGCGAAGACAAAGGTGCTGTCAGCCAACGACCCGGCCAGATCATCAAACAGCTGCGCCTCGTCCAGCAACCGCCCCGCCCCGCTGGACATGGCAACGGCCTTGGGGTTCGGCCAGCCATCACGTGGCGCAACAATCCGCATCCGGTCCAGCCCAAAATTCCACATCGCCCGCGCGGCAGCGCCGATGTTTTCACCCATCTGAGGGCGCACGAGCACAAAGGAAGGCTGGGATTTGTCGCTGGGCATGGCTGTCTCCGAAAGTTCCGCCTGCTGTAATCGGCGCTTTGGCGCAGGGCAAGCCGTCCGAGCGGCCATTTGCGCCAATATCCGGCATAAAAGTTTGCTTCCCCGGCGCAATCCGCTAAACCGCGCCAAAGACTGAAAGCGAAGGACGCGCCAATGGACACCCCCGAGCAGCCGCAGATTTACCTGATCACCCCACCCACGATCGCCCTAAGCAGCTTCCCCGAGCAGTTGGGCCGCGTGCTGGACAGCACCGAGATCGCCTGCATTCGTCTCGCCTTGGCGGGCAATGACGAGGACACCATCGCCCGCGCCGCCGATGCCTGCCGCGAGGTTGCTCATGCACGGGATGTGGCCATCGTGATCTCGAACCATGTCCTGCTGGCGCAGCGGCTGGGGCTGGACGGGGTGCATCTGGATGACGGCGCGCGATCGGTTCGGGCGGTGCGCAAAGAACTGGGCACGGATGCCATCGTGGGCAGCTTTTGCGCGGCCTCCAGCCACGACGGCATGACGGCAGGCGAGCATGGCGCGGATTACGTAGCATTTGGCCCGGTGGGCACATCGGCCTTGGGCGATGGCACGATCGCAGAAAAAGACCTGTTCCAGTGGTGGTCCGAGATGATCGAGGTTCCGGTTGTGGCCGAAGGCGGCCTGACCCCCGACCTGATCCGCGCGCTGTCGCCGCACACTGATTTCTTCGGCATTGGGGACGAGATCTGGTCGCAGGATGATCCGGTCGCCGCGCTGAAGGCCCTGACCGACGCGATGTGAGCGTTAACCCTTGCACCCGCGCGGGTGCTGCGGCATGACACGGGCATGACTCAGAACAGCGAAATCCTGTGTATCGGTTCGGTCCTTTGGGACGTGATCGGACGTTCGGCCAGCGCAATGCGGCAGGGGTCAGACGTGCCGGGGCGGATCACCCGCCTGCCCGGTGGTGTGGCCATGAATATCGCCATGACGCTGGTGCGGTTCGGTATGACACCCACCCTGCTCACAGCCATTGGCCGCGATCCTGAAGGCGACGAACTGGTCAATGCCTGCGCACGGCTGGGCATGGTCACGGATCACATCTACCGCTCGCAGGATTTGCCGACCGACCGCTACATGGCTGTCGAAGGTGCCAATGGGCTGATCGCCGCCATTGCGGATGCCCATTCGCTTGAGGCCGCTGGGGCCAAAATCCTGCGCCCACTGATGCAAGGCCCGCTGGGTTTCACGGACGCGCCGTTTGACGGCCCGATTGCACTGGACGGCAACCTGACGCTGACCCTGCTGGAAGAAATCGCCCAAAGCCCCGCCTTTGCGCGGGCCGATCTGCGCGTGGCTCCGGCCTCACCCGGTAAGGCCGAGCGCCTGCTGCCCTTCCTCAAACACGCCCGCGCGACGCTCTATGTGAACCTCGAAGAGGCAGGCATCCTGTGCCAGCGCGAGTTCACCGATTCCGAATCCGCCGCCAAGGGCCTGTTGGACCGCGGCGCGTTGCGGGTCTTGGTGACAGATGGCGGCAACTCGGCCACCGTCGGCCATGGCGATGACATCCTGACCCAAACACCCCCGTCCGTTCTGGTCACACGTGTGACCGGCGCAGGCGACACTTTCATGGCGGCGCATATCGCGTCCGAGGCCGCCGGGGCCGACCCCGACGCCGCCCTGACCCGCGCCCTGAACGCCGCCGCCACTTACGTTTCCGGAGAAACCCCACTGTGATCGACATCCAATACTCGGCCGAGGTCCGCGCCGCCAAAGACGCAGGCCAGCCCATCGTTGCGCTGGAAAGCACCATCATCACCCACGGGATGCCCTACCCTCAGAACATCGAGGTCGCGGCACAGGTGGAACAGGATATCCGCGATGCGGGTGCCGTGCCCGCGACCATGGCAGTGATCGACGGCAAGCTGCATGTGGGGCTTGAGGCCGATCAGTTGAAAGCGCTGGGACAGGCGCAAGGCGTCGCCAAACTGTCGCGCGCCGACATGGCCGCCTGCATGGCCACTGGCGGCACCGGCGCAACCACCGTCGCCGCCACCATGATCGCCGCGCATCACGCCGGGATTGAGGTCTTTGCCACCGGCGGCATCGGCGGTGTGCATCAGGGGGCCGAGACCTCGTTCGATATCTCCGCCGACCTGCACGAACTGGCGCAAACCCCGGTGACGGTTGTGGCCGCTGGCGCCAAGGCGATCCTCGATCTGGCGAAAACGCTTGAAGTGCTGGAGACGCTGGGCGTGCCCGTCATCGCTTATGGTCAGGACGCATTCCCCGCCTTCTGGTCAGCGCAATCGCCCTATGCCGCGCCGCTGCGCATGGACGCCGCCACAGATATCGCCAAGGCCCATGCGACACGCCGCGCCCTTGGGCTGCCCGGCGGGCAACTCGTGGCCAACCCGATCCCCGCCGAAGACCAAATCCCGGCGCAGGAACTGGCCCCGATCATCGCCTCGGCCCAAGCAGACGCCGACGCGCACCGGATCACAGGCAAAGGCGTCACCCCTTACCTGTTGCAGCGCATTTATGAACAAACCGAGGGGCGTTCGCTGACCGCAAACATCGCATTGGTCAGAAATAACGCAAAATTGGCCGCCGGAATCGCCCGCGCCCTGTCCGAGTGAGCAAAGCTATTGTACCAAGGCCCCGGACTGCTTAACTAAATCGGAAAATCACTCAGGACCGCCCAATCAGGACCGAAATGAACACGCCCTTTGACGAAGAACCTCACCGCGGACCGGGCCTGTTTTCCCGGCTACGCGCGTCATTTCTGACGGGCATCGTTGTCATTGCTCCGGTCTGGTTGACGGTATGGCTGATCTGGTCCGTGGTTGGCTGGATCGACAGCGCGGTCCTGCCGCTGATCCCGCAGAAATTCCAGCCCTCCGAATATGTGGGCATCAACCTGCGCGGCGTGGGCGTGGTGATTTTCCTGATCTTCACCGTAATTGTCGGTTGGATCGCCAAGGGCATTCTGGGCCGCTCGCTGATCCACTTCGCCGAAAGCGTGGTGAACCGGATGCCGGTGGTACGGTCCGTCTATTCCGGCATCAAACAGATCTCGGAAACGGTTTTCGCACAAACCGAACGGTCGTTTGAAAAAGCCTGCCTGATCCAATACCCCCGCCGAGGCATCTGGGCGATTGGCTTTGTGTCGACCACCGCGCGGGGCGAGGTCAGCGATCGCGCCGAGACCGGCGGCAATTTGCTGAGCATCTTTGTCCCAACCACGCCCAACCCGACCTCGGGGTTTTTGCTGTTCTTCCCCGAAGAGGATGTGATCTTGTTGGACATGTCAATCGAGGACGCTGCCAAACTGGTGATTTCGGCCGGGCTGGTTTATCCGAATGATAAAGACCCGACCCAGCCGCCAGAGTGATCAGCTGAACATTTCGGGTAGGTTTACAGTACTTTTCTGACCTAGATCATCCTTGTGATCGGCCAGAAAACGATCCGCAGCCTTGCGGCCCGCCTCTTTCAATTTGTGCAGGATCACCGAATTCGGCACCGTCTTGGTCGCCACCGACAGATCGTTCATCAAATCGTCATCGGCAATCATATGCACCAACACGCGGCTCATCTCACCCGCCTGCAGCTTGCCCTCGGCCAGCAGGCGCTGCACGAAACTGATCGCGCGCAGCTCTCGGAACAGGGATGAGTTGAAGCTGATCTCATTGACCCGGTTCTGGATTTGCTGCGGGGTCTTGGGCACCTCGTCGCGCTCCAGCGGGTTGATATTCACGATCACTACGTCATCTGGCAGGTCTTTGTTGAACAAAGGATACAGCGCCGGGTTGCCGGTGTATCCCCCATCCCAATAGGCTTCGGTCCGGCCCGATTTGGGATCAAAGATTTCAACCGCCTGAAACAGCGTCGGCAAACAAGCCGAGGCCAAAATCGCGTCGGTTGAAATCTCATCCCCCGTAAAAACGCGAATCTTGCCGCTGCGCACACAGGTCGCGCAAACGTGCAGGCGCGGGCCCTCATCCGCACAGACCTGCGCGAAATTGAATCGGTCGACCACCGGCTCCAGCGGATTGCGGTAGAACGGGCCGTAAGCATAGGGCGAAACCAGCCGCGACCACGCATCGCCCACGGAAAAGGGCAGCGAATATTCCATCGCCTGCGCGATCTGAGCGGGTTCAAACGCCTGCATCCAATTCGCAAGCCGCATGTCGCCCACGGCGCCCATCCGCTCCCACAATCCGTTCAGGTTGGCACGCGCCCCGTCGCGCCCGTCGCGCACCATGCCAGACTTGAATGCCGCCCCGTTCAGCGCCCCGGCCGAGGTTCCGGTGATCGCCGCAACCTCGATATCCTCTTCATCCAGAATCCGATCCAACACGCCCCAGGTAAACGCCCCGTGCGCGCCACCGCCTTGCAAAGCCAGATTGATGCGTTTCACCGAAAAACTCCTGACTCAGAGCGCGGTCCAGCCGCCATCCACAGAAATCGTCGTCCCCGTGATCTGCGCCGCCGCGTCCGAGCATAGGAATTGCACCGTTCCGCCAAGCTGTTCGACCGTCGCAAACTCTTTGGATGGCTGGCGCTGCAACATGACGTTTTTGATGACGTCCTCACGGCTCATGTTGTATTCCTTCATCGTATCAGGGATTTGCGCCTCGACCAGAGGCGTCAGCACATAGCCCGGACAGACAGCGTTGCAGGTGATCGGCTCCTGCGCGGTCTCCAAGGCAACCGTCTTGGTCATACCCACAACCCCATGCTTGGCCGCCACATAGGCCGCTTTGAAAGGCGAGGCCGTCAGGCCATGAGCCGAGGCGATATTGACCACACGCCCCCACCCGGCCTGCCGCATCATCGGCAGCGCCGCAGCAGTTGTATGAAAGGCCGAGTTCATATTGATCGCGATGATCGCGTCCCACTTGTCGACCGGGAACTGATCAATCGGCGCGACGTGCTGAATGCCGGCATTGTTAACCAGAATATCGCAGGCCCCGGCCTGCTCGATCAGGGCGCGGCACTCATCACCTTTGGACATATCAGCTTTAATGTATCGCGCCTTTGTACCGGTCTCTTTTGAAATCTCTTCGGCTAGAGCGTGGTCTTCATCCCTGTCGGTGAACGAGTTCAAAACCACATTCGCCCCGGCCTTGGCCAGCTCGCGCGCGACGCCAAGTCCGATACCAGAATTCGACCCCGTGATTATCGCCGTTTTTCCCGTCAGGCTCATGCCGCCTCTCCCTTGCAAATCACTTTGGACGCACAGTGCCATGCTGCACCTGCAAAGGGAACGGCAAACATCAAAGCTGAGTTTCAGACACGCATACCGCCCAAAAAAAACGCCCGCACGAAGCGGGCGTTAAGTTATTGAGGCAGGTTTCATACAGGCAAGAAACCTATCGAGCAGTGCACCCTTTATAAGCAATTCCACGCCTTCGTCCAAGCTAAAAGTTTGATAATAAGAAAAATCATCGGTACGATGAATCCCAACAAAATAAGGCCAGAGCAGGATTGTTTCCAAAATGAGCCCCGATTTTCTTCGTCCCGTTCGCTTTGTGATCACGGGAATCACTATTGTTTTTGCCGCTGCGTCAGGCAATGCAGAATCGGCACATGGCATAGCTATGTACGGCGACCCGGCACTACCACCGGATTTTGTGTCTTTGCCCTATGCAAATCCAGACGCGCCAAAAGGCGGCAAAGTCGTTTTCGGGAATACCGGCGGCTATAACAGTTTGAACCCGTTTGTGCAAAAAGGGACCCCCCCTTGGCAATTGCGATTTTGGACCCATGAAAGCCTTATGGGGCGATCTTGGGACGAACCTTTCACTCTTTACGGGTTGTTAGCCGAATCAGTCGACACTGCGCCGGACCGCTCTTGGGTCGAATTTACGCTGCGCGAAAACGCCCGCTTTTCAGATGGTACGCCTCTCACGGTCGAGGACGTCATCTGGTCGTATGAGATATTAGGCACTGAAGGACACCTGCGCTATCGCGGCTTGTGGGGCAAAATAGACAGTATCGAACAAACCGGCCCCCGCTCTGTCAGGATCACCTTCAATGAACCCGATCGCGAATTGGCCCTGATCGCCGGTCTGAGACCTATCCTTCAAAAAGCGCAGTGGGAGGGAAAGGATTTCGCGAATGCCCCGTTGCAAGACATTCCCCTAGGTACCGGACCGTATTTGGTCGACAGCTATGAGGCTGGCCGCTACGTGAATCTGCGTCGCAATCCAGATTACTGGGGGGCAGATATTCCCTTCCGCCGCGGCACGATGAACTTGGATGAAATACGAATTGAGTTTTATGGCGACGGGACGGTCCTGTTCGAAGCCTTCAAGGCCGGCGAACTGACGGCCGTTCGCGAGTTCAACGCTGACAAGTGGGACACGCAATATACATTCCCGGCAATTCAGCGTGGAGATGTCATCAAGACCGAGATACCCCACGGCAAGCCCTCGGGCATGACAGGGTTTGTGATAAATACACGCAAAGCGCCGTTTGACGATTGGCGTGTACGCGAGGCATTGATGCTGGCGTTCAACTTCGAGTTCATCAACGACACAATCACTGGCGGCGCCCAACCAAGGATCACTTCGTATTTCTCAGGTTCGGAATTGGCCATGCAACCCGGCGCGGCGACAGGGCGCGTTGAGGAGCTCTTGCTGCAATTCGAGGAGGATTTGCTGCCAGGCACCCTTGAAGGGTATTCTCTGCCCGAAGGCGACGGATCCGCTCGCAACAGGGCCAATATCCGCAACGCATCCCAATTGCTAGCCGAAGCTGGGTGGACCATTCAAAATGGAATGCTGCGCAACGCGGAAGGTAAGCCATTCACACTTAACGTCCTCTTGCAACAAGGCGACAGCGAGGGTGAGACCGCAATCGAAATCTATTCCCGCGCACTGGAACGCCTTGGAATTCAGGTCAACATGGAACAAGTCGACAGCGCTCAGTTCACTGGACGAACTGGCGATCTGGATTTCGACATGACCTTCTTCCGCCGAGCGCTGTCGTTGTCGCCCGGCAATGAACAACGCTTGTACTGGGGTAGCGACAATGCCGACTCGCAAGGAACACGCAACCTGATGGGGGTGGCGTCACCTGCCGTCGACGGGTTGATCAACGCTATGCTGGCATCAGAAAGTCGCGAGGACTTCGTGGCCGCCACACGGGCGTTGGATCGTGTTCTGACCGCTGGCCGTTATGTCATTCCAATTTGGAACTTCGATGTCGGGCGTATCGCGCATGCCAAAGAGTTGAAGCAGCCAGAGGTCCTGCCAATCTACGGCGACGGGCCGGAGTACATGCCTCAGGTTTGGTGGTACGAGCCCTAGCGGCTTTCAACTCTGGCACCTGAAGGTCAGAAAAGGCCCTCGGCGGAAATCAGCACAATCTGCAACATTCCCCACATGATGTATGTTGCAGATACTCACCCACCATAAGCTGCTTACACCTTTGAATTTCATCAAATTCACAAGAACCGTAGAAATACCTTTACGAAATACATCTTTGCGTTGTAGCCTTTTGACAGAGATACGCTTCGCGCGGCCATAATATTCATTTGTTTTTAATACCATAACCTTCCACCTGCCGCGCGGCGCACAACAATCACGGACCAGCCTCCACTCACTCCAAACACCGGTCCGTCGGCCCGTTGCGGTTTGCCTGCAACGGGCTTTTTTGTATTGCGCCCAAAGCACCCTAAGGGTGCGACATTTTGTCATGCGACCCGCGCAGCCCCCCCTTCGTAACCTATTGGAGGGCCGGGCAGCGATGGAACCTGAAAAACGGGATGCGAACAGATGTTGAACTGGACTGACCTGACGCAAGACTGGGATGCGATGTACGCGCGGGCAAAACGGCGTTTTCCGAACCTGCGCGAACAGGACAAGACGCAACTCAGCAAAGATCGCAAGGGATTTGAAGCCTATCTGGCCAAGCGCCACCACCTGACCGTGAATGAAGCTCGGGAAGAGCTGGAAGACTTCCTGTTCACCGAAGGACTGAACCGCGAGTTCAGCCGTGGGCTAGGCAAGTGACGTCACCCAAAGGATCATCGCGTCCTCATCACTGACCGATACGACGTTGTGCCCCATGCTACCGTCGTAATAAGCGCTGTCGCCACGGCGCATTTCGACCGGTTCATAGAATTCCGTATACAGTCGCACGACCCCAGTCAGCACGTACAGAAATTCTTCACCGTCATGACGCACCCAGCCGTCGAATTCATCCATTGACCGGGCACGAACGCGGGCGCGGTAAGGGAGCATCTGCTTCTTGGTCAGCGTTTCGGCCAGCAACTCATGCTCATAGGTGGTGGTCGGGTGTGCCGCGCCCTCGCCCATCCGCGTGACTGACATCCGCCCGATCACCTGTTCGCGCTGCGGAGGCGTGAACAGCTGAGGCACTGAAATCTCCAACCCGACGGCCAGTTTTTTCAGCGCGTCATAGGTAGGGGACATCTGCCCGTTCTCGATCTTGCTAAGCGTCGAGCGCGCCAGCCCCGCCTGCGTGGCCGCCTGTTCCAGCGTCCAGCTGCGCGCCTTGCGTAATTCGCGCACACGGGCACCCAGGTCCAGCGGCTCTAGTTCCGTGTGCTCTCCGGTTTCGCGCGCGATGCGGATCAGCGATGTCTGGTCTTCTTTGCTCATGCGTCATTCTATAGGGGCAGGCTGTCCCGCTTGCAACGCGGCAGTCGTCACGTTAGCCAAGGCCCATGCTGTCTGTGTTTGATCAAGGCCCTCCCCCGCCCTGTCCCGCGCCTTTCAATCTGGCGGCCCATGTGTTGCGTCATGCAGATCGTCTGGCGGAAAAGACGGCCTTGTCCGTCATCGGCGGGAACGGTCCTAAGGACTGGACCTATGCCAAGCTCAAACAGGCTATTCTGGGAACAGGGGCCGGGCTGCTTCAGGCCGGGTTGCATCCCGGCGATATCGCGTTGATGCGCCTTGGGAATACTGTTGATTTCCCCATCGCCTATCTTGGAGCAATCGCAGTTGGGATTGTACCCGTTCCTACGTCGTCGCAGCTGACCGCGCCCGAGACGGCGAAGATCATTCAAGATCTGAACCCCACCGCTGTGCTCCGAGACCCCTCGGTCGTGTGCACGGATCACCCGATGCAGATCACCCTGCCAGACCTTGCCGCGATGCGGAACCTACCGCCCGCCGCGTTCCAGATGGGTGACCCCGAGCGTGTGGCCTATGTGGTCTATACGTCTGGTACTTCCGGTAAACCGCGTGCCGTGGCGCATGCACATCGTGCGATCTGGGCGCGACAAATGATGGTCGATGGCTGGTATGGGCTGCGCGAGGATGACCGACTGTGTCATGCGGGTGCATTTAACTGGACCTACACCTTGGGCACGGGGCTGATGGACCCCTGGACCATCGGAGCGACCGCGTTGATCCCCGACCCCGGCACCGCGCTTACCTCACTGCCAAATGTGATACGCGACCACCGGGTCTCGATCTTTGCCGCCGCGCCGGGCGTGTTCCGCAAGATAGTCGCATCGACTGGTACTTTGCATTTGCCCGAACTGCGCCACGGCTTATGCGCAGGCGAAAAGCTGTCGCCAACTCTGCACCAGCATTGGCTGCGCGCCACAGGGACTGAGCTGTTCGAAGCCTACGGAATGTCTGAATGCTCGACCTTCATCTCGTCCAGCCCCGACCATCCGGCACGGGGTGAGGCGCTGGGACAACCGCAACCCGGTCGCCGCGTGGCGATCCTGGGCCCGGATGGTCCGGTCCCGCAGGGTCAGGAAGGCACCATCGCCATTCACCGCGATGATCCGGGTTTAATGCTGACCTATCTGAACGCCCCGGACGAGGCACAGGCCCGGATGCAGGGTGACTGGTTTCTGACCGGTGATCAGGGCGCCATGGCCATAGACGGCCAGATCACCTATCTCGGGCGCGATGACGACATGATGAACGCGGGCGGCTATCGCGTGTCGCCTGTCGAGGTTGAGGCCGTGTTGTCCCAGCTTCCCGGCATCACACAGGTCGGCGCTGCCGCAGTCGAGGTCAAACAGGACACGTTCCTGATAGCAGCCTTCTACACCGGGCCGGAAAAGCTGGACGAGACGGTCCTGCGCACCTATGTGGAGGCCAACCTGGCACGGTACAAACAACCCCGCGCCTTCATCCACCTGCCCGAGCTTCCGACTGGCGGCAACGGAAAACTCCTGCGCCGGGCGCTTCCGGCCTATTTCAAGGCGAGCCAACCATGACCCAGACCGTCAAGCTTGATATCATGTCCGACCCGATCTGCCCGTGGTGTTACATCGGCAAAACACATCTGGATAAGGCATTGGCCGCGGTCCCTGATCATCCGTTCGTTATCGAGTGGCACCCTTTCCAACTGAACCCCGACATGCCCGATGCTGGTATGGACCGCCGCGAGTACCTCGAACGCAAGTTCGGCGGCAAAGAGGGCGCGGTACGCGCTTATGCGCCGGTGGTGGAACACGCAGAAAACGCAGGTCTGAAAATCGACTTTGAAGGGATGAAGCGCACCCCCAACACGCTGGACGCACATCGCCTAATTCACTGGGCCGGAATCGAAGGCAAACAGACTCAGGCCGTGGATGCCCTGTTTGATGCCTATTTCGTGCAGACCCGTGACATTGGCGACCACGAGGTTCTGGCCGATATCGCAGATACAATCGGCATGGACGCCGCTGTCGTTCTGAAACTGCTAAAGTCAGACGCGGACCGGGAAGATATCAGCAAACGCGACAGCCACTCACGCCAGATGGGAGTAAACTCGGTCCCCACCTTTATCGTGGCCAACCAGCATGCGGTTCCCGGTGCACAACCGCCCGAGATGTGGGAACGTGTAATCGCTGACATCATGTCTCAACTTGAGGCTTCCTCTGCAAATTAGCACAGCCCCCTGTGCATCGACATGGCTGGCGCCCCCTGACCGCGCGTGATAGCGCGAACAGGTCAGGAGGGCCCAATGGCGCATCGTATGTCACGCGGAGAGTTTGTCGCGCTTGTCGCAATGATGTTTGCGACGATCGCCTTTTCCATCGACTCGATCCTGCCTGCGCTGCCTGATATCGGCGCGCAGTTCAGCCCTGATGACATCAACAAGGCGCAACTGATCCTGACCTCGTTTGTGTTGGGGATGGGGATCGGCACGTTCTTTACTGGCCCGTTGTCAGACGCGTTTGGCCGCAAACCCGTAATCTATGTGGGCTCGGCGCTTTACATTGTGTCTGCGGCGGTGGCTTGGGCCAGCTCATCGCTTGAGATGTTACTCATCGCCCGCATTTTTCAGGGAATGGGCTGTTCCGCCCCGCGCGTGGTTGCGATGGCCATCATCCGCGACCTCTATTCCGGGCGTGAAATGGCGCGCATCGTCTCTATCGCTATGATGATCTTTACTCTGGTCCCTGCGATTGCTCCGATGATGGGCGCAGGTGTCATCGCTTTGACGGGATGGCGCGGCATTTTCGTATGCTTCATGCTGTTTTCGCTGATCACCATCGTCTGGATGGGCCTGCGCCTTCCCGAGTCTCTGACACCCGAGAACCGCCGCCCCCTGCGCTTTCCGCTGATGCTGGATGCGGCGCGTCAGATGTTTGCCCATCCCTCGGTTCGCGTGTCGATTTTGGTTCAGACCCTGTGCCTTGGAATGTTGTTTACGATGCTGACAATGGTTCAGCAGGTCTATGGCGAGATCCACGACAGCGCCCATAGCTTCCCGTTTTGGTTTGGTTTCGTCGCGCTGATGTCCGGCTCGGCCAGCCTGTTGAATGCGGCGCTGGTGGTACGGTTGGGGATGCGGCGCATCGTGACCTGGGTATTGGGCGGTCAGATCCTGTTTACTTCATCTGTGCTGCTGCTGAATTCCTTCGACCTGTCTGCCAACCTCTCCTTCGCCCTGTTCGTCAGTTGGCAAACGGCGGTGTTCTTCATGGCCGGAATGACCATGGGTAACCTCAACGCCATCGCGATGGAGCCGATGGGCCACATCGCTGGCATGGCGGCCTCGGTCATCGGCGCGGTCTCAACTGTTCTGGCTGCCGTCATTGCCGGTTCGATCGGGTTGCTGTTCGATGGGTCCATTCTGCCGCTGGGCGCTGGCATTCTGACCATGAGCACACTGGGTTTCGCCCTGATGTTGCATATGGGGCGAATCGAAAACCGACTGCCTGCCTGATCTGTGCAAGACTTTGAAATCGCGCTAGGCTTCTCCCAACCCAAGGGGAGACTCCGATGAGCGATTATTACGATTTGGGCACGTATTCCTGCCCGGTCACCACCACCTCACCCGAGGCACAGCTGTGGTTCGACCGAGGATTAAACTGGACCTATGGCTATAACCATGACGAAGCGGTCGTTTGCTTTCAAAAGGCCGCCGATGCCGACCCCGACTGTGCGATGGCATATTGGGGGATCGCCTATGCGGCAGGGCCAAATTACAACCTGCCCTGGGATCTGCGCGATGATCGAGGGCAGAAAAAGGCGCTGGCGCTGGCCTATGACGCGACACAGCAGGCGGTTGCTTTGGCAGACAGTGGGTCTCCAGTCGAGCAAGCCCTGATCCACGCCCTGCCCGCGCGATATCCTCAGCGCGATCCGATCCCCGACATGCATGTCTGGGACCACAATTTCGCCGACGCCATGCGCCAAGCCTTTGCCGCACAGCCCGATCATCTGGATCTGCGAACGATCTATGTCGAGGCGCTGCTGAACCTGACCCCCTGGCAAATGTGGGACTTGAAAACCGGCCAGCCCGCTAAAGGTGCCGCCACACTCGAGGCACAAAAGGCGTTGGAAGACGCCATGTCCAATGACCTCGCCGCCATGTCCCATCCCGGTCTGCTGCATCTCTATGTGCACCTGATGGAGATGTCGCCGACCCCTGAAAAAGCCCTGAAAGCGGGCGATGTCCTGCGCACCCTGGTCCCCGATGCGGGCCATCTGGTGCACATGCCGACCCATATCGACGTGCTGTGCGGCCACTATCACAATGTCGTTTATTGGAATGAAAAGGCCATCGAGGCCGACTTGAAATACTACGAACGCGAAGGCGCGTTCAATATCTACACAGGCTACCGTCAGCACGACTACCACTTCGTCATCTACGGCGCGCTGTTTCTGGGGCAGATGGAACCTGCCCTGCGCGCCAATCAGGGCCTGTGGGACACCACACCCGAAGAGATGCTGCGCATCGAAAGCCCGCCCATGGCCGATTACTTCGAAAGCTATATGTCCATGGGTCCCCATATCCTGATCCGCTTTGGTCGATGGGATGAGGCCAAGGCGCTGGAGCTGCCCTCGGACCCCGACTTATATCGCACACTGACTGCGACCACGCATTACGCCCGCGCGATTGCCTATGCCGCGACCGGAGACGTGGCCGAGGCCGAAACCGAAGAACAACTCTTTCTATCAGCTAAATCCCGCGTCCCCGAAACTCGTCTGATGCACAACAACCGTGTTGTAGACCTGCTGGAGATCGCCCGCGAAATGCTGCGGGGTGAGATCGAATACCGAAAGGAAAACTACGACGCGGCCTATGTCCACCTGCGCCGCTCGGTCGAATTGGACGATAATCTGCCCTATGACGAACCATGGGGCTGGATGCAGCCCACCCGCCATGCGCTTGGCGCTCTTTTGTTCGAACAGGGCCACGTGACAGAAGCCGAGGCCGTCTATCGCGAAGACCTTGGCCTTGGCGGCACACTCAGCCGCGCGTCGATCCACCCGGACAACGTCTGGAGCCTCAAGGGCCTACACGATTGCCTCAAGGCGCGGAACGAAACGGTCGAAATCCAACAGATCAGACAACGGTTGGACCTTGCCTTGGCTCGGGCTGATCGGGCAGTCGCAGCCTCGTGTTTCTGCGCTCAGGCCGCAATGCAAAGCTAAATCGCGCTGACGCGCGATGCCTCCGGCGGAGGTATTTTTAGCCAGATGAAGCCGGGATCCCTTGTTCATCTGTCCTGAAATATCCCGGGGGAGTCGCGCGGCACGCGCGGCGGGGGCAGCGCCCCCTGCACCGGTATCAGCCCGCTTTGGCCTTCTTTTTCTGGGCGATGACTTTCTCGGCCAGATCACGAGCGATGGCAAAAGCCCCTTTGATCTTGTCGCCGTCATTCTTCCAGTCGCGCCGCACAACGATCTTGTTGTCCTTTACCTTGGCCATGCCGCGCTGGTTTTGAATGAACTCAACCAGCCCCTGCGGAGACGCGAATTTGTCATTGTGGAACTGGATGGTGGCGCCCTTGGGGCCGCCGTCCAACTTGGCGATGCCTGCACGTTTGCACATGGCTTTGATGCGGACGACCAGCATCAGGGTGTTCACCTCTTTGGGCAGCTTGCCGAACCGGTCGATCAATTCCGCCGCAAAGCCCTCTAGCTCAACTTTGGTCGACAGCGACGACAAGCGCCGGTACAGACCCAGACGCACATCCAGATCGGGTACGTAGTCTTCTGGGATCAGGACGGGAACACCCAGATTGATCTGCGGCGCCCATTGGTCGTCGCTGTCGGACAACCCCTCCATCTCACCGGATTTGATTTTGGCAATCGCTTCTTCCAGCATCGACTGGTAAAGCTCATAGCCCACGTCGCGCATCTGACCCGATTGTTCCTCGCCCAGCAGATTGCCCGCGCCGCGAATGTCCAGATCCTGCGAGGCCAGCGTGAACCCGGCCCCCAGCGTATCCAGCGAGCCCAGAACGCGCAGGCGTTTCTCGGCCGTGGCAGTCAGTTTCTTACGCGGTTTGGTGGTCAGGTAGGCATAGGCGCGGGTTTTCGAACGCCCCACCCGGCCGCGAATTTGATAGAGTTGTGACAGGCCGAACATATCCGCCCGATGCACGACCATCGTGTTTGCGGTGGGGATATCCAGCCCGCTTTCCACAATCGTGGTCGCCAGCAGCACATCGTATTTGCCGTCGTAGAAAGCGTTCATGCGGTCATCAAGTTCCCCCGCTGCCATCTGCCCGTGGGCGACCACATAGGTCAGTTCGGGCAATTGCTCTTTGAGGAATTCTTCGATCTCGGGCAGGTCCGAGATACGCGGGACCACATAGAAACTCTGCCCGCCGCGATAATGTTCGCGCAGCAGCGCCTCGCGGATTGTGACCGCATCGAACTCGCTGACATAGGTACGGATCGCCAGACGGTCGATGGGCGGCGTGCCGATGATCGACAGGTCGCGCACCCCGGTCAGCGACAGTTGCAGCGTGCGCGGGATCGGCGTCGCGGTCAGGGTCAGGACGTGGATGTCGCTGCGCAACTGTTTCAGGCGCTCTTTGTGGCCGACACCGAAATGCTGCTCTTCGTCGATGATCAGCAGGCCCAGATTGTTGAAGCGAATGCCCTTGGCCAGCAGCGCATGAGTGCCGATCACGATATCGACTGTGCCGCGTGCCAGCCCGTCGCGGGTTTGCTGCGCTTCTTTCGCGGACACGAACCGCGACAGTTGGCGCACCTCCAGCGGGAAACCCCGAAAGCGGTCCTTGAATGACGCCGCGTGCTGGCGCGCCAGCAGCGTGGTCGGTGCGATCACAGCCACCTGCACGCCGGACATGGCGGCGACAAAGGCGGCGCGCATGGCGACCTCGGTCTTGCCAAAGCCCACGTCGCCGCAGATCAGGCGATCCATCGGCGCGCCGGAATGCATGTCTTCCATCACCTCGGAAATCGCGCGCAACTGGTCGTCGGTTTCCTGATAGGGGAAACGAGCGCTGAACTCTTCCCACGCGTGGGGCGGCGGGTCCATGACTGGGGCCTTGCGCAGCGCGCGTTCGGCAGCAATGCGGATCAGCTTGTCCGCCATCTCGCGGATACGCTCTTTCAGCTTGGCCTTCTTTGCCTGCCATGCGCCGCCGCCCAGACGATCCAGCAGACCTTCGTCATGGCCGTATTTCGACAGCAATTCGATGTTTTCGACCGGCAGGTACAGCTTGGACTGCTCGGCGTATTCCAACAGCAGGCATTCATGGGCGGCCCCAGCGGCGGTGACGACCTCCATCCCCTGATAGCGCCCGATGCCGTGATCCACATGCACTACCAGATCACCGGGCGACAGCGATTGCGTTTCGGTCAGAAAGTTCTCGGCCTTACGCCGTTTTTTAGGTTGCCGGATCAGGCGGTCGCCCAGCACGTCCTGTTCGGCAATAACCGTCAGGTCGGGGGTTTCGAACCCGTGCTCCAGCGCCCAGACAGCCAGATGCAGACCCCGTTTGCCGACGCGGGTGCCATCGGTGACGGGGATCGCCTCGGCCAGACCTTCGTCTTCGATCAAACCGGTCAGGCGTTCGCGCGCGCCTTCGGAATAAGACGCGATCAGCACCGGGCCTTTGGCCATCTTGTCCGTGATATGCGCGGCCAGAGCGCCAAACAGGCTGATGCTTTCCTGCTGTCGCTCGGGTGCAAAGTTGCGTCCAATCCGCCCGCCCGCGTCGATCACCCCCGGCCCGCTGGCTTGTGGCAGAGGGCTGAACTGCAGCACCCGCCGGTCGCCGACAGCGGCCTCCCACGCTGCATCGTCCAGATAGAGCAGACCCGGCGGGGTCGGCTTATAGACCGTGTCCATACGGGATCGGTTTTCCAGCGCCAGACGTCGGGTTTCATACTGATCGGCAATCGTGTCCCACCGAGCCAGACGCGCGGGCGTGACCTGATCATCCACGGTGATCGACGCATCGGGCAGATAGTCGAACAGAGTTTCCAGCTTGTCGTGGAAGAAGGGCAACCAGTGTTCGATGCCCTGATGTTTGCGCCCTGCACTGACCGCCTCGTACAGAGGGTCATCGGTGCCCGCCGCACCAAACTCGATGCGATAGTTCTGGCGGAACCGCGTGATGGCGGCATCGTCCAGAATGACCTCGGACACCGGGGCCAGTTCTACTACGTCCAGCTTTTCGGTGGTGCGCTGCGAGACGGGATCGAACCGGCGCGCGCCGTCCAGAACGTCTCCGAACAGGTCCAGCCGCACGGGGCCGGATTCACCCGGAGGGAAGATGTCGATGATGCCGCCACGAATGGCATAGTCGCCGGGCTCCATCACTGTGGGGCTTTGGGTGAAACCCATGCGGACAAGGAAATTGCGCAGCGCGGTCTCATCCACGCGGTGATCCACTCGGGCGGTAAAGGCGGCCTCGCGCAGAACCTCGCGCGCGGGCACGCGTTGGGTCGCTGCATTCAGCGTGGTCAGCAGCACAAACCGATCGGGCATCTGATGCACCAAGGCGGCCAGCGTCGCCACACGGGCGGCGGCGATATCAGCATTGGGCGAAACCCGGTCATAGGGCAGACAATCCCAGCCGGGGAACACAAAGACCGGCATGTCCGGCGCAAAGAACGCCAGCGCAGCGCGCATCGCTTCAAGCCGTTTGTCATCTCGCGCCACATGGCATACCGGTCCGCCCGAGCGAGTGATCTCATTCAGGACGAGCTGCGCGTCAAACCCTTCGGGCGCGCCGCCAACCGTGACATGGTTCGGAGCCTTCATCGCCCTGCCTTTCCGAATTCTCTATCCCAGAACGCCAATCGAAAAGTTCTGATACATACCCCAGAGCGAGGTGATCAAGATCGAAATCATTCCGACAATCTGCGTATAAATCCTGCATCTGGTCAGTATTTTGGCAACCGGTTCAAGGCCAACCTCGGTTCGTTGCAACTTACGAGCCGCCGAGATGTTGATCAGCATGACCAAACCGACCGGAAACAACAACAAGAATACCGCCTGTGCAAGTTCAATCCCGTAATAAAAGCCAAGCGTAGCCAGACCTGTGAAAAAGAAACAGCCAAACGCCAGAATAACCAGTCCCGAAACCTCGACGATGTAAATCAGCCGATTAACGTTAATCCGAACGATATCCAACAGATCCTGCTCGGCCTGACCTCCGTTGCGACGGGCGCGCGAAACGAGATCAAACGGAACCCCCATCGCCCAGTGGCTAGCTGAAGACCAAAGCACCGCCAGCACGATCCAATACCACAGATTGGAAAAGCTGCGCATGTCAATGACTTCAAAGATCGAAGAGTATAAGTTCACGCATCGGCCCCTTGTTCACTGTCACCAGGGACCCTCTTCGCACCGGCGCGTCCATCGTTACCCTTGAGACTACGCGGAATTCATGCCACCCAATGCGGGAATATTCAAGGAGAGTGCGACATGAAACCCACCATCGCCCCCTATCCCCGGACCCGCTTTCGCAGGGCCCGTCAATCGCCAGCTATACGCGGGTTGGTGCGCGAGAACACTCTGACCACGGATGATCTGATCTGGCCGGTCTTTGTCCGCGACGGAGAGGGTGTGGAAGAGCACGTTCCATCCATGCCCGGCGTGGTCCGCCGCTCGGTCGATTTGATCGCAAAGGCCGCTGTCGAGGCACAGGCGCTTGGAATCCCGGCGATCTGCATCTTTCCCTACACTGATCCCGGTCTGAAAACCGAGGACTGTGCCGAAGCCTGGAACCCTGACAATCTGTCCAACCGGGCAATACGGGCCATCAAGGCAGCGGCGCCTGATATCGCAGTGATGACCGACGTGGCGCTGGATCCCTACAACATCAATGGCCATGACGGCTATGTCGTGGATGGCGAGATTGTGAACGACCAGACCGTCGAGGCATTGGTGAAAATGACGCTCGCGCAGGCCGAATCCGGAGCAGACATCATCGGCCCCTCGGACATGATGGATGGTCGGATCGGAGCGATGCGTCAGGCGTTGGAAGCGGCAGGGCACCATAATGTGATGATCCTGAGCTATGCTGCGAAATACGCCAGCGCCTTTTATGGTCCGTTCCGCGATGCGGTGGGTGCCTCCGGCGCGCTGACCGGGGACAAAAAGACATATCAGATGGACCCGGCAAACTCGGACGAGGCCCTGCGGTTGATTGAACGTGACCTGACCGAAGGCGCGGATATGGTGATGATCAAACCCGGTATGCCCTATCTGGACATCTGCCGCCGAGTAAAAGACGCCTTCGGAGCGCCGACCTACGCCTATCAGGTCTCGGGCGAATACGCGATGGTTCAGGCCGCGGCGCAGAACGGGTGGATCGACGGGGAAAAAGTGATGCTGGAAAGCCTGCTTGCCTTCAAACGCGCGGGCTGCGACGGCATACTGACTTATTTCGCACCCGCAGTCGCCAAGTTATTGCAAGGTTAAAAGACATATTGTCGCGAATTTTCGCCGATTGTGATCGGTACGGGGCCAGCTTTCCCGTGACACGCAGAATCAATCGGCGTATCCTTGCAGATAAGATCGGGAACACCCGACAATTCAGGCAGTTATACAGAGAAAAAACATGAGCAGTTCCAACTCCCCCCGACTAAGCCGTCGTGGCTTTGCCATTGGCATGGCTGGCCTGACCCTGACTGCCGCTTGCGGCAACGGTGTCGGCAATTCGAACGCAGCCACGATTGATGCGCGTGTCGATGCGACCTTGACCGAAATGTACGCGCGCTATCCCAACACGGTTGAGATCGCCGAAAAGGCCAACGGCATGCTGGTCATGCCTTTGATCACCGAAGCCGGATTTGTATTTGGTGGCGGATATGGCCGCGGCGCACTGCGTATCAACGGCGCCACTGTCGATTACTACTCGGCAGTCAAAGGCACCGCCGGATTGCAGATCGGGGCGCAGCAATACGCACATGTCCTGTTCTTCATGACGCAAGACGCGCTAAACGATTTCCGCCGCTCCAGCGGTTGGACCGCTGGGGCCGATATCGGCTATGTGGTCAGCGATCAGGGCGATAGCCTTTCGACCGACACAACAACACTGCGTTCACCCGTGTTGGCTGCTGTATTTGGCCAAGCCGGCCTGCAGATTGGCGCCACCGTGGAAGGCACGAAATACACACGGGTCATTCCGTAAGACCCGAACCGGAGACCCCCAGTTTCGCCCCGCCCTGACCCCGGTCAGCGGCGGGGTTTGCGTTTCGTAACGGCGCAGTGGAACAAACTGCCCGCGCTGCTCTTTCGGTTCGCGATGGGTTCCTTTACTCTTGCGCCATTCGACGGATGAACAGGAAATTGGACCGCAGATGGCTATAGTATTTCGCTGGCTGGTGCGTATTGCATCGGGCCTCGTTCTGTTAACTTTGGCCGCTGTCCTGCTGGTGTATTTTCTGGCCAGTCAATCCTTGCCGGAATATGATCAGACGGTCGAAGTTCAGGGCCTGACAGCCCCGGTCGAGATCATCCGCGACACTGCAAATGTTCCTCATATATTGGGTGCGACTGACCCGGATGTGTTCTTTGGGCTGGGCTATGCGCATGCTCAGGACCGGCTTTGGCAGATGACCGTTCTGCGCAGAACCGCACAGGGGCGTTTATCCGAGGTTTTTGGCGCACGCACCGTTCACATCGACAAACTGTTGCGCAGACTGGACCTGTACGGGCTGGCCCATCGCTCGGTCACGGTTCAGGACGACTATACCAAAGCAGCCCTGCGGGCATATGCCTCGGGTGTCAACGCACGTCTGGCCGAGATCAACGAAAGCGCGTTGGGTCGCGGCGCACCCGAGATGTTCCTGTTCAACGCGCCGGTCTCTCCTTGGCAGCCCGGCGACAGCCTAGCGGTCATTAAGCTGATGGCATTGCAACTGTCCGGTCATCTTGAGGATGAGGTGCTGCGGGCGCGCACATCGCTGATGCTGAACGATGCCGAAAGACTGGCTGATATTTTACCCGATGTTCCGGGGTCGGGGATCGCAGCCCTACCCGAATACGCAGCTTTGTTTCCCGGCGTGCCCCGATACGCGGCGGGAACCCCAAGGCCCGATACCCCGTTGTCCCCATTGCCCAAGCGCGGACTGGCCGGAGCCTCTAACGCCTGGAGCGCCGCACCTTCACGTTCGGCCATCGGGGGCACCTTGCTGGCCAATGACCCGCATCTGGGCTTTACAGCGCCAGGCATTTGGTATCTGGCCCGGCTGCAGCTGGCCAAGGGTGGCGTGATCGGGGCAAGTATCCCCGGCGTTCCGGCAATCATGACAGGGCGCAGCGACCGTCTGGGATGGGGGCTGACATCGTCCTATCTGGACGACCAGGACATACATATCGAACAGCTCAACCCCGACAACCCTGAAGAATACCTGACGCCTGACGGTTTCAAACAGTTCCGCAGCCGTCCATCGATCATAGAAATAAAGGACGAAGCGCCCATTACACTGACCTTACGCTGGACAGAGAACGGACCTGTCCTGCCCGGCAGTGACTTTGACTTGGGAACCATCACGCCTCCGGGGCATGTAACGTCGTTGTCATGGACTGCGCTCAGCGCGCAGGATACCTCGATGTCGGCTTCAATGGCGCTGATGAATGCGGACACAGTGCGACAGGCGATTGACACGGCCGAGCTCTTCATCGCTCCGTCCCAGAACCTTTCGCTGGTCGATACGGATACCATTGGTATGAAACTGATCGGTGCGATGCCCCGCCGCGACCTGCGAAACCAAAGCCGGGGACGCATTCCGACACCGGGTTGGCTGAACGAAAACCGCTGGCAGGGACGTCTGCCCTATGGCGATAACCCCGAATTCGTGGCCCCTGCAGGCGGCATCTTAGGTAACACCAACAACAAGGTCATCAACCGCCCTTTCCCGCGACATGTGTCGTATGAATGGGGCGATACCCAGCGCATTCACCGATGGGAAAGGCTGATGCAATCGCGCGAGGTCCATACGCGCGACAGCTTTATCGAGGCACAGCTGGACACCGTAAGCTTCACTGCACGGTCCCTGTTGCCGCTGATCGGGGCAGATTTGTGGTTCACCGGAGCTTCGGCCCCCGAAGGTACACCGGAACGGCAACGTCAGATTGCACTTAATTTGCTGGCCGAGTGGAATGGCGAGATGAACGAACATCTGCCTGAACCTTTGATCTACGCGGCGTGGCTGCGGGCGCTTCAGATTCGTTTGATCTCGGACGAATTGGGGCCGATCGCGGCAGAGTTCAAGCATGTCGAGCCGCTGTTCATCGAACGCGTCTATCGGAACATTGATGGCGCGGCGGTCTGGTGCGACGTTCGGCAAAGCGCACCAACGGAAACATGTAGTGATATGGCCCGCCTTGCACTGGATGATGCGCTGATCTGGATCACCGAGAAATACGGCGGCGCGCTGCAATCCTTACGCTGGGGCGATGCGCATCAGGCGACCCATGATCACCCGGTTCTGGGCTCGGTCCCGGTTCTGCGGTTCTTTGTCAATATCCGCCAATCCACCAGCGGCGGAGACAATACTTTGCTACGCGGGCGCACCTCGGGCGAAGGGCCGGACCCTTTCCAGAACGTTCATGGTGCAGGATATCGGGGCGTCTATGATTTTGCCGACCCCGACAGTTCGGTCTTTATCACGGCAACCGGTCAGTCGGGTCATTTTCTATCCCGCTATTATGATGACCAAGCCCAACTGTGGCGCCGCGGAGAGTATATTCCGATGTCGCTGGACCTTGATCTCGCCCGTGCGGCTGCGGTCGGCGTTACCAACCTGATCCCGCGCTAATTTCCCCTGTTCGGCAAGACCTTGCCCCTTTTTTCAGCTTACGTGGACGAAAGCGGTGGTTTTGCCGTACCCTCCCCTAAAGCAAAGACATTTGGTTTGGGGGTATTTATGGCCAGCATTCGGGATAGGTTGAACAATCTCGCGCGCGATTATGCAATTGCCTGGAGTTCAGGCAACCCTGACGAAGTGGCGCAGTTTTACGCTCCTGACGGGCAAATCACGATAAACCGAGGAGAGCCGATTGTCGGACGGGCCGCAGTTGCTGAAATGGCGCGCGGGTTCTACGCAGACTTTCCTGACCTCGAGGTGCGCTGCGACATGATGCGATGGGCAGGTCGTGACGCCATCTTTGTTTGGACATTGGAAGGTCATCACGCGCAAACCGGAAACCATGTCATCACCCGCGGCTGGGAAGAGTGGGAATTGACCGAGGACCACAAGGTGAAAACTTCGCTGCGATGGTTCGACGCCGACGATTATCAACGCCAGATCGACGGGAAATAACGCCTAAAGCGCTGCGAATTGCGCGGCTTGCTTGTCCGTCCACAGAACAGTCAGTTCGAAACCATCCTCGGTTTGTTTTTCGGCCCGAACCACGTCCTGACGGAACAACCATGCCCGCTTGTCACCCTCGGCATAGCCCAACAACAGCGTCGTTTCGTGTCGAACGCCTTGAAGCTTGGTCGCTATGTCGGCCAAAAGCGGGCCAACCCCATCTCCTGTGACCGCCGAAATCGCGTAAACCTCAGGGTCACGATCCGCACGGGCAACAGCCGCTTCGCGTTCTTCGGGGTTCAACAGATCGATCTTGTTCCAGACTTCCAGACGCGGGCGGTTATCCTCGACCCCAAGAGAGGTCAGGATGGTTTCGACATCCTGCGCCTGTGCTTCAGTCTCTTCATGGCTGATGTCGCGGACATGGACGACGATGTCGGCACCCAGAACTTCCTCTAACGTGGCGCGAAAGGCAGCCACCAGCTCGGTCGGCAGGTTCGAGATAAACCCCACCGTATCCGACAGGATCACCTCGGGACCATCAGGCAGTTCGACCCGGCGCATAGTTGGATCAAGCGTGGCAAACAGCATGTCCTTGGCCATCACTTCGGCACCGGTCAGACGGTTGAACAAAGTGGACTTGCCCGCGTTTGTATAACCCACCAGCGCCACAATAGGATATGGTACTTTTGCGCGCGCGGCCCGGTGCAGTGTGCGTGTCTTGACAACTTTCTGCAACTGCCGCCGCAAGCGAACAAGTTGTTCGTCAATCGCACGGCGGTCAGCCTCGATCTGGGTCTCACCCGGACCGCCGACAAAACCCAAACCGCCCCGCTGGCGTTCCAGGTGGGTCCAGGCGCGTACCAGCCGTGTCCGTTGATAGCTGAGTGCGGCCATCTCGACCTGTAGAACACCTTCACGTGTCCGGGCGCGGTCGCTGAAAATCTCGAGGATAAGCCCCGTTCGGTCGAGGATTTTGACTTTCCACGCCTTTTCAAGGTTGCGCTGCTGGACAGGCGTCACCGGACCGTCGATCAGCACCAGTTCGATCTTGTTGTCATGCAGCCGCTCGGCCAGTTCTTCGATCTTGCCACTGCCGAACAACAAACCGGCCTGCGCCCGCGGCAAGCGCACAATTTCTGACCCGACCACGTCAAGGTCGGGCAACGCGGCGGCCAGTGCAACCGCCTCTGCCAGCGCCGGTTCGGGGGCACGGCGCTGTTCATCTGACTTGATTTCCGGATGCAGCACCCAGGCGCGGGTGCGCGTCCTGTCATGTTCCATCAAGAGGCGTCTTCGCCCTCATACAGGTTGATCGGCTGTGATGGCATGATGGTCGAGATCGCGTGCTTATAAACCAGCTGCGACTGTCCGTCGCGGCGCAACAACACGCAAAAGTTATCAAACCACGTGATCACACCTTGCAATTTCACACCGTTGATCAGGAAAATTGTGACCGGGACCTTTGCCTTACGTACATTGTTCAGGAACGCGTCCTGCAGATTCTGTCTGTCCGAAGCCATATTTTTATAAACTCGCCATTGTTCTTGCTACGCGCTGCGGACCAACGCGCTCCCTCTGGCGGAGTATGGAGTGTCGTTAACCGAGTTTCCAGATGAAAAATCAATCATTAACACGAGTGTTGATTCTCAGTCCCGCCACAAGGACGGTGTGATCAAGGCGATAATTGCCAGTGTCTCAAGCCGTCCAATCACCATGGCGGCGCACATTGTCAGCTTTGCGCCCTCCGATAGATCAACCAGTCTGATGGGCACGTCAGTCGCCAACTCGATCAAAGGGCCCGTGGTGCTGAGGGCGGCTACGGTCAAAACCATCGCCTGTTCGAACCCCGCGCCCATTGCTGCCAACAACATGTTGAACAATGCAGCCGTCAACGCGAACATCATCAGAAAGATCCACGCAATAAAGGCGCCATCGCTTTGGATGCGCTTATTTCCGCCCCCGACCCCGCTAACAGACGACGGGTAGATCAGCCTGTCGATCTCGCGCGCACCGTTCAGGTAAAGAGCAAACACACGCAGCAGCTTAACCCCTCCGGCTGTGGTCGCGACACCACCGCCAATCAGCGCGATTCCCAACAGAACAAGACCCGGAGTTCCCAACCCCGACAACTGTTGCGCATCGTTCCAGTTTGCACTTTCGAACCCAGCGGTGGTCAAAAAGGACAATACTGTGAAAACCATACCCCAGATCACACTGAGCGCTTGAACCGGCGTCAGTTGGTTGCCGATTTCGTTTACCCCGGCCCAAACGCGGGTGAACAACAGTGCGGCGACCGCGACAACGATCATAAGGCCGATCCGGAACTCGGGGTCTTTGTCTAGCCGCGAATACCCGGTTGTTGCCGTATCGGTGGAAAACGTCAGACGCGACAACGCGAAGAAAAGGAACAGAAAGATGATCGCCTCACCAGTGATCCCGGCCTGCGCTCCTTCTAATCCCCCGACCGGAGAGATGCCCGACGTCGCCATCGTGGACATCGCATGACAGATCGCGGTCAGGCCGGTTTCCCCGGTTATCAGCAGCAACAAACAGATCACCAGCGTTAACCCGGCATAAATCGGACTCAGCGTCCGGGTCACGCGGATCAGACGGCCGCGCGGATCAACACGTTCACTTTGCGCCACGCCTGTTACAGGACGTCCGGGCTGACCACGCGCCGTTACCTCGAACCCGCCAAGCGACAACGGCGCAAGAATGGCCGCCGCCGAAATCCACATCAGCAACCCGCCCATCCAGCCTACTTGGGCCCGCCACAGATGCAGCGGGGCGCTCAACCGTTCAGGATCAGGGAAGATATCCGCCCCCGTGGTCGTCATCGCGCTAACCATGTCGAAATAAGCATTCAGAAAAGTCGTGTTCCCCATCGCATCATGCAGCGGGACCGCTAGAAACAGCGGCAGCACTGTGAAACATGCCAGCAGCACGGCCAATTGCCCAAGAGTTCCCCGGCGAGGAATACGATTGGATGAGGCCAACGCAATCGTGGCCACCACAAACAAACCCAGTAATCCAGAGTAGAAGAACGACCGCGAGGTATCGTGGTCATTCAAAGCCAGCGCATAAGCCGCAGGTATCCACATCGACACCGCGGCGATGCCCCAGATCAACAAGAACAACGGCAAGCGCCGCACCAGTCCGATCTGATGTGCAACAACCCGCGCCATCAGAAGAAATCAATCGAAACCTGCATCAAGCGCTCGACCTCTGGCACATCCTTGGCCATCGCAAAGATCGCGACCACGTCTTTTTCCTCGATCCGCAGACTGCCCGAGGGGCGCACCAACTCATCGCCCTTGCGGACCGCACCCACCAGAACACCTTCGGGGAAGTCAATGTCGCGCAGCCTTTGCCCGGCCATTGGAGAGGTCGAGAGGACTTCGGCCTCGATCACCTCGGCCTCGGCGTCCCCGATCGAATAGACCTGCCGCACCCGCCCGTGCCGGATATGGCGCAGGATCGAACTGACCGTTGTCGCGCGCGGGTTGATATATGCATCAATGCCAAGCGGCCCCATCAGCGCGACCATGCTGGGGTCGTTGATCAAAGCAATCGCCAATGCGCATCCTTCAGCTTTGGCGCGCACGGCAGCCAGCATGTTGGCGCGGTCGTCATCCGTCACGGCCAGCATGGCATCCGCCCGTTCGATCCCGGCCTCACGCAGCAGCGCAGCGTCCAGACCATCGCCGTTCAGAACAATTGTCCGTTCCAATGCTTCGGCGGCCTGTTCTGCACAACTGCGGTCCCGCTCGATAATCTTGGCGCGGACGCGACTTTCGCGTTCTTCCAATGTGCGCGCGACTTCCAACCCGACATTGCCACCACCAACGATCACCACGCGATCCTGTTTCCTTTGCGCTTTGCCGAAAACCTCCATCGTGCGGTCCACGTCTTTGACATTGGAAAAGACATAGCATTCGTCACCAACGAACAGCTGATCTTCGGATTCCGGCGCAAACAACGTACCCTCGCGCCGCACCCCGACAACGATGGAACTGAGTGTCGAAAACAGATCCGTCAGCTGCCTCAGGGGCGTGTTCACGATCGGGCAATCCTCATCGATACGGATGCCCAAAAGCTGTGCCTTCTCATCCATGAACATCTCGGTATCGAAAGCCGAAGGCGCCGAGAGGCGGCGCATGGCGGCAGCGGCCACCTCGCGCTCGGGACTGATTACGACGTCTATCGGCAGGTGATCCCGACGGTAGAGATCTGAGTGAATAGCTTGCAGGTAGGATTTTGACCGCAAACGCGCAATCTTGCGCTGGATTGAAAAGACGGAATGCGCCATCTGACAGGTGACCATGTTCACCTCGTCCGAATGGGTCGCGGCGATGATCATCTCGGCGTCACGCGCACCTGCGCGTTCCAAGACATCCGGATAGCTGGCAAAGCCGGCAATACCCTGAACGTCCAGTGTTTCAGTAGCCCTACGGACAAGGTCAGGGTTATTGTCCACTACCGTCACGTCGTTCAGTTCGCCCGACAGATGCCGTGCAATCTGCCAGCCTACTTGGCCAGCGCCGCAAATGATGACCTTCATATCGTGGGCCCTTCTGCCTGAACGTTTTGAATGACAGATGGTCCCGAAGTGGTCAATTGAATTGTAAAATCCCAAAGGTCAGGGCATTCTAAGTCCATGAAAACAGTAATTCGTTTACTCATTCCTTTGACAGTCCTGACCGCATGCGGACCATTGTCGATGTACTATCGCGAGGGCGAAAGTGTATCGCGCGTGCAGACCGAGACGACGCAATGTCAGGTGCAGGCCCTGAATGATGCGCCAGTCGCCAATCAGGTTCGTCAGGGGCCGCCGACTTATTGGCCGGGACGAACATATTGCGACAGCCGCGGCCGATGCCACCGCACAGGCGGTTGGTGGCAACCTGGTCAGATCTACACAGTCGATGTCAACCAAGGCCTGCGCAACACAGTCGAAGCACAGTGCATGGCCGCCAAAGGTTATCGCCCGATCAGCCTGCCGCCTTGTAAGCAAAGCGTTAAAAGCCGCGTGCCCGCCGTTCGCACAACCGAACTACCACCCCTGAGCACCGAGTCCTGTTTCGTCAAATTTGATGATGGCTCTTTCCAGATCATCACACCTGGCCAGGCGGGTTAAAGACCCGGCGGATTATTCCGCCGGCTCAGGTTCGTCAATCTGCGCAACCCGCGCACCCGACTTGTTCGATGTCACAACGCCCAACGACTTCAACTTGCGGTGCAGCGCGCTGCGTTCCATCCCGACAAAGCTGGCGGTGCGACTAATATTGCCGCCAAACCGGTTGATCTGCGTCAGCAGATATTCACGTTCGAATGCCTCGCGCGCCTCGCGCAGCGGCAGAGTCGCCAGTGCACCCGACAAAACCACACGACCGGAGTCGTCTGATTTTTCATCCTCGGTCGGCAGTTCTCTGGCCTCAATCGGGCCGGTCCCATCCCCAAGGATCAGCACTCGCTCGATCAAATTCTTCAGCTGACGCACGTTGCCCGGCCAGGTCATGGTTTGCAACAAAGCCACGGCTTCATCCGATATCTCGCGCACCGGCAGACCCTGAGACTCATTGCACATTTCTATGAAATGTTGCGCCAGAACCGGAATGTCCTCGCGCCGGTCCTCCAACGAGGGCACGTCAATCGGAACAACATTCAGGCGATGATACAGCTCTTCGCGGAACCGTTCTGCCGCGATTTCTTCGTCGAGATTCTTGTTGGTCGATGAAATGACACGCAGATCTACCCGCACCTTGTCTGACCCGCCAACGCGCTGGAATTGCTGATCGACCAGCACCCGCAGGATCTTGGACTGAGTCCCCAACGGCATATCGGCAACCTCGTCAAAGTAGACAACGCCCCCATGAGCCTCTTCCAACAACCCGGATTCGACGCCGCGCTCTGATGATTCTCGACCAAATAGAACCTCTTCCACACGCTCTGGTTCGATACCGGCGCAATTGACCGTAACAAATGGCGCGTTTGCCCGGTTCGAATGGGCGTGAATGTACCGCGCGGCGATCTCTTTGCCGGATCCGGCAGGACCGCTGAGCATGACGCGACCGTTCGACTTGGTCACCTTGTCCAACTGTCCCTGCATCGCGCGGAACGAGGCGGACTTGCCGATCATGTCGGAATTCGTGACCTCTTTGCGCTTGAGCGAGGCGTTCTCGCGGCGCAAGCGCGAGGTTTCCATCGCGCGACGGATCACAACCATCAACTGATCAATGTTAAAGGGCTTTTCGATAAAGTCATAAGCCCCCTGCTTGATCGCCGCGACGGCGATCTCGATGTTCCCGTGACCAGAAATGATCACCACGGGCACATCCGGATTGTCGCGCTTGACCGCCTTAAGAATGTCGATCCCGTCCATACGGCTGTCCTTCAGCCAAATGTCCAGAATCAACAGACCCGGCGGCTCGGAATTGATCGAGGCCATGCACTCGTCCGAGTTGCCAGCCAGCCGGGTTGAATAGCCTTCGTCCTCCAGAATGTCGGACACCAGCTCGCGAATATCGCGTTCGTCATCTACGATTAGAATGTCACTCATCTTTGGCCTGCTTTCAGTTTGTTTGTTTTAATTGCCTGCTTTTGTGGCGCCGAGGATTGGGGGAAATTGCCCCCCGGCAACCGGATCACGGCCATCGCGCCAAAATGGTCCTGTCCGTCAAATACCGGTGCATCTTCCAAAGTCAGTGCACCGCCATGTTCTTCGATTATTTTCTTAACGATGGGCAGGCCAAGGCCCGTCCCCTCATCTCGTGTGGTCACATAGGGCTCGAACAATCGCGCCCTGTCTTCCGGTAAGCCTATTCCGTTATCTGCTATCGTTATCACCGTACCCGCGTCATCGGGCGTTACGTCCACTTTTATCTGTGGCTTCAGATTGTCGGGTGCGCCCTTTCTTTTCAGCGTCTCGATGGCTTCACCCGCGTTTTTGATCAGGTTCGTCAAAGCCTGATTCAACATCGTCGCGTCCACATCCAACTGGATGGGCTGGTCTGGCAAAGAGGCCAGAATCTTGACGTCCGGTTGTCCCGATTGCTGCAACAAGACCGCTTCTTGCACCAGCTCGACAATGTTCTCCTCGCGCCGCTCGGGTTCGGGCATCCGGGCGAATTTCGAAAATTCGTCGACGATCCGGCGCAAATCGTTGGTCTGACGCACGATGACATCGGTCATCGACACCAACTTGTCGCAATCCTCTTCATCCAGCTTGGTCGAGAATTTGCGTTTGATCCGTTCCGCGCTCAGCTGGATCGGGGTCAAAGGGTTCTTGATCTCATGCGCGATCCGGCGCGCCACGTCACCCCAAGCTGCCAACCTCTGCGCGCTGACCAGATCGGTTACGTCGTCAAATGCAACCACATATCCTTCAAGTCCACCGTCTTCGCCGCGGCGGGTGGCCATACGTACCAACAGGTTTTCCAACCGCCCTTTACGGGTCACCTTGACCTCACCCTGAACCGCTTCCTGACCGCTGTCCTTCAGCGTTTCGAACAGGGGAAGGAATTCAGGAACGGCAATGCCGATGGCCAAGTGTTCTTCGCCACGCGACCAGTCCAGCAACCGTTCAGCCGAGCGGTTCACGAATGTTACGCAACCATCCGGATCTACGCCGACAACCCCGGACGTGACCGAGCTGAGAACCGAGTCAAACAATCGCCGGCGGCGTTCGATTTGCCGCGTATTCTCAAGAAGGGTATCGCGCTGCCCTTTCAGCTGCCGTGTCATCTGATTGAAGTAACGGCCCAGCATCGCGATCTCATCATCGCTGGCCTCTTCAATCACCTGAACACTCAGATCACCCGCACCAACCCTTTGGGCCGCCGTTGTCAACCGCCCCACCGGGCGCGAGAGGCGCTCGGCAAACCACATTCCCAAAGACATCGCAGCAAGGATCAAAATGACCGCAAAGCCAAGATATAAAAGACCGAACTCGAACAGAACCCGCCCCCGGTCGCTTTCAAGCTGTTGATAGAACTGTGCCGTTTCCTTGGTGTCGTCCAGCAAGGTCAGCAACTGCCCGTCGACCTCGCGACTTACATAAAGGTATCGATCCAGAAAGGCGCGCAAAGGAACCAACGCCCGGAATTCGCTGTTCTGCCAATCTGCAATGATCAAGAGGCCGGTATCAGCAGCTTCGACCAGTTGCTCTGGCGTCGGAGCTTCGTAGTTGAACAGATACGACCTGTCGCCGCGCGATTTGATCTCGCCACTGCCGTCGATAACATAAGCCTCGCGCAGACCACGCTGAATCTGAGATTGTCCCTGTGCCAACACAGACCGCAATTCGGCGTCCGAGATATAGAAATCCACTGCGCGTGAATTGTCCAAGAACCGCGCAAGAACCGTGGCGTCCTGCGTCAAGCCCTCGCGGTGCTCTTGTTCGTAAGCTTCAGCGGCCGTGAGAGACGAACCCACAACCTGCCGAACACGGTCTGAAAACCAGCCTTCAAGTCCGATGTTCACCGTCAATCCGGCGAAGATGGCAACTGTCACGGTTGGAACCAACGCCAAAAGCGTAAATGCGCCGATCAGTCTGAGGTGTAGACGCGATCCGGCCGATTTCGCACGCCGTGCCGCAATCAACGTGCCAACCTGACTGAGCACAAGCGCCGCAACGACCAGTACATAGACCAAGTCTGCAAGCAGGATCAGCCGCAGAGTTGGCGCAGAAGCCCCAAGGTCAAAGGGGCCGATCACAAGATAGGTCGCCAACGCCAAAGCAGGACCCAGCAGAACCAGACCCAAGGTGCTAAAATTGCGCAGCTTTCGGGATTTTCGCCACCGATTAATCGATAGGATCAGCCCGCTCTGTGCTCGGGATGCCACCGTCTGCCCTCATCCTGATGCGCCGCTTTCGCGGCTAACCGCCATAATTCGTGGTCTTTGCCGGGTCTGAACCCGGATGCCACGCTTTGTGTGGCCATATTACATCAGTTTGCGTCTGCGTGTCACCTGAATATCGAGGTCTGTAATCTTTTTCCGCAGCGTATTCCGGTTAATCCCCAGAAGATCAGCACATTTTGCCTGATTTCCACCAGTTGCATCCAGCGCCAGTTCGATAAGCGGGGCTTCGACCTCTCGCAGAATGCGTTGGTAGAGACCCGGAGGTGGCAGCAAATTACCGTGCAGATCAAAGTACCGCCTCAGATGACGCGCAACCGAAGCCGATAGTTTTTCGCGCTCGCCGTCACCCAGAACAGGTTCAGCTTCGGGCTGACTGCCCAACACCATTTCAACCTCGGCTTTCGAGATTTCATCGGCGCGGCTGGTCAGGCTCAGGCGGCGGATTGCGTTTTCAAGCTGCCGCACGTTGCCCGGCCATGAATAGCGTCGAACCAGTTCCACCGCGTCAGCGCTAAGCCAGCGCTTGGTGCCGTGTTCACGTTCTTCCCGTGCCAGAAAGTGATCGGCCAGCAAGGTGATGTCATCCACCCGTTCCCGCAATGCTGGCACATGAATGGTCGCGCCGCACAAACGGTAGTAGAGATCCTGACGCACACGCCCACTCTCCATCGCCTCGGTCAGGTCGGACTGGCTGGTTGCCATAAAGCGCGGGACGTGATCGCCGGGCGTGTCCATCATGCGCACGATACGGGCCTGCAGTTCATCCTCAATATCGGCAATCTCATCAATCAGCAACGTGCCGCCACGCACACGGGCCATCACCCGCGCGGGGCCTTCCAGATCCCGCAGATCGGCCGCAGTTGCAGTTACAAATGGCAGCGTCCGACGATCCGAGAAATCATGAATTGCCCTTGCAATCAAAGACTTACCAGTTCCACTTTCACCAGATATCATGACCGAAAGATCGGTGTTCATCACCCGCGCAACCAGCCGATAAAGCGCTTGCATCACCGGTGTCCGTCCGACCAAAGGCAATTCTTCCGGACGCTCGTCGGCAGGTTCCGCCACTTCAGTCTGAACGCGCTGTTTCTGCTCCAGCGCACGCGCAGTGCGCTTCATCAAGTCCGGCAGGTCAAAGGGCTTGGGCAGATAATCATAGGCATCCGCCTCGGCCGCCTGAATTGCCGTCATGATTGTGTTCTGGGCCGAGATCACAATGACCGGCAAACCTGGACGATCCTGAGCGATTTTTGGCAGCATTTCCAGACCGTTGCCGTCCGGCATGACAACATCCGAGATCACCACGTCCCCCTTGCCCTCACCAACCCAGCGCATCAGCGTGGTCAGCGAAGAGGTCGCATGCACCTTGCATCCTGCTCGCGTCAGGGCCTGTGTCAAAACGGTGCGGATCGTGCGGTCGTCATCTGCGACCAGAACTGTTCCATCCATTTGGTGCTCTCCTTAAGCTCTTGTCGGCCTTGTCTTATGTTGCATCCTTCGGTGCCCGCCTCAGCGAAATGCGGAACACCGTACGGCCCGGCACCGAGTCGGCGGAAATCCAGCCGTCATGGTCCGAGATGATCTTGCTCACCAGCGCCAGCCCCAGGCCGGTGCCGTTTTCCTTGCCCGACACGAACGGGTCGAAGATATCGCTGCGGATTTTCTCGGGCAGGCCCGGCCCGTCGTCGATAATCTCGATCTGCAATGGCAGGGAATGGCCTGAACCGTCACTGCGCCGAAGTCGGAAGGAATGTTCGAAATACGTCCTGATGCGAATTATTCCACCTTTGGGATCAGCAGCTTCAGACGCGTTTTTCAACAAGTTCAGAATAACTTGCAGGAATTGATCCGGATCACCATAGGCCAGCGGCAACGAAGGGTCGTATTCCTCGATGATTTTCATATGCGCACCAAAGCCCAACAATGCCGACCGGCGTGCCCGGTCCAGAACATCGTGAATATTCACTGGCTTGAAATCAGGCTCCGACAGGTTTCCGAATTGCTCGACCTGTTCCAACAGCTTAACGATACGACGGCTCTCAGCCACGATAAGGTCTGTAAGTTCAAGATCTTGCTGTGAGATGTTCATACTCAGAAGTTGCGCCGCACCAGTGATACCAGCCAGTGGATTCTTGATCTCATGCGCCAGCATCTCGGCCATGCCGATCGCCGACTGCGCCGCCGATTTGACCGTATTGCCCCGCGTCATCCGTCCTGCCAGTTCTCGCGGCGAGATGATCATGATCATTGAACCCGGATGGCCAACCAGTGGTGCAATCTGCAGCGCGCATTGCAGCGGCGCACGATTGCCCGAGCCCGCATCTACATCATTCACGAACAAGGGTGTTCCCTGCGCCCGAGCGCGCTCGAACGCCTCTTCCAATGGCGCGTCGACCGCAATCTGATCCCAAACCGGGTGCCCAATCACCGATTTACGCGAGGCGTTCAGGAATCCTTCGCCGGCTGAATTGACATCGGATATCCGATCATCGCCATCAATTATGAAGGCAGGCACCGGAAGCGAAGTCCAAATACTCTGGTCCGAATTCATGCGACAGCCTCCGCCTCAGTGCTTAAGGCGTCACCCAGCAGGCGGATCACCTCGTCGGTATCGCGAGAGGTCAGAACGGCGCGGCGCAAGGCTGCGGGCGTACCAGCCTGATCCATATACCATCCCAGATGCTTGCGCGCGACGCGCAGCCCCAGATCGGTGCCGTAAAAGCCCAGCATCGCCTGATAATGCGCGCGAACCATCTCAGTCAGATCATCACCCTGAGGTACCACAGGCGCGGGCGCGCCATAAAGATCGTGGCAGACCTGCGCCAAAACCCAAGGCTGACCTTGAGCACCCCGCCCGATCATGACGCCATCCGCGCCCGATTGGTCCAGCGCCGTGCGTGCAGCACCGGTATCCACGATATCTCCGTTTGCGATGACGGGGATATCGACCGCTTCTTTCACTGCGCGGATCGCCTGCCAATCCGCCTGCCCCTTATAGAACTGACAGCGCGTGCGCCCGTGGATCGTCACCATCTGCACCCCTGCCTCCTGCGCGCGCCGCGCGACGTCCGGCGCATTCAATAATTTGTCGTCCCACCCCAACCGCGTTTTAAGCGTGACCGGCACATCAACCGCCGCGACCACCGCCTCGATCAATGTCAGCGCATGATCCGGCGTTTTCAGCAGCGCCGAGCCGGAATAGCCGTTCGTGACCTTCTTAGCCGGACACCCCATGTTGATGTCGATCACCCGCGCGCCCCGATCAGCGACCTGCCGGGCGGCCTCGGCCATCCAATGCGCCTCGCGCCCAGCCAGCTGGACAGCGGTGTTTTCCACGTCGGCCGACAGCTCGGCCCGTTCGCGCACGCCGGGCTTGGCCTGAACCATTTCCTGACTGGCTACCATCTCACTGACCACCAAGCCCGCACCAAAGCGCAGCACCAGATCGCGGAACGGGCGGTCGGTGATTCCAGCCATTGGGGCCAACAGCACCGGCGGGGTCAGGTCTTTGTCTGCGAGTTGAAGAGTCAACGTGCTTAATCCTTGGGCAGTTGCGACTTAGATATCGAATTGAGCGTATATGAACAACAAAACGGCAGCTGAAAAGCCCGCAAAATCATCACTTGCTTAATTTTTAGGCGGCTTAACGCGGGTGATTGCCTCTGCATTCACCGCACCCTAAACATTGCCCCGAATTTATCGGAGACACCGCCCATGACCACCGCAGCCCTAATCGTTGCCGCAGGACGTGGCCTGCGCGTCGGAGGGGGTATCCCGAAACAATGGCGACCGCTAGGCGGACGCCGCGTCGCGGACTGGACGATTGAGCGGTTTCGCGGGCAAGTCGATCACATCGTGCTGGTCCTGTCCCCCGAGGACAGCACCGCATGGGAAGAATTTGCCGCTTCAGATCTGATCCTGACCGCAGGTGGCACTGATCGCACGGGTTCGGTGCGCAACGGGCTGGCCGCCCTGAGCGATCTGAATGTCACCCGCGTTCTGATCCATGATGTCGCCCGTCCCTGTGTCAGCGCTCAGACTATTCACAACGTGTTGCAGGCGCTCGAAGCCAGCCCCGCTGCCGCGCCCGGCTTGGCAGTCACGGATGCGCTTTGGACCGGAGACGGGCAAACGGTGACCGGGACGCAGGATCGCTCCGGCCTTTTCGCCGCACAGACACCGCAGGGTTTTCACTATAGCACCATCGTCGCGGCCCATGCCGCTCATGCGGGCGGCGCGGCGGACGATGTCGAGGTTGCCCGCGCCGCAGGACTGGACGTCGCCATCGTGCCGGGCGATGCGGATAACATCAAAATCACAAGGCCCGAGGATTTTGCCCGGGCGGAACGCATATTGGGAACGAATATGGATGTAAGGCTGGGCAACGGGTATGACGTGCATCGGTTTGGCGACGGGGATCATGTAATCCTGTGCGGCGTGCAGGTGCCGCATGATCGTGGTCTTCAGGGGCATTCGGACGCCGATGTTGGGATGCATGCTGTGACCGATGCGATCTATGGCGCGCTGGCGCAGGGCGATATCGGCCAGCACTTCCCGCCCTCGGACCCACAATGGAAAGGAGCCGCCAGCGAGATTTTCCTGCGCCACGCGGTCGAATTGGCAGCGACGATGGGATACGCGATCTCGAATGTCGATTGCACGCTGGTCTGCGAATACCCCAAGATCGGCCCCCACGCCGAGGCGATGCGGGCCGAGATGGCCCGGATCATGGGGCTGCGGACCGATCAGGTTTCGGTCAAGGCGACAACGTCCGAACGGCTGGGTTTCACGGGCCGCAGCGAAGGGATTGCCTCGCTTGCCACGGCCTGTCTGGTGAAATCATGAGCGCCGCACAATTGATCGGAACCGTCTGTGGTGTGGGCTATCTGCGCCCCGCACCGGGCACGTGGGGGTCGCTGGCCGCCCTACCCTTGGCATGGCTGCTGCACACGCTGGGCGGTTTCCCCCTGCTGGTAATCGCCACGTTTGCGGTGTTCTTTGGCGGGCTCTGGGCGACCCGCGTGATGACCGCAGGGCAAGAGGACCACGACCCGTCCGAGATCGTCGTAGATGAGGTCGCAGGCCAGTTCATCGCGCTGTGGGCGATCTCATACCCCTCGTGGGCGCATGGGATCGAGATCACGGCGCTGTGGCCCGGCTGGGTTGCAGGGTTCCTGTTGTTCCGTCTGTTCGACATTACCAAACCCGGCCCGGTTGGCTGGGCCGACCGCAAGGGGGATGCGATGGGCGTGATGCTGGATGATGTGATCGCCGGGGTCTTTGCCGCCATCGGCGTGTTGATCCTGGCCGGGATTGCGCATGGGGTTCTGGGGCTATGACCGTCGCCGCGTTGTTGGACCGCGCCAAGGCGCAGGGAGTGATGATCGCCACCGCTGAAAGTTGCACCGGGGGTATGGTCGCCGCGGCGCTGACTGACATCCCCGGCAGTTCGGCCGTGGTGGACCGAGGTTTCGTGACCTACACCAATGCCGCAAAACAGCAGATGTTGGGCGTACAGGCCGGGACGCTGGACGCGCACGGCGCGGTCTCGGAACAGGTTGCCCGTGAGATGGCCGAAGGCGCCCTGCACCATTCCAACGCGCAACTGGCCGTATCGATCACCGGCATCGCGGGCCCAGGTGGGTCCGAGTTCAAACCCGAGGGGCGCGTCTGCTTCGGAATCGCCGCTACAGGGCAGCCAACCCAAACGCAAACCATCGAATTTGGCGCACTCGGCCGTGACGCCGTCCGACTGGCCGCGCGCGATCACGCGCTGAATTTGTTGTCAGATGCGCTTTCTTATACCGCCTAATTTTTTCGCAATCCTGTAAACATGACGCACATTTAATCATCACTTAAGCAAAAGCCCCATAAATAGGCGTCTTTTTTAACGATTGCCTCTTTTTTCCCCACCCACACTCCGCTTCAAGCCCCGCCACGCAAGCTGAAGAGGAGAGCGGCTGATGAATGGAGCCGATACCGCCTGGATCATAGTGGCAACCGCCCTGGTCCTGTTTATGACACTTCCGGGCCTGGCCCTGTTCTATGGTGGCCTCGTGCGCGCCCGTAATGTGCTGAGCGTTTTCATGCACTGTTTCAGCATCGCCTGCCTGATGAGCATCCTGTGGCTGATCGCGGGCTATTCCATCGCGTTTGGTGACGGCGGATCGGGCCTGTGGGGCGGCCTGGGCAAAGCGTTTCTGAACGGTGTCGATGCAGACAGCCTGTCAGGCACGCTGCCCGAGATTTTGTTCTTCGCGTTTCAGATGACCTTTGCCATCATCACCCCGGCCCTGATCGTCGGCGCTTATGTCGAGCGCGTGGGCTTTGGCTTTGTGCTGACCTTCTCGGCCCTGTGGATGTTGCTGTGCTATGCGCCGGTGGTGCATTGGATCTGGGGTGGAGGCATCCTGACCGACGGTGGCATTCTGGGTGAGGTCGGCGTGCGCGACTTTGCAGGCGGCATCGTGGTGCATGAAACCGCCGGTCTGGCCGCGCTGATCATTGCAGTAGTTCTGGGCCCGCGCCGCAACCGCACAACGCCGCCGCACAATCCGGGCTTTGTCATGATCGGTGCCGCGATGCTGTGGGTTGGCTGGTTCGGCTTTAATGGCGGTTCGCAACTGGCCGCTGACGGAGGAGCTGCGATGGCGATGACCGTGACGCATATCTCGGCCGCGACCGCCTCTCTGACTTGGGCGCTGTACGAGCGGATCAAATACGGCAAGGCGTCGATGGTCGGTCTGGTGACAGGTACGATCGCTGGTCTGGCCTCGATCACCCCCGCCTCGGGCTATGTGGATCCGGTTCAGGCGCTGATCATCGGTGCCGTGGCAGGCGTGCTGTGTCAGGAAGCCGTCAATGTCATCCGCAACGTTCTGAAAATCGACGATACGCTGGATGTGTTCGCCGTGCATGGTGTCGGAGGCATCTTTGGCACCATCATGATCGCCGTCTTTGGCCTTGGCGCCTGGACAGCACAGTTGGGTGGCCTGGTCATCGTAGGTGTCTTCACCGCCGTCGTGACCTTTGTTCTGATCAAACTGGTCGCGCTGATCACGCCGCTGCGTGTGGATGCCGAGACAGAAACAAATGGCCTCGACCTGTCGGTGCATGGTGAACGCGCCTATGACATGACAAGCTGATCGCGCGCCATATGGAATGTGCAAAGCGGGCCCCATGCGGGTCCGCTTTTCTTTTGCCCGCCCTCTCGACTCTGGGGGGTGCCGCGCGTTATCAGCCCGCAACCTGTTTTCAGCCCAGAGGTTTGCATCATGATCCCCAGCTCGTACCCCGACAGCACCGAAATCGCCCGCCTGACCGCGCGCATGCTGCTGGAGATCAAGGCCGTCCACTTTAATGCGCGCGAACCGTTCACGCTGGCCTCGGGCCTGCCCAGCCCCACCTATATCGACTGCCGCAAGCTGATCTCATACCCACGTATCCGCTCGACCCTGATGGATTTCCTGACCGTCACCGTGATGCGCGATGCCGGGTTCGAGGCGTTCGACAACATCGCCGGTGGCGAAACCGCAGGCATCCCCTTTGCCGCCATGGTTGCCGAGCGCATGGCCTTGCCAATGACCTATGTGCGCAAAAAGCCCAAGGGCTATGGCCGCAATGCCCGGATCGAGGGCGCAATGTCCGAGGGTGAGCGCGTTCTGCTGGTCGAAGATCTGACCACCGATGGCGGATCAAAGCTGTCCTTCGTGGATGCGATCCGCGACACCGGCGCGACCTGCGGTCATACGGCGGTGATCTTCTACTACGGCATTTTCCCCGAGACCGAGAAAACGCTGGGCGACCATGGCGTGAAGCTGCATTCCCTGTGTACGTGGTGGGATGTTCTGGCTGAGGCCAAGGCGCAGAAAGCCTTTGACGCTGAGACACTTGACGGGGTCGAGGCTTTCCTGAACGACCCGCGCGGTTGGCAGGAAGCCAATAAATCCACATAAACCTCTTGTGGGTAATTTGGGGATAAGCCCGGAAGAATCGGCGCACCAAGCGCGATATATGGTGACTTTCCTGGCGCCTCCTACATAATAAGCGATACATATTCAGATATACTATCTGTCTGGAAACTTATCCCTAGGTCTTACCCCAAGTTAACCACAGGGATTTCCAGATGGATTGGGACGGGCATTCGCGTGTAGAACCTCATCAGGGCAGTGGGGACAAAATGAACGAGATAAGCAGTATCGAGCAGGCAGCGGCGCAGATTCAGAACGCCGAAACCATGCCGCATTCCATTGAGGCCGAACAGCAGCTTCTGGGTGCCATCCTGACGAACAACGATCTGTATGACCGGGTGGCCTCGATCATTGGCGCCGAGCATTTCTATGATCCGGTCCATGCCCGCATCTATGAGGTCGCGGCCAATCGCATCGCCAAGAATGCGCTGGCCTCGCCCGTGACGCTGAAGTCCTTCATGGCCGAGGATGAGGGCCTGAAGGAGTTGGGTGGCCCCGCCTATCTGGTCAAACTGGCGGGTGCTTCGATCAGTGCGTTTGCGGTGCATGATTATGCCCAGATGATCTATGACCTCGCCATCCGGCGCGAATTGATCCGGCTGGGCCGCGACATCTCGGACAAGGCGGCACGGGTTGATGTGTCCAGCGAGCCCAAGGAACAGATCGTCGAGGCTGAGCAACAGCTTTACCAGTTATCCGAGCAGGGCCAGACCGAACAGGGATTTCAATCCTTCCTCAAGGCGGTCACAGAAGCCGTCAACGTCACCAACGAAGCGTATCAGCGCGGTGGCGGCATGGCGGGGATTTCCACCGGTCTGGCCGACTTGGACAAACAGCTTGGAGGCCTGCACCCATCCGACCTGATTATTCTGGCGGGTCGTCCGTCGATGGGGAAAACCTCATTGGCGACCAACGTGGCGTTCAACGTGGCCAAGGCGTATAAACGCGGCACCAAATCGGACGGGTCCGAAGGGGCCGTGGATGGCGGCGTGGTCGGCTTCTTTTCACTGGAGATGAGCGCCGAGCAGCTGGCGGGCCGGGTTCTGGCCGAAGCGTCCGAGATCTCAAGCCACAAGATCCGTCAAGGCGACATGACCGAATCCGAGTTCCGCCGGTTCGTGGACGCCGCCAAGGAGTTGGAAGCCTGCCCGCTGTTCATCGACGACACCCCCGCCCTGCCGATCTCGCAGCTTGCCGCCCGCGCGCGGCGGCTCAAGCGGACGCATGGGCTGGACCTGCTGGTCATCGACTATCTGCAACTGTGTCGGGGCATGTCCGACAACCGCGTCAACGAGATTGCCGAGATTTCGATGGGCATGAAGGCCATCGCCAAGGAGTTGAACATTCCGGTGATCGCCCTGTCTCAGCTGTCGCGTCAGGTCGAAAGCCGCGACGACAAGCGCCCGCAACTGTCTGACCTGCGGGAATCGGGCTCGATCGAACAGGATGCCGACGTGGTGATGTTTGTGTTTCGCGAGGAATACTACAAAGAGCGCGAAAAGCCCGGCGATCATGAGCTGGAAAAGATGGAAGAGTGGAAGCAGGCGATGGACCGTCTGCATGGCAAGGCCGAGGTCATCGTCGGCAAGCAGCGTCACGGCCCCATTGGCACGGTTGAACTCTCGTTCGAGGCGCAGTTCACCCGCTTTGGCAACCTGGTCAAACCCTGGCAGCAGGACGGCCAGATCGAAGGCTACTGACAGTCACCACAACCCGGGCTGATCGAAGGCTGGCACACAGCGCGATGGCCCGACTATTGGCCTGAATTCCTTGGTGTTCAGCGATTGGCCAAGCCACCCATGCGGCTGGCTCAGATCGTGGGGCGGTCGCGCGAACTCTGGTGTCATCGCCTGAAACCCCGACTTACCGTAATAGGCCGGGTCACCATAAGTCACCGCGACCTCGGCCCCTGCTTGGCGAACCTGCTCCAACCCGTACGCGATCAACTTCTGTCCGATCCCTTGCTTCTGACGATCTGTAGCAACCGCAACCGGAGACATCAGCACCACCTTGCGCGGGTCTTCGTCATAGGTAAGGCGAGAAAAGAAAATGCACCCGCACAGGCCCTCGGATATATGCGCTGTCACGCACAGCAAATCATCTGCCTCAGTGGTCTTGATCAGTGCAACAGTCAGTGCCTTCAACGCTTCGCCTTCATCCGACCCTTCGGATGCGCTGAAAACAGCCCGGAAGAACTCGGGGATTTCGGCTTCCATGCCGGTAACACCTGATGAAAACTGCACAAAATCTACTCCTGCCGACGCCCAGGATGAGCGTAAATGATTCTTGCACCAATCTTGTGTTGATGACGCAGTGAAGACAATAAGCCCTGATCTTTTAGGCGCATAGGTTCCTTGTTTGCCATACTGACAAGCCATTCCTCGCCCACGTTCACGTCAAACCGGCAATAAACGGTGCGTACCCCCTTGACCTGCAGCGATCCAATGTCATGAACAGTTCCATGAGTACCGCACGTCTGACGATCAACCTGCATGCGCTCGCCAGCAACTGGCGCGCACTAGATACGAAAACGAATGTCGAGACCGGCGCCGTGGTCAAGGCAGACGCCTATGGCTTGGGTGCGGGTCCTGTCTCGGACACCCTCGCCGAAGAAGGTGTTCGCAAGTTCTTTGTTGCCGTCGCCGAAGAAGGCGCAGCCGTCCGCGAAGCTGTTGGCCCAGGTCCGATGATCGGCGTCTTTTCAGGGCATATGGAAGGCGATACCGAACTGCTGCGCGGGAACGACCTGACACCGTTATTGAACTCGCCCGAGCAGTTTCTGCGCCACGAACAAAGCCTGCCCTCGCATTCATTTGGCATCCAGCTCGACAGCGGCATGAACCGACTTGGCTTTGAACCATCCGATTGGGCCGAGCTGCGCACGCGGGTTGAGGATCTGAACCCGGTGGTTGTCATGTCGCATCTGGCTTGCTCGGACGAGCCGGATCACCCGATGAACCGGCAACAACTCAAGACTTTCCGAGATATGACTAATGGAGTCTCGGCCCAACGGTCCTTGGCTGCGACCGGAGGGTTACTTTTGGGGCCGGAATTCCATTTCGACTTCTGCCGGCCCGGTGTCGGTCTGTACGGCGGTCTGCCTTTTGCCGACGCGAAACCTGTGGTGACTGTGGACCTCCCCGTTATTCAGGTCCGCGAGTTGGCCGAGGGCGAGACTGTTGGCTACGGCAACAGTTGGACCGCGCGCCGTCCGTCACGTATCGCGACCGTTGCAGCGGGCTATGCTGACGGTCTGCACCGCGCGATCGGGGGCGGCATTGATGCGTTCGCAGGTGGTCAACCCTGCCCCGTCGTTGGGCGTATCTCCATGGACCTGATCACCGTGGATGTCACTGATTTGCCTGAGGACCCAGAACGAATGCGCATTCTCAACGGCCACCAGACCGTAGACGACCTCGCCGAGGCCGCAGGCACCATCGGCTACGAGATCCTCACGTCGCTCGGTGCGCGCTATTCCCGAGGTTACGTGGAATGAACCCTTTGAGATTGCTGGGCGGTATAGGCCGTGCCGTCCTGACTGTGTTTGCCACCTTTGGAAAGGTGGCACTGTTTACAGTGGATTCGATATCGCACGTCTTCCGCCCTCCGTTTTATCCACGCGAATTTGTCGTTGCGCTGATGAATATCGGCTGGCTTTCTCTGCCCGTGGTCGGCCTGACCGCCATTTTTACCGGCGGCGCATTGGCGCTGCAAATCTATGCTGGCGGCGCCCGTTTCAACGCCGAGGCCGTGGTGCCTCAGATCGTGGCCATCGGCATGGTACGCGAGCTTGGACCAGTTCTTGGTGGTCTGATGATCGCGGCACGCGTGACCTCTTCGATCGCGGCCGAGATCGCAACGATGAAAGTGACTGAACAAATCGACGCGCTGGTCACCCTGTCTACGCACCCGATGAAATACTTAACCGCACCGCGTGTTCTGGCAGCCATATTGACCGTGCCAGTGCTTGTTGCCGTGGGCGACGTGATTGGCATCGCAGGCGGCTACGTGGTTGCCACTCAGAACCTAGGTTTCAACTCTGCCGCTTACCTTCAGAACACGGTCAATTTTCTGGAATTGCACGACGTGATTTCATCGCTGGTCAAAGGTGCAACGTTTGGCCTCATCACGGCCGTGATGGGCTGCTATTATGGCATGAACTCGGGCCGGGGCGCGCAGGGCGTGGGCCGTGCGACCAAATCCTCGGTCGAAGCGGCGGCGATCTTGATCCTGGCCGCCAACTTCATTCTCACAGGGGTGTTCTTTTCGGTATGATACGGCTGGAGAATGTACACAAAGCCTTCGGTGATAACCGTGTCCTGCAAGGCATGAACCTCGATATCCCCAAGGGCACGTCGATGGTGATCATAGGCGGTTCGGGAACCGGAAAGTCTGTGGCGCTGAAATGCGTTCTCGGCCTGATCAAACCCGACAGCGGCATGATCTATGTGGATGACAAGGATGCCGCCAAGGGCGACCGCGATGCGTTTCTGGCCCGGTTCGGGATGCTGTTTCAGGGGGCGGCTCTGTTTGACTCGCTGCCCGTCTGGCAGAACGTCTCTTTCCGGCTGTTGCGCGGCCCGTTGAAACGCCCCGCCGAATACGCCCGCGAGATCGCCATCGAGAAACTGCGCCGCGTTGGCCTGAAATCAGATGTAGCCGACCGCTTTCCGTCGGAACTGTCGGGCGGGATGCAAAAACGCGTGGGCCTCGCCCGCGCCATCGCCGCCGAGCCCGAGATCATTTTCTTTGACGAGCCCACCACGGGTTTGGACCCGATCATGTCCGGCGTCATCAACGACCTGATCCGCGAGATCGTGACCGAGATGGGCGCAACGGCCATGACCATCACCCACGACATGAGCTCGGTCCGCGCAATTGCGGACAACGTCGCCATGCTGCACGGAGGCGTCATCCAGTGGACCGGCCCCGTTGAGCAGATGGATGCGTCGGGTGATCCCTATGTCGAGCAGTTCATTAGTGGGAGTGCCGAGGGGCCGATTGAAGCGGTGCGTTAGTTGCCTTCCTGCTGCCGTTCGCTTTTCAATTGATCATAGGCCCGTTTGGCGTAGTCATATCTCAGCAGGTAGTGACCGCTAGCAACTACAAAGTCCGGAGCCTGAATTCGGATTGCATCCAGTGTTTGCGTCAAATGCGTTCCCGAAACTGGAATATAATCGGGATCTTCACCAGAAAACTTATTGTAAACCCGTCCTCCAAACCAATTGGCCCTTTGTCTAGCACGGTTGGTTTCGTACAACCGGAAATGCAGCACTCCAAAAAGTTGCTCCCGGTCGAAGGGCAATCTGTCAGCAGCCGAACTGCCGGCGGACAGAAGAGCGCCTAGTCCTCCTGACGACGCATTTGAGACACCTTTGCTCAGTGCAGACGGACCGTATACAATTTTTATCACAGGATCAGGCACTGCAACTCCAAGAAGAATAATTAAGCCCTAAAACACTTAAACACGGGCAATTGCGACCTCAATGAAAAACTTGCGACTGGATTTGTCGGCCCATAGATGTTGGCAACAAGAACCGGATTTACCAATGCAATGACCCTCCGCCTCGCCACCCTCTCGCTCCTGATCCTGTACCCCATCGCGTGGTTCGCCCCGCTGATGCGTGCGGGCCTCCTGCCGATCTTCGGCCTCAGCGAAATCAGCGTCATCACCGGCCTGCAATCCCTGTGGCACTCGGACGTCTTTCTTGCGCTGGTCGTCACCGTCTTCGCCCTCGTGGCACCTTTCGTCAAAACCATCGGCACCGCCTTGATCCAATGGGACCTGCTGGATCCCCGCGTCCAACCTGCGCTGAACATCTTGGGCAAGCTCGCCATGGCCGATATCTTCCTCATCGCGCTCTACATCACGCTGGCCAAGGGCATCTCCTACGCGACCGTTGAGACCGCATGGGGTCTTTACCTGTTCACGGGCTGCATTCTGGCCTCGCTGGCATTGGGACATATTACAGAGATGACATCCGCCTCACGAAAAGCTTAAAGCTAATTGATTGAAAACATTTACCCAAGTATCATCTTAATATTTCGAGCAGCAACAAATAGTAGTTTTCGGGTCCGTGGCGGATCTCTGTCTGTACGTTAAGTCTACTCCGCTTCGGCTCCGGTGTGTTCCGGTTCTAGAAGGAGATCGACAACCATGGCCGCCCTCCAAAACATAACATTGCAATTTCAGAATGCCTTTTTAAGACTGACCTTTTTCGTAATCTGCGCGGCTGCGCTTGCGGCCGTGACGACCACCGCTTTATCGGTATTTGGGGTCCTGCCCTGGCTGTCCATGCAGGCCGGATTCGGCACCGCACCGGCTATAGATGCGGGCATGTTTATCCAGATCGGATTGACCGCACTGATTCTCATGCTGGCCTTCTATCTGCCCGCAAACGGACGCATGATGGCGCTTGAGAATGCGCATCGCAAGTTCGCGATGAACATGCACGACATCACCTACGCCTACCAAATGGCCCATGCCGCGGACCGAGGTGACACGTTCATGATGTCGTCTGAATTCGACGCGGTCAAAGAGCGTATTGCTTTTCTGCGCCAACATCCCGACCTCCAATCGCTGGAGCCGGAAATCCTCGAACTGGCCGCGCAAATGAGCCAGATCAGCCACGAACTCGCCGTCACCTACAGCGACGAACGCGTGGCGCGGGCACGTACGTTCCTCCAGCAGCGCCAAGAAGAGATCGAGCAATTCCAGCAGCGCATCGGTGACGCACAAACCATCCAGCAAGAACTGCGGCAATGGACCCGCGATGTCGAGATCGAAGAATCCATCGCCAAATCTCAACTGGCACGCCTGCGGGACGAATTGTTCGACCTGTTGCCCGAATTGTCCACGCAACTGCAATCGCAGTCGGACGAGCACAAGTCCACCGAATCCAGTGTCATCGCGATGTCGCCTCCTCGCGCCGCTGAATAGGCGCCACAGGCGCCCGCCGCGGACGATGGCCCAACGGGCCTGAGGACGCGGCATCCCACCGGCGGCGATGAAAGCCTGCAAGGGCTTGAAGAACCGCCCCACCTAAGGCACCAAGGGCCGCATGGCAAAGACGACTTTTTCATGCTCGGCCTGTGGCGCCACGCATTCCCGCTGGTCCGGCCGCTGTGACGGCTGCGGCGAGTGGAACACGATCATACAAGAAGCCCCCCTTTCGGCTGGCCCGGCCAAGAAATCCCTCGGCGGCAAGCGGGGCCAGACCATCGCACTCACGGACCTGTCGACCGAGGAAACCCCTCCGCCTCGCACATTGTGTGGGGTCGAGGAACTGGACCGTGTGCTGGGCGGTGGCCTTGTCCCCGCCTCGGCCCTGCTTGTGGGCGGCGACCCGGGCATCGGCAAATCCACACTCTTGTTGCAGGCAGCCGCCCGGTTTGCTCGTGCTGGCGTCAAGACCATCTATGTCTCAGGCGAGGAGGCCAGCGCGCAGGTGCGGATGCGCGCCCGCCGTCTGGGGCTGGAGGACGCCCCGGTGCAACTGGCGGCCGAAACAAACCTGCGCAATATCCTGACCACGCTTGAGGCAGAAAAGCCCGGCCTTGCCATTATCGACTCGATTCAGACCATGTGGGCGGACAATGTCGAAAGTGCCCCCGGATCGGTGTCACAAGTAAGGGCCGCAGCACATGAATTGACCACGTTTGCGAAACGATATGGCATTTCGATCATCATGGTCGGCCATGTCACAAAAGAGGGTCAGATCGCAGGCCCCCGTGTCGTCGAACACATGGTTGACACTGTGCTCTATTTTGAAGGGGAACGTGGCCATCAGTTCCGTATCCTGCGTGCGGTGAAGAACCGTTTTGGTCCTGCGGACGAGATCGGCGTTTTCGAAATGACGGGTAAAGGACTGGCCCAGGTCACCAACCCCTCTGCCTTGTTTTTGTCCGAGCGCGGAACGCCCAGCCCTGGCTCTGCCGTGTTTGCCGGGATCGAAGGCACCCGCCCGGTTCTGGTGGAATTACAAGCACTTGTCGCGCCATCACCTCATTCGCAACCGCGTCGCACGGTCGTGGGATGGGACAGCGGTCGACTGGCCATGATCCTCGCAGTCCTAGAAGCCCGCTGCGGTGTCCCCTTCACCGGGCTGGACGTGTACCTGAATGTGGCGGGCGGACTAAAAGTCAGCGAGCCTGCGGCTGACCTTGCTGTTGCTGCGGCTTTGCTGAGCGCGCGCGAGGATACAGCTCTGCCTTCAGACACCGTCGTATTCGGGGAAATCTCTCTGTCAGGTGCCCTAAGACCAGCTGCACAAACCGAAAATAGGTTGAAAGAAGCCCAGAAACTTGGTTTCACATCAGCCATAGCTCCGGCAGGTGGCAAAACCGGCACTGTGGCAGGTCTGACACTCACCCGCCCCTCTGATTTGGTAGGGTTTGTTGGCGAAACCTTCGGAGCAGGTTAAGGTAACGCCTTAAGAGGCTGAAAAAATTACAGGCGAGGGCCATGGAAGGTTTTACAATTATTGACGGGGTGGTTGCCCTGATCATCGTGGTGTCGGGCCTTCTGGCCTATTCCCGCGGTTTGTTGCGTGAGATTCTGGCAATTGCGGGATGGGTCGCCGCCGCGGTACTGGCCTTTATTTTTGCACCTCAAGCAGTGCCATTGGTGAAAGAGATTCCGGTCGTCGGAGATTTCCTGCGAGACAGTTGTGAATTGTCTGTTATCACCGGTTTTGCGGCGGTCTTTGCGGTGGCGCTGATCGTGGTCAGCATTTTCACCCCTCTATTTTCGTCGCTGGTGCAACGCTCGGCCCTGGGTGGTTTGGACCAAGCACTTGGCTTCTTCTTCGGGATCGCGCGCGGCATCCTGCTGGTCGCAATCGCATTCTTTGTCTACGATACCGTTATGACAGGTCAGTCATATACGATCGTCGATGAAAGCCGTTCGGCTAAGGTGTTTGACCAGTTCAGCGGTCAGATCGAAGAACAGAACCCCGAAGAAGCGCTCGGTTGGGTGACACGCCAATACGAGGAGCTGGTGGCAAGCTGCACAGAAGGCGGCGAGGTCACACCCGAAGCCGCCCCGGCAACCACAGAATAAGAGAAAAGCCCGGCTTGGACCGGGCTTTTTTTTCGGCAAGACTGTATTGCTCAGGTGAACCCTTCACCCGCACAGACCGTGCATTTGATGTTTTTGAGCCCAAAACACCCGGTACACCGTGTAAAGATTGGTTTTCCGTGAATGTCTCGGCTTTTGACAACTTCGCCCGCGCCGTTGCAAATCGGACAGGGAGACCGCCCCATGCCACGGCATCGGTGACATCTGCGTTTTGGCTGTGTTTCTTTTTTTTGTCCTTGTTTGTGTTGCCACATGGGTAGGTCCGTCCGAATGGTATCAAAACAGAAAATTGGTAATCATAGAAATGACAGCACATGCGGCCTGACCTGTCACTGTTTGAAGCGCAATTCCCGCAAAAACCACCTGCGTCAAATCGCAATTGTGATCCTTTGATGACACAGGCACCGTAAGGCATTATGTGAGAGCCGAACTGACATGGAATCGGAGCTGCCGATCTTGCTGTATCTGTTTTCTCACGTGCCCGCCCCTGCAAAGGACAAAGCGCGCGCATTCAACGCCTGTCAGGCGATCGAGTCCTCAGATACTGCCATCCAGCACCACCAGTCACCGAAACCTCTCAAATCGTCATAGAAAATTGGAGCCCGTACATGTGTGGGATTTTGGGGATCGCAAGCAGGACACATGATGTCTTTGCGGAAATCTATGACGGGCTGCTGATGCTGCAGCACCGGGGGCAAGACGCCTCGGGGATCGTCACATATACCGGAGAGTTCTTCCGAGAGAAAAAGGCCAACGGTCTGGTCAAAGACGTCTTCAACGCCAAGGACGCAGAAACCTTGCTGGGCAAGGTTGGCATGGGCCATGTACGCTATCCGACCGCAGGCTCGCTCAGCGCGGCCGAGGCACAGCCTTTTTTCGTCAATGCGCCTTACGGCATCTATCTGGTCCATAACGGCAACATCACCAACACCGCCGAACAGCGCGAAAAGGTGACCGCTAAATACAGCCGCCACCTGCGCACCACTTCGGATTCCGAGATCCTGCTGAACGTGCTGGCCGACAAGGTCGCCGATGCGATCAAGGTCAACGGCAATGCAGAACCGATCCGCAACCTGTTTGCCGGCGTCAAAATGACGATGGAGCGGGTACAGGGCGCCTATTCGGTGATCTGTCTGGTCGCAGGCGTTGGAATGCTGGCCTTCCGTGACCCCTATGGCATCCGCCCGCTTTCGGTCGCCAAGCGTGATGTGGATGGAAAGGGTGACGACTATGCCTTTGCCTCTGAGGACGTGGCCTTTGGCATCAACGGCTTTGACAAACTACGAGACGTGAAACCCGGCGAAGCGATCCTGATCGATCTGGACGGCAACATGCACACATTCCAGGCGGTTGAGGGGCAACTGACGCCCTGCATTTTCGAGTATGTTTATCTGGCGCGCCCGGATTCGCTGCTGGATGGGGTTTCAGTTTACAAAACCCAGATGCGCATGGGTCAAACGCTGGCCCGGCAGATCGAGGCCGCCGGTCTGGATATCGACCGTATTATTCCTGTGCCCGACAGCGCCCGTCCCGTCGCGCTGGAGGTCGCCAAGGCAACTGGCATCCCATACCGCGAGGGTTTGGTTAAGAACCGCTATGTGGGCCGGACCTTCATCATGCCCGGTCAGGAAGAGCGTCAGAAATCTGTACGCCGCAAGCTGAACGCGGTTCCGTTGGAGTTCAAAGGTCACAACGTGCTGCTGATCGACGATTCCATTGTGCGCGGCAACACGATCAAGAAAATCGTGCAGATGTGCCGCGAGGCCGGAGCGAAGAAAGTCTATATCGCCAGCGCCTCGCCGCCTGTGAAATATCCCAATGTCTATGGCATCGACATGCCCACCAAGCATGAGCTGGTCGCTAACGGCAAGGATATTGAAGAAATCCGGCAGGAACTGGGCGCGGATGCATTGTTTTATCAAAACCTCGACGATCTGATCTGGGCGGCCAAGGAAGGAAACCCCGAGATCGAGGCTTTTGACTGTTCGTGTTTCGACGGCAATTACATCACTGGCAGCGTCAGCGGGGATTACCTGGACACGCTGGAAAACAGTAGCCGCGTCAGCAAAAAACGCGAGGATATGCAGGTACCCGGCGGATCGTGGAACGCCGCAAAACTGGCCTCGGGTTAGTTTATCTGCCGAATCGGTAATGACGAAGGCCCGCGTCACCGAAGTGATGCGGGCTTTCTTTTTGCCCGTGCATACTGAATCGGTGGGTTTTCGCCCACAACTCTGCGGCGAAGAAAACGTAAGCTCAAGGGCTTCTCCACGGGCACATTCGCTGTCGTTTTCGTGATCCCCCAGGGGGGTTTTTCTTACAGGTTGGCTTTGTTAAGGCCCCGCCTACCAAGCACTCACAACAAGGGATCGGGCCGCTGCGGCCCGGCCGAAATTTATGTCGAACGCCACTGTCAAAAGCGCGGCCACGCAAAAAAGCGCGCTTAAAAAGAACTCTGTATCCCTCCTTGGGGTCTTTGGCCCGAAATCGGATTTGCGCGCGCTCATGCGAATGTCGTCGGGACGTGTGAAAGAGGTCAAGCCCGGCAGCCGCGTATCCTCGGGCACTGTGGTGGCAATTGATCCGGATGGCGTGATGCTGCGACAAAGCGGCCAGACCCGGCGCATCGTCATTCCCGGCAGCTAAACCGTCTTGACGCCCTGCCTGCGGGGGTTCAAACCGCTGTCATGACCGATCAGACCAAAATTGCCCTAATCACTGGGGCGTCACGGGGCTTGGGCGCTGCTCTGGCCGAGGCGCTGGCCCCCGAGTACCACATTGTCGCTGTCGCCCGTACCACCGGTGGGCTGGAAGAGCTGGATGACCGTATTCAGGCCAAAGGCGGCGCGGCCACGCTGGCCCCCATGGACATCGCCGACCCGAACGCCATGGCGACGCTGTGCCGGGGTATTCATGATCGTTGGGGCAAGGTGGATCTGTGGCTGCACACAGCTGTTCACAGCTCAGCTCTGACGCCTGCGCATTTTATCGACCCGAAGGAATGGGCAAAGGCCGTCAATGTGAATGCCACGGCGACTTCGGTTTTGATTCCCTATATCGCTCCGTTGCTGGGCGAGAGCGGTCATGCCGTGTTCTTTGACGACCCCAAAGCGGGCGACAAGTTCTATGGCATCTATGGCGCGACCAAGGGCGCTCAGATGGCGTTGGCCCGCAGTTGGGCGGCTGAGACCGAGCGCACAGGGCCACGTGTGTCGATTGTCGAGCCCGCCCCCATGCCCACCGCCGTCCGCGCCCGGTTCCACCCCGGCGAGGACCGTGATGCTTTGACGAGCCCTGCGGATGAGGCGGCCCGGATTTTGGCGTCTCTATAAGGGAATGGCCCTTGCGGGCCATGCCTCCGGCGGAGGTATTTTTGGCCAGATGAAGCGGGCGGATCAGCCTATATGCGCGCCGGTGCGCCCGGCCAGATCGACGAAGAATTGCCACGCTACGCGGCCAGAACGTGCGCCGCGTGTGGCCTGCCATTCGATGGCTTCGGCGCGCAGGGTGTCGGGGTCGACGGTGACACCATAGGCGGCGCAATAGCGGTTGATCATGGCGAGGTATTCGTCCTGATCGCAGGGGTGGAAGCCCAGCCAAAGGCCGAAGCGGTCGGAGAGTGAGACTTTTTCCTCGACCGCCTCGGACGGGTTGATGGCGCTGGAGCGTTCGTTTTCGATCATGTCCCGCGGCATCAGGTGTCGGCGGTTCGAGGTGGCGTAGAACACCACGTTTTCCGGGCGGCCTTCGATACCGCCGTCCAGCACGGCCTTTAGCGACTTATAGTGCTGATCATCATGGCTGAACGAGAGATCATCGCAGAACAGGATGAACCGGTGCGGCGCGGCGCGCAGATGGTTTAGAAGGCGGGCAACCGAGCCCATATCTTCGCGCTGAAGTTCAACCAGTTTCAGATCGGGGTATTCATCTTGCAGACTCCCGTGGGCCGCTTTGACAAGGCTGGACTTGCCCATACCCCGCGCACCCCAGAGCAACGCATTGTTTGCCTTATACCCCGCTGCAAAGCGCCGTGTGTTGTCCAGAAGCGTGTCGCGCGAGCGGTTGATGCCCACCAGCAGGTCCAAATCGACCCGGTTAACCTTTGTCACCGGTTCCAGCCGGTCGGGGTCCACATGCCAGACAAAAGCCGGGGCCGCGCCGAAATCCGGTGCTGCCAAGGGGGCCGGAGCCATGCGCTCCAAGGCATCAGCAATGCGGTTCAGGGCTTGGTCATCCATCAGGGCCTCCGACTGTTTTGGGGTTCAAACCATGATCAGATGCAGGCGGCAAGACCCGCGCATAAAAAAGGCGCGCCACGAATGGGCGCGCCTGATCCGGGTTAAGCCGGTTTACTTGCTTTCTTCGTCCACGATTTCGGCATCAGCCTCTTCTTCGTCGTCATAGTAGCCGTCAGCGCGCAGTTGTTCTTCGCGCTTTTTCTCGACACGGGCCACAAGGAAGATCGAGATTTCGTACAGTCCGTAGACCACCACGAACAGGATCACCTGCGTGATGACGTCGGGCGGTGTTACCAACGCGGCAAGCACCAGAATGGCGACCACTGCGTATTTACGAACCGAGCCCAGACCTTCGGCCGTTACCAGCCCCGCCTTGCCCATCAGCGTCAGCAGAACCGGTAGCTGGAAACACAGACCAAAGGCCACGATGAACTTGATCGTCAGGTTCAGATATTCCTGCGCCGAGCCCTGAAAGACCACGCTCAGCGGTGCGGCGGTTGCGCCATCGGTCACGGCCTCCCCTTCGGCCCCGAACTGCTGGAAGCCAAGGAAGAAGTCATAAGCCAGCGGAGTGACCACGTAAAAGGCAAAGCTGGCCCCCAACAGGAACATGAAGGGCGAGGCCAGCATGAACGGCAGGAACGCGTTCTTTTCAGACTTATACAAACCCGGAGCCACGAACCGCCACATCTGCATCCCGATATAGGGAAAGGCCAGAATGAACCCACCCAGCAGCGAGACCTTGATAGCCACAAAGAACCCTTCCTGCGGCGAAATGAAGATCAGCCCGCAATCCTGCCCGCGTTCAGCCAGAACGTCACACAACGGTCGCGTCAGAAAGTTAAACAGCGGCGTGGCCACGGTAAAGCAGATGATCATACCGATCAGAAACGCCACAACGCAGTGGATCAAGCGCGTGCGCAGTTCCGCCAGATGCTCGATCAATGGGGCCGAGCTGTCCTCGATCTCGTCGGTCTTGGTCATGTCTTGCTTTCGGTTTTCAACGCGGCCTCGGCCTCTTCGGCTTTGGCCAGGGCGTCAGCGGCCTCTTTCGCCTTACGGTCGGCGGCGGCGCGTGCGGTCGAGGCCTGAATTTTCTTAGCCTGTTCGGCGCGTTCGGCTGCCAGTTTGCCGGTTTCGCTGTCGGGGTCGAACTTGGTCGGGTCGATGCTTTTCGCCAAGTCCTGCGCGGCCTCTTTCACGCCATCCATGGCGCTGCCGACAGGGTTGGTGGCCGCGTTCAGACCCTTCTTGATGTCATTGACGCCCGCCTGGTCAGCAGCCTCGTTCATGGCGCTGGAAAACTCGCGCGCCATGCCGCGGGCCTTGCCAACAAACCGCCCCACATTGCGGAACAGCACCGGCAGGTCCTTTGGCCCCACAACGATCAGGGCAACAACGCCAATGACCAGAAGCTCGGTCCAGCCCAGATCAAACATCTGCGCTTAGGCCTTGTCTTTGTCGGTCTCGGGGGTGACGTCCTTGGCCATCTCGGACGCGTCCTGCTCCAGTTCATCTGCGCCTTCACGAACGCCCTTCTTGAACGAGGTGATACCTTTGCCCACTTCGCCCATCAGCGAGCTGATTTTGCCGCGGCCAAACAGAACCAGAACCACAACGGCGATCAGCAGCAGGCCGGGAAGGCCGATATTGTTAAGCATGTCTTGTCTCCTTCTACATCGACGCCACGCGTCGGGAATGTTGTTTGGCCATGTGTCTACGCCTGACGAGCGGTGGACAACAGTGCGCCAGATCAAATCCGCGTTCGAATTCGCCCTCTTCACGCGTTTTTTGGGCTCTGGATTTTTTCAACTGACAGGTTTATGTCAGTTGCATTTGACTAGGAAGAGATCATCGAAACCTGGTCAACGGAGATTGAAATGACCCATGTTGCCGAAATCGTCACCTTTTCCCTCGCAGACAGCACCACGCCCGAGGCGTTCGTGAAGCTCAGCCAATCCACCGAAGCCTTCGTGCGCGCGGCCCCCGGCTTTGCGCATCGGCAGCTGAGCCAGGGCGAGGATGGCCGCTGGACCGACTACGTGGTTTGGACCGATATGAAAGCCGCACAGGACGCCGCCGCGCAGTTCCCGCAACAAGACTTCGCCGCTGCCTTGATGACGGCGATCAAGCCCGACAGCATCCAGATGCGTCACGAGAAAGTGCTATGGAACATGACCGCTTAAACGCGGTCCGGACGGCGTGACATGCGCCGCACGGATCGCCTTTTTGACATCATTCAAATCCTGCGCGACGGCAAACTGCACCGCGCGCAGGACATTGCGGACCGGCTCGAGGTGTCGGTCCGCACAATCTATCGCGACATGGATACACTTGTCGCCTCAGGCGTCCCGGTCGAGGGCGAGCGCGGCGTCGGCTACATGGTGCGCGAGCAGATCACCCTGCCCCCGGTAAACCTGACCCCAGCCGAACTTGAGGCGCTGAACCTCGGCATGGCCATCGTGGCTCAAGCCGCCGACCCCGAGCTGAAAGCCGCCGCCGAGACGCTGGCCGACAAGATCGACGCCGTGCTGCCCACGCAAGTCGTCGCCGAAGCGGATACCTGGAAATTCGCCGTCTACCCCTTTGCCGATGCTGCGCGTGGGTTGGCGCATATGGCCCCGATCCGCGCCGCCATCAAATCACGCCAGAAACTGCACCTCAACTACCGCCGCATCGACGGCCTGCTGACCGAGCGCACGATCCGCCCGCTTCATATGGAATACTGGGGCCGCGTCTGGACACTCACCGCATGGTGTGAGCTGCGAGACAGCTTCCGCGTTTTCCGCATTGACCTGATCGAAGCTATCCGCCCCCTGCCCGAACTTTTCATAGATGAACCCGGCAAACGCCTGAGCGACTTCGACCCCAAAGCGTGATCCGCCCTTCATCTGGCCAAAAATATCCCCGCCGGAGGCATGGCCCGGACACGGCCATCCCCTATTTCAGAAACGGCTCGGGGTCGACTGCCTCAAACCCTTTGCGCACTTCGAAATGGACATAGGCATTGTCACCATCCCTTAGGGCTGCAATTCTCTCGCCTCTCCGCACCCGATCGCCTTTTTCGACTGTTATGCTTTCGACATTTGCATAGACAGTGAGAAGGTCATTGTTGTGCTTGACCACGATGATCGGCACCTGATCGGCATCTGCGGTGATCGCAGCCACGGTACCGGCCTCGGCGGCCTTAACGGCAGTGCCCGGCGCCGCAGCGATATCGATGCCTTCGTTCTGACCTTTCTTATAGGTCCGAATGATTGTCCCGGTCACCGGCAAACCCAGCGCCGAGTTGCTCTGATTGGTCGGTGCCTCAGCCGTAACATCCGGCGCAGGAACCGGCGCAGCGACCTGTTCGTCTGGCAAAGGCTGAGTCGCACTTGGCGGCGTTGGAGTGGGTGATCCTTGCCCCGGCTGCGTGACGTTGGTTGCTGGCACAGCGGCCTGTTGCGGCGCGGGCTGCGTCTTGATCGGGATCAACAGGAACTGACCTTCCCGAACCGTAAAGTCCGAATCCAGACCATTCCAATCCGCCAGCGCGTCCACCGGCACGTCATAGAGGCGCGAGATCGTGAACGCAGTCTCGCCGCGTTTCACCTTGTGCCTGATGGGTTCGGGTCCCGGCGGCGCAGCAGGAGGTGCTGGTGTCGCGGTAGGCTGCGCAGGCGCCAAGGTCGACGTGCGGACCGAGCCATCCGCTGGTGCCTCATCGATGGCGGTCCCTGCGATTGTCGCAATATCGACCGAGCTTGCCGAACTGACCGTGCGCGGCAGAGCGATTACTTCACCGTCCCGCAACGTATCAGTGGGTTTGAGACCGTTGAACGTGGCCAGCTCTGCTTCGGGTAGCCCCACCCGCGCTGCGATGTCACTGACCTTGTCACCCCGGCGCGCAACGGCAACCTGATAGGTCGGATAGGTGATCACACCGCGTGCATCCGGCGGCGGGCGGTTCGTGGTGGCCGTCTGGACCGCATCCGTGGTGGAAAACCCTCCGATCTGACCGCGAAGATCATAGTCAAGCGGGCCTTCGCACCCGGCTAGTACGGCCAGCGCAACCATCCCGGTCGCGCAGCGCATCATCGCTGATTTGGAAACTGCTCTCATCTTTTTTCTGTCCTCATCACCTGCCCCTGTTGGCCGGGGTTCCGGTGGGTTTTCAAAAAAGCCTCTACGCCTCGTCCTTGCCCAATCCCTCAAGCAGGGGAACAAACCGAACGGGCAATAATTCATCATAGTCCAGGCCGGTTTCCGTTCGCCGAACCCGGATCAATGTTTGAACCGTATCCGACTGCCCCACCGGCAAAACCATGATACCGCCGATTTTGAGCTGCGCCAAGAGCGGCCCTGGCGGGTCCTCGGCGGCCGCAGTCACAATGATACGATCAAACGGAGCCTGTTCAGGCAAACCGAATGATCCATCGGTCAGCATCGCGGTCACATTGGTCAGGCCCAACTCGCGGAACAGGTCGCCGGTTTCGCGCACCAGCCGCTTGTGTCGCTCGACCGTGTAGACCCGGCGTGCCAGTTTGGAGAGGACAGCCGCCTGATACCCGGACCCGGTCCCAATTTCGAGCACCGTATCCCGAGGTCGCACGTCCAGCGCCTGCGTCATAAGACCCACGACCGAAGGCTGACTGATCGTTTGGCCACAAGCAATCGGCAGCGGCGTGTCCTCATAAGCTCGGTCCGCGAACAAACCCTTGACGAACTTGCCGCGATCAATCTGCTCCATCGCTGCCAATACGCGCGCATCCGTCACCCCGCGAGAGCGCAGGGCAAACAGGAACTGCATCTTTGTTTCTGCGCTCAACCCGGTCATTCGATTGTCTTCAGTGCCTCAAGCGTGTCATGCGCTGTCAAATCCGCCCGCATCGGTGTGACCGAAATGTAACCCGCCAGATTGACTGCCGCATCCGTACCCGGCGCGGTCGGGTTATGCTGATACCCGCCCTTGATCCACAGGAACCGACGCCCCGAGGGCGAGCTGTGCGGCTCGACCGAGAAGTTTGTGTCACGACGATACCCCTGAGCCGCAACGCGAGTGCCTAGAACCTCGTCCGCGGGAACAGGCGGGAAATTTACGTTGTAGAATAGACGATAATCGCCCTGCTCGGCTGGCGTCGCATCCAAGATTTTGCGCACCAGATCGGCCCCAAACCGCGTTGCGGCCTCGAATGGGTCATCCAGCCCCAAATTGCGCGGGCCAAAGTATTGCGACAAGGCAATCGCAGGGACACCCTGCAAAGCGGCCTCCATCGCGCCACCGATCGTCCCGGAATACAGCGTGTTTTCAGCCGAGTTGTTGCCCCGGTTTACCCCTGACAACACCAGATCGGGCGGCGCATCCTTCATCACGTCATGCAAACCAGCCAGCACGCAATCAGCGGGCGAGCCCTCGGCGGCGTATCGGCGTTCACCCAGTTTAGCGACCATCATCGGGTGCGTGTAACTGATGCAATGCCCGACGCCGGATTGCTCGAACGCGGGCGCAACGACCCAAATCTCTCCGTCCGGCCCGGCAAGCTCGGCGGCAATCGCCTCAAGCGCGATAAGACCCGGTGCATTGATGCCGTCATCGTTGGTCAGAAGAATACGCATATGCCCCATCCATCCCTGCGTTTTTCCCTTGATAGACCCGGCCCCTCGCCTCGGCAAGCGACGCGCACACGCAAACTGCGGCTTTCGCGCATCAGCTGGGTCTAAATTGCCACGTCAGGAACTATTCCGGGAAAACAAAGCACCGATCACGACGGATGGTCAGCCACATAACGCGCCCCGGCTGCGGCACAAAGACATTCGGCACGGTGGCCTTCAGGATTGAACCGTCATAGTCCATGCGGAACTCGATCAGGCTTTCATTGCCCAAAAACCGCGCCCGCTGCACCACACCACGCGCGGCCACCCCATCGGTCGGCGTGGGCAGAGGCCCTTTGCCGTTACGGTCGAAATCCAGCTTCACGTGCTGAGGACGGAAGACGATTTCGACATTCGTGCCATCAGGTACACCCGGAGCCAAAAAGCGGCCGAATGGAGTCTCTGCCAGAGCGCCGTTAACTTGCGCCCTCAACACATTGACATCGCTAAAGAATGCCACAGCCGCCTTATCCGCTGGACGGGTATAGACGTTATAAGGCGCGCCTTGCTGCACGATCTTGCCCCGCCGCATCAGGGCAATCTCATCGGCCATGCGCATCGCCTCTTCCGGCTCATGCGTCACCAGAACCACGGCGGCGTCTTCTTCTTTGAGGATCGCCAGCGTCTCATCCCGGATACCGTCGCGCAGACGGTTATCCAACCCCGAGAACGGCTCATCCATCAACATGATCCGGGGACGCGGCGCCAAAGCCCGCGCCAGTGCAACCCGCTGTTGTTCGCCGCCCGACAGATGATGCGGATAGCTGTCGACGAAGCGCATCAAATCGACCTTGGTCAGCAATTCCTCGACCCGCGCGCGCTTTTCATCTTTGTGGCCCTTCAGACCAAAAGCCACGTTGTCGGCCACGCTAAGATGAGGAAACAAGGCGAAGTCCTGAAACATCAACCCGATCTCGCGCCGCTCGGGCGGGACGCGAAACACCGTGTCACAGATCAGCTTTCCATCCACATAGATTTCACCGGATTCCTGCATCTCGACCCCGGCGATCATCCGCAGGGTGGTCGACTTGCCGCAGCCCGACGGCCCCAGCAGACACGTCACCTGACCCGCCTGAACACTTAGCGAGACGTCATCCACCACCACGCGCCCTTCGTACCGGGCGACCAGATTGCGGATTTCCAGACGTGGAGGAGTTGATTTCACTGTCACCGAAGGACCCCGTAGCCTTTCCCGATCAATTCCATCGGGCTTAGGCGGGGATAGCAACCCCGCCCGTCAGGCGCAAGCGATCAGCAGCACCCGCCCGAGGCGGCCTCGCCGGTGCTGGCACCTGTGGCCTCGAACGGGCTTTCGCCGCCGCAGCCTTCGAAGATGCCGTAATGGGTCGAAAAATCGCCAATAAACTCGAAGTGGCGCGCAAATCGCGTGTCTTTCAGCATCATCCAGGTGTTGCCGCAGACCGGAAACACCTTACCGGCCTCGATCGCGTGGTGGTCATCCAGTTCGAACAGATGCGGCGCGTTGGGGATCGTGCCTTTGTAGATCACAGCCTGGCCGTAATCCTCGCAGGCCGGTTCCAGTTCGGGCAGTTTGAACAGACGATACGTGGCCGACAGGAAGCTCAAGGGCGCGACGCGCTCTTCCAGAACCGGGTTTTCGATGGTCAGCAGGCGATGCGTCACTCGGCGCGGATCCGCAAACCCGGCCTTGCGCGAGATCGACAGGAAATCATTCCAATAGAGCGCGCCCGACAGGCACTCCCCATACAGAACCTCATCCTCAGCCATCGCAGTAGGGATGCGGCGATCAGCGTAGACGTCCGAGAAATACATCTCGCCACCATCTTTCAGCAGACGGTGTGCGCCGCGCAGAACGGCCTCTTTATCGGTGGCCAGATTGATCACGCAGTTCGAAACGATGATGTCGAAGGAACCGGGCTCAAGGTCCAACTCATCCAGCTTTTCGATATAGCCGTGGTGGAATTCCACATTCGACGCGCCATGGCCGAATGTCTGCGCGTGGTAATCCTGATGAGCGCGGGCCACATCCAACTGCTCGGGCGTCATATCCACGCCAACCACGCGGCCTTTTTCGCCGACCATTGCCGACAGAGCATAGACGTCGCGCCCGGCACCGCAGCCCAGATCAAGGATGCTCATCCCTTCCAGATCCAGCGGTGCAATCAGACCGCAGCCATAATAGCGCGTCAGCACATCATCATGAATTTTTGAGAGAATTTTCTTCACATGATCCGGCATGTCATCGGGTGTGCAGCAAGCATTGGTCTGCAAATCCGCGCTACTTTGAAGGACGTCACCGTAATAGTTCTGCACCGATTCATGCTTCATCGAAGGTATCCCTTGTGTCTGTTAGGGGATCAGCTAATGCAGCAAGGGACGTGACGCAATCCGCACATGCGCGATTTTACAAAAGCGTTACCCGAGCAGGTCGAAATCCACGGCAGCGCGCACCTGCCCGTTCACCTGAACCTCCAGCCGGTGCGGACCGGGCATCAGTTTGAACGTGGTAGCATTGCCCTTGAGCTTGTGGGTCTTGCTTAGCGTCAGTGCGCCATCCCGCAGCGCGGTCTGCTTCAACTTGTGCACCTTGGCCGAGGTTTTACCGCCAGGGCGTTGAAAGTGAATGATATAATCCACCAGAACGGGCTGGTCTGCGGCACCACAGAGCGCCACATCGAAATTCAGCGCGCCCCCGATCCGGGCATCGCCTTGCACCTGAATATCGGCCGAAATCGCCGCGTCAGGATCATAGCCCAGCATCTTCATCGCACCGGGATGGCCGGATTTCACCAATCCACGCAGGGTGTGGCTGGTCATCCAGCGCAACTCATCCGCATTCTGCCCGCCCTCGCGCCATTGCAGCAGACGGTCCAGCACTAGATCCGGGTCTTTCTTGGTGATGTCGTTCAGATGGTTCGCGACCGAGCGCGTCACGTATCGCGTCGGATCGCTGTGCAGACGGTCCAACAAAGGCAACGGGTCAGTCAGTTCCAGGCCCACCGCCTGCCCCCATGGCAAGCGCGGACGGGTGCCTTCGCTGACCAGTCGGCGCACGTGATAGTTGTCATGCGCGCACCATGCCTGCATCTTGTCGAGCACCTTATCTTGGTGGGCGTTCAGGAATGGTCGAATGGCCCATTCCATCGAGAATCTCTGCGTCAGTTCCTCCAGCACATCCAGCGCCAGATCGGGATGGTCGAGGCCAACGGCCACTACCCAATCGCCCAAGGGTGCAAAGATGAAATCGCCGAAATCATCATCCGTTTTGGTCGGATCCAGTGGCGGCGGCAGCGCGCGCAGCAGCATAGGCGCAATGTCCGGCAGCGCGCCGGGGATGGCCTGTTGCAGGCACTCCGCGATCCACGCCATGCGCTCTTTCAATTCCAGATCAAGCAGGCGGGACATGACCTGCACCTCGAACGCTTTTGCATCAAAATCAGCATCCGCCGCCGCAAAAAGCCCCGCCAAGTAGCGGGTCTTTTCTGCGTTAAACAGCTGGTCTTTCAGTGAAAAATTTTGCGCCATCGCCTACATCGTCAAGTTAGTTCCGCCGCCGTCCAACAAAATGTTCTGGCCTACGATAAAGCCCGCATGTTGCGAACACAAAAAGGCGCAGGCGGCCCCGAATTCCTGCCGTGTGCCATAGCGGCGCGCGGGGATCGTGGCGGCGCGTTCGGCACGCGCCTCGTCCATCGAAATGTTCTTTTGCAAGGAAACCCCGCTGTCCAGCGCATCCGCGCGGTCGGTAGCGTGGATACCCGGCAGCAGATTGTTGATTGTCACCCCCTGCGGGGCCACCTGACGCGCGGTTCCGGCCACATACCCCGTCAGCCCGGTCCGTGCCGCGTTCGACAGCCCCAGCACAGCAATCGGTGCGCGCACCGATTGCGAGGTGATATTCACCACACGCCCCCAGCCCTTGTCCATCATTCCCGGCAGAAGCGCCTTCATGAAAGCAATCGGCGTCAGCATGTTGGCATCCAGAGCCTTGATAAAATCCTCACGCTCCCAATCCGACCACATGCCCGGAGGCGGCCCGCCCGCATTTGTCACAAGGATATCAACACCCTGCGCGGCTTCGATCACCTGCGCCTGCCCCTCGGTCGAGGTCACATCGCAGGCCACCGTCTGCACATCAATGCTGTGCTCGGACCGCAAACGCGCGGCCTCGGCTTCAAGGGCCTCGGCTCCGCGGGCGTTCATCACCAGATTGACACCGGCCTCGGCCAGAGCCTCGGCGCAGCCCAGACCCAAACCCTTGCTGCTGGCACAGACCAGAGCGCGTTTTCCTTTGATACCCAGATCCATCTGATCCTCCCCATCTGTTGTTGCCCACATGTCTAGCACTGGCCAGATGGGGAAAACCAGTCGTTAGCGATCAGTAAAAGAACTCTTCCCGCACGATCTTGCCACCTGCGACATGATAGACACCAACCTCTTTCATATCAAAGGCTTCGCCGGTCTCTTTTACCTTACCCTGAACCTCGAAGATCACAGCAAAGCGATCTTCGCCATGGGGCATCGGATCGCTGACCGACGCGCCCGAGACCTCATGCGCGCCTTCCCACCATTCATGCTTGCCGCGAATGGCGTCGCGGCCATGGGTTTCGCGGCCCATATCCATGAAGTCCTGCGCCTCGACCGAGACGGCATTCTCGGCATAAAGTGTATCCAGATTTTCTTTGGCGCGGTCTTCGCGGCAACCCGCGACCAGTTCGGCGGCGATTTCGTTCAAATTCATTGATCCTCTCCATTATTTGTTCACTATATGTTCTTATTGCCATAGGTGCTCGATTCGAACCACCCCCTTTGTCTTGCCTCGGCGGGTTTCCCCGCCTATACGCGCGGTCATGCTTGATACCTCGAACCAACCCACCCTGCCGCCCGAGATCGCCCGTCGCCGGACCTTCGCGATCATCTCGCACCCCGATGCGGGCAAGACGACGCTGACGGAAAAGTTCCTGCTTTATGGGGGCGCGATCCAGATGGCTGGTCAGGTGCGCGCCAAGGGCGAAGCGCGCCGCACGCGCTCGGACTTCATGCAGATGGAGAAGGATCGCGGTATCTCAGTTTCGGCCTCGGCGATGTCGTTCGACTATGGGGATTTCCGGTTCAATCTGGTGGACACGCCCGGCCACTCGGATTTCTCCGAGGATACCTATCGCACGCTGACGGCGGTGGACGCCGCCGTCATGGTGATCGACGGCGCGAAAGGTGTGGAAAGCCAGACGCAGAAACTGTTCGAGGTTTGCCGCCTGCGCGATCTGCCGATCCTGACCTTCTGTAACAAGATGGACCGCGAAAGCCGCGATACGTTCGAGATCATCGACGAAATTCAGGAAATGCTGGCCATCGACGTCACGCCCGCCGCGTGGCCGATTGGCGTCGGGCGCGATTTCATCGGCTGCTATGACATGCTGCGCGACCGGCTGGAGCTGATGGACCGCGCCGACCGCAACAAAGTGGCCGAAAGCATTCAGATCGACGGTCTGGACGACCCTAAACTGGCCGAACACGTGCCCGAGCACCTTCTTGAGAAGCTGTTGGAAGAGGTCGAGATGGCGCGCGAATTGCTGCCCGCTCTGGACCCTCAGGCGGTGCTTGAGGGGCACATGACCCCGATCTGGTTCGGCTCGGCGATCAACTCGTTTGGCGTCAAAGAACTTATGGAGGGCATCGGCGCCTATGGCCCGCAGCCTCAGGTGCAATCGGCCGAACCACGTCAGATCGCGCCGGATGAAAAGAAGGTCGCGGGCTTTGTCTTCAAGGTGCAGGCCAACATGGACCCCAAACACCGCGACCGGGTGGCCTTTGTGCGGATGGCGAGCGGTCACTTCAAGCGCGGCATGAAGCTGACCCATGTGCGGTCCAAGAAACCCATGGCAATCTCAAACCCGGTGCTGTTTCTGGCATCCGACCGGGAACTGGCCGAGGAAGCCTGGGCCGGCGACATCATCGGCATCCCTAACCATGGCCAGCTGCGCATCGGCGACACGCTGACCGAGGGTGAGGCGCTGCGCGTCACTGGCATCCCGTCCTTCGCGCCGGAATTGCTGCAAGGCGTGCGCGCGGGCGACCCGATGAAGGCCAAGCATCTGGAAAAAGCCCTGATGCAATTCGCCGAGGAAGGCGCGGCCAAAGTGTTCAAACCCTCGATCGGGTCGGGCTTTATCGTCGGCGTCGTCGGCGCGCTGCAATTCGAAGTGCTCGCCAGCCGGATCGAGATGGAATACGGCCTGCCCGTGCGGTTTGAGGCGTCTCAGTTCACATCCGCCCGCTGGGTCAGCGGGGACAAGCTGGCGGTGGACAAGTTCGTCAACGCCAACAAGCAGCACATCGCGCATGATCATGACGGCGACATCGTTTACCTGACACGTCTGCAATGGGATATCGACCGGGTTGTGCGCGACTATCCCGAACTGAACCTGACGGCGACCAAGGAAATGATGACGTGACCGGCCAAAGGGCCGCGCATGGGCGCTAAACCGAGCTGGGGTATCGTCTCGACGGTCCGGGGGACGGCCCCGGACATCCTGCGTTTCGTGGCCTATCACCTCGACCTTGGGGTTGATCGAATGCATGTCTATCTGGACGAGCCCTGCCCCAAGGCGTTCAATGCCTTGAATCGCCACCCAAAGGTTGAGGTCCGCAATTGCGACGACGGGTTCTGGGCCAATCGTCAGCGGGCGCGCCCCGACAAACATCAGGTTCGCCAGACCGCCAACGCCTCGTTCACTTATCGCAAGGCCAGCGAAGACTGGTTGCTTCATATCGATCTGGACGAGTTTCTGTGGCCCGACCGCCCGGTGGTCGATCTGCTGGCCGAAGTTGCACCGGATACGCCCTATATCCGCGTCCGCCCGGAAGAGGCTGTGGCCGAAGCCGAGGACCTGTACAAAGCCTATATCCCGTCCGGGCCTGATCGCGCCGCGACGGTGCAGGCGCTCTATCCCAACTATGGGTCTTTCGTGAAGGGCGGGTTCCTCAGTCACCTGCAAGGCAAGGTGTTTGCCCGCACCGGTTTGCCGGGCATCAACTTCCGCATTCACGGGTTGTTCCAGCACGGCGAACGCCTGATCTGCAAAGCGGAACTTGCCGAGGCTGCGCTGTGCCACCGGCACGCCCCGGATTGGGACCACTGGCTGGCGCATTACCGGTTCCGGCTTGAGCGCGGGTCATACAAGCCCGGAATGACGCCAAATGTCCCGCGGGATGAGGGCGGGATGAACATGAACGAACTGCTCAGCTGGATCGAAGCCGAGGACGGTATCGACGGCTTGCACGCGTTTTTCGATGAGATCAGCGGCGCGCACCCCGACGCGCGGGCACGGCTTGAACAACACGGGTTGATCCGGCATCGGCCACTGGATCTGGACCGGAAGTTTGCGAAACACTTCCCTGGAAGCATCTGAATTGTTGCATTAAATCTGCACAGTATCAGAGCACAGGGGTCTGAAATCCTCTTCATTTGACCCCGCCCTTCGTTTTTGTTATGTCCCGCTTCAGCCGAAATGCGCGGGATGCGCATGGCCATCCGGGCCCGGCACACATTCATACGCGCGGGCCAGGTCGAGTGTCCGCTTGAACCGGACATACATGACAAAGTTTAACGAACTGAACCTGAACCCGAAGGTCCTCAAAGCCATTGAGGAAGCCGGATATGAAACCCCCACCCCGATTCAGGCCGGAGCGATTCCACCTGCGCTTGAAGGCAAGGATGTGCTGGGCATCGCCCAGACAGGCACCGGCAAAACCGCCAGCTTCACCCTGCCGATGATCACCCTGCTGGCCCGTGGCCGCGCTCGTGCGCGGATGCCGCGCTCGCTGGTGCTGTGCCCGACGCGGGAACTGGCCGCGCAGGTGGCCGAGAACTTCGACACCTACACAAAGCACCTGAAACTGACCAAAGCGCTGTTGATCGGCGGAGTCAGCTTCAAGGAACAAGAGGCTTTGATTGATCGGGGCGTAGACGTTCTGATCGCCACACCGGGCCGTCTGCTGGACCATTTCGAACGCGGCAAGCTGCTGCTGACCGGCGTTCAGATCATGGTGGTGGACGAGGCCGACCGGATGCTGGATATGGGGTTCATCCCCGATATCGAGCGCATCTTCTCGCTGACGCCGTTCACGCGCCAGACGCTGTTCTTCTCGGCCACCATGGCGTCCGAGATTGAGCGCATCACCGACACTTTCCTGTCTGCCCCTGCCCGGATCGAGGTTGCCCGTCAGGCTACCGCATCCGAGACGATTGAACAGGGCGTGGTCATGTTTAAAGGCGGTCGCCGCGACCGCGAGGCTAGCGCCAAGCGCAAGGTTCTGCGCGCGCTGATCGACGCCGAGGGCGAAAAGTGCACAAACGCGATCATCTTCTGCAACCGCAAGACAGACGTGGATATCTGCGCCAAATCGCTGAAGAAATACGGCTATAACGCAGCTGCCATCCATGGCGATCTGGATCAGTCGCAGCGGATGAAAACGCTGGACGGGTTCCGCGACGGGTCGCTGCGCCTGCTGGTGGCCTCGGACGTGGCGGCACGGGGGTTGGATATCCCCTCGGTCAGCCATGTGTTCAACTTCGACGTCCCCGGCCATGCCGAGGATTACGTTCACCGCATCGGTCGCACCGGTCGCGCGGGGCGCGAGGGCAAGGCGATCACAATCTGCTCGGGCCGCGATGAAAAGGCGCTGGATGCGATTGAGAAGCTGATCCAGAAGGACATTCCCCGGCTCGACAATCCGGTCAAGGAAGAACCCAAGGACGAAAAGCCCAAGCGCGAAAGAAAGGCCAAGCCGACCGACGAGGCAAAGGTCGACAAAAAGCCCGAGCGCAAGAAGGACTCGGACCGCCGAAAGGACAAGGAACCGCGTGGCCGTGGTCGCCGCAATGATTCAGGTCCGGCGGTTGTTGGCATGGGCGATCACCTGCCCAGCTTCATCGCGCTGAGCTTCGACGAACGCCGCGCAGGCGTAACGGCGCTGGCCGAGGCGGACGCCTCTTAAATCGTTAGCACCAAGGCCAGGATTGAGGCCCCCAGCAATGCCATCCCGGCGATCTCGCGCCGGGTGATGGTTTCGCGGAAGAACAGGATCGAGGCAAACAGGCTGAGGATCAGTTCGACCTGCCCCAGCGCCTTCACATAAGCCGCATTCTGCAATGTGAAGGCGAAGAACCAGCAAAACGACCCGCTCAGGCTGGTGAGTCCGACGAAAATGCCGGTACGCCGCGTCTCCCACACCGCGCGCAGTTCGGCGCGGTCTCGCCACAGCAGCCACAGCCCCATGCTGACGAACTGGAATGTCACAACAACGGCCAGCGTCACCAGCGCGCGGAACCATGCGTCGATCTCGCCCAGCTGTAGTGATGCGCCCCGGTAGCTTACCGAGGAAACGGCGAACAGAACCCCCGACCCCAGCCCCAGCCGCGACGCGCGGTTGGTGAGGTGTTTCCACCACGCGCCGTCCCCTCCGGGGTTTTTCGACAGCAGCAAAACTGCGGTCAGGCCCATCAGAATGGCGACCAACGCTCCGGCTGAAATCTGATCACCTAGAACGAGGAAACCGACAATAGCAGTCTGGATGACCTCGGTTTTCTTGAAGGTAATCCCGACCGCGAAGTTGCGCTGCTTGAACAAGGCGACCACACAGATCGTTGCCAAGATCTGCGACGTGCCGCCAATCGCCGCGAACAGCCAGAACAGCGGCGGCATCGGAGGCAAAGTCAAATCGCTGAGCTTCAACGCAACACCCAACGCCAGAACGGCCAGTGGCATCGAATAGGCAAATCTGGCAAAGGTCGCACCTGCGGCGGACAATTTCACGCTGCTCAGTGATTTTTGCAGCATAAACCGCACGGTCTGAAACGAGGCGGCGGCGATAGTGACGGGTATCCAGAGGCTCATACCGCCCCTTGTGGCCGCAATTTACCCCTTTGGCCAGAGTGGATGGGGCACTGGGTCTTTGGCCCGCAGGAAATGGGCCCGAAACACCTGTGCGTAAGAGCGATAAACGTAGGCCTCGTTCCGCGCCAGATACGCGTCTTGCCCTGCGCGATACAAGGCGGGCAACCGGTACCACGGCGCCGCTGGATTCATGTGATGAACCACGTGCAGGTTGTTGTGAAGAAAGAGAAATGCCAAAGGCCCCCGATCTTCGATGATCACCGTACGGGCAGACGCCCGATCATGGGCGCGGTGCTCAAGAAAGGTTCGGATCTTCACCAAACCGAGCCCCAGATAGGCGGCCAAAACATAGGCCCAGATCGGCATAGGCGACAGCGACACAATCCACAGCACCACCAAAACACCGCATAGATGCAATGCCCAGGCAAGCAGGATATCTGGTTGCAAAATGCACCGTAACTCATTCCGAACGAACGCGAATTGACCAATAGCCGGACCCAGAACGATGCGCCCCAGCAACGTGTTGTTCACTGCCAACAAACGTTTCTGCCAACCGCGCAAACCTGCCCAGACCTTTGGGTCCAGATAGTTCGATTCCGGGTCATCATAGGGGTCGGTCAGCGTCGCGTCACGATGATGCGCCAGATGCTGGTCCCGGAACCGGCGATACGGAATAAACAGCGTCAACGGCAACGCCATCAACGCCTCATTCAAAGCCTTTTGCCGAAAGGGATGGCCGTGGATTGCTTCATGCGTCAACGAAGAATGCAATGCCGCCACGACGCCGGCCACTGGTACCGCAGCCCATAACGGTGGGTAAAACAGCACCGCCAACCACGCCCCATAGCACCCAAGGATCAGCGCAAGAGTGCCCCATTCAGGCCCTGTACGCTCAGACATTACGACCCCATGAGATACCTGCCCAAATACGTTCGTAAATCACGTAGAGCGTCAGGCCGATGGCCGTATTGACCAAAGCCAAGCCGCCCCCGATCGCGGCTGATCCGGTTGCGATAAACCCCACAAAACTCATCACGACAAGGCCCACCGCATTCCACAATACGGCCTTCACGACTGATCTGCGTCGTGTCTCCATTCCGTCACCCATATTTTTGTTATGGCTCAAGAATCACGGATCACGCAGGTGGTGAACATTCTGAATGTGATTAACAAAATTCATCATTTGTGATAAAATCAAACACATGTCAGAAAAAATCGACAAACGAGATCGAGCCGCACAGTTCCGCCTCCGCCTTGCCCGCGCGATGGAGGAGCGGCACGTTAGCCAAAGCGCTCTGGCGCGAAACATCGGCGTTGATCGCTCGACCGTGTCGCAACTGCTGACCGGCGATGGAGCTCGGTTGCCGAATGCGCATGTGGTTGGCGGCTGCGCGTCAGCGCTGGGGGTTTCGGCGGATTGGCTCCTGTCGCTCTCGGACCGACCCGAAAGCGCGGCCGAACTTTTGGCGGGTGCGTTAACCGTGACCGAGGCCGCCCGCGCATTGGTGGATGAGCGGATTTTCGAATGGCATCAAGAGGCGGCCGGATACAAAATCCGTTACGTTCCAGCGACTTTGCCGGATATGTTAAAGACCCGTGCCGTGCTGGAATGGGAGTATGCACCACATCTGGGGCGGACTGCAGATCAGGCCATTGGCGCATCTGAAGACCGGTTAACCTGGATGCGCCGGGCGCAATCGGACTACGAAATTGCCATGCCTTTGTTTGAAATCGAAAGCTTCGCAAGCGCATCCGGGTACTACCGAGGGCTAAATCTGCAAACACGTCAGGATCAGATCGACCACCTACTGGCGCTGTGCGACCAACTCTATCCCCGCCTGCGCATCTATCTGTTTGATGCAAAAAGGCTTTATTCGGCACCAGTCACGATCTTTGGCCCATTGCTCTGCGTGTTCTATGCGGGCAGCCACTATATGGCGTTCCGCGACCGCGACCGGATCGAAACGTTCACCCGGCATTTTGACACTCTGATCCGTGAAGCCGACGTCACCGCGCGGGATTTTCCCGGCCATCTGCGCGCATTACGTGACAGTATGCGTTGAACTCAATCCTGTGCTAACGTCACTGGGCGCGAACCCTTTCGCATTCCGATTATGAACGGAGGAGCACAGGAATGGACGCAATGCAAACCGCCCAATACGCACGGGCCTTATATTCCGCCCACGGAGACAGAGCCGAGGCTGAAGCCGCGCAGAAGATGCGCGAATGCGAGGCCGCCGGGAATATACAACAGGCGCAGGATTGGCAGGCGGTCCGCCAGACCATCCGCCAGATTCGTGGTCCCAATCAGGGCTAGATCTTGGGGTCGGGGTTGACGGTATGCCCGTCGACCGCGATCACCTGCCCAGAGACAAGCCGCGCCGCGTCTGACGCCAGAAACACGGCCATATCGGCAATGTCGCGCCCCTCGACAAACCGCCCCATCGAGGTGCCTGCGGCATAGCCGTCATACACCTGATCGCGGGTCATGCCTTTGGCATTGGCCTCGCGGGCCAGAACACCCTCCATCCGGGGGCCTTCAACCGCGCCGGGGCAGATCGTGTTGCAACGCACGCCGTGGGGGCCAAGCTCCATCGCAAGCGTTTTGGCCAGCCCGATGACACCCCATTTCGCCGCCGCATAGGGCGCGCGGTTCGGATAGCCGTATTGCCCGGCCGTAGACGAGGTGACGATGATCGCCCCACGGCCCTGACGCTTGAGGATCGGTGCGGCGTATTTCGCACACAGAAACGCGCCCTCAAGGTTGACCGCCAGACAGGCGCGCCAGTCTTCCAGCGCCACATCCTCGACCAACGCCGTTGGCCCGGCGATCCCGGCATTGGCGCACAGCGTATCCAGCCCGCCCCAGTGCGCCGCAATCTCGGCGAACAGGGCCGCAACCGAGGGTTCATCCGCAACATCCACCTGCGACCGGTTCCAATGGCTCGGGCACGCGGCCAACGCTTCTGGGTCCAGATCGGCCACCCAAACTTGCGCGCCTGCGGCGTCGAACGCCTCGGCCATGGCGCGACCGACGCCCGAGGCCCCGGCCGTGATCAGAACCCGCCCGCTCATGCAGGTTTGCGGATCGCCGCCCCCGCGCCCTCGGGATAAGGCAACCCGGCCTGCGCCTCGGCAATACGGGCCATGGCCGCCTCAATTTGTGGTGATGGGGCGCTGGGGCGGCGTGTCTCCAGACTGACATGCAGCAGAAAGCTTTCACCCGTGGCCAGCAGTTTGTCGCCTTCATACATGCTGTGGAAAACGTGCAGCTTCTTGCCCTGCCCCAACAGCATCTGCGTGCGCATCTGAATCTTTGCGCCTGCATGGACCTCATCCACATAGCGGATGTGGTTTTCAGCCGTGAAATAGCTGCCACCCGACGCGATATAGTCCGCATCACAACCGATGATCTCCATGAACCGATCCGTGGCGGCGGCGAAGGCTTCCAGATAACGCGCCTCGTTCATGTGGCCGTTGTAGTCCGTCCAATCCAGCGGCACCGCGCGCGACAAGGTCAGGATCGGTTGGCTCAGATCGGCCTCCTCCATCGTCGGCAGAGCACCGCGTTTCAGCAGCGCGTCATGCTGGTTCAGCACCGCCCCTGCCCCGTAATCTTGCGCCTTAAGCGCCCGCATCATCCCCACGAGGTTGTTGTCGCGAATGCGCTCCAGCTCGCGGATCGAATGCATCCCCGATTGCGCATCCGACTGATCGGCGATCATATCGACCAGTTCATCAGTGAACTCGGGCACGTCCATCAGCTTGGTCCAGGGCCATTTCAACGCTGGCCCGAACTGCGCCATAAAGTGCCGCATCCCGGCCTCGCCTCCGGCCACGCGGTAGGTCTCGAACAGGCCCATCTGCGCCCAGCGGATGCCGAACCCCATGCGGATCGCCTCATCCACCTCTTCGGTGGTGGCGATGCCGTCCTTGACCAGCCACAGCGCCTCGCGCCAGACGGCCTCAAGGAAACGGTCAGCGATATGCGCGTCGATCTCTTTCTTGATATGCAGGGGAAAGAAACCCACCGATTTCAGCAGCCCCTGCGCGCGCTCGACCAACTCGGACGGATTCTTGTCGGTCGGCACCAGTTCGATCAACGGTAGCAAATAAACCGGGTTAAACGGATGCGTCACCACGATCTGTTCGGGCCGCAGCGCGCCTTCCTGCAGTTCCGAGGGTTTGAACCCGCTGGTCGACGAGCCGATGATCGCGCCCGGATCACACGCCTCCTGCAACCCCTTGTAAACCTTCAGCTTCAGGTCCAACCGCTCGGGCACACTTTCCTGTATCCACTCCGCGCCCTGCACAGCCTCGGCCATATCTTCATGGAAACTCAGAGAACCCTCGGGTGGCAACGGAACATCACTCAGCCCCGGCAGCGACCGCCGCGCATTGTCCAGAACCTCCCCAATCTTGCGCTCCGCCTCAGGATCAGGGTCAAAAACCCGAACATCCCACCCGTTCAGTAAAAACCGCGCGGCCCAACCGCCGCCGATCACACCACCACCAATGATTGCCGCTGTTTTCACGTCGATCCGCCTCTTCATCTGGCTAAAAATATCCCGGGGTCGCCATATGTGGCGCCACTGGTTCAAGCCCAGATGGCGACGGGGCTGGCCCCCAATCCGCGCTTACGTCGCCACCGGCGCACGCTTGACCAAACCAAGCTTCTCACGCACCTCAGCAGGCCCAATGACCTTCGCGCCCATATTCTCGATGATCGTCCCTGCACGCTCGACCAACTGCCAGTTCTCGGCCAGAACACCCTTGTCCAGCCACAGATTGTCCTCAAGCCCCACGCGCACGTTGCCGCCCGCCAACACCGAGGCCGCCACGTAAGCCATCTGGTTTCGCCCCAGCGAAAACGCGCTGAACGTCCAGTCATCGGGCACATTGTTCACCATGGCCATGAACGTATTCAGATCATCCGGCGCGCCCCACGGCACGCCCATACACAGCTGAACCAGAGCGTTCGGCTCCAGAATTCCCTCTTTCACCAACTGTTTGGCGAACCACAGATGACCGGTGTCAAAAGCCTCAATCTCGGGCTTCACACCCATATCCGTCATCATCTGCCCCATCGCCCGCAGCGCGCCGGGGGTGTTGGTCATGACATAGTCGGCTTCGGCAAAATTCATGGTGCCGCAATCCAGCGTACAGATCTCGGGCAGGCACTCCGCGATATGCGCCACGCGCTCTGACGCACCGATCATGTCGGTGCCCTCGGCCACCGGAAACGGGCTCTCGACGCCACCGAACACGATATCCCCGCCCATCCCGGCGGTCAGGTTCAGCACGACATCGACATCCGCGTCGCGAATCCGGTCTGTCACCTCGCGATACAGGTCCAGCCGACGGCTGGGCGCACCCGTCTCGGGGTCGCGCACATGGCAATGCACCACAGCCGCCCCGGCCTTAGCCGCCGCAATCGCGCTGTCGGCAATCTGTTGCGGCGAGCGCGGCACATGCGGGCTGCGATCCTGCGTCCCGCCCGAGCCGGTCACGGCACAGGTGATAAAGACCTCGCGGTTCATTTCTAAAGGCATGGCGTTCTCCCCAACTTATACCCGGTTTTGCCCTGAGTTTTCCCCAGACTTCTCCCCGGCAATCGATTTGCGTTGCCTGCGACTCTGACGCAGCCTTGGGGAAACACTTGCCAGAATGCGAATCGAACTTGATGAAATCCGCAAAAAACATACTGCAACCCGAACATCGCGCCCTGAAAACGGCGGTGCTGGTGCTGGATGACTGCAACACGCTCAGCTTTGCATCCGCTGTAGACCCCATGCGCGCAGCCAATCGTCTGGCCGATCGCCCCGCCTTTGATTGGGACTATGTCACCGCTACGGCCCAGCCCGCGATGCTGACCAGCGCCCTTACCGTGCCGGGCATCCCTCTGGCCCGCCTGCAAGGCTGCGACCTGATGATTGTGGTTGCCGGGTTCCAACTGGCACGCCACGCCACCCCCAGCCTGCTGGCTGGGCTACGCCGGATCGCAAACACCGGCGCCACAATGGCCGGCATCGACGGAGGCCCCTGGCTACTGGCCGAAGCGGGCCTTCTGGACGGCCACGCCGCAACAACCCATTGGGAAGACCTGGATAATTTTGCAGCCCGTTTCCCCGAGGTCGACGTGCGCCCCGACCGCTTCACCGTCTCGCAAAACCGCCTCACCTCAGGCGGCGCAATCCCAGCGGTCGAAATGATGCTGCATATCATAGCCGCGCGCCACGGCGCAGGCTTTGCCGCGCGCGTGTCTGGCCTGTTCCTCTATGACGGCGCCCCCGACCCCGCCAAACCGCAAAGCCGCACCGGCGCGCCGCACCGTCACACGACCCTTACGGCCAAGGCAAACAGCCTGATGCAATCCGCGCTGGATGACCCGCTGCCGCTGGCCAATATCGCCGAGACACTAGGCACCAGCCCCCGCACCCTACAGCAACAATTCCGCCTGCGCCTGAACACCACACCGCAGGACCACTACCTGCAACTGCGCCTGGCCGAGGCCCGCCGCCTGGTCACCGACACTGATATGTCACTGATGGATGTGGCGCTGGCCACGGGCTTTGCGTCGCAATCCAGCTTTGCCCGCGCCTTTCGCACCGCCCACGGCCTGTCGGCCCGCGATCTCAGGCAAGAGCGCGCGCACCCCACCCATCACTGACCGGATCCCCCTTCATCTGGCTAAAAATATCTCGGGGGAGTCGCCCGGAACGGGCGGCGTGGGCAGAGCCCCCCATCCACCTCCGGAAAGACTTTAGAACGGCATGGGATGTGCCCGATGCGCATCGCCAATCTCGCGCATCACCTCTTTGGAAAGTTTCAGCTCTTTCCCGTCAAGAATATGGGCAAGTTGCTCGACTGTTGTCGCTCCGAATATGGCCGTCATCACAAATGGGCGCGTACGGCACCAAGCCAATGCCATATGCACCGGGTCCAATCCATGTCTCTCGGCGATGTCCAGATAGGCATTCACCGCCGTGAAAACCCGATCACGGTGGCGACCGCCCATATCGGGCACGAAGGACATGCGCGAGCCCTCGGGAACTGCGCCCTCTTGATACTTGCCCGTCAGGAACCCTGCCGCCAGAGGCGAAAACGCCATCAATCCAACGTCTTCATGCGCGCTCAATTCGGCCATGTCAGTGTCGAAATGCCGACACAGCAATGAATACTCGTTCTGAACCGATGCCACCCGCGGCCCGCCGCCTGCCTCGGCCAGACGCAGCCACTGCGCGGTGCCCCATGCACTTTCGTTCGACAGACCAAAAGCACGAATATTGCCCTTATCAACTTGCGCCTGCAGCGCCTCGAGGCATTCCGACATATTGTCCAGCACATCGGCCGTGTTCTTGCCGGACGGAGCGTAATTCCAGTTCTGGCGGAACATATAGCTGCCCCGGTTCGGCCAGTGGAACTGGTAGAGGTCGATGTAATCGGTCTGCAATCGTCGCAGAGAATTCTCGATGGCTTCAGGGATCGTCTGACCGGTGATCGGCGCGCCGTTTCGGACATGGACCATGCCGGCGCCCGAATGCTTGGTCGCCAGAACATAACTCTCACGACGCGCAGCATTGGCTGCGTTCCAGTTGCCAAGGTATTCTTCGGTGCGTCCGATGGTTTCCTTGGCGATGGGGTTGACCGGATACATTTCGGCCGCATCGACAAAATTGATCCCAGCATCCAGCGCCATATCCATCTGGCGATGAGCGTCCGTCTCGGATGTCTGCGATCCAAAAGTCATTGTTCCGAGGCACAGGTCGGTCACCATAACGCCTGTTCGGCCCAAGGGCTTCATTTCCATGTATCGATCTCCTGAAAACTAGCGCACAAGGCTTAAGCCTCGGCTTTCTTTTCCCAACGGCCCGCTTCCTCGGACCAGTATTGCGCTGAACACCCTGCGCCGGTCAGGGCCTTCCACTGCCCGCGCGCATGCTGAACCGCCTGTTCGTCATTGCCGTCGAACAGGATACAGACCCGTTCCATAGCGTTCACTTCGTCCGGCCCTACCTGCGCACCGTCCACCGCCATTACGCAGGCCGGGTTATTGGACACATCCGGTCCGGTCGTCAGCAAAATGGGCTGCGCCGCATCGTGCGGCCCACCGGCAAGCCCATGCGGCAGGAACCCGTCATCCGGCCCCAGCCACAGTTTTTCATCCAGCCAGTCCATCCGTGCGGGATCTGTTCCCCGCACGACAATCTTCCACCCGGCCTGCCGGGCCTTCTCCAGCAAAACCGGCAGCGTGTATTCCAGCGGCTGCCGGGTCAGGTGGTAGAAATAGACGGCACCCATCCGATTACTCGAAATTGTCCTGCACAAAACGGCTCAACGCGCGCACGCCCCAGCCAGTTGCACCTTTCGGAGCATAGGACGTCTCGGACGCCACCGAGGCAACACCGGCAATATCCAGGTGAATCCACGGCGTTTCCTCTTTCACGAAACGCTGCAGGAACTGCGCAGCGGTGATCGAGCCCGCAGGCCGCCCACCTACGTTCTTCATATCAGCGATGCGAGACTTCAACTGCTTGTCATATGCCGCGCCCAAGGGCATCCGCCACGCGCCTTCGTCCTCGGCTTTGGCCGATTTCAGGAAGGCCTCGCAGAAGGTGTCATTGTTCGAGAAGACGCCCGCATTCTCATGCCCCAGACCAATGATGATCGCTCCAGTCAGGGTCGCCAGATCAACCATGCCCACAGGGCTGAACCGCTCCTGCGCGTACCACATCACGTCGCACAGAACCAAACGACCCTCGGCATCGGTGTTGATGATCTCGACCGTGTCTCCCTTCATCGACTTGACCACATCGCCGGGGCGCGTGGCATTGCCCGAGGGCATATTCTCGACCAGCCCCACCAGCCCGACCACATTGGCCTTGGCCTTGCGCTTGGCCAGCGCGCGCATGGTGCCCGCAACAACTCCTGCGCCGCCCATATCCATGGTCATGTCTTCCATGCCACCCGCAGGCTTCAACGAAATCCCACCGGTATCGAACACAACGCCCTTGCCCACCAGTGCCAGCGGGGCATCGCCCTTGTCGCCACCGTTCCATTGCATCACCACAACCTTCGACGGACTGACCGAGCCCTGACCGACGCTCAGCAATGTGCGCATTCCCAGCTCTTCCAGCTTGTCTTCTTCCAGAACCTCAACCTCGAGGCCCAGATCCTTCATCTCGGCCAAGCGGTCAGCGAATTCTGTTGTCGTCAGGATATTGGCGGGCTCATTCGTCAGATCACGCGTCATACGCACGCCGTCGGCAATAGCATAGAGCGGCGCAAAGGCGGCTTCGACCTCGTCAGATTTCTGATGCGCAATAGTGACCGTCGCGGCTGGATCAGAGTCTTTAGTCTTGTGCGCGTCGAACTCATAACTGCGCAGGGCGATCCCCATGGCCAGATCCTCGGAGCGGGTCTGGTTGGCCGCCATCACCAGCAGCGCCTTGCCACCGGCCAGTTTCGCAAGCGCGACACCAGCCTTGCGGGCCTCGGCCACATCCGGGCGGCGCGCCAGAACCAGAATATCCAGCGCCTCGGCCGCCATGCCACCGGGCCATGCCAACGAGATCACCTCGCCCGACTTCACCTTTTCGAACTGTTCGCTTTCGACCAGCCGCGCGACAGCACCGCGGGTCAGGCGATTGGCCCGACGCGCGGCAGGACCCATCTTGCCGTCGTCAGAAACGATGATCGCGACTCGGCCCTCGGCTTGCGCCATAATGTCCACGTCAAAAGTCTGAAACTGGATCGGGATTAGACTGCTCATTGGGAACTCCTGAAAATCTGTGACCCAAGACCTAGCCCGCCCCGATCAACTTGACCAGATAGCAGTTTTCCCCGCACTTCAATTGCAGTACAGTCCAGAAAAAATTCCGGCAGGTTCGGGGGAGAACAAAGTGGCAAGACAGGGCAGGCATATGCCGTCGCGGCAAGGCGCGAACGGTTGTGATTCTGACCTGAGGGCTAGTTGTTTTTTCGCGTTAGCAGGAATGGCGAGGGTTCTGCCGTGATCCTCGACCGATACTTTGCCCGCCGCTTCTTGCAGAACTTTCTGGTGATCGGCGGCATTTTCCTGACGTTGCTGATTCTAATCGACCTGATCGAACAGGTGCGCCGGTTCGACGACGAAAATCTTTCATTCGGACGCTTGCTGCATCTGACCTTGCTGAACACACCAGCTGCGATCAGCGAAATGCTGCCCTTGCTGGTTATCCTTGCAACGATCGCGCTGTTCGTTGGGCTGGCGCGCAGTTCTGAACTGGTCGTTACCCGCGCGATTGGTCGCTCAGGCATACGGTCTTTATTAGCGCCGGTCGCATTGGCCCTATTGATCGGAGCAATGGCCGTAGCTCTGCTGAACCCGATCTCTGCGGCGACGTCCGAGGAATACAATCGCCTGTCCGACTCTTACCGCAACAACGGCACGTCAGCGTTTTCGATCAGCAGCGAGGGCTTGTGGCTACGCCAAGGATCGCAGAACGGTCAGTCCGTAATTCACGCCAAAGGTACGTCCAACGGTGAAACACTGAAGCTAAATAACGTGACGATCATCACTTTCTCACAGGAAGGAACCCCGACTCAGCAGGTCTCGGCCGATAGTGCCGAACTGAGGCCGGGCAAATGGGTATTGGACAATGCCAAGGTCTGGTCCTTCGCGGAAGACACAAACCCCGAGAGCAACTCGGTCGTTCACGAACAGCTCGAGGTTCCGACGTCGCTTACACGGCAGCGCATTCTCGACACGCTGGGGCAGCAGGGATCGGTTTCGGTTTATGATCTGCCCGAGCTGATCCGGGATCTGCGCGAGGCCGGGTTTTCAACCAAGCAATATGAAGTTTGGTTGCAAGTGCAACTGGCGCGGCCCTTCTTTCTGGTTTCGATGGTTCTTATCGGCGCGGCCTTCACCATGCGCCATGTAAGATTCGGCGGCACGGGAATTGCGGTTCTGTCTGCAGTTCTTCTGGGATTCGCGATTTATTTCGTGCGCAATTTTGCCCAAATATTAGGGGAAAACGGTCAATTGCCTATTATCGTCGCGGCCTGGGCTCCGCCTTTCGCTGCCATACTGTTGTCGCTTGGTCTCTTGCTTCACGCGGAGGACGGCTGATGCGGTTGCTTCCCAGCCTTCTGTTGTCGGCGGCCATCGCGATCACCTTGCCCGCGACGATCTACGCACAATCCCCAACAGGTGTGAACGCACCTACGGAAGCCACACAGGAAGAGCAGCCAGCCCTGCTGGTTGCGGACAGGATTTTCATCACGCCCGAACGTGTTCTGGTCGCCGATGGCAATGTCGAGGCATTTCAGGGCGATGCAAAAATTACCGCTGAACGGGTCACATATGACCGTGACACCGGGCAACTCACCCTGGACGGCCCCGTGCGCATTGATCAGGGCGGCTCTACCACGATTCTGGCGGATTCGGCTGAACTGGACGACGGTATTCAAAACGGCTTGCTGATCGGTGCGCGGATGGTGTTTGACCAACAGGTCCAAGTCGCATCGGTTCAGGCAACGCGCGCAGGTGGCAGATACACACAGTTCAGCAAGGTATCGGCCACGTCATGTCATGTTTGTTCTGATGGCAGACCGCCTTTGTGGCAAATCAGGGCCCGTAAGGTCACCCACGATCAGCTTGAACGACAACTGTATTTCGAGGGCGCACAATTCCGAATTCTGGACCTGCCGGTCTTCTATTTCCCTTATTTGCGTCTGCCTGACCCCACTCTGGACCGGGCGACTGGTTTCCTGGTGCCTTCGATTCGCACAACGTCGCAGTTGGGCACGGGGGTTCAGGTTCCATATTTCTTCAAGCTGGGAGACCACAAAGACCTGACATTGACGCCCTATCTGTCCTCAAAAACTCGGACGCTGGGGTATCGGTATCGTCAGGCGTTCAAGCGTGGCCGACTCCGCTTGTTGGGCGCACATACCCGTGACGATCTTCAGCCCGGAGAGGATCGCGGCTACTTCTTCGCAGATGGCTTTTTCAATCTGAATGACGGCTATCGGTTCACGTTCGATATTAAAACCACGTCCGATGACGCCTACCTGGCCGATTATGGCCTGCCCGATTTCGACCGCCTGCGCAGCGAAGTTGCGCTAGAGCGGATCAAACGCGACACCGCCTTCCGCACCAGCTTTATCCATTACAAAACCTTGCGCGACAGCGAAGATCAGGACGAAATTCCATCTCGTGTATTCGATCTGTACTATCAGAAACGCCACTTTCCGACGTCGATCGGCGGCGAAACACGGCTGAGTTTCATTACACACGCCCATGAACGCACAAGTGACGAGGATGTCGTTGGTCGCGATGTGGCCCGAGCAACCTTTGACGCGGAATGGCTGCGCAGTTGGATCTTCAACTCGGGTCTGCGTGCGGACGCACGGTTCGGGGCCTCGATTGACACGTTCAACATCCGCCACGACAGCAATTTCCCTGATCAAGAAACCCGCACCACCCCCCGGGCGGCGTTGACCCTGCGCTATCCCATGGCACGGCGCGAGCAATCCGGGGCTACGCAGGTGCTGGAGCCAATTGCTCAGATCGGTTGGACGCAAGTCTCGACCAATGATGTGCCAATCGACGAAAGTACGTTTCAGGAATTCGATCAGGGCAACTTGCTGTCGCTGTCCCGTTTTCCAGCCCCGGATCGACGCGAAGATGGGGCAACCGGCGTCATTGGTGTCAACTGGGCGCGCTACGGAGCGAACGGACGCCGGGCTTTGGCCACAGTCGGGCAAGTGTTTCGCGCAGATCCCGACCCAGAGTTCAATCTGACATCGGGACTGCAGGGAACATCGTCGGATCTGCTGCTTGCAGGTCAATTGCAAACCGCAAATGGGTGGTCACTTGCAGGCCGCGGCTTGCTGAACGGAGATTTCAGCTTTGCCAAGGCCGAAATGCGCGCGGCCTGGCAGCAAGAAACCGTTGGGTTGTCGGGCAGCTATATCTGGCAGGAGCCAGACCCAGACGAGAACGTGGACGATGAAATATCCGAAATTCGATTGGATGGGCGCTATAGGGTCGACCAGAACTGGCTAACCCAAGCCGCCGCCCGTTACGATCTGAGCGAGTCCGAACCCATTCGGTATGGCTTGGGTGTTACGTACCAGAATGAGTGCGTGCAGGTTAACATGACCGTCAGCAGACGTTTTACTTCGTCATCTAGTATTGAGCCTTCCACTGAATTCGGCTTTACGGTAGCCCTGACGGGATACTCCGTTGAAGGTGGTGGCCAAGAGTTCAAGAGAAGATGCAGTTGATTTCAGGTTTCTCCAATCTCATCCGATCCGCTGTGATCAGGCCAATCGCCTATGTTGCGGTCGTATCGTTGTGTCTGAGCGTGTCGCCGGGCCTGGCCCAGAGCCTGTTTTCCCCAGCCATCAAGGTCAATCAGGATATCGTCACATGGTACGAACTTGAGCAGCGCCAGCAGTTTTTGACCGTTCTTGGTGCGCCCGGAGCGTCAGACGCCGAGGTGCGCCAAGCCCTGATCGACGATCGTCTGCGCAAACAAGCCATGAGCGCGGCTGGAATATCTGCCAGCCCCGAGGCCGTTCAACTGGGCATTGACGAATTTGCTGCCCGCGGTCGCTTGTCGACGGATGAGTTCCTTCAGCTTCTGTCCGAGGCAGGTGTTTCGCGCGAGACCGTCCGCGATTTTGTGGCCGACCAACTGTCGTGGCGCGACTTTATCAGCGCGAGATTCCTGTCGCAGGCGCGCCCATCAGAAGACGAGGTCAACCGCGCTCTTGGTCAATCGGGCAGTGGCGGGCTGCAAGTTCTGCTGTCCGAAGTCATTATCCCCGTAAATCAGCAAACGGTTGCACAGGTCGAATTGTTGGCTGAAGAGATCGCACTTCTGGAAGGATTCGATGCGTTCTCGGCAGCTGCGACGCAGTATTCTGCGGCAGGTACCCGGACCAACGGGGGGCAGTTGGACTGGCTGAACCTGACCGACCTGCCACCCGCCCTGCAACCGGTGATCATCGGTCTGAAGAATGGCGAAATAACGCAACCCATTTCTTTGCCAAACGCAGTCGCTCTGTTTCAGCTTCGGGGCCTGCGCGAAGTTGCGTCGGGTACTCCGACCTATTCAAAAATCGACTACGCGATCTACAACCTTCCCGGTGGCCGCAGCGCGGAAACACTGGCCCGTGCTGCCGATCTGCGCGAAGAGATCGATACTTGCGATGATCTCTATGGCCTTGCAAAAGACCAACCCGAAAACGTTCTGCAACGGATTGAAGCCAGCCCGTCGGAAATCCCTCGCGATGTCGCACTCGAATTGTCGAAGCTGGACTTGAACGAGGTCTCGACGGCGCTGACCGGCAACAATGGTCAGACGCTGAAATTCCTGATGCTGTGCACACGTACTCTGGACCGGGGCGAGGAAACTTCGCGCGCGGATGTCGCCAATGCTCTGACCCAGCAACGTCTGACTGCCTTTGCCGAAAGCCTACTCGAGCAATTGCGTGCGGACGCAACGATCATCGAGCAATGATAGCCCCAATCGCGCTGAGTTGTGGCGATCCCGCAGGCATAGGCCCAGAGATCGCCGCAAAAGCCTGGGCCGAGCTACGCGGAACGTGCCCCCTTGTCTACATTGGAGATGCCAACCATCTTCCTACCGGTACGCCCATTCAGAGGATCACAGATTTTTCTGAGGCGACCGCGATCTGCGCGACGGCCTTGCCTGTGCTGCACCTTGATTTTCCGTCTGCCAACACACCAGGCCAACCCGTTGCGGCCAACGCGCCCAGCGTCGTCGACGCGATCGAACTCGGCGTTTCTATGGTTCAGTCCGGTCGAGCCTCAGCGCTTTGTACGGCACCGATCCATAAAAAGGCCCTGATGGAAGGCGCGGACTTTGCTTACCCCGGACATACCGAGTTTCTTGCAGCCCTCGCAGGACAGCAACGCGTCGTTATGATGCTGGCCAGTGAGCAACTTAGAGTGGTGCCTGCCACGATCCACATCCCGCTGTCTCGCGTTCCTGCCGCTCTGACACCAGATCTTTTGCGCGAAACGATCGAGATCACAGCCCAAGGTCTGCGTGCACAATTCGGCATTAGAAAACCTCGCATCAGTGTGGCTGGTCTGAATCCACATGCAGGCGAAGGCGGTAAAATGGGACATGAGGAGCTTGACTGGATCGCGCCGCTGATCCAGGCCTTGCCGCAAGATGACTACACGGTCACCGGCCCGCATCCTGCCGACACGATGTTTCACGCAGCGGCCCGCGCCAGGTACGACGCGGCAGTTGCGATGTATCACGATCAGGCGCTTATCCCGATAAAGACCCTCGATTTCGACCGGGGCGTGAATGTCACGCTGGGATTGCCGTTCATACGCACCTCGCCGGATCACGGCACGGCGCTGGATATTGCCGGAAAAGGCATTGCCAACCCATCCAGCATGATCGAAGCCCTTAAACTGGCCCAACGCATGGCAAAAAGCGCTTGATCCTTCACCTGGCTAAAAATATCCCCGCCAGAGGCAAAAAAACTGGCGCTTTACCTCAGCCCGCGCCACGGTAATCGGATCATGAGCGCAATCGACACACTCCCCCCCCTGCGCGAGGTCATCGCCGCGCACCAGCTTTCGGCCCGCAAGTCGTTGGGGCAGAACTTCCTGCTGGATCTCAACCTGACGGCAAAAATCGCGCGGCAGGCCGGTGATCTCAGTGCCTGTGACGTTCTCGAAATCGGCCCCGGCCCCGGCGGTTTGACCCGTGGGCTTTTATCAGAGGGCGCGCGCAAGGTTGTGGCAGTCGAAAAAGACACGCGCTGTATCGCAGCTTTGAACGAGATTGCTGCCGCCTACCCCGAACGCCTGGAAATCATCAACGGTGATGCGCTGGAAATCGACCCCATGGCGCATCTCAGCCCGCCGATTCGAGTTGCAGCCAACTTGCCGTATAACGTCGGTACCGAACTGCTGGTCCGCTGGCTGACACCTCCGCAGTGGCCGCCATTCTGGCAAAGCCTGACTCTGATGTTTCAGCGCGAAGTGGCCGAGCGTATTGTTGCCCAACCCGGCAGCAAGGCATATGGCCGACTGGCCATCCTGGCGCAATGGCGGGCAGATGCGCGTATCGCCATGTCTTTACCGCCCGGGGCTTTCACCCCGCCGCCGAAAGTTTCAAGCGCCGTTGTCCACCTGACCGCCTTGTCCGAACCTCGGCATCCCGCGGATGCCGCAACCCTGTCGCGTGTCGTCGCCGCCGCATTCAACCAACGCCGCAAGATGCTGCGCGCTTCGTTGAAAGGGGTCGCTTCCGATATCGAAGACCGCCTATTGGCCGCCGGTATTCAACCAACCGAGCGGGCTGAACAAATCCCGCTAGAAGCCTTCTGCGCATTGGCGCGCCAAATCCGCGCGGGCTGAAAACAAAAAAGCCCCAGTCGCTTGACCAGGGCTTTCCATTCTATATCCAACGCAGCTTACTCGGCCGCCTCAGGTGCATCACCTTTGTTGGCGGTGGCCTCTTCAGCGGCAGGTGCTGGTTTAGGCTTGCGCGCACGCGGTTTGCGAGCAGGCTTTTCTTTCTTTTCCGAAACATCAGCCCCCTTGGCCTCGGGCGTTTCCACCAAACCGGATTCCGGGGTCGCTTCGGCGTTGAAATCCATGACGTCTGGTTGCGGTGCTTCGGCTGGATCTGCCTGACGGGCCGCTTCACGTTCCTGACGCTCTGCGCGTTCTCGGTCGCGTTCGGCCTGCCGTTCGCGGTTTTGGCGCTCCTGCTCTTCCCGACGCGCTTCCATTTCACGCTGCGCTTCGCTCAGCAAACGCAGGTAATGCTCGGCGTGTTGCTGAAAGTTCTCAGCAGCCACACGGTCGTTGGACAGCTGCGCGTCGCGGGCAAGCTGGTTGTACTTGTCAATGATCTGCTGGGGCGTGCCGCGCACTTTGCCTTCCGGCCCCGAGCTGTCAAAGACCCGGTTTACAACGTTGCCGCCAGAAGGACGATTGCGGTTATTCTTGGCCCGCGAGCGGGATTTGGAAGATCTCATCTACTTTCGTCAGCCTTGTCATTCACTGTCGATCACGTCGCATCTTGCATTGCTCAAAGGCTTTAGCCGGAACGCGATGTCGACTTTTTTGGGCTTGGCGTCAGGGGTGCGCTGCAATAGCGTCAACCTCTCCGACTAATCTTGAGTAAACATGTCCTGCGCGTTCAGACAAGGGCTTTATCCCAAAATTCGCAGCTTTTTTACATCAATCGGCGCTTTTCAGCCTCAGTACGTGCCGTCACCCAGGCATTCTGGCCAAGACAACACGGTCACGGCCATCCAGATCAGGAATAATCCGAGTCTCTGCCAGCCCAGCCGCCTGAAATAGCGCGGCAACCGCGTGACCCTGCGTCGGGCCGATTTCCACCAGCACCCGACCGCCGGGGACCAGATAATCCGGGACATCGGCAGCAATGCGACGATAGGCTCCTAACCCGTCCCCTTCATCCGTCAGCGCCATGCGCGGCTCGTGCTCGCGGACTTCGGGTGACAAATCATTCATCTCTGTCAGCGAAATATAGGGCGGATTCGAGACGATAAGGTCAAATTGCCCCTCTATGCTCTCAAACCAATCTGATTGCTGTATCTCGGCTCGGGTTTGGACCTGATGTTGAACCGCATTGGCGCTCGCCTGCAGGCAGGCGGCCTCGCTTAGATCAACTCCAACACCCGAAGCACTTTCGCGTTCGGCCAACAGTGTGATCAGGATACAGCCCGAACCCGTTCCAAGATCCAACAGATGATCAAACGGTGCGCTCAACGCGGCCTCGATCAGAATCTCGGTTTCAGGGCGCGGATCCAGAACATCACGACTTACGCGAAACCTGCGGCCATAAAACTCACGTTCGCCCAGCAGATGCGACACGGGAACGCGAATGGCGCGCAACGAAATAAGCTGATCATAGCGTTCGGCGATCTCGTGCGACAGTTCTTCCGGCGCAATCAGGGTGACCCGGCTGGCTTCGATTCGGGCAGCGTGTGCCAGCAGGACGCGCGCATCGCGTGCCGGATCATCGACCCCTGCAGCCCGCAGGCGAGACGTGGCTGCCACCATCGCCTGAGCCGCTGTTTGCAGACCGTTCATAGGGCCATCTCGGCCAGCAGGCGCGCCTGATCATCGGCGGTCAGCGCGTCGATCACCTCATCCAGATCGCCCTGCATCACCTGATCCAACTTATACAGGGTCAGGTTGATGCGGTGATCGGTCATACGGCCCTGCGGGAAATTATACGTCCTGATCCGCTCGGAGCGGTCCCCGGACCCCACCTGACTGGCCCGGTCAGCCGAGCGTTCACTGTCGATTCTCTGCCTTTCCAGGTCATAGAGGCGCGTTTTCAGAACCTGCATCGCAATCTCTCGGTTGCGGTGCTGCGATTTCTCGGAGCTGGTCACAACCAGCCCTGTCGGCAAGTGAGTGATCCGCACCGCCGAGTCGGTGGTGTTCACGTGCTGTCCCCCCGCGCCCGAGCTGCGCATCGTGTCGATCCGAATGTCGTTCGCGTCGATCTGAATATCGACATCTTCGGCCTCGGGCAAAACGGCCACGGTGGCTGCCGAGGTATGGATACGCCCCCCGCTTTCGGTTTCGGGCACGCGCTGCACCCGGTGCACGCCGGATTCGTACTTCATCCGGGCAAAGACATTCTCGCCCTTGATATGGGCCACCACCTCTTTGATGCCACCCAGATCCGAGGCCTGTTCTTCGATGATCTCGAACCGCCAGCCGCGCGCCTCGGCGTAACGCTGATACATGCGCAACAGATCGCCCGCGAATAAAGCGGCTTCATCCCCACCAGTGCCGGGGCGGATTTCCAACATCGCTGGGCGCGCGTCTGCAGCATCCTTAGGCAAAAGCGCCAGTTGCAGCGCGTGTTCGGCCTGTGGGATACGGGCTTGAAGATCGGGGATTTCCTCTTCAGCCAGCTCCTTCATGTCGGGATCAGCCAGCATCGCCTGAGCCTCTGTCAGATCGGCGCGCAGCTGCCTCCACGCCATGATCTGGTCGACCACAGGCTTGAGGTCGGAATATTCTTTGGCCAGAGCCGCAATATCCCCGCCCGAGGCACCATCGGACATGGCCGCTTCGAGATACTGGAATCGCTGGGTTATCTGCTCAAGGCGTTCTTCGGGGATCATCCCGGCGGTGTCCCCTAATCTGCGGCTTTGGTCAAGGGCCGAGCTTGTGCTAAGCTACCCCTCATGAAGGGGTTGGTTTTGATTTTATCGCTGTTTGCGGTACCTGCCATGGCGGACTACGTCGGGCCGGACGGCAAGGTACGCGATTGTTATTGCACGGACAAATCAGGCGCGCGCGTGGATCTGGGCCAGATGATCTGCCTGCAAGTGGACGGCCGCATGTTCATGGCGCAATGCCAGATGTCCCTGAACGTCCCGATGTGGCGCGAGGTCTCGGAAGGGTGTTTGTCCTCAGAGCTGGAGCGCGGCAAGCCACCCATCAACACGGTCTCGGTTTACCCCAAAATCTGAACGCCCAAAGCGCAGACGGGCATGGATGCGCAGAACGTCGCCATCCTGCTGAACCGTGGTGTAGTCGGGAAAGCCGATTACTTGGGTACGGGTGACATAGGTGATCATTCCATCTTCGACAGATCCGACAAGAACGGTGGTGCGCGGTGTGGCTTGTGCTATCACGTCCAGTTTTGCGAGGCCGTCTGGCCCAGTTTCGACCACGCGGATGACCCCACCCTGCATGTCCTCATCCGTAGTACCAGCAACCGCCACATGCCAGCGCGCAGGGTCCGAGGGCGCAAGTCGGATGTAAAATCCAAGTGCGATCACCGCCCCCACGATCAGCCAAAGAACCATCTTCATAATTTATCCCTTTGCTTTGAGGGCAAACTACCGGTACGTGCCCCCTCTGCAAGGTTTGACACCCCGTACCGTCACGTCACTCCGGATAAAATGCACAACATTTCAAACAGCAGGTTGGCAGCGGTCAGCGCCGTGTTCCCCGTTGGGTCATAGGGCGGAGACACCTCGACCAGATCGCACCCCGCCACATTCATCCCTCGCAAAGCCTGAATCAGCTGCAACGCTTGTGGGGTGGTCAGACCGGCAATCTCGGGTGTGCCGGTGCCGGGGGCAAAGGATGGGTCGAGACTGTCGATATCGAAGGAAACGTAAACCGGATGCTCTCCTATTTCCTTTCGGATTTGTGCGCCTGTCACGGTTAGATTCTGTTGCCACAATTCCCACGCAGGGAACTGCTTGAATCCCCAGCCCTTGGCTTCGGTGAAGTCCGACGCGGAATAGCCCGAGCCTCGGATACCGACCTGAAAGGTTTTGTCAGGGACGATCAGCCCTTCTTCATAGGCGCGGCGGAAGACGGTACCGTGAGTTTCCTTTTCACCAAACATCTCATCATTCACGTCAGCATGGGCATCCACATGGACCAGCGCGACCGGCCCATGTTTGGCCGCAATCGCCCGCAAAATCGGCAAGGTGATCGAGTGATCGCCCCCCATCGCAACCGGTGTCACGTTTTGCGCCAGAATCGCGTCATAGCTTTCGCGTATTATTTTCAAACTGTCGGACAACGAAAACGTGTTGATTGCCAGATCGCCGATATCCGCAATCTGGAGGCTGTCGAAGGGCGCGGCAAAACTGGCCATGTTGTAAGGACGGATCATCGCGCTTTCGGCGCGGATCTGTTTTGGCCCGAACCGCGTACCCGACCGCCACGAGGTGCCGATATCCATCGGGATGCCCAGAACGGCCACATCCAGCCCCGCCAGAGACTCCGCCTGCGGCAGGCGCATGAACGTATTCGGCCCCGAAAACCGCGCCAGATCATTGCCGCTGATGGGTTGGTTGAAGTCTGTCATGCCCGTATCTCTCCCGTCCGACCTTTTGGTTATGGTGATACCGGAAAGATGGCTAACCAATGGTTAAGGCATGAGCTTGTTCCACCCCAAAAGGCAAATAATCTGCGTCGCTACGTGGGCCCCGGCAATCGCCGTCGCGCCCGATGTGTCATAGGGCGGAGAGACCTCGACCACATCGCCGCCCTTGATATTGATCCCGGCAATGTCGCGCAGGATGATCTGGGCTTGAATGGAACTCAGCCCACCCCAGACGGGAGTCCCGGTGCCAGGCGCGAACGCCGGGTCCAAGCCGTCGATGTCAAAACTCAGGTAAACGGGGCTGTCGCCCAGAATGGATTTGATCTTTTGCGCAACAGCGGCAGGGCCGGATTCGTAAACCTCTCGCGCGTCGATGATGTTGACGCCCAGAGTATCCTCGTTCGTGGTGCGGATACCTACCTGCACCGACCGCTTCGGGTCCACGATCCCAGATTTTACGGCCTTGTAGAACATTGTCCCGTGGTCGACCCGCGACATATCATCGTCGGCCCATGTGTCCGTATGCGCATCGAATTGCAGCAGCGACATAGGCCCGTATTTCTCGGCATAAGCCTTCAGGATCGGGAAGCTGATATAGTGATCACCACCCAACGCGACCGAGGCCACATCGGCATTCAGGATGGTTCGGATATGATCTGTGAGCGTATCGGGAAAGGCCGGAATATTGGCATAGTCGTAGGCCATATCTCCATAATCCACGATGGCCAGCTCGCTGAGCGCATCAAAGGGCCAACCATAAGGCGCATCCGGCGACTGCAGCGCGCTCGCCTCACGCATGGCGCGCGGACCCAGCCTTGTGCCGGGGCGGTTCGTTACCGCCTGATCGAACGGCACGCCCGTCACGGCGATATCCACGCCCTTCAGATCCTTTGTGTAAAGCCGCCGCAGGAACGACGTCGCCCCACCAAATGTATTCTCGAACGACAGCCCCTTGAGGTCGGGGTTGGTGAATGCCTCATCCACCTGAGTTTTTGCGTCTTCCAGTGCCATGCCTTTTCCCTGTTCAGCCCAGCGGCTGTGCCTTTTCGACGATCCGCGCAAAGAACGAAGCCCCCACGGGAGCGATTTCGTCGTTGAAGTTGTATTTCGGATGGTGCAGCCCGGCACCCTCGCCCTGCCCCAGATTCAGATAGGCCCCCGGTCGCGCGTTCAGCATGTACGAGAAATCCTCGGCCCCCATGTTGCGGGTCATGTTCTCGATCACCAGCCCCTCGCCCGAGATTTCGCGGGCCACCTCAGCGGCAAATCCGGCCTTGCCGGCATCATTGATGGTGGCGGGATAGTTGACCTCGTAATCCAGCTCGGCCTCAACCCCGTATGAGGCCGCCTGCCCGGCAACGATCTGCGCCATGCGTTCCATCACCATCTTCTGCACCTCCGGGTCAAAGGTGCGCACGGTGCCGTTAATATAGGCCGTGTCGGGAATGACGTTGTTAACCGTGCCGGTATGAATTTGGGTGACCGAAACCACCAGATCGTCCAGCGCGTGATGATTGCGGCTGACGATGGTCTGCAGCGCCTGCGCAATGCCACAGGCGGCCATCACCGGATCGCGGGTTTCGTGGGGCATGGCGCCATGACCGCCCACGCCCTGAATGTGAACGTGAAACGTATCAACCGCGGCCATGATCGGCCCAGGCGTGGTGTAAAAAGCGCCTTCGGGCAGGTTTGGAGCATTGTGCAGCGCATAGACCTGCGCGATGTCGAACCGGTCCATGATACCTTCCTGAACCATAATGTCCGCGCCGCCGCCCTCTTCCTCGGCAGGTTGAAAGATCAACGCCACGCGGCCCGCGAAGTTTCGCGTCTCGGCCAGATAACGGGCTGCACCCAGCAGCATCGTGGTATGCCCGTCATGACCGCAGGCATGCATCTTACCGGGATGTTTCGAGGCATAGTCCACGCCCGTTTCTTCCGGGATCGGCAGCGCATCCATGTCGGCGCGCAATCCGATCGTCGCCCCCTCGGCCTGCCCATTGATGATTGCGACGATACCGGTTGTAGCGATGCCCTCATGTATTTCATCTACACCAAACTCGCGCAGCCGGTCGGCGACAAAAGCTGCTGTCTGGTGGCACTGAAACTCCAATTCGGGGATCGAATGCAGGTGCTGCCGCCACGCGGTCATATCGGCGGCAAAATCGGCAATTCGGTTGACGACGGGCATCTGGGGTGGACTCCTGTAGCGGTCTGCGGAATGGATGCATCTGACACCGGAACGAAAGGGTTCGCAATGGCCGAAAATCCTCTGATCCACGATAGCGACGCCGGGATTGAGCGTTTGCTGGAAATCATGCGCCGCCTGCGTGACCCGCAAACCGGCTGCCCGTGGGATATCGAACAGGATTTTGCGACCATCGCCCCCTATACGATCGAAGAGGCTTATGAGGTCGCCGATGCCATCGAGCGCGAGGCTTATGACGAACTGAAGGGAGAGTTGGGCGACCTGCTGTTCCAATCGGTCTTTCACGCACAAATGGCCGAAGAGGCCGGGCATTTCACCTTTCAGGACGTGGTCCGCACCATGTCGGACAAGATGGTCGCGCGTCACCCGCACGTATTCGGTGACGAATCCCGGGACAAGTCGGCCGAACAGCAGACACTGGATTGGGAGACGATCAAAGCCGCTGAACGTGCGGGAAAAGAGCAGAAAGGCGCGCTGGACGGCGTTGCGGCCAACCTGCCTGCCCTTTTGCGCGCCCATAAGCTGCAAAAGCGCGCGGCCCGCGTGGGGTTCGACTGGCCCGATGCCAGCCATGTATTGGCCAAGATCACCGAAGAAGCCGCCGAGCTGGAAGAGGCCCGCGACAGCATGGATGCCGACGCGCTCGAAGATGAATTCGGCGATCTGCTGTTCGTGATCGTCAATCTGGGCCGTCATCTGGGGATCGAGCCTGAGGCCGCCCTGCGCCGCACCAACGCCAAGTTCACCCGTCGTTTCGAACAGGTCGAGGCGCGTCTGGCCGCACGTGGCAAAACGCCCGGCCAAAGCGATCTGGCTGAGATGGACGCGCTGTGGGACGAGGTGAAAACCGAGGAGCATCGCGCCAATGGCAAACTCCCGCCGGTGGATGTGCCCAGCGGGGCCTGAAACCGCTGGACAAGTGCTGTGACACTTGCGAGTGTCCGCGCTTCTAGCCCCTCGGAGACCCCCATGCCGCGCAAAATCATTATCGACACCGACCCCGGTCAGGACGACGCCGTCGCCATCCTGTTGGCGCTGGCCAGCCCGGATGAGATCGACGTGCTGGGCATCACCGCTGTCGCCGGAAACGTACCGCTGGAGCTGACCGCCAAGAACGCGCGCATCGTCTGCGAACTGGCCGGCCACACGGACGTGCCGGTTTATGCAGGTTGTGATCGGCCACTGAACCGCCCCTTGGTTACGGCAGAACATGTGCACGGCAAAACCGGCCTGGACGGTCCCGTTCTGCCCGATCCGCAAATGCCGCTGGCCCAAGGGCACGCGGTCGATTTCATCATCGACACCCTGCGCGTGCAGGAACCGGGCACGGTGACACTGTGCCCGCTGGGCCCCCTCACCAATATCGCGACGGCCTTCACCAAGGCCCCAGATATCGTCGACCGCATACAGGAAATCGTCCTGATGGGTGGGGCGTATTTTGAGGTCGGCAACATCACTCCGGCGGCGGAATTCAATATCTATGTCGACCCAGAAGCCGCTGATATCGTGTTCAAATCCGGCGCGTCCATCGTCGTTATGCCACTGGACGTGACCCATGACGCGCTGGTCACGCCACATCGCAACGACGCCTTCCGCGCGCTCGACAGCAAGGTCGGACACGCAGTGGCCGAGATGACTGATTTCTTCGAACGGTTCGACAAGGAAAAATACGGATCGGAGGGTGCACCCCTGCATGATCCCTGCGTCACCGCCTATCTGATCCGCCCCGAGCTGTTCTCGGGCCGTCACATCAATGTCGAGATCGAAACCCAATCAGAGCTGACACTGGGGATGACCGTAGCCGATTGGTGGCGCGTCACAGATCGCCCTGCGAACGCCATGTTCATGGGTGACGTTGACGCGCAGGGGTTCTTTGACCTGCTCACCGAACGGTTGGCACGACTATGAGCGCTGCACTGAAGCTCGCCCGGCCCGAGGATCTGGACCGTCTCATGGGCCTCGTGGCCGCCTTTCACGCCGAGGCTGGCATCGAACAGGATAGCGATCACCGACGCAGCGCACTGGCACCGTTGCTAGAGGGCATTCCCCATGGTTGCGTCTACCTGATCGGCCCCGCGCGCGCACCGCTGGGATACGCCATTCTGACCTTTGGCTGGTCCGTCGAGTTTGGCGGCATGGATGCTTTCATCGACGAGATTTACATCCGCCCCGCAGTGCGCGGGCGCGGCATCGCCACAGAAGTCCTGTTAGATTTGCCGAAAGCCCTGGCCGGAGCCGGGCTAACCGCTTTGCATCTTGAGGTCGACCGCACCAATGAAACCGCGCAGAGATTATATCTGCGCACCGGCTTCAAACCGCGCGATCGGTATGTTTTGATGAGCAAAAAGCTCTGATAGCAATTGTTTGTTCAGCCCCCCGGAGAACGCGCCTTAGCGCATTTCACCGCTGTACATATAGGTGGGGGAATCCATGTTCTTCACGGGGTCGGAAGTCGAGACCGACTGACCTGAAATTGGGTACACTCCGGGCGCCGAACAGGCCGCCATGAAAACAGTACCGATCAACGAAACCGCGAGAAGGAATTTCGAACCTGACATGGTATTCTCCTTTTCTGTAGTTCCTCCAAGATACTTGGCGGCAGGGTCTCGCTAATAGGTAAAAGTTCACACATAATTGGGGTTATGGCCTCAATCTTCTGCCAAGGGATTAGAATCGAAGCACAATTTTTCTAGAAATAATTGAAGAATCTTTACCTAGCGTCACCTGACTGCAATTTTGAGGCGAACAAGAACGGCCCGGCAGCGTACTTCGGGGGTGCGACTAAAGGCACACAGCTCTCTAGTTGCCACAGGATTCGGGTTTCAAAACGAAAAACCCGGCCCTCCCTTGAAAGACCGGGTCAGATTTATCTGTTTTACGCTGATCAGCGCTTCAGGATCGACGCCCCGGCGTATTCGGCCACTTCACCCAGTGACTCTTCGATGCGGATCAGCTGGTTATACTTGGCCAACCGGTCCGAGCGCGCGAGGCTGCCGGTTTTGATCTGACCACAGTTCGTCGCCACGGCCAGATCGGCAATGGTGGCGTCCTCGGTTTCGCCCGAGCGGTGGGACATCACGTTGGTGTAGCGCGCACGGTGCGCCATATCGACGGCGCGCAGCGTTTCGGTCAGCGAGCCGATCTGGTTCACCTTAACCAGCATCGAGTTGGCGCAGCCGCGATCAATGCCTTCGGCCAGACGTTCGGGGTTGGTCACGAACAGGTCGTCACCCACCAGTTGCACCTCGTTGCCGATGGCGTCGGTCAGAGCTTTCCAACCGTCCCAGTCATCCTCGGACATGCCGTCTTCGATCGAGATGATCGGGTAGTCCTTGACCAGCGCTGCCAAATAGGCCGCATTTTCCTCGGACGTAAGCGTGATCCCCTCGCCCGCGAGCACGTATTTACCGTCTTTGTAGTATTCCGTGGCAGCGCAATCCAACGCCAGATGGATTTCCTCACCCGGCTTGTAGCCCGCCTTTTCGATGGACTTCAGGATGAAATCCAGTGCCTCGCGGGTCGAGGCGATGTTCGGTGCAAAGCCGCCCTCATCACCGACACCGGTGGCCAGACCGGCTGAGGACAGTTCTTTTTTCAGTGTGTGGAACACTTCGGACCCCATGCGCACCGCCTCGCGGATATTGCTGGCCGAGGTCGGCATGATCATGAATTCCTGAATGTCGATCGGGTTATCCGCATGCTCGCCACCATTGATGATGTTCATCATCGGCACCGGCAGAACGCGGGCAGAGGTGCCGCCGACATAGCGGTACAAAGGCTGAGTGGTAAAGTCCGCCGCCGCCTTGGCTGTGGCCAGCGACACGCCCAAAATGGCATTTGCGCCCAGACGGCCCTTATTCTCGGTCCTGTCCAGTTCTATCATCGCCTGGTCGATGGCAACCTGTTCAGTCGCGTCGAAACCCACCAGCTCCTCGGCAATCTCACCGTTCACGGCAGCAACCGCTTCCAGCACGCCCTTACCCATATAGCGCGCCTTGTCACCGTCACGCTTTTCCACCGCCTCATAGGCCCCTGTGGACGCGCCCGAGGGCACAGCCGCCCGACCCATGGTGCCGTCTTCCAGAATCACGTCCACCTCGACCGTCGGGTTGCCCCGGCTGTCCAGAATTTCGCGTGCGTGGATGTCGATAATCGTGCTCATGAGGCCCGTCCCTGTGGCTGCAATAAGTTGCACGCCTCATAGCATCACGAGGTAAAAAGTAAACCACGCATGTTATCGCTAACATGATTCACGGCAGGTGTTTGCGCAAACCTGCGACGATCCGTCAGGCCACAGCGGCCATATCCCGCGCCAAACGACGTTCCCGCAGGAAAGTGTAAAGGCCCGAGCCAAGGATGAGCGAGGCTCCTGCAATCGTCATCAGGTCCGGCCGCTCTCCAAACATGATCATGCCGGCGGCAATCGAAAAAACCAATCGCGTGTAGCGGAACGGAGTCAGCGCCGACGCATCGCCCACTCGCATAGCGGTGACGATGCCATAGTAGCCGATGACACTGAAGATGACGGCCCCGATCAGCGGCGCCATCTGCGCAGAACCAAGTGGGACAAGCGGTTGCGTCTGAACTACCATAAGCACCAGCCCACCCAAAATCGCCGCGATGTAAGCCTGCAGAGCCACAACCGACGACGCAATGTCGGCATCCAATCGACGCGTGATCAGATCCCTCGCGGCAATGCAAACAACGCTGATAACGACTAACAGGGTCTCGGGCTGAAACCCTTCAAGCCCCGGTCGGATGATCATCAAAACGCCAAGAAACCCGACGCCTACCGCGCTCCACCTGCGCCAGCCGACCTGTTCCCCCAAAAACAGCGCCGCCCCGACAGTGACGGCCAGCGGCATGGCCTGAAATACCGCAGCCACCGTGGACAAATCGACCAGAGCCAGCGCGGTCACGAAAGCAATCGCACCGACCCCTTCGCTGCCTGCACGGATAAGTGGCAAGGGTCGCCACGCAGCCCGATCAAAGATCCGTTTGCGTGTACCGACTGCCATAATGGCAAAGACCAATCCACAGACCGCGCCCAAAAGAATCATGATCTGACCGGTCGGAACTGATACCGAAAGGTGCTTGATGAACATATCCTCAAGCGCAAAGGCCGCCATTGCGCCGACGACCAATAAAATGCCGTTTACGTTATTCATGATCCGTTCCGTCAGAAAAGCGCTGTCCGCCCCTTCACAGAAATCGAAAGCCCATCACTCAGGCAAGAGATATCCACACGAGAAACATGAATTCGCGTGCGAACACCGTTCGGGATTCGTGATGAATCAGTCTTGTTCCAGCGGAACGCCGTACAGCTCCAGTCGGTGACCTTTCAGCTTATAGCCCAGCTTGGCGGCAATCTTTTCCTGCAGCGCTTCGATCTCGGGGTCTACGAATTCAATGACCTGACCCGTTTGCATGTCGATCAGGTGGTCATGGTGATCCCGTTCAGCATCCTCATACCGCGCGCGACCGTCGCCGAATTCCAGGCGCTCCAGAATCCCTGCCTCTTCGAACAGTTTTACAGTGCGATAGACCGTGGCGATGGAAATCCCCGCATCGACCTTTGAGGCGCGGGCATATAGTTCTTCGACATCCGGATGATCTTCGCTTTGTTGCAGCACCTGCGCAATTGTACGACGCTGACCTGTCATGCGCAGGCCCTTGGCTTCGCAACGGGCGATGATCGTATCGGACATGAGTGACCCTCGGGGATATATTCGGTTCTCTGTCTTAATACGTCTGCGCACTCTGCGCCACAGGGGAATTGTATCTTAGGCCACGCGCCGCAGATCAGCCCAGATGGGCAAGTGATCCGATGCAATATGCGCAGGCCGCGCATCGTGGACACCATGCACCACCGCCTCAAGCCCTGCGCCCAGCGCGATGCGATCCAACGCGCCCAAAGGCTGTGCGGCGGGAAAGCTGGGAACCGGAGGCAGGAACCGCATATCCGGCGCCAGATGGTCCAGTACTGGCTGGCGCGACCATTCATTGAAATCACCAGCCCAAACCGTGGGCATATCGTGCAGGTCTTCGTCACAACGGCGGATATGAGTAATTTGCTGTCGGCGCGATGCCGGCAATAGACCCAGATGCATCCCCATGACCCGCAAAGGGCCGATGGGGGTATCAAATTCGACTCTGACCGCACCTCGCGGTTCCAGCCCCGGCAGATCGTGATGGCCTGTCTGACGCACCTCAATCGCACCGCCTTTCCAGATCACGGCGTTGCCATGCCAGCCCAGACTACCCGCCCCTCCAAGATCGACAATCTCCCAACCGGCCTCGTCCAACATGAAGTGCGGCAGGGCTGCCGGGCGCGGCGGCAGGCGTTTGTCGGCCTCTTGCAGAACAACGATATCCGCCTTCATGCTATCAATGACCTGCATGATACGCTGTGGCTGTCGGCGGAAATCCAAACCGACACATTTCTGAATGTTGTAGCTGGCAATGCGCAATGTGGGCAGAGAGGTCATAGCGTTCGGGGCTGATTATCAGCCCCAACAGTGCCACGCCCTGCGCCCAGCGCAACATGAAATTTCCAAGAGTTAGACACAGAACAACTTTCAAAGGAGAATTTCGCCACAAACTGCGTTAAACAAGTGCAAATCGTGTGTGCAAACTGTACTGCGCAGCTAGAGTGCCGCAAACCGAACCCAAGGATTTCACGTGGAAACCACCTTCGCCACTCTGGTAATTGCCGACATCTCGGGAAGCACGCCGCTCTACAAGGCTGTCGGGGACACAGAAGCCCAAAGGTTGATCCAACTCGAACTGGATCGGTTGAGACATGTGTTGCGCCAACATGGCGGCACGCAGGTTGGGCAGAAGGGGGACGATGTCCTTAGCTACTTTCTGGATGCCAATGCCGCAATAAACGCAGTGCTGGAGCTGATCGAGGGATCGCCTGAAACCTCTCTGTCCGTTCATGTGGGCGTCCACTCCGGACAGATCGTTTTGGCCGAAAAAGGGGTGTATGGCGAGGCCGTAAATATCACCGCCCGCCTTGCAACGGCGGCAAATCCCGGTGAGGCATGCGTCAGTGAAGATGCCGCCAGATTGTTGCCGGATTCCCTGCGCCGCATGCTCAAACCACTGGGTCGGTTAAACCTCAAGGGTCTGACCGAGCTATTCGCCGCGCATTCTCTGATCAGCCCGACCATGAGCACTTTCACCCAGACGCGGTTGCCCTTGTCTTATGGTCGAACCGAGGCGCATTTCAACGCACCCGAGGGGCTGACGCTTGTTGTGTCCCACGAGGACCGCTCATGGCGGTGTCAGGACAATGGCGAGTTAAAGATAGGCCGTTCACCGGATTGCGACGTGGTACTGAGCCAACCATGGGTGTCCCGCCTGCACATGGTTTTGACCATGAAGGATGGCAAGCTGATCCTGTCGGATCGCAGCACATCGGGCACCTATGTGAAGTCGGAATCCGGACGTGAAATCCAGCTCAAACGCGAATCCGTCATGCTGGCGGATAGTGGGCTGATATCACCGACCTTGCCCATCGACGTGTCAGAGGCTTGTCTGCAATTCCAGATTCTGGGCCGCCCTCAGGTGCCGCAGAACGTGGCGTGAACGACCTCAGCCTCTGACGGCGGGTGTGTCAGGTCAACTGCCTCGGGCTGGTCTTCATAGGGGCGTGAAAGAACGTCATTCAACCGCTGGAACAGCGCATAGTCACCCTGCACCGCCGCTTGTATCATCTGTTCTATCCGGTGATTGCGGGGAATAAAGGCCGGGTTCGCAGCGGACATGGTTGCCTTTGGGTCGTCCTCGCGTTCCAAGCGAGAGTGCCACCCCTCAGACCATGCATCGAATGCCTGAGGATCTGCGAATTGATCCCGCGCCGCGTCACTACCCAGCGCGCGGAACGTATTGGTGAAATCCGCCTGCCCCTGCGCCATCCGTGCCAACAGGTCCGAGATCAATTCCTGATCGCCATCCTCTTCGTTCGCAAGGCCGATCTTGGACCGGAAACGCACTAACCAGTTCTGCTGCAACAGGTCGGGCATAGCGTGAATAATCTCGGTCGCTTCCTCAACCGCCGCGTCCTTGTCCTCCATCTGCTGGATCAAGGCGGTGGCCAGTTGAGCCAGATTCCAGACAGCGATGTCGGGCTGGTTCGAATAGGCATAGCGCCCCATCCGGTCGATCGAGCTGTAGACCGTATTGGGGTGATAGCTGTCCATGAACGCGCAAGGGCCGTAGTCGATGGTCTCTCCGGCGATCGAGCAATTGTCGGTGTTCATCACCCCATGGATGAAACCAACACTCATCCATGCGGCAATCAACTCGGACTGCACCTGTACGACGGCGCGCAACAGGCCCATCGGTCCATCGGCTTGTGGGTAGTGACGTTCAATCGCGTATTCGGTCAGGCGGCGCAGGCTGTCCAACTGTCCCCGCGCAGCAAAAACCTGAAACGTCCCCACACGCAAATGACTGCGCGCAACACGGGTGAGGACAGCGCCGGGCATTGGGCCCTCGCGCAGCACGATCTCTCCGGTCTCGACAGCCGCCAGAGCTCGTGTGGTGGGAATGCCCAGCGCGTGCATCGCCTCGGATACCACGTATTCACGCAGCACAGGCCCCAGCCATGCGCGCCCGTCCCCTTGACGGCTGAAAGGCGTGGGGCCCGACCCCTTCAGCTGAATATCACGGCGCACGCCGTCTGTTCCGACAGTCTCGCCCAAAAGCACCGCGCGGCCGTCTCCCAGCTGGGGATTGTAGTTGCCGAACTGATGCCCCGAATAAAGCTGTGCGATTGGCTCTGCCCCCTCGGGTAGCGTATTCCCGGCAAAGGCTTCGGCCATATCCTGAACCTCACCAGGGCTCACACGAAGGATCGCCGCAAGATCGCTGTTAAAGGCGATCAGTTGCGGCGCTCTCACTGGCACCGGGGCCTGCCGAGCGTAAAAGCTGTTGGGAAGGCGGGCGTAGCTGTTGTCAAACGGGATCGTCAGGGTCATGCGGCAAACATATTCCTCCTCTGCGCGAATACCATAGCGGATCGCGCGATCCCGTGCATAATCGCCCCAAACACCCCGAGGGCCCCATGACCGCACAAGAGATTATCGACCACCTGAACCTGCAACAGCACCCCGAAGGCGGCTGGTTCCGCGAGACATGGCGCGCCGACAATGCGGGTCGCGCCACCGGTACCTGTATCTACTTCCTTCTGGCCGAGGGTGAGCGCAGCCACTGGCACCGCGTCGACGCGACCGAGATCTGGCTGTATCACGCCGGTGATCCGCTGATCCTGTCGCTCAGCGCCTCGGATGACGGCCCGGCGACCGAACACTTCCTGTCCCCCGACCTGACCCAAGGCGCGCCGCAACTGATCGTTCCCAAAAACCACTGGCAGGCCGCGCGCAGCACCGGTGCCTATACTCTGGTCAGTTGCACGGTTTCTCCGGGGTTCGAGTTCGACGGCTTCGAGCTGGCCGCGCCCGGTTTCGATATCCCCAAGGGCTAAGCCATGGACCACCGCGCTCTCATCGCGTCCATTCCAGCCGAGGCGAAAGACAAACTGCAAGAGCGGTCCAACTCGGCCGGGCTGCGGCATCTGGCGCTGTATGTGCTGGCCTTGTCTGCCACCAGTATCGGCATCATCGCGCGGGTGCCTTTATGGCCTTTGCTGATCCTGCCTCAGGGTATCCTGCTGGTGTTCCTGTTCACCCTCAGCCATGAATGCACGCACAAGACGCCGTTCAAATCCCCTTGGATGAATGAGGTCGTGGGCCATCTGGTGGCGGTCCCGATTGCCCTGCCCTTTGTCTGGTTCCGTTATTTTCATCTGGCCCATCACAAATGGACCAACCACCCCGAGAATGATCCCGAACTGGGCGGCAAACCCAAGCCCGACAACTGGCCCAGCCTGCTGATTTACCTCAGCGGCTGGCCCTATTGGCGCGGCATGGCGCAGGTTCTGGTGCAAAATGCCCGTGGCCAGATCAACGCGCCCTATCTGCCGACACGCCAACACAAAGCCATGCGGCTGGAGGCGCGGCTGCTGCTGGGCCTCTACGCCCTAGCGCTTGTCAGCCTGTTTGTATCACCCCTGCTGTGGTGGCTTTGGCTGCTGCCTGTTCTGGTCGGCCAGCCCTTTCTGAGGCTGTACCTTCTGGCCGAGCACGGGCTCTGTCCGCCGGTTGCGAATATGCTCGAGAACTCCCGCACCACTTTCACCAACCGCCTGATCCGCTTTCTGGCATGGAACATGCCCTACCACGCCGAGCACCACGCCTTTCCGAATGTCCCCTTCCACCAGCTTCCCGCGTTGCACAGGTGGACCCGAGCGCATTTGAAATCGACGTCAGACGGGTATCGCGCGTTTTCGGTGGAGTATGGGCGGTCGATTGGGCGGTAGTGCAGATTAATCTGTGAAAATCGGAACAAAAAAGCTGAAATTTGCGGATTTCAGATGAACCAAATCGCCATCGTGATTTTCCCCAGTCAAGCGCACAGGATCATACCCGAAGCGAAAGACCAGAAATCCAGCCACATTGGCCTCAATCGCTTCTTTATCGACATCCCTCAGACCATCCAAAGCACGGCTCCCGCTCAACAAGTAAGTGTTGTATTCCAGCCGAAGGCCATCTTCTTGACTCTCAGCGCTCAGTTGGATTTCAAGCGCTTCTTTCCGTTCCTCGCCCCAATCGCCAAGAAACGTCACGCTTGCTTGGATTGGAAGAAAATATGACCGATACAAACACGCCGTCACCGCGACATGCGTATCGAGATCTGGTGCGCCTTCTGGCCTCACCCGACTGGACCCTGCGGGGACAAAATTGCCCGGTCTTTTGTCTTCAATTGGATTTTTTTGAAAACCCCTCAGTTCCGCAGACAATGAAACCGGGTCGAAATGTTCTGGGCAAGCATGCCCCGCCACCTGCATGGAAACGTTGGAGTCGGGTGTTTCTGGTGGGACGACCTTCCATTCGCGCGCGTGAACAATTTGGCCTAGCGCGATGAACAATACGCCACACAAGAGAAATGCTCGGCTATTCATCTATGTTGCTCGCCAGCACGATATCAAAATCCACAAATGCCCGAACATCCACTGGCATCGCGTCCCCGCCATTCTTTCGGTCGAAGGGAACATCCGCTGAAAAAAACTCGATGTAAAAACGTCCAGGACTGTTACCGTCGTAAAAATCGAATGGAAATATGCCCGTGGATTCTATTTCACCTTCTTCGGAAAGCAGATTGGTACTTCCATACCCTATCCGCAGTTGATCAGTGGATGGCTCCAACACCCAATCTGATCGGGCGGTGAAATCTCCAAGGTCTCCCGTCAACTCAATTGTTGCGCGCACAAAAGCAAGAAATCCGCTATATTCGCAAAAAAAGAGCTTACCACTCAAGTTAAGGGTGCTGGCCTTCCGAAACTCCTCCCTAGCTGTATCCGTGTTCGAAAACCGCGCACTCGAAACAGTTATTGCGCTTCGTGTAACAGTTTTGTCGTCTTCAATTTTGCCCGACCGTCTTACAGTGACCGGTTTACGGCGCGACTCTGGTGGTAAAAACGGATCGTAGTTAGTGCCAAGGGCTTCATATTCCTTTAGAAACGTTATCGAAACAAGCCTTTTGGGCGCTTCGCACCCGGACTCGTTTTCATACAACAACGGTGTAGCTTCGACTCCACCGATATACTGACGAAAAGAAATTTTTTGGTCCGCGCCCTTGGTTATTCCCACGCTCGCCAAAACAAACAAACACGCCGATGCAGGCACATACACAAAACGAAAACTCAAAACCGAAAACATGCCAACTAACTTATAGGTTGTACCTCAAAATACAACCGGCTCAGCTTGCGGCGACGCTACTCACCACGCCTCCACCGACAAGCGCGCTGACGCCTGTGGTTCCGGGGCATGAGGTCGGCAGGCCCCGCGCCACGCGGACGGCGAGGTAGGCGAAGGCTTGGGCCTCCAGCATATCTCCGTCCAGCCCCACGGCCTCGACCGGCTCGACCGCGCAATCGAGGCCCGCGCGCAGCATGTCCATCAGAACCGGGTTGCGGCGGCCCCCGCCCGTCACCAGCACACGCGCAGGGGGTTTGGGGCAATGCTCCATCCCCTGCATCACGCCTGCGGCGCACATGCCGGTCAGGGTCGCCACGGCATCGGCGTCCGAGAGTTCCTGCACCAGTCGGATCATCTCGGCAAAATCGTTCCGGTCCAGCGATTTGGGGGGCATCTTGTTGAAGAAGGGCTCGGACAGGAACAACTCCAGCGCGCCCGCCTCGACCGACCCTTGGCGGGCCAACGCGCCGTCCCGGTCCATCGGCAGACCCAGCCGCGCCTGCATCAGGTCATCCACGGGCGCATTGGCCGGGCCGGTGTCAAAGGCCAGCAGCGCGCCGGGGGCTTCGGGGCCGTCAAAGCTGGGGTCCACATAGGTCAGGTTCCCCACCCCGCCCAAGTTCAGGAAGCACAGAGGTTCGGTCGCGCCGATCCACTTAGCGCAGGCAAAATGGAAGAACGGCGCCAGCGGAGCACCCTCGCCCCCCATCGCCACATCGTCACTGCGGAAATCCCACACGACCGGAACACCCAGCGCCTGAGTCAGACCGTCGCCGTCGCCCACCTGCAACGTCCCACGCCCGCGCGGCTCATGCGCCAGGGTCTGGCCGTGAAAGCCGATCAGGTCGATCTCATCGAACTCGGACAGCGCCTCGGCATGGGCAACCGTCACCAGCTCGGCAGCGGCGTCGACGTCTGGCCCGTACCACTGGCCCAGCGCGGCCCGTAAAACGGCGCGCTCGGCATCTGAATAGGCCCGGTATCCGCTGGGACCAAAGCCCAGAATGCGCACACCATCGGTTTCGACCACAGCCGTATCAACACCGTCCAGAGACGTGCCCGACATGGCGCCCAATGCCCTGACTGCGCCCGTTTTGCTGATCGCCCGACCCATGTTTGCCCTCGTGTTCGTCACGCCCGTTGATCCGGCGCGTTGGCCTCAACCTGCACGGTAACGCGAAGACAGTGCAAGCCACATCGGGCGCGGCCCGCGCTTTTCGTGCAAAACGTGCCTTTTCCTTACCTGAAGCCGCGCCTATACAGTGCCCCGCAACATAAACCCAAAGGGCACGGATATGACCTACCACCCCAAATCGGATTTCATCGCCACGATGATCGAGCGCGGCTTTCTCGCCGACTGCACCGATTATCAGGGCCTTGACGAGGCGCTGATCAGCGGGGTGCAAACAGCTTATATCGGCTATGACGCAACGGCGCAGTCTCTGCATGTGGGCCACCTGATGAACATCATGGTGCTGCGCTGGCTGCAAAAGACCGGCCACAAGCCGATCACTCTGATGGGCGGCGGCACCACCAAGGTGGGCGACCCCTCGTTCCGGTCGGATGAACGCCCCCTGCTGGGCCCTGAACAGATCGACGCAAATATCGCCGGGATGCAAAAGGTGTTCGCCAAGTACCTGTCCTATGATGACAGCGAGACCGGCGCGCTGATGCTGAACAATGCGGAATGGCTGGACAGCCTGAACTACCTCGATTTCCTGCGGGATATCGGGCGGCATTTCTCGGTCAACCGGATGCTGTCTTTCGAGTCCGTGAAATCGCGGCTGGACCGCGAACAATCGCTGAGCTTCCTCGAATTCAACTACATGATCCTGCAAGCCTATGACTTCCTAGAGCTGAACCGCCGCTATAGCTGCGTTCTGCAGATGGGTGGATCGGACCAGTGGGGCAATATCGTCAACGGTATCGACCTGACCCGCCGCGTATTGGATCACGAGATCTACGGCCTGACCACGCCCCTGCTGACCACCAGCGACGGACGTAAGATGGGCAAGTCGCAGGGCGGAGCCGTCTGGCTGAACGGAGACATGCTCAGCGCGTATGAATTCTGGCAATTCTGGCGCAACACCACCGACGCGGATGTAGGGCGTTTCCTGAAAATCTTCACCGAACTGCCCGTCGATGAATGCGACCGCTTGGCTGCGCTGCAAGGGTCTGAGATCAACGAAGCCAAAATCCGCCTCGCCAACGAAGTCACGACCCTGCTGCACGGGGCCGAGGCCGCAGCTACAGCCGAAGCAACCGCGCGTGAGGTCTTCGAAAAAGGCGGTGTGGGCGATGACCTTCCGACCCTGACTGTCGGAGCAGATGAACTGATGGATGGGATGTCTATCGTCCAACTCATTGTTAAATCCGGTCTGGTCAAGTCTGGGAAAGAAGCAAAGCGGCTTATCACCGAAAATGGTGCTAAAGTGGACGACGCCCCCTTGACCGACACGGGTTCAAAATTTCAAATCTACCGAACGGCAACAGGTGATTTTCACGCTCGTCTAGTGGGGTCTAATGGGGAAATTTTGAAAACGACAAAAGACGTTAGACTCAAGTTGTCCGCAGGAAAGAAACGCCACGCTGTAATCAAACTCGGCTAAAACTCAGCATTTGTTCAAAAAAACGGCCACCCTTCGGGGTGGCCGTTAACGTTTCAGATGTGGGCCGGATCAACGGTTGCTATTGTTCCCACCGTTGCCATTGCCACCACCTCCATTGCCCGAGCCGCCGCCCTGACCATTGTTGCTGCCGCCATTACCGGTGCCGGGGCCGGAACCGCCAGTGTTGCCGCCGCCATTGCCGGGGTTACCGTTGTTTCCATTACCGTTACCGGGGCCACCATTGTTGCCTCCGTTCCCCTGACCGCCAGCGCCGTTACCGCCTCCGTTGTTTCCGCCATTTCCGTTGCCGCCGCCGTTTCCAGAGCCGCCGCCCTGCCCATTGTTACCGCCGCCGTTGCCGGTGCCCGGACCAGAACCCCCGTTGTTGCCACCACCGTTTCCGGGGTTGCCACCATTGCCATTGCCGTTACCAGGGCCTCCGTTGTTGCCGCCGTTGCCACCGCCGCCATTACCGGGACCATCGCCGCCGCCGCCGTTACCGGGACCGTCGCCGCCACCGCCATTGCCGGGGCCATCGCCGCCGCCGCCATCACCGGGGCCATCGCCGCCGCCACCATTGCCGGGGCCATCGCCGCCGCCGCCATTACCGGGGCCATCGCCGCCGCCGCCATTACCGGGGCCATCGCCGCCGCCGCCATTACCGGGGCCATCGCCGCCACCGCCATTACCGGGGCCATCGTCGCCGCCGCCATTACCGGGGCCGCCGCCCCCTGCTCCGGGAACAGCATCCGCGAACTGGTCGCTGCTGCGGCTTTCTCCGTTCAAACCCGTTGCACCTATCGAAGCAGTCGGAAGATCGGTCAGCAAACCCGTTAGGCCTGGGCATTGTTCGCTGGTGACCTGCAGCGTGGTATCGAAATCCGCCTGTCGCTGCAGACGTTCAAGAAAGCTGGGTGTTACTTGCGCGCATTCGCACAGAGACGCATAGTCTCCTCTTTTGGTCGCGTCGCGCGCCGTTTTCCAGTTACAGGTCTCTGTCGCAGCAGCGACCTCGCCTACATAAATTACTCCAGCCAACGGGACGACAAGCAGCCCGCAAGCACTACCTTTCAAAAAATTTCGCATCACAGCACCTCCAATTTCAAAACACTCGAATTCGCGAATTTCCTCAGTCACGAAGTGGCGATTGGGCGTGAAAGGCGGATTAACCGAATATGAGAATACCTTTAGGTTTTGCGCCCAAGACATAACAAACCCATGCTCGATCACTGGACACCAAGGGGGTTGCCAAGTTAATGAACACTTGTTCATATCACTCGGAGGAACCTGCAATGCAGCTATCGAACAGCGCCGCCGTGATTACCGGAGGCGCCTCGGGACTGGGCGAAGCAACAGCACGCCATTTCGCGGATAAGGGCGCGCAGGTAACGATTCTGGATCGCGATGCCGACCGTGGCCCGCAGGTCGCAGCCGAGATCGGTGGCCATTTCATACCAACGGACGTCACCGACGAAGCATCTGTTTCCAAAGCAATGGCCTTCGCAGTTGAGCGAATGGGACGCATTACCGCAGCCGTGAACTGCGCCGGGATCGCTGTGGGCGTCAAGACAGTTGGACGAGAGGGCCCACATCCTCTGGACGCGTTTCAACGCACCATAGACATCAACTTAGTCGGCACATTCAACGTATCCCGCCTGGCGGCGGTCGAGATGGCCAAGAATGACCCCGAACCCGATGGCGCGCGCGGAGTGATCATCAACACCGCCTCAATCGCTGCGTTTGATGGACAAAAAGGCCAGGCCGCTTATGCGGCTTCGAAAGGCGGGGTCGTAGGCATGACCCTGCCCATGGCGCGCGATCTGGCGTCCTTGGGTATTCGTGTGATGGCAATTGCGCCGGGCATCTTCATGACCCCCATGCTGGCTGGGCTGCCAGAAGAAGTACAGCAACAGCTGGCCGCTGATGTGCCCAACCCCGCCCGCCTAGGCGACCCGCAGGAATATGGGCGGCTGGCCGGGTTCATCGTGGAAATGGGCTATCTGAACGGAGAGGTCATCCGCATCGACGGTGCGCTCAGGATGCGGTAAACCAGCGCCATGACCGAGCGCGAGAAAATGGAGGCCGGGCAGTGGTATTGTTGTCTGGACCCGGAACTGAACGCCTTGCGCGATCAGGCCAGGCGCGCCGTTCATGCGCACAACACCAGCCCACCGGACCGGCGCACCGACATGGGGCCGGAACTCCGTACCCTCTTGGGTCATGTGGGCGCGGACTGTTTGCTAGAGGCACCGTTTCACTGTGCCTATGGGATGAACATTCGTCTGGGTGACAGAGTTTATTTCAACGCCGGCTGCGTCGTTCTGGATACGGCTCCGGTCCGGATCGGCGACGATACGATGTTCGGGCCCCATGTGCAGATTTATTGCGCCCAACATGCCAAAGATCCGGCAGACCGCGCGCAGGGGCTGGAGGTTGGTTTACCTGTCACAATCGGCAAACATGTCTGGATCGGCGGCGGAGCAATCCTGTTGCCCGGTATCACCATCGGCGACAATGCCACCATCGGCGCGGGCAGCGTGGTCACTAAGGACGTCGCCGCCGGGCAGACCGTGGTTGGAAACCCAGCCCGCGCTCTGCCAGCCTAAGCGCCCTCGGCCTTTTCTTCCAGCATCAGCCATTCCTCTTCAGCAGCAGCGAGTTTTTCCTGCCGCTCGACCAAAGCCTCGGTTGCTTTCTGGAATTTCACAGGTTCGCGGGTGAACAGCTCGGGGTCGGACATGAGTTCCTCAAGCTTGCCGATCTCGGCCTCAAGCCGTTCCATTTCGGCAGGCAGTTTTTCAAGGCGATGTTTTTCCGAGAAGGACAGACCCGCCTTCGGCTGCGCCTCTTGCTTGATCTTCGGCTTGGAAGGTTTTGATTTCTCTTCCTTCTTGGGCAGAAGATCGCCGCGCTGCGCGATGTAATCCGACCAACCGCCCGCATAGACAGTGGCGCGGCCGTTACCTTCCATCGCAATGGTCGTCGTGGCGACACGGTCCAGAAAATCGCGGTCGTGGCTGACCAACAAAACGGTGCCGTCATAATCATCCAGCAGCTCTTGCAGCAGGTCCAGCGTTTCCACGTCCAGATCGTTGGTCGGTTCGTCCAGCACCAGCAAATTGGACGTCTTGGCCATCAGCTTGGCCAGCAAAAGCCGCGCTTTCTCGCCGCCCGAGAGGGATTTGACCGCCGCCCGCGCCTGCCGTTCATCGAACAGGAACTCCTTGAGGTAGCCAACCACATGTTTAGGCTGTCCGCCCACCATAACCTGATCGGCCTTGCCGGACACGCGCATCTCGGGGTCGCCGGTCAGACTGTCCCACAGGGTCATCTCGGGGTCCAGCTGGGCGCGCGTCTGATCGAAGACGGCGACTTCAAGGTTGGTGCCCAAAGACACCGAACCCTCATCCGGGTTTTCCTGCCCCAGCAGCATTTTCAGCAGCGTGGTCTTCCCCACGCCGTTGGGGCCCACAAAGGCCACGCGATCGCCGCGCTGCACCAGCAGGTCAAAATTGCGCACGATGGGTTTTGCATCAAAAGCCTTGGCCAAGCCTTTGGCTTCGATCACTTTTCGCCCAGATTTCGGCCCCGCCTCAAGCGTCATCGCGGCCGAGCCCTGACGTTTGATCTGCGCCGATTTTTCGGCCCGCAACGCTTGCAAGGCCCGCACCCGGCCCTGATTGCGTTTGCGGCGGGCGCTGATGCCTTCGACGGCCCATTTCGCCTCGGACTTGATCAGGCGGTTCAGCTTGTGGCGCTGTTGATCCTCTTCTTCCCAGATCTTGTCGCGCCATGCCTCGAACGCATCAAACCCCTGTTCCTGCCGCCGCACCGCGCCCCGGTCGATCCACAGAGTCGCACGGGTCAAAGCACGCAAAAAGGCGCGGTCGTGCGAGATCAGCACATAAGCCGCACGGGTCCCGCCCAATTCGCGTTCAAGCCAGGCAATCGCCTCGATATCCAGATGGTTGGTCGGTTCGTCCAGCAGCATAAGGTCGGGCGCTTCTGCCATCAGCTTGGCCAGTGCTGCACGGCGACGTTCGCCGCCCGAGGCGGTTTCAACCGGGCGCGCCGGATCAAACTTCAACCCCTCGCCTGCGCGCTCGACTTTATACAGTTCGCCCGGCTCTAGCCCGCTGGAGGCATAGTCGCCCAGCGTGGCAAAGCCCTCCATGCCCGGGTCCTGCTCCATATAGCCGACCGACTTGCCCGGAGGCACAACGATGTCGCCCTTGTCCGGTTCGACCAGACCAGCCATCACTTTCATAAGGGTCGATTTGCCGGACCCGTTGCGCCCCACCAGCGCCACACGGTCGCCGGGTTGAACCACCAGATCAAGCTCGGAAAACACCGGATCGCCCCCAAAGGTCAGGGAAATGCCGGACATCTGCAACAAAGGAATTCTCGCCATGCCCGCCAGCTAAACCGGCAGGGCACAGGCGTCAACGATGATTACCCGGCGACCGAACGCAGCAGCCGTTTGCGCGCCGGAGGAATCGCCCCGATTTCCAGCCCGGTGAACACGTGCAGCGTGTTCATATGCCGGTCGACCACCGCATGATCGCTGACCCAGCCACCCATCATCAGATAGGTGCGCAGCAAGGGTGGCATCCGTAGCATCGCCTTTTTCGCATCAGGCCGCCGCCGCAACCGCGCGGCAAAGCGGAACACGTCGGGCGCCTTGACCCTCGGCAGCCAGCGTTTCGGCGCCAAATGCCGGTGTTTCAGCATGGCGAACGCGTCCAGATACTTGTCTGTCTCGGTGCCAGCAAAAGATGAACAGCCAAATAGCATTTCGATGTTGTTCTGATCCACATAGGCCGTCATCGCCCCCCAGGCCACGCGCAGGATATCGGGATCAGTCCAATCGGGATGGATGCAGAACCGCCCCATTTCGATCATCCGCCCCTGAAAATCCTCAAGTGCGGACAAATCGTAAAACTGAGCGGAATAGCTGCGACCGACCTCGGCCCCATGTTCCATCGTGAACATGCGAAAGCAGCACACCAGGTGCCCGTCTGATCTGGTATCCTCGACCAGGATATGGGTACAGATCGGATCAAACGCGTCACAGTCGGTTTGATCCGTCGCAAAGGCCAGAGTGCGTAGCCGCTGAGCCGCCCTCAGATCCTGTTCGTCTTGCGCCAGACGCGCGCGATATCGGCCTTTGCCAAGCAATAGAGCCATGGTCGCATCCTCCGCGGTTGCCGACCCGTTTCAACTTGTCGCGTGGGTATCACACTATGTGTGACCGTCCCATGACGACGGCAAGACAGAACCACGAATTAGTTGGTCGCGCCTGGAATGTTTGCCGGATTGAAGTTGCCGATATTACCCAGAAGCTGACGCAAAAAGCCCGTGCCCTCGATGCTCGAGTCGGTGACACGCCGATCAAGCTGCACGATAATACCGTCTTCCAGACCAAAGCGCTCGATATTTCGGACCACGCCTCGCTGGTCAAAGCTGATCGCAACCAACTGACGCTCGACCACTTCGGGGCGCTTGGGGCCGTAGTGGCGCACCTTCGAGCGCACATAGTAGAAACCCGAATCCCGCACTACACCAGAGGAGCTGGGAGCGCCAACCGCCTCGATCACGCTGTCGCGGGTATCGACGCCGACCTTTATCTCGGCCAGTTCCTCTGCCGGAGGGATATAGCCGTGATTCTCGAAAATCGGTGTACAAGCGCTGGCCACCGCCAGACAGGCTGTAAAGACAAGCGTTCTGGACGCCGGTTTCAACCTGTTCACAACCTTTAACATGCGCACCCTCTTGCCTTGGCCCCTTGCGGACCCTATCCGCTTACATCAAACCGCAGCCCCGGTTCAACACAGGAAAGGGTCACGAATGAGCAACCAGACATCTCTGCGGGTGGCCGACCTGCCCCAAAACACATCAACCCCGTTTGACCTGCGCCCTGACGCCAAAGAGCTTGCGGTCATCCGAGAAGATCTGGGCCTGCTGGGCCTGCGCAAGCTGCGCTTTGTTGGCGATGTCCGGGCTCAGGGGAAACGCGACTGGGTGCTGGCGGGCAAGCTGGGAGCGACAGTGATTCAGCCCTGTGTCGTCACGCTGGAACCGGTCACAACCCGGATCGACGTGCCGGTCGCACGCGTGTACGTGGCAGACTGGGCTGACCCCGATGAGGAAGAGTTCGAAATCCCCGAAGGAGACGATTCGGAACCGCTGGGCCCCGAGATCGACCCTGCATTAGTAATGGTTGAGGCTCTGTCGCTGGCCCTGCCCCAATACCCCCGAAAAGATGGTGCGGAACTGGGACAGGCGGACTATACCGAGCCGGGCAAACAGGCGATGACAGATGAAGATGCCAAACCCTTTGCCGGGCTTGCCAGCCTGCGCGATGCGCTGAAAAAAGACGAGTGACACGGGACAGATTTCCTGTCATAGCACGCCCTCAGAAAAATTGCTTGAACATGTCGAGAATCGCAGTATTTTCGCGCGCTCATCGGAATTTGGGTTGGACATTGCGGGGCTCGTCCCCTAAACGCGCGTCAAACCACGTAAAAAACGAAGAATGAAACCCGGTCGGCAGCGAATCTGCGGACCCTCAGTAGACAAAGGTTGAGACCATGGCCGTCCAACAGAACAAAGTTTCCAAGTCGCGTCGCAATAACCGCCGCGCACACGACGCTCTGGTTGCTGCAAACCCGAACGAATGCGCAAACTGCGGCGAGCTGAAGCGCCCGCACCACGTCTGTGCGTCCTGCGGCCACTATGATGACCGTGAGGTCGTCGCTCAGGCCGACGAAATCGACCTGGACGAAGACGCGGCCTAAGCCTTTCAAAGCGCAGGCCAAGGCATGACGGAACAGCCCACGCAAACCGGACGGATCACAATCTCGGTTGACGCTATGGGCGGAGATTCGGGCCCCGCTATCGTTGTGGCGGGGATCGCCAAATCGGCGGACAAGAACCCCGACATCGCGTTCATACTGCACGGACCTGAAGCCGAGTTGCGCAAGCTTGTTGCCAAACGACGTGTCCTGAACGGGCGCGTCGTTTTTCGTGATTGCACCGACGTGGTCACGATGGAGGACAAACCCAGTCAGGTTGTGCGCAACGGCAAGCAAACCTCGATGTGGTCGACGCTGGAATCGGTGCGTCAGGGCGAAGCGCATGGTGCAGTGTCCTGCGGCAACACCGGCGCGCTGATGGCGCTGTCGATGATACGGCTGCGCAAACTGCCCGGTGTGAACCGCCCGGCTATCGCGATTCTGTGGCCTTCGCGCAACCCGCAGGGGTTCAACGTGATGCTGGATGTGGGCGCCGATGTGCGCGCCGACGCGAAGGATCTGTTGCAATACGCGTTGATGGGCGCCTCATACGCGCGCAACGGCATGGCGCTAGAGCGTCCCCGGATCGGCCTTCTGAATGTGGGCACCGAAGAACACAAGGGCCGCGCTGAATTGAAAGAAGCGCACGCCATGATCTCGGACTTTGCGGAACAGGCCAGCTTTGATTTCGTGGGCTTTGTTGAAGGGAGCGACATCCCCGGTGACAAGGCGGATGTCATTGTAACCGACGGGTTTACCGGCAATGTCGCAATCAAGACCGGCGAAGGCACGGCCAGCCTGATCGGGGACCTTCTGCGTCAGGCATTCAAGTACTCGCCTCTGTCCCGGCTGGCTTCGGTTCTGGCGATCACCTCGCTGAACCGGTTGAAGAAACGTATCGACCCGCGCCGTGTGAATGGCGGGGTTTTCTTGGGTCTCAACGGCACGGTCGTGAAATCTCATGGCGGTGCGGATGCCACCGGAGTTTCGGCCGCCGTGAAACTGGCCTTTACCCTGGCGCAATCCGGGTTCTCTGAAAAATTGGCGGCACGGGTTGCATCGACGGTCGAGCTTGCACAAGATGCCGCCCACGCACCGTCCAAGGCGGGCGAATAACAAAAAAGGCAGTACCCCAACATGGCAGGCCGTTCAGTTGTTGTAGGTGTCGGACATTATTTGCCAGAGCGCATCGTTCCGAATTCCGAGTTTGAAAAGTCGCTTGATACATCTGATGAGTGGATCAAAACCCGCTCGGGTATCGAACGTCGTCATTTCGCAGCCGAAGGTGAAACCACCTCGGACATGGCGACCAAGGCGGCCGAAGCCGCACTGGCGGATGCCGGGCTGACGGCGGATGACATCGACGCCATCGTTCTGGCAACTTCGACGGCAGACCTGACCTTTCCTTCAGCGGCCACCATGGTGCAATCTAGGTTGGGTATGACCAAAGGTTTTGCCTTCGACGTTCAGGCCGTTTGTGCGGGTTTCGTTTACGCCCTGACCAATGCCAATGCTCTGATCTTGTCGGACCAGGCCAAGCGGGTGCTGGTGATCGGGGCCGAGACGTTTTCCCGAATCATGGATTGGACGGACCGGTCCACCTGTGTGTTGTTCGGCGATGGCGCTGGTGCCTTGATTCTTGAACGCCAGGAAGGGGCCGGTACAGCCGAGGATCGCGGTATCCTGGCTACTGACCTGAATTCCGACGGCCGCTACAAAGACCTGCTTTACGTCGACGGAGGAGTTTCGACCCAAACAACTGGTTTTCTTCGTATGAAGGGCAACCAACTTTTCCGCCAAGCGGTCGAACGTCTGACCGCAACTGCCGAGACTTGCTTGGAAAAAGTTGGTCTTGGACATGAGGATGTGGACTGGATCGTTCCCCATCAGGCGAATATTCGTATCATTCAGGGCACCGCCAAGAAGCTGGGCGTGCCCATGGATCACGTTGTCGTGACACTTCAGGACCACGGCAATACGTCTGCTGCATCGATTCCCCTGGCTATGTCCGTCGCCAAGCAACGCGGGCAGTTCAAACCCGGCGATTTGCTGGTGACAGAGGCAATCGGGGGTGGATTGGCGTGGGGTTCTGTCCTCCTGCGGTGGTAACAGGCGCAAAACGGCTTACACACAGCCGTGCAATTCATTGATATTGACAGTGAATTTGCCCTGACCCTATGCTTTACCATCAACAGGGGAAAATGGCATGGGCGACAAAACACTGACCCGAATGGATCTGAGCGAGGCCGTCTTTCGTGAGGTAGGCCTCTCACGCAATGAAAGCGCGCAACTGGTCGAAAGCGTTCTGAACCATATGTCCGACGCGCTTGTGCGCGGCGAACAGGTCAAGATTTCATCTTTCGGGACGTTCAGCGTTCGGGACAAAACTGCCCGCATCGGCCGTAACCCCAAAACCGGGGAAGAGGTTCCTATTCAGCCGCGTCGCGTGCTGACCTTTCGCCCGTCGCACCTGATGAAGGATCGCGTCGCCGCAGGGAACCGCAAGTAGGATCAGGACAGTAGCGCCATGAGCAAGTCACCCGACGCCTTTCGCACGATCAGTGAAGTTGCGGACTGGCTGGGTGTTCAGGCCCATGTTCTGCGATTTTGGGAAAGCCGTTTCACACAGGTGAAACCGGTCAAACGCGCGGGTGGCAGGCGGTATTATCGACCCAATGACATGCGCCTGCTTGGAGGTATCAAAAAGCTGCTGCACGAAGATGGGATCACCATCAAAGGCGTGCAGCGCATTCTGCGTGAGCAAGGCGTGGCTTATGTGGCATCGCTGTCGCAGGGGCTTGATGAAACCGCCGAACCCGAAGCCAAGGCAAACGACGCGGTGGTGGTTCCATTTACTGCAAAACCTGAGCCCAGCCAGCAGATCACTCTGGACCTGGGAGATAGCAGCACGACTCCTGGTGCGCCTAAGGAAAGCCCTGCTGCAAAACCCGCTCCGGCCACGCCGCAAGACACATCTGTGCCGCGCGAAGCGGTTGCACCTGTCCATGTCGAACGGTCTCCGGCAATTTCTGGAATTGCAGCCCGCGCCTGGGCACGAACCGATTTCGACGACGATCTTTTGCGCCGGATTGCACCCGTCGCAAAAGAACTACGCGCTGTTCTGAACAGAATTGAAAACCGATCCGCGGGATAAGAAAAAAGGCGATGATTTCCTCTTGCCCCCGCCGGGAAAGTCTTTATGAACACCTCAACGTCGGGCTATGGCGCAGCCTGGTAGCGCGTCCGTCTGGGGGACGGAAGGTCGCAGGTTCGAGTCCTGCTAGCCCGACCAAATCACACCGACGTTTATGGCAGACAGGCCAGATCCCGCTCTGGCATCAGGGGGGATCGAGATGACAGGTGTATGCCCAAACCAGCAAATTGAAGGCATGATCGCACGCGGTGAGATCACTGCAAACCCGGCGGTCGTCGACGCGCAGGTACAACCGGCCAGTCTGGATTTGCGTCTTGGAACAGTCGCTTACCGCGTGCGTGCCTCGTTCCTGGCCGGCGAAGGGCGATCGGTCGCCGACCGCCTGACCGAGTTCGAGATGCACCGCATCGACATCACCGACGGCGCGGTTCTGGAAAAGGGATGCGTCTATCTGGTGCCTCTGATGGAATCGCTGGCCCTGCCTGACAGCGTGACCGCTGTGGCCAACGCCAAGAGCTCGACCGGGCGGCTGGATCTGCTGACACGTACAATCACAGATGGAGGGGCCGAATTTGACCGTGTGCCCGCTGGCTACCGCGGCCCGCTCTATGCCGAAATTTGCCCCCGTTCCTTCTCGGTTCTAGTGCGACCGGGCATGCGTTTGAACCAAATCAGATTCCGTCAGGGACAAGCCGTGTTGAGCGACGCAGAACTGAGCGCGCTGCACAATAAGTCCCCGCTGGTCGATGGACCTGCGGTCATTCAGGATGGGTTGGGCTTTTCAGTTGACCTGCGCCTGCCCGACACTGACCTGGTGGGCTACCGTGCCAAGCCCCACACGGGTGTGATCGATCTGGACCGGATTGGTGAATACGACCCGCAGGAATATTGGGAAGAAGTGCGCACCACCGAGGGGCGCATCATCCTTGATCCCGGCGCTTTCTATATCCTGGTCAGCCGCGAGGCTGTTCATATCCCACCAATGTATGCCGCCGAAATGGCCCCTTATCTCGCTATGGTTGGTGAATTCCGGGTGCACTATGCCGGCTTCTTCGACCCTGGTTTTGGTCATGCTGCCGCTGGGGGTGCAGGGTCACGTGGCGTATTGGAGGTGCGCTGCCATGAGGCCCCATTCGTGCTAGAGCATGGGCAGGTCGTGGGACGGCTCGTCTACGAAAAAATGGCTGAAATGCCCACACAGCTCTATGGGGCGGGCATTGCGTCAAACTATCAGGGACAGGGCTTGAAACTATCCAAGCACTTTAAAGCTGTCTCTTAAAACTTCATGAACCGCCGCATCTGACGAGTCATCCGCTGCATCTGTTTCATGTTTTGCGCCTGACGGTCGCCGTTTTGTTTCATATGCTGGGCAGCTTGAGGATCATTGGCAGAAGGCTGTCCTTGTTGCGGCTTTCCAACTCGGCCCGCCAAGTCGAACCCTTTATCGACGCCTTTTGTCACAAGCCGACGCATGACTTGACGCACAATCATATCGATCATTCGATTGGCATTCATTGCTTAACTCCGTTTCCTGCACCTCAACATAGGTGATTCTTGCGTCAACAAAAGGGCCGCGCGATCACTCTTCCTCGAACAGTTCGGTCTGCTCGTCGTCATCTTCATCCGCGCGCCCTTCGCCCATTGGGATCGTTCCCGGAGGCGGCCGGTTTTCCAGCAAACCTGCGGCCCGCAATTCTTGCAGCCCCGGAAGGTCGCGGGCGTTTTCCAGCCCGAAGTGATCCAGAAACTGCGGCGTCACCACAAATGTCACTGGGCGGCCCGGTGTCATGCGGCGGCGACCCAAACGAATCCACTCCATTTCCAGCAACTGGTCGATGGTCCCGCGCGAGACGGACACGCCACGGATTTCCTCGATCTCGGCCCGCGTGCAGGGCTGGTGATAGGCCACGATGGCCAGCGTTTCGATCGCGGCACGGCTGAGTTTGCGGGTCTCAACCGTTTCCTTCTGCATCAGAAATCCCAGATCGGGGGCGGTTCGGATGGCCCAGGCCTCTCCCACGCGCACCACGCGCACGCCGCGGCCTTCGTATCGTTTGCGCAACAGATCTACCGCTTGCGCCGCATCGCTGCCATGGGGCATCCGGGCCTCGAGATCGCCGATCGTCACCGGTTCGGCGCTGGCGAACAGCACGGCTTCGACCATGCGCTCCTGTTCGGCCAAGGGGGGTGCTTCGAACAGTGTGCCGGTTTCCTCAGAGGTTTCAGTCACGTGTTTCGGTCCTCTTGCGCAGATGGATCGGAGCAAACGTTTCGCTCTGTTTGATTTCCATGTGTCCTTCTTTCACCAGCTCCAGCGAGGCCGCAAACGTCGCCGCCGTGGCCGAGCGCCGCCGCACCGGATCGGCATCCCAGCCGTCCGGCAGATAGGTCTCCATATCTGTCCATGCGCCTGCAAACCCGATCAGAGGGCGCATCCGTTCCAGCGCCTGTTCCATGGTAAAGACGGCATCGCGGTCCATGACAAAGGGGCGGAATTCGTCGCGGGTACGGATGCGCGCATAGCCCTGCATCAGGTCAAGCAGCGTCGCCGAATAGGTCACTGTACGGATGCGGGTGATATCCTCACCCTGCCCGCGTTTGAAGAAATCACGCCCCAGCTGGTCGCGCGCCATCAGACGGGCAGCAGCATCTCGCATGGCCTGCAGACGTTCCAGTTGGAAGGCCAGGTGCGCGGCTAATTCCTCGCCCGACGGTCCTTCGTCATCGGGATCGGGCGGCAGCAGCAGGCGGGATTTCAGAAAGGCGAGCCACGCGGCCATGACCAGATAATCTGCCGCCAATTCGATCCGCAGCGCGCGGGCCTTTTCCACGAAGGTCAGATATTGCTGCGCCAGCGCCAGAACCGAGATTTTCCGCAGGTCAACCTTTTGCGTCCGCGACAGGGTCAACAGCACGTCCAGCGGGCCTTCGAACCCGTCAACGTCAACAATCAACGCCTCGGCAGCAAGCCGATCCGCGACCGAGACCGGGTCTTCGCTGAAAAGGTTATCGTTCATATACCTGCCCGCCCATTAGGGCAGATAGTTCCGCCTCGGCGGCTTCGATGTCAAGTTCCACGGGCTTTTGCCGCATCGACAGCGCCTTTTCGGCGCGTTTTTGCGCTTGCGGGGTCATCTCGCCAGCGGCCTCCAGCACTTTAGCGCGGGCCTCATACGAGCCGTTACAATGCAGGACCACGTCGCAGCCCGCAGCCAACGCGTGCTGGGCTATCTCTTCGGGCGCACCGCTCAGGGCTTTCATCGAGATATCGTCGGTCATAATCAGCCCATCGAACCCGATCTTGTCTCGGATCAGGCCGATCATCGTAGGCGAAATCGTCGCCGGTTGCGGGTCGATCCGGTCATAGACCAGATGCGCGGTCATCCCCATGGGCAGATCGTTCAAAGCGCGGAACGGAGCGAAATCAGCCCCTTCCAGCGCCTGTTGTGTCAGGTCCACATGCGGCAGGTCATGGTGGCTGTCCAGCGTTGACAGCCCGTGGCCGGGCATATGCTTGATAACGGGAAGAACACCGCCTTCAAGATGCCCCTTCGCGACGGCGCGCCCGATCTTGGAAACCTTATTAGGGTCAGACCCATAGCAGCGGTTCTTTAGAAAAGCGTGCGTATCTGCGCGCGCCAGATCCACCATGGGGGCACAGTTACTGTCGATGCCCAGCTCGAACAATTCCCGCGCGATCAAGCGATAGCGCAGATACATCGCGCGTTCGGCGTGATCCCCGGCGCGTTCAGCATGATCCAGCGGCGGCAGCCACTCGCGCGCGATGGGCGCGCGCAGGCGCTGCACGCGCCCGCCTTCCTGATCAATGGTAATTAGGCAATTGCGACCTACCGCCTCGCGGAACTCATCACACAGAGCGCGGACTTGATCCTCGGTCTCAATATTGCGGGCGAACAGAATGAACCCAAACGGGTTCATTTCTCGAAACAGTTTCTTTTCCTGAGGCGTCAGGCGCAGCCCCTCGGCATCGGTAATTGCGGCGCGAAATGTCACCGAGCGGCCACCGGGATACAGTCAGCGCCTTGCCCTTGCAGAGCGGCACAGAACTGGCGTGAATCGCTCAGGTCATCAAAGCCCAGAACCCGAAGGCGATAGAACGTCCGCCCACCGCTTGAGGTTTTCTGGATAACACGCTGTTTTCCATCCATATACTCGCCGAAACGCCCATTCAGACGATCCCATTCGGCCCGCGCGACATCAGGGCTTTCATACGCGCCCAATTGGGCCATGCGTGTACCTTTGGACAGCGCGTTCGGATCGACATCCAGCCCCACGGCCGCTTTGACTGCGGCGTTGATGGCGTCTTCGGTCTTGCTGGATGCAGTAATGCCACTGGCAGTCGTTCGTGCGGGCCGCGTGTTCGGACGCAATGAGCGTCGGACGCCCGGCAGGGCTGCAATCGCAGGGTCAGGCAGTTGCGCGGCCAGATCGGCAGGATCAATCGCGGGTTCATCATCCAACGGAGCCAACGAGGCCAGCTGAACACCTTCGTCTGTTTCGGTATCAGGCGTTTTGGCCTCGCCCGCCAATTCGGCAACCAACGCATCAACCGCGCCTTGACGCAGTTGAGCCGCCTCCTGGTTCGAAATTTCCTCTTCAACCACATGCACCGCAGGGGTTGCACGCAGCGGTTCAACCGGCGTGTCCTCATCCGTCAGGGAAACCGGGCGCGGAGCAAGAATCAGACGATCTGCCGGAGGCGCAGCCGTCCCGACCGCAGCGACAGTATTTACTGCAAGGCCCTGATGATCAGCGGGGGTTCCACCGGGGTTTTCTGGCTGAATACGCATAGGGCCTTCAACAGCACGTACCACCGGAACGCCACTGACATCGCGCATCACAAGCTTGTAGCCCCAGACACCGATCCCCGCGACCAAGGCGAGGGATGCAACCGCGCCCAGCGCATTCACGATACGACTTAAACCGGCGGCACGGGGCGCATCTTCGTATTCGTGCATCTCATCGGAATAGTCGTACCCACCCTGAGGATGCGGTTGATTCGTGTAATGCATCTGCTCGGGACGCATTTGCCCCGAGTAATCGTAGTTCGCCATGTCCGCCTCACCGCCCGTTTCGCGCCGGGAAATAAGGCGCGCGGGTCATTTCTTGCCTACCTCGTACCGGCGCGTCGGGCGGTGTTTGTTACCGCATCTCCTGCGCCGGGGTAACGCCAAGAATACCCAAGCCCGCTGAAATCACAACAGAAACGGCACGGGCCAATGCGATTTTTGACTGGCTTGTGGCAACATCGCCATCCTGGATGAACCGCAGCTGGGTTTCGTCGTTGCCCTTGTTCCACAGCGCGTGGAAGTCTCCGGCCAGTTCATAGAGGTAGAACGCAACGCGGTGCGGCTCATTCGTGCGGGCGGCGATTTCCACCAGACGCGGCCATTCGGCCAGCTTTTTCGCAACCGTCAGCTCGGATGCGTGATCGTTCTTGCTCAGATCGGCCCCTTTCAGGGTCGCGTCATCTGCGGCAATCCCGGCCTCAGCCGCGCGGCGCAGAACGCTCATGACGCGGGCATGAGCATATTGCACGTAGAACACGGGGTTCTCGCGGCTCTGCTCCAGCACCTTGTCAAAATCGAAATCCAGAGGCGCGTCGTTCTTGCGGGTCAGCATCACGAAACGGGTCACATCCGGACCGACCTGATCCACCACATCGCGCAGGGTGACAAAGTTCCCAGCCCGCTTGGACATCTTGAACGGCTCGCCATTCTTCCAAAGCTTCACCAACTGGGTCAGCTTGATGTCCAGCGGCACCTTGCCGTCAGACAGCGCCGAAACAGCGGCCTTCATCCGTTTGACATAGCCACCATGGTCGGCACCAAACACGTCGATCAGCGCGTCAAAGCCACGGCTGACTTTGTCATAGTGATAGGCGATATCGGGCGCGAAATAGGTCCACGCGCCGTCCGATTTCTTGACTGGGCGGTCCACGTCATCGCCATGCTCGGTCGATTTGAACAGAGTCTGCTCGCGCGGCTCCCAATCCTCGGGCTTTTTACCCTTGGGCGGCTCCAGCACACCTTCATAGATCAGGCCCTTGTCGGTCAGCGACTCCAGCGCGGCCTCGATCCGGCCTGTGCCGTAGAGGGACTTCTCGGAAAAGAACACATCCATCTCAACGCCCAGCGCCTTAAGATCGGCACGGATCAGGTCCATCATCGCATCGGTGGCAAAGTTGCGCAGATCTTCCAGCCACTCGCTTTCAGGTTTGTCGATCAGGCTGTCGCCGTATTTCTCTTTAAGCGCCTCGCCGATCGGGATCAGGTAGTCACCGGGATAGAGCCCCTCGGCGATTTCCGGGCTGAGGCCATTCGCCTCGCGATACCGCTCATAGGCCGAACGCGCCAACACATCCACCTGCGCGCCGCCGTCGTTGATGTAATACTCCCGCGTCACATCATGGCCGGAATAGGCCAGCAGGCTTGCCAAAGCGTCGCCGAACACCGCGCCCCGCGTATGCCCCACATGCAGCGGACCGGTGGGATTGGCCGAGACGTATTCGACGTTCACCTTCTGCCCGGCCCCCATGGTCGAGCGGCCATAATCGGTGCCCGTCTCCAGAACCGCCGCCAGCACGCCCTGCCAGACACCAGGCGCAAGCCGCAGGTTCAGGAACCCCGGCCCGGCAACCTCGGCGCTGGTGATCCGGTCATCGGCGGCCAGTTTCCCGGCCAGCACATCGGCAATGTCGCGCGGCTTCATCCTGGCCGGTTTCGCCAGCACCATCGCCGCGTTCGTGGCCATATCGCCATGCGCCGCATCGCGCGGAGGCTCCACGGCGACGTTGTCAAAGCTCAGCCCCTCGGGCAGCGCGCCTTCGGACTGCATCTGTGCCAGCGCGTCCAGTACAAGGGCGCGGATCTCGGAAAACAGGTTCATTTCGGATGTCCTTTTGCTTGCCCGGCGGTTTACCACGCAAACCAGCAAGGTCAATGGATGCCTAAAGTTTGCTCTTGGTTTAAGCGCATTCCCCATTAAAGTCGCGCGGAATTGCCTGATCGGAGACCATTCATGCGCCTTGCCCTGCCCCTTAGCCTGCTTCTGTCCACCGCCCTGCCCGTTCTGGCCGAAATGCCCGCACCGCAAGGACATGTGTTGGTGACACTGGGTGGCGCGGTCACTGAGACCAACCTGCCCGCGCGGGGCGAGAATGACGGCGGGCTGCTTGGGTTTCTCGAAGTGACTCATGACGGGGCAGCAGGGTTTGACGCCGCCCTTCTGGACAGCCTGCCCCAGGTTCAAATAACCATTCCCTATGGCCCGCCCGATCATCAACGCGACTACACGTTTAGTGGCCCGCTGCTGTCGGATGTCATGATCCTTGCGGGGGCCGAAGGAAAAACCGCACGTCCCATGGCAATGGACGGATATCAGGCGGAAATCCCATGGGATAGCATTTCGACGTACAAACCTATTTTAGCCACCCATGCCGACGGTGCACCGATGGGCGTCGGAGGATATGGCCCCACCATGATCGTGTTCCCGCCAACCGACGATGCAGACGCAGCCGATGCTCAAGCCAGCCAACAGGTCTGGGCGCTGGCCTATATCGGGATCGAATGACCCGCCGGCGCGGGTCGTCCTGTCAAACGTACATGATCCTGTATCGCAAACCGGTCCGTCATCCCGGCGATATAGTCTGACACGATCCGGGCAAGTGCGGTTTCATCCACTGCCGCCTCAATATCGGCGTGCCAGCGGGCAGGCATTTGACGCGGATCCACAAGATAGATCGGGAACAGTTCCTCGACGATCTTGCTAACCTCGGCCCGCACTTCCATCACCGAAGGCGCGCGATACATCCGGGTGAACAGAAAGGCGCGGATATCCTGCAACTGCGCCCACAATTGCCCCGAGAACTGGATCACCGGGCGGCCCAAATGGCGAATATCTTCCACCGATTGCGCACCAGATTCGGCAATCAACCCGGCAGATGTATCGATCACATCCGAGACCATGACCCCAAAGACGCGCCGCAGAGCCTCGTGCCTGCGCCGATACGGATCAAGATTTGGATAGGCGCGATCAACCTCGGCATAGCATGCACCCACAATCGGCAGGGCTTGAATGTCTTCGTCACTGAACAAATCCGCCCGCAGCCCGTCCAGCAAATCGTGGTTGTTATAGGCAATGTCGTCGGATAGGGCCGCAACCTGCGCCTCGGCGCTGGCATGAGTGTGCAGCTCCAGATCAAACGCGCCGTTGCACTCGGCCAGCGCCCAGGGTAATTCACCAACCACCGGACCGTTGTGCTTGGCAATGCCTTCCAGACACTCCCAAGTCAGGTTGCAACCGTCGAATTCGGCATAATGGCGTTCCAGCTTGGTGACAATCCGAATGGCCTGAGCGTTGTGATCAAACCCGCCATATGGCTGCATCAGCGCGTGCAATGCATCTTCGCCGGTATGACCAAAAGGCGTGTGACCCAAATCATGCGCCAGCGCCACGGCCTCGGTCAGTTCGGGGTTCAGGCCCAAGGCCCCTGCAATGGTTCGCGCAACTTGCGCCACTTCGATTGAATGCGTCAGACGGGTGCGGTAGCTGTCCCCTTCATGTTCGACAAACACTTGCGTCTTGTGTTTGAGGCGCCTAAACGCGCTGGCATGAATGATCCTGTCACGGTCGCGCTGAAAGCATGACCGGAAACTGCTCTCGCCCTCCGGCACCAACCGCCCTCTTGCGCGGCCGGGGTCCGAGGCAAAACCCGCTCTGTCCAAAGGTCTTGTCCTTGTCGCCTGTCCTTTGGTTACATATATTGTAGCGCAACAAGGAAATAAACCTTTGGAGTCCGGCATGAATCTGCCCCCCACAGTCACCGAACGCGCCTTTGACCGTCTTGCCGAGATCGGCGCAGCGGATCAAGGGCAGGCTTTACGCGTCGCGGTCGAAGGCGGCGGATGCTCCGGGTTTCAATATGAAATTGCGCTGGATCGGCCGAGAGACGATGATCTTGTGTTGGAAGGCAAAGGCCAAAAGGTCATCGTGGACTCGGTTTCCCTACCCTTTCTGGAAAACGCGGTCATCGACTTTACTCAGGAACTGATCGGTGCGCGGTTTGTCATCGAAAACCCAAACGCCACTTCTTCGTGCGGCTGCGGCACGTCATTTTCGATGTAGCGCCGGTGGGGGCTTTGCCCCCACACCCCCAGGATATTTTTGGACAGATGAAGAGGGATCCACTCCCCGGCATTAAAACCGGAGAGCTTCACCTGTCGCGGTCATCGGCGTCCCCGCCTGTACCGCCTAATCTTCGTGTACGAAAATGGTTAAGGATCCGTTTCTTCATCTGTCCAAAAATATCCCGGAGCGCGAGGCAGAGCCTCGCCACCCCCTGCCCCACTTGCCGCTGGGTTCATTCTGCGCGATAGGTTGCCAACAGCTTTGGAGGGCCGCGCATGAAAATCGCCACGTTCAACATCAATGGAATCAAAGCCCGGGCCGAGGCCCTGCCCCGGTGGCTGGACGAAGCACAACCGGACATCGCTCTGCTGCAGGAAATTAAATCCGTCGACGAGAACTTCCCCCGCGAAATATTCGAAGAACGCGGGTATAACGTTGAAACCCATGGACAAAAGGGTTTCAACGGGGTGGCAATCCTATCTAAACTCCCTTTGGAAGACGTCATACGCGGCTTGCCCGGCGATGACGAGGACGAACAGGCGCGCTGGATCGAGGCGACTGTGATCGGGAAACAAGCTCTGCGTATCTGCGGGTTATACCTGCCTAACGGCAACCCTGCCCCCGGCCCCAAATACGATTATAAACTGGCGTGGATGGAACGTCTTTTCGACCGCGCGCGCGACTTGATTGCAAGCGAAGAACCAGCCTTGATGGCCGGAGATTACAATATCATCCCGCAGGCCGAGGATGCTGCGCGGCCCGATGCATGGCGTGAAGACGCTCTGTTTCGTCCCGAAAGCCGGGCAGCCTTTCGCAAGATTCTAAACCTAGGATTCACCGAGGCTTTCCGCGCACGCACTCAGGGCCCCGGCCACTATTCGTTTTGGGACTATCAGGCCGGTGCGTGGAACAAGAATGACGGCATTCGCATCGACCACTTCCTGCTGACACCACAGGCAGCCGATCTCATGCGGGATTGCCAGATTGATGCGGCGGTGCGCGGGCAGGAAAAACCCTCGGACCATGTGCCGGTTTGGGTGGATCTGGACCTTTAGGCCGCTACGCCGTGGCGTCGTAGCTGTAAATCCACTCGTATTTTTTTGACAATTGCGGCCCCACTGCCATCAGGGCCATCTGCGCTGCCACCCGCATTGGGCCGCGCAAGTGGAAATTGCGGGCGTTGGCTCCTGCGGCGGCCACCACACGCGTGGCTCGGGGACGACGGCGGGCCTCATAGGCGGCTAGGGCTTGTGTAACACCCGACTGATCCTCGAAGGCACGGGCAAGACACCATGCGTCCTCTAGCGCTAAGCACGCCCCCTGCGCCATGAAGGGCAATGTGGGATGGGCCGCATCGCCCAGCAAGGCAAGGCGTCCGTTCTGCCAATGCTGCGCCACGGGGCGCAGGAACAGCGCCCATAGATGGGTCTGGGTCACCTGAGACAGGATATCACCCACCGGACCCCCGAAATCGGCAAACCGTGCACGCAGGTCGTCGGGATCTCCGGTCAGACGCCAGCCTTCTTCCTGCCAGTCCGAGCGTTCTTCAATTGCGACGATGTTCATCAGGCGCTGGTCGCGCAGGGGATATGTGACGACATGGCGACCCGGTCCCATGGTCAGCGAAGCGCGCGGTGTTTCATCGTGACCCGACCACGGGATCGTTGCGCGCCATGCAATCTGGTGGGTGAACTGAGGTGCCTCTGCCCCGTTCAGGATCGGGCGAATGGCGCTGCGCCCCCCATCGGCCGCTATGGTGCATTCCGATCGCAGGCGTTCGCCATCGGCCAGCACCAACTCGGCCTCGTTGGGATGTTTTAGGACCGTCTCGACCCGCGCACCCAGCCGGATATCAACCCCCGCCTCGATCGCTGCAGCACGCAGCAGGTCCAGCAGATCGGCGCGGTGATAATAGTAGGTCGGCCCGGCCGCAGGCGCAGGCACACGGCTGACAACACGCCCTTTACGATAATCGCGCAGCACCGTGCCATAGGACAACTGGCCATGTTGCGGCTTGGCGCCAACCACGCCCAGCGCGCGCAGCACGACCATGCCATTGGCGCTGATCTGCAAGCCCGCACCCACTTCGGTCAGGGCCGGGGCCTGCTCGAACACCGTAACCTGCGCTCCGCGTTGGCGCAGCACCAAAGCCGCTGCCAGCCCGCCGATACCGCCCCCGATGACACTGAATTTCAGACCGTCGATATTCATGGACCCGCCTTAAACACAAAAACGCCGAGGCGACAGGCCCCGGCGTTTTAGAATCTCCCGCAGTGCCAGCGATCAATCGTCGCGGTGGACCTTCTCGCGGCGCTCATGGCGTTCCTGCGCCTCGAGCGTCATGGTTGCGATCGGGCGCGCATCCAGACGTTTCAACGAAATCGGATCACCGGTCATTTCGCAGTACCCATACTCACCCTCGTCGATCCGGCGCAGGGCCGAGTCGATCTTGGCCACCAGTTTGCGCTGACGGTCGCGGGTGCGCAGTTCAAGTGCGCGGTCGGTCTCCTCGCTTGCGCGGTCGGCAACGTCGGGGATGTTACGGGTGTTGTCCTGCAGACCTTCGATCGTGTCGCGGCTGCCTGCCAAAAGTTCGGTCTTCCAGTCCAACAGCTTGCGACGAAAATACTCAAGCTGCCTGTCGTTCATAAATGGCTCGTCTTCGGCCGGACGATAATCTTCGGGCAGAAATACTTCCTGCTTCATTTTTGCTCCCTCGGTGTGGCCTTCAACGCCGAGTGCACTCTCTTCACCAGACATGAGGCATTCCCTTCTGCGGAGCGTTTATCTGACGGCGCGGGGATTGTCACTATGCAAACGTAGCGCCGGACAAGTGTGATCATAATCAGTCTAAATATGAGACATCAAACAACAAAACCTTGTTTTTCTGTGAAAATTGGCGGGCCTTTTCAAGGCAATCCCCAAAATGCCGCAGGGTCTGTTAGCGCTCGAATCAACCAAAGGCATTGGACTCGCTGACCAATTTGGCGCGACGGCACGCAGCGACGCGGGTTGTAAAAATCCTCACTGCTCTGTAACCCAAAGACCACAGGCCGCGCGATACAGGATGAGGACCCCATGACCGCACGTTTTCAAGGCACAGCCGAATATGTTGCCACTGATGATTTGACCATCGCGGTGAATGCCGCGGTCACACTGGAGCGTCCACTACTAGTCAAAGGCGAACCGGGCACTGGCAAAACCGAGCTGGCCAAACAGGTGGCCGGTGCGCTGGGTCTGAAGATGATCGAGTGGAACGTGAAATCCACCACCCGCGCGCAGCAGGGCTTGTATGAATATGACGCCGTCAGCCGCTTGCGTGACAGCCAGTTGGGCGACGAGCGTGTGCATGACGTGTCGAACTATATCCGCAAAGGCAAGCTGTGGCAGGCGTTCGATGCCGACGAAAAGGTCGTGCTGCTGATTGATGAGATCGACAAGGCCGATATCGAATTTCCCAACGATCTGCTGCAGGAACTCGATAAGATGGAGTTCCACGTCTATGAGACCGGTGAGACGATCAAAGCCAAGAACCGGCCTATCGTGATCATCACCTCGAACAACGAAAAGGAACTGCCCGACGCGTTCCTGCGCCGGTGTTTCTTTCACTATATCCGCTTCCCCGATGAGACCACAATGCGCCGCATCGTCGAGGTCCATCACCCTGGGATCAAGGATGCCCTGCTGACCACCGCGCTGACACAGTTCTATGAAATCCGTGAGACGCAGGGGCTGAAGAAGAAACCCTCTACCTCGGAAGTGCTGGATTGGTTGAAACTGCTTCTGGCCGAGGATCTGACCGCCGAGGATCTGAAACGCGACGGGGCAAATGCCCTACCCAAGCTTCACGGCGCGCTGCTTAAGAACGAACAGGATGTGCACTTGTTCGAACGTCTGGCTTTTATGGCGCGCAGCAAACGCTGATCATGGGGTGATCGGCCTTGCCATACGGCAAGCGGGCTGTCAGCATTGGTTAACGACAGCCCGAAGACCGGGCATCCGAGCAGATGGGACAAGCTGAGTGTCTGACACCCTTACGATCCGCGCCTTGCGGCCTGATGATCGCGCCCAATGGGCTGAACTATGGCGCGATTACCTGACGTTCTATGAAACGACCGTTCCCGATAGCACCTATGACACCACTTTTGCCCGCCTTTTGGGTGATGACCCGCATGATTTCTCCTGCTTTGTCGCCGAAAGCGCCGGACAGTTGGTCGGGCTGACGCACTACCTGTTCCACCGTCATGCGTGGAAGGAAGAGCCTGTCTGTTATCTGCAAGATCTGTTCGCAACCCCGTCGTCACGCGGTACCGGCGTCGGCCGCGCGCTAATTCAGGCTGTATATGACGAAGCTGACCGTCAGGGTGCACCCTCGGTCTATTGGCTGACGCAAGAGTTCAACCACACCGCGCGCAAGCTCTATGACCGTATTGGCAAGCAAACGCCCTTCATCCGGTATCAACGCCCATGATCAGGCTTGGTGCGATGGTGTTCGGATTGGCCCTTGTAGGCTGCACCACGGTCACCCCACCCGAACCGCCGACGCGCGTCAAACCAACCGAAGACATCCTGCCGCCGGCCAAGTCATTCGCGACCGCGCGCCCAACCCCGCCCACGCGATCCAACGTGAATATCGCGCAGGATTTCGTGTCGCTTCACTTCGCGTTGGAAAGCGGCACTGCGCTGCCTGTATTCACCCGGTTTGAAGAACCGGTAACCGTGCGCCTTACGGGTCAGGTCACCCCTTCAATGCAACGCGATCTCCGACGCCTTCTGACCCGCTTACAGCGTGAAGCCGGGATCGATATCCGGCAAATCCAGGACGGCCCCGCCAATATCACCATCGAAGCCGTCAGCCAGGAACAAATCCAAAGTATCCTGCCCCAGGCCGCCTGTTTCGTGGTGCCCAATTCTTCGGACTTTGAGGAATACCGCCGGGATCGGCGCAAACAGAAAAGCAGTTGGCTTCGCCTGCGCAACCGGGAAAGACTGGGCATTTTCATCCCCTTCGACGCAAGCCCACAGGAAAAACGCGACTGCCTGCACGAAGAGCTGGCGCAGGCTTTAGGCCCTTTGAACGATCTGTATCATCTACCGGATTCGATCTTTAACGACGACAACATACACACAGTTCTGACTGGGTTCGATATGCTGGTCCTGCGCGCGGCCTATGCGCCTGAGCTGCGCAGCGGTATGACCCGCGAAGAGGTCGAGGCCGTTATTCCTGGCGTGCTAAGACGTCTAAACCCGCGCGGTGAAGATGTGCCGACGCAACCAACGACCCAGACCACGCGAGACTGGATCCGGGCTATCCAGAAATCGCTCAACCCAAACCGCAGTGTTGATGCCAGACTACGCTCGGCCGGTCGCGCCGCCCGGATTGGCGCGGAACAAGGATGGACCGACCACCGTCGTGCCTATCCCTATTTTCTGATGGGTCGGATGGAACAGTTCGACAATCCGCAAAAAGCCTTGCGCGACTACGACACCGCCCTGCAATACCTCCGCGCGACACCAAACACAGAGATTCATCAGGCGTATATCACGACCCAACTTGGAACTTATGCATTGGCACAAGGCAGCGGACCGCAATTCCTGCCCGAATTGGACAAAGCCATCGACGTTATGACGCGCGCTGAAAACGCCTCGCAGCTGGCAACACTACTGCTGCTGAAATCCGAGGCTCTAAATCAGGCGGGACACGCAACCGAAGCACGTTCCGTCAGGCTGGACAGTCTGGGGTGGGCACGCTACGGGTTTGGCTCGGAAACGGTGGTCCGGTCGCTGATGCAGGACGTTGCAGAGGCACCCGCGAATAACAGAGGCGGTTAACGCATGGTCGTAGTTCTGGGAATGGCATTACTGGGGGCGATCCTCGGAGCGATGGCCGCGCGCAAGCGTAACGGCAGTGGTGCGGACATGGCACAATACGCCGCGGGCTATGGTATCGCTTTTTCGCTGGTGGGCCTTATCCTGTCACTGATCATCGTCAGACTGATTTCGTAACCATGTTCCTGCCCTTCTTTGAGAACCTCCGCAAAGCCCGTATTCCAGTATCCCTGCGCGAATACCTGACCTTTCTGGAAGGCATGAAAAAAGGTCTGGCCACCTATGATGTCGAGGCGTTCTACTACCTCGCCCGTGTCTCGATGGTGAAGGACGAGCGTAATATCGACAAGTTCGACCAAGCCTTCGCCGCCAGCTTCAAAGGTTTGGAAGAAATCAGCTTTGATCAGGTGATCGAGGCCGTGGACATCCCTGCCGAATGGCTGGCCAAAATGGCCGAGAAACACCTGTCCGAAGAAGAAAAGGCCGAGATCGAGGCCATGGGCGGGTTCGAGAAACTGATGGAGACGCTGCAAGAGCGTCTCAAGGATCAGGAAAGCCGCCATCAGGGTGGCAACAAATGGATCGGCACCGCCGGGACCTCGCCGTTCGGGGCGTATGGGTACAACCCCGAAGGCGTGCGCATCGGCCAGAAGGAAAGCCGCCACCAGCGTGCGGTCAAGGTCTGGGACAAGCGCGAATTCAAGAATCTGGACGACACAGTTGAACTGGGCACCCGCAACATCAAGGTCGCCCTGAAACGCCTGCGCCGCTGGGCGCGCGAGGGCGCAGAGGATGAGCTGGATCTGGACGGCACCATCCGCGCCACCGCCGAACACGGCTATCTGGACGTCAAAACCCGCCCCGAACGTCACAACGCGGTCAAAGTGTTGCTGTTTCTGGACGTCGGCGGGTCAATGGACCCGCATATCAAAGTGGTCGAAGAGCTGTTCTCGGCCGCGCGGACCGAGTTCAAGCATCTGGAATATTACTATTTCCACAACTGCCTGTATGAAGGCGTATGGCGCGACAATGCCCGCCGCTGGGATCAGCAAACGCCCACACACGAAGTGCTGCGCACCTATGGCCCTGATTACAAGTGTATTTTCGTAGGCGACGCCTCGATGAGCCCCTATGAAATCGCCTATCCCGGCGGCGCCAATGAGCATTGGAACCAAGAGGCCGGGCAAGTCTGGCTGCAGCGCGCACGCGATCAGTGGGCGTCCAACCTGTGGATCAACCCAGTGCCCGAGAAATATTGGGACTACACCCATTCCATCAGCATGATCCGCGAGATTTTCGAGGACCGCATGGTGCCGATGACGCTGGTCGGGCTAGAGCAAGGAATGCGCGAACTGACGCGCTGAACCGGCTCTTAACTGCTTGTTGGCTCCCGGCCCGGCAATGCCAGCACTCGGGTCAGGGGTAAAGTCAGGCCCAGATAGGTTGACACCGCGCCCGAATACTTCGGGACGTCGTCCAACTGATCTTCGACCCGCGTGCCGTAGTAGATGTCGCAATCAACCGGTGGCAGTTCCATCTGCTGCGCCGTGCGGGCCGGTACCACCGAGAGCGCACCGAACAGATAAGCCAGCATCGGATCACCGCAGGATTTGCACAGACCGCGGGACAGAGGCGAAGGGCTTTTGGTGTGAATCCATTTGATCGTTGACGGATCAGCGAGACGCGCCTGCCCCCGGCGCAGCAGCAGCGCATCTGCGTAGGGCGCCTGATACACGGATTGGCATTTCGTGCAGTGGCAGCGAAAACGAACACGCGGCGCGGCTTTGACGATCACTTGGGTCTGGCCGCAGGAACAGGATGTCTGGATCTGTGTCATGCCGCAGGTTAAACACGCCACCCGCGACCGGTCAACGCGCCCTCACAGGCTGTTGCGCAGCGTCATTTTCCTGTTGCTTCGGCCTCTGCGCAGCCCCATATCAGAACTATGCTGCGCCTGACTCCGATCCTGTTGGCCATCGCCTATGCCGTCGTCATGTACCGGATTTCCGTGTGGCGTACCCATCGCGAATTGGACGCGAAATCGACCGAGTTGGCGGACCCTGCGCTGAAACGCATGACCGATCGTTTGGCGGCGGCGCTCGAGATCGAGCGGGTGCCGGTCTACATCTACGAAATCGACCCTGTAAATGGGTTGGCCGCGCCCGACGGGCGGATTTTCATCACGCGCGGGTTTTATCGAAAGTTTCGCAATGGCGAGGTCTCGGCCGAGGAAATGGCCAGCGTGATTGCGCATGAGCTGGGCCATGTTGCCTTGGGTCATGCGCGGCGGCGGATGATTGATTTTTCCGGTCAGAATGCGCTGCGGACAGCGCTGATCATGGTGTTGAACCGGTTCATTCCGTTCATTGGCGCATGGATTGCGAATATGCTGGCGCATCTTCTGGCCTCGCGCTTGTCACGCGGGGATGAGTATGAGGCGGACGAATATGCCGCCGCTTTGTTGACCAAGGCGGGGATCGGGATCGGGCCGCAGAAATCCCTGTTTCACAAGCTGGAAGAGCTGACAGAGCAGCGGGCCGGAGTCACGCCTGCGTGGTTGATGAGCCACCCCAAGACGGATGAGCGGATTGCTGCGTTGGAGGCGCTTGAACAGCGTTGGGGTGCCGGTGGATAGGTTGCGGCCGTGAGGGGCCAGCCCCTCACACACCCCGGGATATTTTTGGACAGATGAAGAGCGGATCGGGTTTAGGTGGTGAGGGCTTTGCCGAGACGTGGGAGGCGGGCTTTTTTCATCAGCGCGCGCAGGGTCCACTGGTCGCCTGAGAGGCGGTTGGCCTCGGCGAGAACACGGTTGGCGGTATCCGACAGGCCATTGGGGTCGGTTTGCCAGAAGCCATGCAGCAGCGCGTCGGGGTCTTGGCGGGTCAAGCCCTCCTCCGACAGAATGTTGCGGGGGAAATCCTTGGCGTTCATGGTGACGATCACATCTGATGACGAGGCTATGGCGGTGGCCAACACGTGAACATCAGCGGCATCGGGCAGCCAGAGGCGCTGTTCCAGACCCGGTTGCGCCGCGCGTTCCGCCTTGGGCCAGTGCGATTGGGTCAGGGCGATTTCAGCGCGGGCCTGTGCCTCGCCCGTGGGGCCCAGTTTGCGGGCGGCGCGGGCCCATTCTTCGAGGATGCGCGCAGACCATATGGGGTCGAAATGGCCCCGTTTTGCCGCGCCCAGCAGCATCTCTCGCATCACCGTGGGGTAGATGACACAGGTGTCCAGAACCGCCCTCACAGCCGGTAGAATACGGCTTTGAGGTATCCGCTTTCGGCTAGCTGCGGCAGTTGCGGGTGGTCTGGTCCGGCAAAACCCGTATGGATCAGTTGCGCCTGCCGCCCGGCCCGGCCGATTCCCCGCGATGAGGCGTCGCGGAAACGGCCCAGATCAGCGGCGTGAGAACAGGAACACAGGCCAAGATAACCGCCCGGTTTGACCAGCGGCGCGGCCAGACGCGCGATGCGCTCATAGGCGCGCAGGCCCGCGTCCAGTGCCTGTTTCGAGGGCGCAAAGGCGGGCGGGTCACATATGACCACGTCGTATTGCGCGCCCTCCTCGGCCAGTCGGGTCAAGACATCGAAGGCATCGCCCTGACGGGTTTGGAACCGGTCGGCACAGCCGGATGCTTGCGCGCCCTGGGCTGCCAATTCCAGTGCGGCGGCTGAACCATCGACGGACAGTGCCTGCCCCGCTCCGCCCGCCAGCATCGCCAGACCGAACCCGCCCACGTGGCTGAACACATCCAGCACCTGTGCGCCGGGTTGGACCAGCCGGGCCGCGAAGGCGTGGTTGGGCCGTTGGTCATAGAACAGCCCGGTTTTCTGACCACCGGTCAGGTCGGCCATATAGGTCGCGCCGTTCATCGGCACCGGCAGCGGCGCATCGGGGGCCGTGCCGCGCAGGGTGAGGTTGGCATCGTCCAGCCCCTCAAGCCCGCGTGTCCGGCCCGATGCGTTTTTCAGCACCGTGGTCACGCCGGTCACGGCGACCAGCGTGTCGGTCAGGACATCCAGATGCGCTTCGGCCCAGGCCGCGTTGGGTTGGATCACGCAGGCATCGCCAAAGCGGTCGATGATCACACCGGGAAAGCCGTCCGCCTCGGCATGGATCAGACGGTAATAAGGCGCGTCGAACAGACGCTTGCGCATGTCTAGCGCGCGGCGCAGGCGGGTTTCGAACCATGCGGCGTTCAGCTCGGCGTCCAGATCGCGGTCCAGCACGCGGCACATGATCTTGGACTCGGGGTTCACCGCAACCAACGCGATGGGCGCGCGATTTTCGTCCTCCAAAACGGCCAGAGCCCCCGCCGGAATTTTACGGGTACGGCGGTCGGTGACGATGTCATTGGCATAGACCCAGGGGAAGCCGTGGCGCAGACCGCGCGCATTGGCTTTGGGTTTCAGGCGGATACGGGGACGGTCAGCGGTTTGGGTCATGCCGCCCCTCTTAGTGGCTCCGGCGCGCGGGGAAAAGCCCTAGCGGTCGCGGGATCGCCAGCCGCCGCGCCGTTTGGGTTTTTGCGCCGTCTGCAGCCCTTCGGCCAGCACCTGCGTCATCGGATGATCCGCCTGCGCTGCGTAGACCGCGTGCAGATCGGTCAGCGCCTGCGTCTGGTCCCGATCCGCAGGCAGGCTGAGTGCCCAGTCCAGAAAGATGGTCCGGCATTCGGGCAAGGTGATGCCCTCGATATTATACGCCTCGCGGATCAGGCCCTTGTGGTCATTGGGGTCGTCACTGCGCGCCATGGGTATCCTCCGAAATCACGCGGCCGATGATCCCGGCGGCGGTGTCGTAACTGTCCTGCAGCGCGGCCTGTAGCTGGTCGACCTGTTCAAACCCGGTGGCCCGGCACAGGAAAGCGGTGCCGCCCTCGCCGATCTTGTCCGCCTCGATCACCTTACCCGACAGCAGCCGGGCCGCGCATTGTACCGACCAGCATAGATCATAGCAGTCCTTCAGCGTTTGCGCCTGCGCGACATCCAGCAGCCCGGCAGCGACTGCGCCATCCAGCCCTGTATGCACATCACGTTGAGGTAGACCGGCTAGCAACGCGCCCGTCTCGGCCATCAGTTCGATATCCATCATCCGGCCCGGGCCGTTCTTGGCATCCCAGATACCGGCCGGAGATTTGGCGGCGGCGAGCCGCGTGCGCATCTCGGCCACCTCGCGCAGCACCTTCGCGGTATCGCGAGGACGGGTCAGGAACTCGGTGCGGAAGGTTTCGATATCCTGCGCCAGATCAGCATTTCCAGCCACAACGCGGGCGCGGGTCAGGGCCAGGTGCTCCCAAACCCAGGCCTCATTCTGTTGGTAATTGGTAAAGCTGGCCCAGCTGGTTGCCACCGGCCCCTGATTGCCCGAAGGGCGCAGACGCATGTCGACCTCATAGAGCCGCCCCTGCGACATGGGCGCAGACAAGGCCGTGATCAGCGCCTGCGTGAACCGCGCGTAGTAGGTGCGCGTGGCCAGCGGGCGCGGACCGTCGGACATGTCCTGATCCAGCGGGTCATAGATCACGATCATGTCCAGATCGGATTGCGAATTGATCCGTCCCGCCCCGATTGAGCCCATGCCCAGCACCGCCGCCCCGCGTCCCGGCGCGGGTCCGTGTTTGCGGGCGAATTGCCCGGCCACATGCGGTAAAAGCGCGGCGATCACGGCGCTGGCCAGATCGGCATAGTGCTGCCCAGCCTGCGCCCCGTCGATCAGCCCGCGCAGGTGGTGAACACCGATGCGGAAATGCCATTCCTTGCACCAGCGGCGCGCAAAATCCAGCTGCGTCTCATAGTCCGCCTCTTGCGCCAGCGCCTGCTCCAGATCGGCCTGCAACACCGCCTGCCCCGGCCAGTCGTCAAAGAAGCTGCCGCCGATCACCGCGTCAAAAACCGAGGCATTGCGCGACAAGTGCCCTGCCAGCGCATGAGACGTGCCCACGATATCGACCAGCAGGTCGATCAGATGGGGGTTGGCCTCGAACAGCGAAAACAGCTGAACGCCTGCAGGCAAGCCCGACAGGAACCCGTCGAGCGCCAGCAGCGCTTCATCCGGTTTCGCGGTTTTGGCCAGACGCGACAGCAATTCCGGTTTCAGCCGCTCGAATATACGCGCACCCCGTTGCGAGCGCAGCGCCGGATAGGTCGGCCAGCGCGCCATGACGCCTTCGTCAAAGGCGACCTCGGGGGTCGGCGCGGGGGCTGCGGCTCCGGGGGCGAAAAACCCCTCGGTCAGCTCATGCACCTCGGTCAGGCGGCGGGTGAGGTTGGCGGTCAGCGCGGCGCTGTCCATCCCCATCAGGCAGGCGACGCGCTCGATACCTTCGTCTGATTGCGGCACCTTATGGGTCTGGGCGTCGTGGATCATCTGGATGCGGTGCTCGACCTCGCGATGGGCGCGGTAATGATCGGTCAGCTTGTCGGCAACCTCTGACGGCACCCAGTCCTTTGCGGCCAGCGCGGCCAGCCCCGGCACTGTGCCGCGGACGCGCAAATCGGGGTCGCGCCCTCCGGCGATCAACTGGCGGGTCTGGGTGAAGAACTCAATCTCGCGGATGCCACCCTGCCCCAGCTTCATGTCGTGGCCCGGAATGGTCAGAGCGCCGCCGGTTCCCTTATTCTCGCGGATGCGCAGACGCATGTCGTGGGCATCCTGAATGGCCGCAAAATCCAGATGCCGCCGCCAGACAAAGGGGCGCAGCGTGTCCAGAAATCGCTGCCCCGCCGCGATGTCCCCGGCGCAGGCGCGCGCTTTGATATAAGCGGCACGCTCCCACGTGCGGCCAAGGCTTTCGTAATACCGCTCGGCGGCTTCGGCCGCCATGCACACGGGCGTCACACCCGGATCGGGACGCAACCGCAAATCGGTGCGGAACACATAGCCATCGGCGGTTTTGTCGCTGAGCGTGGCACAGAAGTTCCGCGTGGCGCGCACCATGCCCTGCCGCGCCTCATAGAAATCATCCGGGTCAAACCGGGTCTCATCGAACAGCACGATCAGGTCGATATCCGAGCTGTAATTCAGCTCATGCGCGCCCATCTTGCCCATGGCCAGAATGATCATCCCAGCGGCGGTCTCAACGTCGTCCTCGGTCATGCCCGGCAACTTGCCGCGCCGGATCAGCGCCGCGATCTCGGCCTTGGCCGCCACATCCGCCGCCAGCGCCCCGAAATCCGTCAGCGCAGCTGTGACTTTCTCCAACGGCCACGCCCCTGCCACATCAGCCAGCGCGGTCAGCAGCGCCATCCGCCGTTTGCCCTGCCGCAACCCCGGTTTCAGCTGATCCGGCGGCAGCGCGCGGGCGGTGGCCATCACTTCAGCCAGCGCCTGATCCGGCTGCTGCAAGGCCCCGGCCAGCCAGTCTTTTTCCCGCTCGATCAAGCCTTTGAGATACGGGCTAGAGCCCGCGACACCCGCGATCAACTCACCCTGTTCCGGCGTCAGACCCGAAACCAGACCCCGAGTCTCATCACCCAACGCGGGATCGAACGGGCGTGGCATTCGGTGGATCGTCAGAGCGGTCATGATGGGGCCTCCGGCGTGTTACTGCCCCCAAATGGCCTGATTTCAAAGGCTTGCACAAGTCCTAACTGCATCGCTGCGACACCCCCGCAAAGCCAATGTAAAACATTTTTACATACACCCCTTGCAACCTGCCGCCCAACTCCCATCTATTCAATGTGAAGGCAATTTACATCAACCCCGGAGACCAAAATGACCGCACTATCCGACCCCGCCGTCCCTTCAAATCCGGGATGGCTGCACCGTATCGAGGCCTGGCTGGACGACAAGGGCAAAGGCGCCTGGATTGCCGCCATGGTCCTAGGTTTCATCTTTTTCTGGCCTGTGGGCCTTGCCCTTTTGGCCTATATGATCTGGAGCAAACGCATGTTCAGCAAATCCTGCAGCCGTCGCACGTCCTGGAACAGCCACATGAGCGCCATGAAACCTTCGGGCAACAGCGCCTTTGATGCCTATAAGGCCGACACCCTGGCCCGGCTCGAGCGTGAACAGCAGGACTTCGAAGCCTTCCTGCGCCGCCTGCGCGATGCCAAAGACAAGGCCGAGTTCGATCAATTCATGGACGAACGCGCCCGTGATAACCACGATGCAGACGAAAGCGACGCACGCGCCTGATCTGATCCTTGCCCTGCCCCGGCTTTCGGGACAGGGTGAACCCATTCAACGACGCGGATACCCCTATATGACTCATCTACCAGATCCAGATCGCCAACCGGAATTCTATCAATCGGTGGCGACCAAGCGCTTTGTTGCCTGGCTGTTCGATATCGCGCTGATATCGCTGCTTTGTATTGTGCCGGTCTTTCTAACTTTTTTTGCCGGACTGTTCTTTTTGCCTCTGATCTATGCCGTCATCAGCTTTGTCTACCGCGTCGTCACGATTGCGAACGGGTCGGCCACTTTGGGCATGCGTTTTATGGGAATCGAACTGCGCGATGCATTCGGCGCACGGATGGACCTGGGTAAAGCTATCGCCCATACAGCGGGATATTTCGTCAGCATGGCGATCTTTGTGGTGCAGGTCATCTCGGTCATTATGATGCTGACCAGTTCCCGCGGACAGGGCCTGACGGATTCCTTCCTTGGAACGGTGATGATCAACCAGCGCGCGTAATAGTAACCCTGTCGCGTGAATCACTTGGCGGCTCCGGGAACGATTGCTATCATCCCGGTCAGGAAACACGGGACTTTCATGCGACACACGCTGCCTATCGCGCCACAATTCTATGTGACGGCCCCTCAGCCTTGCCCTTATCTTGAGGGCAGGATGGAGCGGAAGCTGTTCACAGCCCTACAGGGCGAAGGGGCGGATCAACTGAATAACTCGTTGTCGCAACAAGGGTTTCGGCGCTCTCAAAACGTCCTGTACCGGCCGTCATGTGCCGATTGCGCCGCTTGTCTGTCAGCCCGTATCGACGTATCCGCGTTTGCCCCCAGCAAAAGCCAAAAGCGCGCGGTCAAGCGAAACGCGTTCCTGCAGCGCAAGGCCAATTCGCCTTGGGCCACCGATGAACAGTACGAGCTGTTTCGCCGCTATCTGGATACCCGCCATGCCGATGGAGGTATGGCCGATATGGACGTGTTCGAATTCGCCGCAATGATCGAGGAAACTCCGATCCGCAGCCGGGTTGTGGAATATGCGGACCCCGACACCGATAACCTGATCGCCGTCAGTCTGACCGATGTTCTGGATGACGGGCTTAGCATGGTCTACTCGTTCTATGACCCGCATCAACCGCAGAATTCCCTGGGCACCTATATGATCCTTGATCATATCGACATCGCACGCGAGGCCGGGCTGCCTTATGTTTATCTTGGATATTGGGTCCCTGGCAGCCCGAAGATGGGATATAAAGCCCGGTTTTCGGGGTTAGAGGCATATATTCAGGGTGAATGGGTCAAGGTCGGAAACCCGGATGATCTTGCAGGATCGGGCCACCACCCTCTGTCCACCGCTCCGATTGCCGAGCAAGTGGCGAATATCCAATTGCCTGACCGACACCCGACCAAAGGCTGAAGTCCCATGCGTCAGAGCCTGCATGCGGTGACCCTCGTGGTGCCAGACTACGATGCTGCGATTTCATTTTACACGCAGACCCTGAGCTTTACGCTCGAGCAGGACATTGATTTGGGTGATGGTAAGCGTTGGGTGCGCGTGGCCCCTCCCAACGCGCCCGAGGGGTCCTTGCTGCTGGCCAAAGCGGCTGACGTCGATCAAAACAAGGCCATAGGCAACCAAACCGGCGGACGTGTCGGCTTTTTTCTGGCGACGGATGATTTTCACCGCGACCACGCAGCCATGACGGCGGCTGGCGTGACGTTCGAGGAGACCCCTCGTCATGAACCTTATGGAACCGTCGCGGTCTGGCGTGACCCGTTTGGAAATCGCTGGGACTTGATCGAGTTCAGCTAGCGCGTGTTCCAGCATTTTGACTGTCTCGGGGCCGATCCCTCAGAAAAGATGAAGAATTATTAATCATCTAAATGGCGACTTCCCTACGCCCAGCAATTGAATCCTTACCCTACGTCACCAAGTAATCCTGACCCTCAACCGTTCGACCCCGTGTAGATCCGTGCGGCTGGGCTTCAATGACACAGCCCGTGATGCAACAGGTTCCCGACCTGCGGGTTTGGCTTTGGTAAAGGGAGACGGACAATGACCCATGCTATGCGACGGCTGCTTGCGGCCAACCTAACGACGCAAATCCTGACGGCCCTTGCCCTTGGTTCAGCCCTTGGACTGGCCCTGAACTATTGGCACATACCGTTCCTTCAAGAGCATGTGGTCAACGGCCTGTTCACCATGGTCGGCCAGATGTTCCTGAACGCGCTGCAGATGCTGGTCGTACCGCTGGTGGTGTTTTCCCTACTGTGCGGCGTGGTTGGGATTGGTGATCTCAAAGTCTTTGGGCGCGTAGGTGGGCTGACCTTTGTCACCTATCTGGCGACCACGGCGCTGGCGGTGATGACGGCGCTGGTGTTTGCCAATATCATCAACCCCGGCATGGGATTTGACAGCCTGCACATGGCCAGCGCGGATGTGTCCATCGCAACGCAGGACACCGCGTGGCAGATACTGGCAAACATCATCCCCAAGAACCCGGTTCAGGCGCTGGCCAATGGCGAAATGCTGCAGATCATCTTCTACGTGATCGTTGTCGGCATTGCGGTCCTAATGATCGGAAGCCGCGCCAAAGCCTTTGTCGAGGGCTGTACCTTCATGAACGAACTGGCGATGAAAATCGTCGAGATCGTGATGGCCTTTGCTCCGATCGGCGTCTTCTGCCTGATTGCCAAAACCTTTGCGCTGGAAGGGTTCAGCCTGTTTGCCCCCGTCATCGGATATCTGGCGACCATTAGCCTGACGCTTGTCTTCCACCTTTGCGTGACGCTGATGGTGCTGCTCTATGCGTGCACCGGCCTCAGCCCGCGCGCGTTTCTGCGCAAGATGCGCTCGGCGCAGGTGTTTGCCTTCTCGACCTCAAGCTCGAACGCGACGATCCCGGCCTCGATGCAATGCGTGACGCAGCGCATCGGTGTGGACCGCTCGGTCGCTTCGTTCGGCATCCCGTTGGGTGCGACGATCAATATGGACGGAACTGCGATCATGCATGGGGTGGCGACGGTGTTCCTGGCCAATGCCTATGGGATTGATCTGGGGCTGGGTGGCTATATGACCATCATCTCGATCTCGGTTCTGGCCTCAATCGGCACTGCCGGAGTGCCTGGCGTGGGGATTGTGATGCTGGCCATGGTGTTGAATCAACTGGGTATGCCGCTGGACGGGATCGCCATCATACTCGCCGTTGACCGGATCATCGACATGATGCGGACGGTCGTGAATATCACCGGAGACGCGGTTGTCACCACCATTGTCGCGCAGCGTGTCGGCAAGCTGGACAGGGCGGTATTCAATGACCCCGACGCCGGGACCCTGACCCCTGCCACGCTGGATATCGACCACGAGGCTGAGACCGCTTTTGCGAAACTGACGCATCCCAAAGCCGAAGCCTGAACAAAAAAGACCGGAGGCCACAGAGCCTCCGGTCTGTCATTCTTCTGTCAGCCCGATCAGTTCGGGATCAGATCCGGCACGATGGTCACGATGGTCGGGAAGAACCAAAGGATACCAATCCCGACTACCTGAATCAGCACGAATGGAATGATCCCGCGATAGATATGACCTGTTGTGACCTCTTTAGGCGCAACGCCCCTCAGGTAGAACAGCGCGAACCCGAAAGGTGGCGTCAGGAACGAGGTCTGCAGGTTCACCGCCACCATGATCGTGACCCATTTCGGATCGAATGACCCGCCATAGATCACCGGGCCCACGATGGGGATCACGATGTAGATGATCTCGAGGAAGTCCAGCACAAAGCCCAGAATGAACAGCACCAGCATCACGATCAGGAAGACCGTGAACTCGTTGTCGAAACTGCGCAGGAACTGCTGGATATAGTGCTCACCCCCGAACGAGATCACCACAAGGTTCAGCAACTGCGAGCCGATCAGGATGGTGAAGACCATCGAGGTCACCTTGGCCGTCTCGCGCACCACGGGCGTCAGAACCCCGCTGGTAAACAAGACCCAGCAACCAAACAGCAAGCCGAACAGGGCAAATAGATAGGCGCCATAGGCCACGATGAAGGCAATCCAGGTCTCGACGCTGACATCGCTCTGGTTGATGCGCAGGTCAAAGTTCACACCCATCAGCAAGGCCACGATCACGGCCAAAGTCGCCCAGATGATCACCTTGGCCGAGCGGCCCTGATCCTGCAGCTTGCGGTACGCGGCCAACATGATCGCCCCGCCTGCCCCCAGCGCCGCAGCGGGCGTCGGGTTGGTCACACCGCCCAGGATCGAGCCCAGAACCGCGATGATCAGAACCAGCGGCGGGAAGACCACGCGGATCAGATCATTGGTCGCACAGCGCGCAGCGGCCTCTTTGCATCCATAAATGGCCAGCGCAAACGGCACCGCCATCAAGACAAAGGTCGCCCCCGAGGACGTGGTTGGCGCAATGAGCAGGACATCGACCAGCAGCATCAGCAACAGGCCGATGGCACCTACGATCAGCGGCTGCGTCGGCTTCGATGGCGCAATGCCGCGACCCATGACCAGCGTCAGACCCAGCAGCACGACCATGACAGCCACACCCGTGCCGATCGGCGCAGCAGCAGCGATCTTGGCTTGTTGCGCAGCAACCAGTTCTTCTTCGGTCAGGCGTGTCGACTCGGCGGTGCCACCTGCGGCATCGATGGCCTCTTGCTCGGCCACGGCCTGATCCCAGGCCAATTGTCCGTGCAAGTCGATCATCGAGGCTTTGCATTCCTCAGACACGTTCGTGCGCAGCGATGCGCCCTCACCGATATCCGAGAAGGCCGAGACGCTGATGTTCTGGCTTCCGACAACACCAGCACTGCTCAGAACCATCATTCCCACGATCAGCGCAACCGGTGCACCCAGCAGCCACGTCAGTCCTTCGGCACGGGTGATCGGCTCACCACTGCCGCCCGACATTTCAACGGCCGGGGCCTTGTCCGGATTCAGCAGCGCATAGCCAAAGGCATAAAGCGCATACAGCAGCGCCAGCATGATCCCCGGCAGCAAGGCCGCCTGAAACAATGTCCCGACTGAGACCACGGCAGGTTCGCCCAAATACGTCAGCGCGTCAGTACATCCCGCATCCTGCGCGCGGGTTTCCTGCGCGGTGGAATAGAGATCACCGGCCAGTGTCCCGAGCAAAACGATCACGATCGACGGCGGAATGATCTGCCCCAATGTGCCCGAGGCCGCAATCACACCGGTCGCCAGTTCCGGCGAGTAGTTGTTGCGAAGCATGGTCGGCAGCGCCAGCAGGCCCATCGTCACCACGGTCGCACCTACGATCCCGGTCGAGGCCGCAAGGAAGGCCCCCACAACTACAATCGACACGGCCAGACCGCCGGGCAGCGGGCCAAAGACACGCGCCATCGTGGTCAGCAGATCGTTTGCGATCTTCGAGCGCTCCAGTGTGATGCCCATCAGGACGAACATCAGAACGGCCAGCAGGGTTTCAATCGACTGACCGGCCAGCACGCGTTCATTCATGCGGTTCACGATGAACGAGACATTGCGGTCCAGCGCGGTTTCCCAGCCCTGCACAAAGACCGGCTCGGCGATCCTTGGTAAATCCGGGAAGCGGAACACCGACACCGTGTCAGGTTTGACGCCCGAATTCACGAGGTCTCGGTAGGCTTGGGAACTGGTATCAATCGCCTGGTGGATCAGCAGCCCGGCACTGTCCAGCGCTGCGATGATCCCGAAGGAAATGATCCCAGCACCGCCGATGGCGAACGCCACCGGGAAACCGGATAGGATGCCTCCGAAAAGGCAGAAGAATACGATAATGAGGCCAATCTCGATGCCATCAAGTCCGAATAACATAGTCTGGGTCTCCGTCCCTAATGTGCGCCTTCGTAGGCTTCTTCACCCTCACCAAGGCTGTCCTTGTCGAGGTGTTTTCCGATGCTCTCGGACCCTTCCGAGTATTCCAGGAACGAGCGGTAGAGGAATGCGATGGCGTGCAAGAACACCATGGCCGCAAAAGCCACCAGCAGGATCTTGAACAGGAAATAGGCGTTGAACCCGTTGGGGCTGAAGCCGATGGTTTCCACGTTCCAGCGCAGTGCGCGGGATTTGGCGACCAGACGGTCCAACGTATCACTGGCCGAGGGTTTCGGCACGATCAGATGCCGCCACATGAAGTACCAGCCATACATCCACGTCAGCACGGCCATCGGCATCATGAACAGAACCGCACCGCACATGTCGACCACGCGTTTGGCCCGGTGGCTGATCCCGGCATAGATCAGGTCAACGCGTACATGTCCGCCCTGCACGAAAGTGTAGGTGCAGCACAGGCAGACCACCATGGCGTTATACAGTTTAAGCTCTTCCGCGAACCAACTGATATCTTGTGTGAATGGGATACCCAGACCAAAGGACATATCAGGGCGGGTAAACACCCGTTGCATGAAAACGATGACAATCTGCTGGATGACCATCAGCAAACCGGCCCATGCAAAGAACCGGCCTGTGGTATTCGCAAAGCCCTCAAGAACCCGCACCATCCCCCACATGAAATTGCGGTAATACAGGCCGACGGCGGTCAGAACCAGAAAGAAGGTGAAGATCACAAAGAAGAACTCGACCGAGCCGCCGTAATAGACAAAGCGCATGATCGACGCCTTGTCCGACCAGTCTAGCCAGAGTTGCGGATGCGTGATGGCGTATCCGAAATTATAGAAGGCTTCGGCAATGTTCTGGATGAACCATACAAGTCCATTCCACAGGGCGCCGAAGAACGAGATACCGTTTTCGTCCTGCATGTTGTCCCCAGGTCGCGTCAGTTGCACCTATGACGCACGGCTGTCCGAACCGCGCTGTTGCAACGGGAAAGGCTTCCCCACGCGTGGTGGGGAAACCGTTTGGTCGAAGAAACGCTGCTTAGCCGCGAACGCGGTCGCGCTGCGTGGTGTAGGCACCCGATGACAGGTTCTGCCACGCCGAGGATGCTGCCATCGACGACATTGCGCTGTCGTGGATTTTCTTGAACAGCTCGTCGCCCATGTTTTCGTCCAGAACTTCCTGGCTGGCCTGACCGAAGGCATCCCAGACGCTGTCGGGGAATTCCAGAACCTTAACGCCACCCGACTGCAGGCGCTGCAACGCCGCGCCGTTGTTGGCCAGGAATTGCGCCAGGTTCCACTGGTGCGCTTCGCCAGCCGCAATCTCGATGATCTTCTGCTGTGCAGGTGTCAGTTCGTCGAACACGTCGCGGTTCGTTGCCAGCGACAGACCTGCGCCCGGCTCGTGGAAGCCCGCGGTGTAGTATGTCTTGGTAATTTCCTGGAAACCGGCTTTTTCGTCCGCCCAGGGGCCAATCCACTCAGTGCCGTCAATCGCACCCGAGGACAGCGCCTGATACACTTCCGAGCCCGGAATGTTCTGAACCGATGCGCCCAGTTTGCCCAGTGCCTGACCACCCAGACCCGGCATGCGGAATTTCAGACCCTGGAAATCCTCGGGGCCGTTGATCTCTTTCGAGTACCAGCCGCCCGCCTGCGCACCGGTGTTCCCGGCCAGGAAGGATTTCAGGCCAAAGATTTCGCCCAGCTCGTCATGCAGCTCCATGCCGCCATCGTGGTAGTACCAGTTCACCAGTTCCTGCGCAGTCATGCCAAAAGGTACAGCGGTGAAGAATGCGTAGCCCGGGTGCTGACCCACAAAGTAATAATCGGCAGCGTGGTACATGTCGGCCTGACCGGACGAAACGGCGTCAAACACCTCGAACGCACCAACCAGCTCGCCCGCGGCTTTGATTTCAACCGTCAGGTCGCCATCGGACATCGTAGTGATGCTGTCGGCGCAACGCTGTGCGCTGTCAAAAACGCCCGCCAGACCGCGACCCCACGAGGTCACCATGGTCAGGGTACGCTTGCCCTGTGCATAAGACGGTGCTGCCAGCGTGGTGGCCGCAGCAGCCGAGCCGCCCAGAGCAGATGTTTTTAGAAATGAACGACGATCCATATGAGTGTTCCTCCCCTACATAGTCAAATTCCCCGAGCGCTGTCGGGGCAGTCGTTTTCAGTGCGCGCCAGCCTAATGACAGGAATTTGAATGTGAATACCTACTACTACGTAGGTAAGCCGGTTTTTCTGCGGCGAGGCGTTGAAATTGGGGAAACGTCCAGTGCTTTCCGCTCGCGAACGATAGAAAAAACCGGTCGCGAGCAAAGATTTTGCATTTTCCCGCGCGCTTGCGTATCGATTCGTCCATGAAAGGATTTCGCAACCTGATTTCGCTGACCTATGGCCAGAAGCTATCACTTGTGGCAGCTATCCCGCTATTGGTGGCCGTAGCGGCAATTGCGTTCTTTGTTACACAGGAAGCCCGCGCCACGGCCGAGCGCGAAATTCAGGCACTGGAACGTCGCCTGATCGAGGCCAAGAAAGAAGAACTGCGCAATTACGTCACTCAGGCACGCAACGGATTTGCCTATATCTATGGTCGCGCCACGCCCGACGATAAGGTCGCGCAGAATCTTGTGACACAGATCCTGTCGGCGATGATCTACGGCAAGGACGGATTCTTCTTTGTCTATGACTATGACGGCAACAACCTTGTCAGCCCGCGTCAGACGCAATTCATCAACCGCAACTGGGAAGGGCTGACCGACAGCGATGGCACCCCTGTCGTGGATGAATTCATTCGCCTCGCCCGTCAGGGGGCAGGATGGCACAGCTTTATGTGGCAGAAGCCCTCGACCGGGGAAGAGGCACAGATGATCGCCTATGTGGTCGGCCTGCAGGACTGGCGCTGGGCTGTTGGGACCGGCGTTTTCATCGACGATATCGTCGCAACCGTCGCCAATGCCCGTGCCGAGGTCGAGGCCCGTGTGCAGCGCACCTTTGGATACATCGGCGCGATCGTTCTGGCGGCTGTTCTGATCGTTTTCACATCGGGGATGCTGCTGAACGTTCGCGAGCGCAGGTTGGCCGACGCAAAGCTGAAAGAGCTGACACAACGCGTTTTCGATGCGCAAGAGGAAGAGCGTGGCCGCGTGGCGCGGGAATTGCATGACGGGATCAGCCAGATCCTTGTGGGCGTGCGATACGCGTTGGATAACGCCCGCAGGCGGTTGGAACGTGGCGATGATGCGGGCGCGCGTGACCCGTTGGGCAAGGGTATCGACCATCTGGGGTCTGCTATCACCGAAGTTCGTCGCATAAGCCGCGACCTGCGTCCCGGCGTTTTGGACGACCTCGGGCTTGGCCCTGCCCTCAAGGCGTTGACCGATGACTTTAGGGACCGCACCGGAATCGACACCGAGTTCTCAACGGTTGTCTTCCGCAACCGTCTGGATCAGGACAGCAAGATCGCGCTCTACCGCATCGCGCAAGAGGCCCTGACCAATATCGAACGCCATTCCGGCGCAACTCGTGTTACGATAGACCTGCGCGGCCACAAAAAGGGCGCAACCATGCGGATCACCGACAACGGCCGCGGACTGCGCAGTGCACCCGGCGACGGCAGTACGGGGATCGGGCTGCGAAACATGCAGGAGCGTATCGAACAGCTTGACGGATCGCTCCGCATTCTGTCATCACGCGGACCACGCAGCGGCACGGTGATCGAGGTCAGCCTGCCTCTCAGCCATTTGCTGCCGCCACAGGAAGACGCCACGCCCAACCGAAAGGCCGGTACATGAGCGACGCCACAATCCGTGTCCTTATCGTAGACGACCACCCGATGGTCGCCGAAGGGATACAGTCGATCCTCGAAAGCTACGACGAAATCACTGTTGTCGGAACGCTCAGTAGCGGGCAGGACGCCGTCGATCAGGTCGCTACTCTGGCACCTGATGTGATCTTGATGGATTTGAACATGCCCGGCATGGGCGGCCTCAGCGCGACCGAGATCATTCTGGAACGCCTGCCTCAAACCCGCGTTCTGGTCCTGTCCATGCACGACAGCCCTGAATACATTTCAACAGCCCTCAGTCACGGGGCCAAGGGATATGTCCTAAAGGATGTTCCGACGGACGAGATCAAGAAGGCCATCGATGCCGTTATGCAAGGCGAGCAATACCTGTGCACCGGAGCCAGTGGGTCGCTGGAACCCAAAAGCGGTGGTGCGCGCGAGGCCCTGACGGGTCGGGAACAGACCATTCTGTTGGAACTGGCCCAGGGAAAATCCAACAAAGAAGTAGCCCAAGCGTTGGACATCTCGGTCCGCACGGTCGAGACCCACCGCAAGAACATCAAACGCAAACTGGGAATTTCTTCGACTGCAGGTCTGACTCGCTATGCGCTCGAGCATGGAGTCTTGCAGGGCACCAGCCCCGGTTTCTGACCGCAGCGCGGCACGCGCTGCCCGGCCCAACCGGCGGAGATGCGCCGCAGGCGCATTGACAACGGGCGGGAGCACTCAGCCCCTTGGCCTGATGTCCTGACCGAAAAAGACTAGCGTTCCATCTTCATCAATGACGTGAAACTCGCGCTGCTGATAGGGTTGGTCAAATGGTGGCCGCACGCGCCCCTCGGGCAAACTCTCGAACCCCGCGCGTAAGGTTTCATACAGCGCGTCAACATCATCCACGTCTATGTAGAACGATTGCTCGTCGCCTAACTGTCGCCCGTCTTCCCGCGGCGGGCATTCCAGCAACCGAATGGCCACTGGGCCAAGCGACAGAAACGCATAATTGTCTTGCCGAAACCCGCAGGCAAACCCAAGACGGTCGCAATAGAAGTCTATCTGCTTTTGCAACGAAGAGCACAATACAAATGGAGTGAGCTGCAATACTTCAGGCATGTGCGCCTCCGGTGGCAAATCTATCTCACGCGCAGGCTGCCACGTTTCAATCCAGCAATGGATCGTTTCTCAGCCCCTCCCGATCATGGTGATGTTGTAGCACCCGACCATAAAGCTGTTTGGTTCGCTCAACGCTGCCACACATCCCTTCGGCTTCGGCGAATGAGAAAATGCCGACGTAACGGCTGCGCGGCCCTTTCACAGGGGTCACCCGGTGCAACGCGTACCGCCCACGGAATATCTGCAGATCGCCAGGAAGCAGTTCCAATTCACGGACCCTTGCCCTGCTACCGTCAAGAACCGAAGCGACCGATGCAAACTGCTCGTCCTCGGCGGTTCGAAGGTTCGGGACGTATTCGAACGTGCCTCCTGCCTCACCATTTTGAATAGCCAGTGTGACCGTGTAGTTGTTGGTGTCGAAATGCCATGGAAAACCCTGCCCCTCCTCCACAACGTTGACAATCACATCCGCCAACGGGTCATCGTAGCGAAAGAACTTGTCTTCCGGTTCATTCAGCGCCGCCCGGATGAATGGCAAAAAAGGTTCAGACTCATAAATACGCCTCAGCGGCCCGGAATTCGGGAAATTATCCGCAGGCACAAACGCGTTCGAACGGTCATAAAACTGCCGCACCGGGTGGGATCTTTCCAGCGTCGGATCGTCCTGCGTGAAATAGGCGTTCGTCCGGTTAAACGAGCGATGGGCGTGACCTGCAACACGCTCAGCCTCTTGCAACAGCGACGCGACACCTTCGGCATGAACAAACCCCGGCATGACAGCGCAGCCATCCTGATCCAGTTCTTTTCGCAGATCGTTGATTAACTGCTCGTATGCCCGCGAACCCGGACAATCTATCGGATACCGTCCCAGATTAATCAGATCATGCAGCATGGGTGCCTCCGTTGCCAGCAAAGGTCTGGGTCAGGTTGCCTCAGCTTTAAGCCGCAATCATGCTCGTTTCGGACATCGTCGTGACGCTTTTGAGCACAAGCGAAACAGGCGAGCGCAGAGAATCAGCGCCCCTATTTCTCAAAAATTCCGGACATGCGGCAATTTGCGCAATAAAATGTCGCAAAATTCACTGCCTGAGATAGAAAATTGGTGCGATTGCCTGTTGACGCCCCGTCGCGCCGCCCATAATGTCCCTGCACGCAAAAAAGGAGCCTCTGGCGATGAAAGCGCTAGTCGTAATCGTAGGAAACACGCGCATGGGCCGGTGACGGTAAACCATAATTCAACCCATGCGCCTCCGAAAATCTCGGGGGCTTTTTTTTGGCAACACGCAAGACACATGTCGCGAACGGAGCAAAGCAGATGACACGTGAGATGACCGGCGCAAAGATGGTGGTTCAGGCCCTCAAGGATCAGGGCGTGGACACGGTATTCGGATACCCCGGCGGCGCCGTGCTACCGATCTATGATGAGATTTTTCTGCAAAACGACATTCGCCACATTCTGGTGCGTCACGAACAGGGGGCCGTGCACGCCGCCGAAGGCTATGCGCGCTCGACCGGAAAACCCGGCGTTGCGCTGGTGACCTCCGGCCCCGGCGCCACCAACGCGGTGACCGGCCTGACCGACGCACTGCTGGATTCGATCCCGATCGTGGTTCTGACCGGTCAGGTTCCGACCTTCATGATCGGCTCGGACGCGTTCCAAGAGGCTGACACCGTTGGCATCACCCGCCCCTGCACCAAGCATAATTGGCTGGTGAAAGACACGGACTCGCTGGCCGAAACCGTGCACGAGGCGTTCCACGTCGCCACCTCCGGTCGCCCCGGTCCGGTGCTGATCGACATCCCCAAAGACGTTCAGTTCGCCTCGGGTGAGTATTCCGGGCCGAAACCCTCGACCTCGCATTACCAACCGGTTCTGAAAGGCGATCTGGAAGAGATCACCGAGCTGGTCGCGGCGATTGAAACAGCCAAAAAGCCCGTCTTCTATACCGGCGGTGGCGTGATCAACTCGGGCCCCGCGGCCAGCCAGTTGCTGCGCGAGCTTGTGGATGCGACCGGCTTCCCAATCACCTCGACCCTGATGGGTCTGGGCTCTTATCCAGCCTCGGGCAAGAATTGGTTGGGTATGCTGGGGATGCACGGCCTGTATGAGGCCAACCTTGCGATGCATGACTGTGACCTGATGATCAACATCGGCGCGCGGTTTGACGACCGGATCACCGGGCGGATTGATGCGTTCTCGCCGAATTCGAAAAAGGCGCATATCGACATTGATCCCTCGTCGATCAACAAGGTGATCCGCGTCGATATCCCGATTGTCGGCGACGTGGCCCATGTGCTGGAGGATATCCTCAAGGTCTGGAAAGCGCGTGGGCGCAAGACGGATGCGGCTGCCGTTGCCAAGTGGCAGGAACAGATCAGCGACTGGCGCAAGGTCAATTGTCTGGCCTACACCAACAGCGAAAAGACGATCAAACCGCAATACGCCCTGCAACGTCTTGAAGAGCTGACTAAAAACCACGACCGTTATATCACGACCGAGGTCGGCCAGCATCAGATGTGGGCCGCGCAGTACCTCGGTTTCGAAGACCCCAACCGCTGGATGACCTCGGGTGGTCTGGGCACGATGGGTTATGGCACCCCGGCCTCGATCGGTGTGCAGATGGCCCATCCCGACGCGCTGGTGATCAACGTCGCGGGTGAGGCCTCGTGGCTGATGAACATGCAGGAAATGGGCACAGCCGTTCAATACCGCCTGCCGGTTAAGCAGTTCATTCTGAACAACGAACGTCTGGGCATGGTGCGCCAATGGCAAGAGCTGCTGCATGGCGAGCGGTACTCGCATTCGTGGTCCGAGGCCCTGCCCGATTTCGTCAAACTGGCCGAGGCCTTCGGGGCCAAGGGCATCCTGTGTTCCGACCCCGCCGATCTGGATGACGCGATCATGGAGATGATCAACTATGACGGCCCGGTGATCTTTGACTGTCTGGTTGAAAAGCACGAGAACTGCTTCCCCATGATCCCGTCGGGCAAGGCCCATAACGAGATGCTGCTGGGCGAGGCCGAGACGCAGGGCGTGATCGACTCCAAAGGTTCGGTTCTGGTTTAACAAAATTCGTCGAATTTTGTCGGGCGCTCCGGTGCCCGGCTTTCGCAGGATGATGAAAGGGACGTAAATGTCTGCCCTACATATCAAAAAAGGCTCCACCCGCCATTCGGCCTATAACCTACGGCCGACCTTTTCGGACGTGCAGGAGCGCCACACGATTGCGGTTCTGGTCGAAAACGAACCCGGCGTTCTGGCCCGCGTGATCGGCCTGTTTTCGGGCCGTGGTTATAACATCGAAAGCCTGACCGTGGCCGAGGTGGACCACACCGGTCACCTGAGCCGCATCACCATCGTCACCACCGGCACCCCGCAGGTGATCGAACAAATCAAAGCTCAACTGGGCCGCATCGTACCCGTGCATGAGGTGCATGACCTGACGGTCGAGGGGCCCTCGGTCGAGCGGGAACTGGCGATCATCAAAGTCGTAGGTGAAGGCGACAAGCGGGTCGAGGCGCTGCGCCTTGCCGATATTTTCCGTGCCAATGTGGTCGACAGCACCTTGAATTCATTCATCTTTGAGATCACCGGTGCGCCGGACAAGATCGACGCCTTTGCCGACCTGATGCGTCCGTTGGGTTTGATCGAGATCGCCCGCACAGGTGTCGCCGCACTGCTGCGCGGCGACTGAATATTCTGTCCCGTCCGCTGCGCTTACGTAGCGGACGGGACAACTCGGGTTTGATAGCGGCTGCACGCGTTTTAGCAATGTGTTGTCCAAAACGATCCAAAACACCAAAAATTCCATACAATATACTTAAAAGACTATTGCTTTTACGCATCAGGACGTTAGCCTCGTCTTGTGACGTGGCGTTGGGATGCGCTGGTCAGGGTCCTCAGTACGATTGAAGCGCGATTGTCCGGTCTATTGCTCGGACAAACAAGGTTAACACGGCAACACATAATAAGACCGGGACAGAAATGACCAACGAAACCCGCAGCCCGGCTGAGCTGCGCAAGATGTTCGGTGATAATCTTCGACTGCTGGCATCGGACTACCCCTCGATTTCTGAACTGTGCCGTCAGCTTGGGATCAACCGTACTCAGTTCAACCGGTACCTTGGCGGAGAGAGCTTTCCCCGGCCCGACGTGCTTAATCGTATTTGCAGTTTTTTCGACGTGGACGCACGTATTCTTCTACGACCCATTAACGAAATCGATCTGCCGGCGCCTCATCCTGCTGCAACTGCTCTGACAGAATTTCTGGGTTCCGGGCCCGGCACTCTGACCGAGGACCTTCTGCCCGCCGGGTTTTATTATGTCTCGGAAACCGCTCTGGACGGGGCGCAGGTGACACGGTACCGCGTGATCCATGCGCGGCGCCTTCCGCAATGCACCATGATCCGCAGCTACGAACCGCCGGCGACCAGCGAGGCGACATCGCCTGAATTGCGCGAAGTTCAAGGCATCGCGGCCTGCGCAGGAAGCCAAGTCTACATATTGATGTCGAACCGTACGGCGCAAAACAGCAAGATTTATCTGATGACGCGCTGTGGAGGAGATCAGCCCGACACCTGGCGGGGTGTTGCGATTTGCCTGTCCAAAACCACAGCCAACGAGACAACAATGCGTCGCTTGAATTTGCGATACCTAGGTACAAAACCGACCGCAGCCATAAGCGCGGCCCGCACCGCCCGACGTGCGCATGCCATGGCCTTGAACGCTTAGAATAAACGTTGGTTAACCTGGCTCTGCAGCAGCGGATTCGGCTTGTGTGATCTGCCGATACAAGTGCCAGCTCGCATGTCCAAGCAGCGGCAAGATGATCAGTAGTCCCAGAAACCATGGGACCATGGCGAGAAACGTCAGCAGAGCAACGAATAGGCCCCAACCCAGCATCACCGTCAAGTTCGCGCTGACATAGCTGTAGCTGGCGATCATTGCTGTCACGAAATCCAATTCCCTATCCAGCAACATTGGGATGGACAGTACGGTGATCATGTAAAGAAGAGTGGCAAAAACCGCTCCAACCAAAGTTCCGACCGCCAGCATCGTCAGGCCATTTACAGTCAGAAAAACCTCAAGAGAGGTGGAAACGTTGGTCATGGTCGACAGTCCCATGAACAGTGCAAAAATCATGTGACCAAGGAAGAACCAGAACAGGAACATGACCACGATGATCGCACAAATTGAGGGCAGCTGACGTCGACCCTGCTGCGCCACAACGCCAAAAATAGAAGCGTAATCAAGTGGTTCCCCCAACTCCAACCGGTGAGAGACTTCATACAGCCCAACTGCTGCAAAGGGCCCCAATAGCGGGAAACCGATCGCGGCCAGTACCAGCCAATACGAGGTCTGAGTTTGTACCGTGACCCACGCCATTGCCCAGCCTGCGAGGACGTAGAAACCTGCGAACACAAGGCCATAGACCGGCGCACGTCGAAAATCCGCCCAAGCCCGGCTCAAGGCTTCACGCAACATGTCTGTCGTAACCGGCCCCATTTTCGGAACTCCGAAAGGCTTCTCCATTCTGTCTCCCTCCTCCCTGTGTCGCTTATTAGCTGGCGGGTCTTTTTTGTGGCCACTCAGTCGCCGCATGATAGGCAGCCCCGATTGACAAAAGCTTTGCGTCCGTGCCGCGCGGACCGAAAACCTGCATCCCCATCGGCACGCCTTCTGAGCCAAACCCCGCCGGCACGGACAGGCACGGCAGGCCAATCAGGCTCACTGGCAGAACAACCTCCATCCAACGGTGGTAAGTATCCATTTTGGTGCCAGCGATCTCGGTCGGATACGGCGTTTCGATCTCGAAAGGCCAGACTTGCGCGGATGGCAGGATCAGCGCGTCATAGGTGTTGAACATTCCAAGAGCGTGCCGGAACCATTCTGAACGCATCTCACTGGCGCGGTGAACCTGCATTGCGGTCAAGGCAAGCCCCCGATCCAGTTCCCATTGCGCCGTGTCTTTCAACATTGATCTATGCTCGGTCAGAGGGGCAAGGCTGGCGGCGATGCTCCATGATCTAAGCACCGTCCAGCTTTCCCACAGACGCTCGGCTTCGAAATCGGGCACGACGTCATCGACCTGTGCCCCCAACCCAGCAAGAACGGACACGGCTTCCCGACACAGATCCGTTATCCCGTCTTCGAACGGATAGGCTCCGCCCCAATCGCCAAGCCAACCGATACGAACCCCTGTCAGGTCGCGCGCTTGAACCGGCCCAACGGGCTCAGGTTTCACACTGTAGGGCTGACGCGTGTCACGCTCGGATATGACATCCAAAAGCAGACCCAAATCTTCAGGGCAACGCGCCATCGGACCGAGGGTCGAAAGCTGATGCAGAAACGCGTCTCCGACCGGTTCGGACGGAACCCTACCCCAGCTTGGTCTAAACCCGTAGACATTGTTCCACGCGGCGGGGTTTCGCAAACTACCCATCATGTCCGAGCCATCCGCCAGCGTCACCATACCAGACGCCAAAGCAACCGCCGCGCCACCAGAAGATCCACCGCAAGTTCGGGATGAATCATATGGGTTTCGCGTGGCGCCATAAACCGGGTTGAACGTGTGTGACCCCAATCCGAATTCGGGCGTGTTGGTCTTTCCGATCAAAATCGCTCCGGCCGCCCGCATCCGGGCAGCGATCATGTCATCCTTCTGAGGGATATGATCGCGAAACAACGGCGACCCTTGGGTCGACACAACCCCGGCCACATTGACCAAGTCTTTGACCGCGATCGGCACCCCATGCAGAGGACCCCTATTCGCCCCTTTGTCGAGCTCAGCCGCCTCTGCCATCAGATCGCCCTCGTCCCGCAATCCAACTATGGCGTTTAAATCGCCATTCACCGCTGCTATGCGGTCCAACGTGGCCCGCATCACTTCAGACGCAGAGACCCGCCCTTCGGACAATTCGGTCACCAACGCGGTTGCGGTAATCTGGCTTAGGTTCATTCGGATCTCTTCGGCTGACAGGTCACACTGACTCGATCAGCCTATCCGGGGCTTATCCCCATTTAAACCCACTGTTTAGATGTATCTTTTCCAGCAGCAACCACACGGGGGTCGACTTCATCTGGCCAAAAATATCTCGGGGGAGTCGCGCATCGCGCGGCGGGGGCAGAGCCCCCTGCCCGGCTTAGTCGCCCTGCGCCTCGGACCGGGACTTACCAGCCACATCCAGCGCCAAAGTTGCCGCCATGAACCCATCCAGATCGCCATCCAACACACCCTTTGTGTCCGACGTCTCATGGTTGGTCCGCAGGTCCTTTACCATCTGGTAAGGCTGCAGCACGTAAGACCGGATCTGGTTACCCCAGCCCGCATCGCCTTTGGCTTCATGGGCGGCGTTGATATCGGCGTTCCGGCGGTCCAGCTCTTGCTGATACAGGCGCGACTTCAGCGCTTTCATGGCGATATCGCGGTTCTGGTGCTGCGACTTTTCGGAACTGGTCACAACGATACCGGTAGGAATATGCGTGATCCGCACCGCCGAATCCGTGGTGTTCACGTGCTGACCACCCGCACCGGACGACCGATAGGTATCAATCCGAATATCCGCCGGATTCACCTCAATCTCGATATTGTCATCAACCACGGGATAGACCCAGACCGAACTGAACGATGTATGCCGCTTGGCCGCTGAGTCATACGGCGAAATCCGCACCAAACGGTGCACACCGCTTTCCGACTTCAACCAGCCATAAGCGTTATGGCCAGAAATCTTGTAGGCCGCCGACTTGATCCCCGCCTCTTCGCCCGCGGTCTCGGATTGCAGCTCAACCGTATAGCCTTTTTTCTCGGCCCAGCGGACATACATCCGCGCCAGCATCGAGGCCCAGTCGCAGCTTTCCGTCCCCCCCGCGCCCGAGTTGATTTCGAGGAACGTGTCATTGCTGTCGGCTTCGCCGTCCAGAAGGGCCTCAAGCTCTTTCTTGGCGGCTTTTTCGCCAAGCGCCTTGATCGCCCCCTCGGCGTCGGCGACGACCTCGTCATCCTCTTCCATTTCGCCCAACTCGATCAGCTCAATATTGTCGCTGAGATCGGTCTTGATGGTTTCATAGGTTTCGATGGCATCGACCAGCATCTGCCGCTCGCGCATCAGCTTTTGTGCGTTCTCGGGATTGTCCCACAGGTTGGGGTCTTCAACCCGCGCGTTGAATTCCTCAAGACGATGAGGTGCGGTTTCATAGTCCATACGCTGCGCCAGCAGCTCCAGCGACTTTTCGATTTCCGCCACAATATTCTGGGTTTCGGCGCGCATGGTTACGTCCCAACTTGCTTGATCAGTGCTGCGTGATAGCAAGAGCATGGGACCGCTACAAGTCAGAGCGGTCCTTAAAGATTTCAGTAAAGCCCGCCGCCCTGCAGATCACCCTGGCTGGCGTTGGGGCCAACAGTGATCGTATCACCGGTCGATGTCGTCACCTGTCGGCCCGAGCTGGCTTCTTCAAACAAAGGCAGGTCCGAGCCCATCGCAAACCCACCATCGTAAACCCGGTCGATAAAGCCATCCACACCATCGCGGAAATACTCGGCGACGACATAATCACCGGTCGCGTCCGCAGGCAGACGCGCGCCGCTGAAGCGGTCGATTTTGATGAAATGGCCACCCTCGGGCACTTCGAACGGACCGCCGCCATACTTCTCGGTGGCGTGTTCCATGAAACTCTGGAACACCGGGCCGCACATTGTCCCCCCATAGGCACCTCTACCCATCGGACGCGGGCGGTCATACCCAATGTAGCACCCAGCCACGATGTTCGAGGTGAAACCGATAAACCATGCATCCTTGGATTCGTTGGTCGTACCGGTTTTGCCAGCCGTTGGCACCGGCAGGTTTACATGAGCAGATGCAGTCCCACGATCCACAACACCTTTCATCATCGACGTCAGCTGATACGCGGTGATGGCGTCCATCACCTGCCAGCGGTCGGTCTCGATGGTGGGTGACTCGTCAGGTTCCAACCATGCCGAGTTGCAATCCAGACACTGACGATCATCATGGCGATAGATCGTCTTGCCGAACCGATCCTGAATGCGATCGACCAGAGTGGGCTCGACCCGCTCGCCACCATTTGCAAACATCGCGTAGGCGGCGACCATTTTGTAAAGCGTCGTCTCCTCTGACCCCAGCGAGTTCGCAAGGAATGCGCCCATCCGGTCATAAACTCCAAACCGTTCGGCATAGCCCGCAACCACGGGCATCGTGACTTCTTGCGCCAAACGGATGGTCATCAGGTTCCGCGACTGTTCAATCCCTGTACGCAAAGGGGTAGGCCCATAGAATTTGTTCGACGAATTCTTGGGCCGCCACAGACCTTGAGGTGTGTTCACCTCGATCGGGGCATCCACAACGATAGTGGCAGGGCTGTAGCCACTGTCCAGCGCGGCGGCGTAGACGAAGGGTTTGAAGCTCGATCCCGGCTGGCGCTGCGCCTGTGTGGCGCGGTTGAACACCGAATCCTGATACGAGAATCCGCCCTGCATGGCCAGAACTCGGCCCGAATTCACATCCATCGCGACAAAGCCACCCTGCACTTCAGGGATCTGACGGGCGGACCATTGGCCCTCGTCCCCGGCCATCACCAGAATGACGTCGCCGCGCTTGAAATTGTCAAAGAAATTACCCTGCATCCACTGGATGTCCGAACGAGGGATGGTACCGTTTGCAGGACCGTCCTCGATACCCACTGTCAGGGACTGATCGGCGACGTTCAGCACGACGGCCGGATACCATTGAGTCGGCAGTTCCACGTCGCGGGGGATTTCCGTAATTGCCAATGCTTCGCGCCATTGCGCTTCATCCGCCAGCTTGTCTTCGGCAATCACCTCCCCCGTGCCGCGCCATTTCCCGCGCGAGCGGTCGTATTTCTGCAACGCCGTGCGCAGGGCCTTGGCGGCCTCGACCTGCATTTCCTCATCCACCGAGGCGCGGACGGTGAAGCCGCCGGTGAAGAACTCACCCTCACCGAAATCCTCGCTCAATTGGCGGCGGATTTCGTCGGTGAAATAGTCACGCGGCGGCAATGCGGTCCGGAAGCTTTCGAAATCGCCGTTTTGGACCGAACGCAGCGGTTGCGCCACCTCGGCCTCATAGGTGGCCAAGTCGAGGTACCCGTTCTGATTCATCTCGCGCAGCACATAGTTGCGGCGCGCCAGCAGGCGCTCTTTCTCGCGCACCGGGTGGTAGTCCGAAGGTGCCTTGGGCATCGCCGCCAAGGTCGCCGCCTCATGCGGGGCCAGTTCCTGCAGCGTCTTGTTGAAATAGGTCTGGGCAGCCGCCGTCACACCATACGAGTTCTGGCCCAGAAAAATCTCGTTCATGTAGAGTTCGAGAATCTGTTCCTTGTCCAACGTATCCTCAAGCCGGGTGGCGAGGATAATCTCCTTGATCTTGCGCTCGGCGCGACGGTCGCCGGACAGCAGGAAGTTCTTCATCACCTGTTGGGTGATGGTCGACGCACCACGCACGTTTTCACCCTTGGATTTCACCGCCTCAACGCCAGCTGCGATGATCCCGCGCGGGTCATAGCCTTGGTGCGTGTAGAAGTTTTTATCCTCGGCCGAGATAAAGGCCTGTTTCACCAGATCGGGAATTTCCTCGGACGGCGTGAACAGACGGCGTTCTTGCGCGAATTCGTCGATCAACTGGCCTTCGCCCGAATAGATCCGACTGATCGTGGGCGGTTTGTACTGCGCCAGCGATTCATGGCTGGGCAGGTCGCGCCCATACATCCAGAAGATCGCGCCAATCACCAGCGCGGCCATGAAAACACCAAGGGTCACGAGGCTGAAGATCGCCCCGAAGATTGAAAATATGAAACGGATCACGTCACTGCCTTTTGCTCGCGGTGCGGTCTATATAAGGGCGCGCCTGCTCTGGGTCAAAACACGATGACCCATATTAGCCGGATTACGCCGCAGGGTCACTGACCAATCAGGGACCGCCGGATCACATCCTGCTGACGCCAATCCTCCAGCCCGTCACGTATCCCCCGCGCCATGCCCATGCGCCATTCGGGATCTACTATGTTTTTCAGGTCTCTGGGACTGGACAGAAAGCCCAGTTCGATCAGAACCGAAGGGATATCGGCCGCCTTAAGCACCGAAAAGGACGCTGTTCTGATTGGATGGCTGTTCATCGGTCCGCCTTGCTGAGCCATTCCGTTGGCCAAAGCCCCCGCCAACGCATCTGTCCGTGGGCGGGTTTCCTGACGCGCTAAATCCAGCAAAACATCCGCCACCTGATCGTCCGCACCACTCAGATCAATACCTGAGATCAGGTCGGCACGATCGTGCCGTTCGGCCAGTTTGTGACTGGCCACGTCCGAGGCGTCTTGGGACAAGGTGTAAACAGCTGCCCCATGTGCGCGACCTTCTGACAGGATATCCGCGTGCAGCGAGATGAACACATCCGCCCCCGCTCTGTGCGCAAGCGCAATGCGCCGCTCGAGCGACACGAAATGATCGTCTGTCCGCGTCAGGATCACCTCATACCCGTCTTGACGCAGCAAAAGCTCGCGCAGTTCGCGGGCAAAAGTCAGCATGAGGGACTTTTCGTTCACGCCCTGAACCTCGGCCCCCGGATCAATACCGCCATGTCCGGGATCTAACATGACGCGCAGCGGACGCGGACCGTCACTGGGGTGAGCGTCGGGTAAATCAGCGGCTTCCGGCAGATCCCATCCCGGTTGTCGCGGTGCGCCGGCACTGGCGGCAAAGGTTTCCGCAGTCGATCGCTTAAGGCGCAAAGACAACTCAGCGGCTCCGGACGCGGAATCAATCCGCAGGCCCGCCGTATCGACGACCATTGGCGCGCCAAGCTCCAGCACCATCCGAGACCACCCCGGCACATAGGCCCCGAATTGCACAGACGTCACGCGATCCGCCTGCAGAAAGCTGTCGCTCTCAAGCCCGGTCCAATCGACTTCTTTGAAATCAAGAACGACGCGATAGGGGTTTTCCAGAGTGAACACCCGATACGGCACACCCTGGCTGAGACCAAGCTGTACCTGAACCCCAGCCTGCCCATCATTTTGAACATGGCTGTTTGCAGGTTCAATCCGGGCCAATGCGCTGAAATCATGCGCAAAGGCTGAAGCTGCAAGCGCGCAGATGAGCGCTATGGCAAAAAATATCCTGCTCATGGCCTCGAGTTTTCCCAAGATCGTTTGCGCCCAAGACTAACCGACCTGCGCCCACTTGTGAACGCCTTAGGCTTTGGCCTTGGACAATCCCCGCTCGGTCATGAAGCGCGCAAGTCGGCTCAGGCCTTCGGCGATATCATCGGTTGACCGCGCATACGAGAACCGCAAAGTCGTGTGGCCCCGCTGAGGGTCAAAATCCAAGCCCGGGGTCACGGCGACACCTGCCTTGTCCAGAATCTCGGCGGCGAAGGCTTGGCTGTCATTGGTCAGCTCAGAGACATCCGCATAAACATAAAATGCCCCGTCAGGAGGCGCGATATTCGTGAACCCTGCTTTGGGCAACCCTTCCAGCATCAATGCGCGATTTCTGCGGTATACATCCAGATTGGCTTGCAATTCCTCGTCGCAATCCATCGCGGCCAGCGCCGCCACCTGACTGGCATGCGGAGCACAGATAAACATGTTCTGGGCAATCCGTTCGACCACTCGCACCTGATCTTCGGGCACTACCATCCAACCGACGCGCCAACCTGTCATCGAGAAATATTTTGAAAAGGAATTGATCACATAGCACTCATCCGTCAGCTCCAGCGCAGTGACAGCCTTGGCCTCATATTCCAGCCCGTGGTAAATTTCGTCACTGATGAACGAGGCCCCCTGCCCCTGCGCCGCCTCGATGAGCGCGCCCATTGCCGTGCGATCCAGCATTGTCCCGGTGGGATTTGCCGGAGAGGCCACCATCAACCCTTGCAGGTCCAGCCCGGCAAAATCCGCCGGTACGGGCTGCAAACGATTTTCCGGTGCAGTGGGCAGGTCGACCGGCACCAGCCCCAAAGCCTTCAAAATCTGCCTGTAAGACGGATAGCCAGGTGCGCCGATTCCAACCCGGTCTCCGCTGTCGAAAAGCGCCGTGAACGCTAGCAAAAAACCCCCAGACGATCCGGGCGTGACCACCACCCGATCAGGGTTTAGATCGACGTCATACCATTCACCATACATCCGAGCGATGCGTTGACGCAGCGCAGGCATACCCAGCGCGACAGTGTAGCCCAGCGGCTCATGCTGCATCGCTTGGGTCAACGCGGCTGTCGCCCCCGTGGGGGCGCCGGTGCCAGGCTGGCCGACCTCCATGTGGATGATGGTGCGCCCGGCTTCTTCCGCTTTGCGCGCGGCCTCCATCACGTCCATCACAATAAACGGATCGACCCCGGACCGGGTTGAGTTTCGCATGCCCATCTCCCATGTTGCTGACATGGCTTTTGAACGTGTATCCAGGCTGGCGTCAATCCCGGCCCTGTTGCTGCTTGTAGCGACATGGGCCGCGACAGTTGTTCAATCCGCCGCGCAAAGCCTGATCCGCGACCCGGACATCGAATACGGCCTTCGAGAGCTGGCCTTTCCCGTGCTGCGTGCTGCCGGCTTGAACACCAACAGAGTTCAGATTTTTGTGGTCAACGACAGTACGTTCAATGCGTTTGTCATTGATTACAATGCCATCTATCTGAACTACGGCCTGATCCTGAACGTCGAGTCCCCCGAGATGCTGCAGGCCGTGATCGCCCACGAAGCCGCGCATATTGCCAATGGCCATCTGGCGCGCCGTGTCGAAAACCTAAAGGCCGCACAACGCAATTCGCAATTGGGAACAGCCCTTGCACTGGTTGTCGCAGCTGCAGGCGGCGGCGAGGCTGCGGCCGGTATCGCCGCGGGCACATCAGGTTCAGCCTTGCGCAGCTTTCTGGGGCACACGCGGGCCGAAGAATCCTCGGCCGACCAAAGCGCCGCCAGCTACCTCAGATGGGCAGGGATTTCACCCAGCGGTATGGTTGCCCTACACCAGAAATTCGCAGGGCAGGAGTTGCTGAGCGAGATCAACCAGGACCCTTATATGCGTTCGCATCCCACAAGCCGCGAACGCTTGCGGGCCGCCCAAACCTTTTTGGACGCGTTCGGGGATAGTGCACTTCCAGATCAGAACGCCAATTATTGGTTTGCCCGCGTTAAAGGCAAACTGTCCGCCTTTCTCAGATCTCCAAGCTGGACAATGCGCCGCGCCAAAGAGGAAACCGCTCAGGACATTCGCCTGATGCGCGAGGCCGCCGCCTATCACCAGAACCGGGACCTGAATAACGCGCGTGCTGCAATAAACGCAGCACTGGCTATCCGTCCTGACGATCCGTTTTACTACGAATTGAAAGGGCAGATCCTGCTTGAAAATCGGCAAGTGGAGGCAGCTGTCGCGGCATACCGCCACGCGGTCAAGATGACGCCCAATGATCCTTTAATTCTGGCAGGATACGGTCGCGCCCTTTTGGCGCATGGTGAAACGAAGAACGCCCTGCAAGTTCTTGAAAAAGCGCGGGCAAGGGATTTCAGGAACGCACGCCTTCTACGCGATCTGGGCGTTGCTTATTCACAAACCGGCAATAACGGCATGGCATCTGCAGTCACCGCCGAACGATTTGCCTTGCAAGGCCAGCTGGCAGATGCAGGTATTCACGCAAGACGCGCCGTCGGGCAACTGCCCGAGGGGTCCCCTGGTTGGCAACGGGCACAGGATGTGCTGATTGCCTCGGAACAAGCAGAGAAAAAGAAAAGGAAACGGAAATGATCCTCAGACATGCTGCACCGGCCCTTCTGGGTCTTTCCCTGATCACCGGTCCCGCACACGCGCTGGACCTGAACGCCATGAGCGATGCCGAAAAAGAGCAGTTCGGCGCTCAGATTCGGGAATATCTTCTGGAAAACCCCGAAGTGATCATCGAAGCCATAAACGTGCTTGAACAACGCAACGCCGTTGCCGAGGCCGCTGCCGACAAGGAACTGGTGGCCGTCAATGCAGATGAGTTGTTCAACGACGGCTATAGCTGGGTTGGCGGAAACCCGGACGGCGATATCACCCTTGTCGAGTTCATGGACTATCGGTGCGGTTATTGCCGTCGAGCCGTGCCTGAAGTGGCCGAATTGCTGGCCGAGGATGGCAACATCCGCTTGGTCATCAAAGAGTTTCCGATCCTCGGCGACGCGTCCGTCGTCTCGTCTCGCTTTGCCGTTGCGACAAAACACGTAGCTGGCGACGACGCCTATAAACAAGTCCACGATGCATTGCTGGAATTTGGCGGAGAGCCCAACGAAGTCACCCTGCGCCGCCTGTCAGATGGCCTTGGGCTGGACAGCGATGCAATCATGGAAGCGATGGACAGCGATCGTGTGACCGACGAGATCAACCAGACCCGCGAATTGGCGCGTCGGATGCAGATTTCGGGTACGCCCTCTTTCGTTTTGGGCTCAGAAATGCTGCGCGGCTACCTGACTGCCGATCAGATGCTGCAGATCGCAGACGCCGTGCGGGCCGAACAGGGTTAAAAGCATGGGGGCGGTAAGACCGCCCCTTTACCCGTTAGTCGTAGGGGAAAGGCGCGTTACACGTCATCGACACGACCCATGTTGGCGAGTCATTGGTCCGAAAATCTGTTGCCGAGACAGCCTCACCCTTGATACCAGCCGGAATAACATCGCGCCCCTGACGTTGGCTTTCTGACAGAATCGCCTGCAGATCTTTTGGATTTGAGTATTTGCGTATTCCCGTATTCTTGGCGATTGGTCCTGAAGGACAATAAGTGGCACGCGCGATTTGCTGCGCAAACGCAAACGCTGCCTGAGAATCCTGCCCATCCCGCAAGGACAGCGCCACCCGCGAGGTGAGTTGCGGATCAACCTGCATCACGGGCGTCAGTTTTCCGCGTGGTTTTCCCTGCCCGCCTGGGCTTATACGAACATCGGTTCGTTTAGTGACACCGTTTTCGTTAAAGCCCGCAACATTCACCGACAAATACCCAAGCTGGGTTCCTTGGGTCGGTGGAACCGGCACATGGATAAAACTTGGCCGGTCGTCGTAGATGTTGGAAGAGGTGCTACAAGCAGCGACAGCAGTGATCATAAGCCCCGCGCAAATGGTTTTAACTTTCAATGTTCACTGCTCCGGCTTGCGAAATCTATACCGACACAAAAACTGCAGATTCAGGCCATAACGTGACAGCTAGACTAGAAATTGGATTTTATTCCGCAGCCTCAGCTGCCGCGTCCAGTTCGGCCGCTTTCTTTTCGACCTGCTCGACGATGTGGTCGATCATCTGATCGTTCGACATCTTGTGGCTGGCTTTACCCGCCAGATAGACCATGCCAGACCCCGCACCGCCGCCGGTAAAGCCAACGTCGGTCATCAGCGCCTCACCGGGGCCGTTCACGACGCAGCCGATGATCGACAGGCTCATGGGTGTCTTGATGTGTTCCAGCCGCTGTTCCAGCGCTTCGACCGTTTTGATCACGTCAAACCCCTGCCGCGCACAAGACGGGCATGAGATGATGTTCACACCGCGATGGCGAAGGCCCAGAGATTTCAGGATCTCATAGCCCACCTTGACCTCTTCCACCGGGTCCGCGGACAGGCTGACGCGTATCGTGTCGCCGATCCCCATCCACAGCAGATTGCCCAGCCCAATGGCGGATTTGATAGTACCGCTGACCAGTCCTCCGGCCTCGGTGATGCCCAGATGGATGGGGGCATCCGTGGCCTCGGCAATGCCCTGATAGGCCGCCGCCGACAGGAACACGTCGCTGGCCTTCACGCTAATCTTGAAGTTGTGAAAGTCGTTGTCTTCCAGAATGCGGATATGTTCCAGCCCGCTTTCGACCATCGCCTCGGGGCATGGCTCGCCGTATTTCTCAAGCAGGTGCTTTTCCAGCGACCCCGCATTGACCCCGATCCGGATCGAGCAATTGTGGTCGCGGGCGGCCTTGATCACCTCCTGCACGCGCTTTTCGTCGCCGATATTGCCCGGATTGATCCGCAGGCAAGCGGCGCCCGCCTCAGCCGCCTCGATCCCGCGTTTATAGTGGAAATGGATGTCGGCCACGATCGGTACAGGGCTTTCGCGCACGATCTCTTTCAACGCTTTCGAAGACGCCTCATCCGGGACCGAAACCCGCACGATATCCGCCCCTGCTTCGGCTGCGGCCTGCACTTGCGCCACCGTTGCTGCAACGTCGGTTGTCAGAGTGTTGGTCATGGTCTGCACGGCAATCGGAGCATCGCCGCCGATGGCAACATCGCCAACCATGATCTGACGGGATTTGCGGCGATAGATATTGCGCCACGGACGAACGTGATTGAGCGACATGGGAACAGGTCCAAGACAGACTAGGTTGCGTCTTTAGATAGTTCGCTTAACCCACTATCGCAATGGCTAGATCACTCAGATGTGGCAACAGGTTCCTGCGCCTGAAGCTCGGCCACAAGGCGCTTGAGGGCGCTGTTCTGTTCGGCTTCCAGATCCGCAACACTGTAGGTTTCGGCCACAGCGTCCTTGGATAGAATCACGCCTTTAGCAACTGTTCCCGGCGCGCCGACCGGGCCGAAATGTTCACCGTTCATTGAGAAGTAAACAGAACCCGACGCGCCGGCCCGAAGTTGCGGAGGTTCTTCCGTCAGGGGCACCTCAAACGTGTTGCCCTGCTCTACCGTTCCTAACGTGCCTTCGAAGATGATGCTGCCATCCGCAGCCGTTACGCGCATCCACGAAGGATTCACGGCCACAATCTTCAGCGTCGTATCCAGCTTTTCAACAACCTGCGGCAAGGCGGGACGTTCGACCGTGTGCACCTCGGCCACTTCAATCTGAGGCGGCTCGGGCGGTTGGAATGTTCCAACTGTGCGAGGGTCCAGGGTAGAAATCGGCGCGTCTCGGGCCACTAATACCGGCAGGTCCAACGCCTGAGGACGATACAGACGGTCCAGAGCTTCAGCACTTGGCAAATCGGTCGCCGCCACTTGTTCGTCTGGTGTCGCACTGCGCGCAACGTCCAACGGATCGAGGTCGGACAGAACAACGGGTGCTTGCTCAACCGGGCTGACTTGAACCTGCTGAATGCGGTTCAGCACCGCCCATCCGCCGTATCCGATGCCACATATTACAGCCAGCAAAACCAGCGACGACCCGATTGCACGCGGTTCGATCTGGCTGACAAACGACTCACGTCCCGGAACAAACGGCGTGTTAGGAGAGGTAAAAGGATCGCGCCCCATCGGACCGCGCGCGGGCAGCCCTCCATTTGGTTTACGTACAACCGATGCTTCGGCCGACATGCCATGGGCAACTTCAAACCCGCTTTCGGCACAAAAGGTGGCGAAGGTTTCATCCGGGTTCATACCCAGGTAACGCGCGTAAGACCTGACGTACCCTGCGATAAAACCCGGTGTATCAAACGCGTCAGGGTCAGCGTCTTCTATGGCTGCAATGTAGTTGGCCTTGATCCGCAGCTCGCGTTGGACATCCAAAAGGGATTTGCCCATCGTTGCGCGTTCCCCACGCATCCGATCACCCAGACTCACCTCGTAATCGTCAAAGCCCTTTGGCCGGACGTCGGTTTCATCTTCGGATTCGCGCTGAGATCTGCGCCCAATCATCCCTGCTGCCCCATTCTGCCTACGCGTGTTTCACGCAAGAACCGAATCAATCCTACACGATTCGGTCGCTTCTTTTGTTAGCTTAAGCCTAACACGTGAAAAACACGTTGCACACTTTGGCGTGAGGTTAACCTGCTAGTTCGGCGCGATTTAGCGCACAATGTGACCAAAGTTCGTCCATCGCCTGAACCAGACTGTTCATCTCATTGGGTCCGTGAACAGGTGACGGCGTAAACCGCAGGCGTTCCGTCCCGCGTGGAACGGTCGGGAAATTGATCGGCTGGACATAGATGCCATAGTCATCCAGCAACATATCGCTCAGCTTCTTGGTGTGAACCGGGTTGCCCACAATCACCGGGACAATGTGACTGCCGTGGTCGATCAATGGCAGGCCCAACCCCTTCAGCCGCAGCTTGAGAATTTTGGCCTGCGTTTGGTGCTGCTCGCGCAGTTCAGGAGCATTCTTCAGATAAGCGACCGACGCCGCGGCACCCGCTGCGACGGCTGGCGGCAGAGACGTGGTAAAGATGAAACCCGGCGCGTAAGAGCGCACAGCGTCACACATTTTCGCGCTTGCAGCGATATAGCCACCCATGACGCCAAAGGCTTTTGCCAGCGTGCCATTGATGATGTCGATCCGGTGGGCCAGACGATCCCGCTCGGTCACGCCACCGCCCCGCGGGCCATACATGCCTACCGCGTGGACCTCATCGATATATGTCAGAGCGCCAAACTCATCGGCGAGATCACAGATCTCTTCGATAGGACCAAAGTCACCATCCATCGAATAGACGGATTCGAACGCGATCAGCTTGGGCGCGGCAGGATCGTCGGCTTCAAGCAGTTCGCGCAGATGGGCCACGTCGTTGTGACGGAAAATACGTTTCGCCCCACCATTACGGCGTACACCTTCGATCATCGAGGCGTGGTTCAAAGCATCCGAATAGATAATCAACCCGGGGAACAGTTTGGGCAAAGTGCTCAGCGTCGCGTCGTTGGCGATATAAGCAGACGTGAACAGCAGCGCGGCTTCCTTGCCGTGCAAATCGGCCAGCTCGGCCTCAAGCTGTTTATGGTAAACCGTCGTACCCGAAATATTGCGTGTACCGCCTGAGCCGGCACCGGCGGACTCCACAGCCTCGTGCATGGCGTTCAGGACAACAGGGTTTTGCCCCATGCCAAGATAGTCGTTGCCGCACCATACCGTGATGTTTTGCTGGGACCCGTCTGGGCGGGTATGAACCGCATGCGGGAAATGACCATTGCGACGTTCGATGTCGATGAAGGTCCGGTAGCGTCCTTCGTCGTGAAGCCTGGCAATCGCAGTATCGAGCTGAGCAGTATAGTCCACCGGTTTCTCCTTAACAGCCCAGCCAATCCACATTGACCGGACATATTCCACGACCCCGTTTTCGAACGACGCCGATGTGTTCCCAAGTGCTCGGACCATATAACCGAGTCCGGGAATGCTTATTTGATTTGCATCAAATATCGCTTCACTTGTGACGCGACAAGTAAAGTTACGGCTATCGGACGTGGGGAAACGACGCAGGGCAGCGCGCCATGTTTCCGATATTACCCAATATTCGCCGGCATATGGGCTGGACGGCGCCATCCGCGCTGATAGGGTTCGGCCATAAATCCCATTGGCAGGAGCCTTCCATGACGCTTGACGCAGTTCTGAACCGTATCGACGCCGATTTGCAAACCTCAATCGACCGCCTGATGGAGCTGTTGCGCATCCCCTCCATCTCGACGGATCCCGCGTTTGACGCTCAGGTCAGCCAGGCCGCCGATTGGTTGGTCGCCGATCTGAACACAATCGGCATTCATGCCGAAAAGCGCGAAACCACAGGTCATCCGATGGTCGTTGGTCACATCGGAGAAGACAGCGACGCCCCTCATGTTCTCTTTTACGGGCATTATGATGTGCAGCCGGTGGACCCGTTAGACCTGTGGAACCGTGATCCGTTTGACCCCGCAATCGAAGACACAGAAAACGGCCCTGTCATCCGCGGTCGCGGATCATCTGACGACAAGGGCCAACTGATGACCTTTGTCGAAGCTTGCCGTGCGTGGAAAGCGGTGCACGGTACCCTGCCCTGTCGCATCACATTTTTCTTCGAAGGCGAAGAAGAGTCCGGCTCACCTTCTCTGGTGCCTTTCCTGCGCGAGAACGCCGCCGAATTGAAAGCCGACTTGGCTTTGGTCTGCGATACCTCGATGGTGTCGCGCGGCGTGCCTTCGATCGCCTCGCAACTGCGCGGGATGCTCAAGGACGAATTCACCATCATTGGTCCGCGTATCGATCTGCACTCGGGGCATTACGGCGGCCCCGGTCTGAATCCACTGCGCGAATTGTCAAGGATCGTTGCCTCTTTCTATGACGACGCGTCCGGCCGCGTCGCTGTCGAAGGCTTTTATGATGGCGTCCACGAAGTTCCAGCGGACCAACTTCGTCAGTGGCAAGGCTGCGGGTTTGACGAGGAAGACTACCTTAACTCCGTGGGCTATTCTCAACCGCACGGTGAAAAAGGGTACTCAACACTCGAACAGCAATGGGCGCGGCCAACGCTCGAAGTCAACGGCCTGTGGGGGGGATACAACGGCGCAGGTTCAAAAACGGTGATTCCGTCGCGCGCGCACTGCAAGATTACTTGTCGTCTGGTTGGCGACATGGATCCCGATGATTTGCGCAACAAAATCCGCAAACATGTCGAAGACCGTCTGTCCGCCGACGCAAGTGTCGAATGGGACAATGATCTGGAAGGCTCTCCGGCCTCGGTCATGAATTTAGAACGGCCTGAATTCGAAGCCGCCCGCGGCGCATTGTCTGATGAGTGGGGCCGCGAGGCCGTGTTCACCGGTATGGGCGGCTCAATCCCTGTGGTCGGATATTTCAATACCGAGCTGGGTTTGGACTCGATGCTTGTCGGTTTTGCCAACGATGATGACGCAATTCACTCGCCGAATGAGAAATACGACGTCAAAAGCTTTCACAAAGGCATCCGGTCCTGGGCCCGCATCCTGGACGCGCTAACGCGCTAGGTTTTCAGCGAGGCTCTGCCTCGCGCTCCGAGGTATTTTTTAGCCAGATGAATGAAGGATTCGTCTTTTCATCTGGCCGGAAATACCTCGGGGGAGTCGCCCAAAGGGCGGCGGGGGCAGCGCCCCCTCCATGGCCGATCACATGTGAATGACCTTGCCGTAAGCGTCCAATACGCTTTCATGCATCATCTCCGACAAGGTCGGATGCGGGAAAACCGTGTTCATCAGGTCCTCTTCCGTGGTCTCCAACTGACGTCCGACCACGTAGCCCTGAATCAACTCAGTGACTTCTGCGCCGATCATGTGCGCGCCCAGCAATTCACCGGTTTTGGCGTCAAAGATGGTTTTGATCATCCCCTCTGGTTCACCTAGCGCGATTGCTTTGCCATTTCCGATAAAGGGGAAGCGACCCACTTTGACGTCATAGCCCAGCTCTTTCGCCTTGGCTTCGGTATAGCCGACCGAGGCGACCTGCGGCTGGCAATAAGTACAACCCGCGATGCTTTCCGGTTTGACCGGATGCGCATGTTTGCCAGCGATCAACTCAGCAACCATGACGCCCTCATGGCTTGCCTTATGCGCCAACCAAGGCGCGCCCGCGATATCCCCGATCGCGTAAAGCCCATCGACCCCGGTCCGGCAGAATTCATCCGTCACAACGTGGGTTCGGTCGATTTTGACACCCAAAGCCTCCAGCCCGAGATTTTCAACGTTACCAACGATTCCAACGGCCGATATCACGGTATCGAACTCGTGTTTTTCAACTTTACTTTTGACCTCAATATGCGCGGTAACCTTGCCCTTGGCGCGATCCAACTGCTTAACCATCGCTTTTTCCATGATGGTCATGCCCTGTTTGGTAAAAGCTTTCTTGGCAAAGGCGCTGATTTCCGCGTCCTCGACTGGCAACACACGGTCCATCACCTCGACCACGGTCGTATCCGCGCCCAGCGTGTTGTAGAAGCTGGCAAATTCAATACCGATCGCGCCCGAACCGATGACCAGCAGTTTCTTGGGCATCCGCGGCGGTTGCAGCGCGTGTTTATAGGTCCAGACCAGATCGCCATCTGCTTCAAGCCCCGGCAGCTCGCGCGCGCGGGCTCCGGTGGCCAGAACGATGTTATTGGCCGTCAGCTCTTCGGTCCCCTTTTCGGTTTTTACCGATACCTTGCCCTTGGCGGGGATCGTCGCCTCGCCCATCACTACGGTCACTTTATTCTTTTTCAACAGGTGGCCAATGCCACCCGACAACTGGCCCGCGACTCCGCGTGATCGTTTAACCACCGCATCCAGATCATAGCCAATCTTCTCGGCCTTGAGGCCGAAATCCTTTGCCCGCTCCATCAAATGGAACACCTCAGACGAGCGCAAAAGCGCCTTGGTCGGGATGCATCCCCAGTTCAAACAGATGCCACCCAGATGCTCGCGCTCTACCACGGCAGCCTTCAGCCCAAGCTGCGCCGCGCGAATGGCCGCCACATAGCCGCCAGGGCCGGCGCCAATTACGATAAGATCAAAAGATTTTGCAGCCATGTTTCCCTCTCGGCGCAGGTCGATGCAGAAATTAGTTCACCATTAAACTATATTTAGACATGCATCAACGAAATTGCCCGCGACATTACTAACGGCGGGTCAATTCGCGCTTATCGCGCATTTTTCAGCCTATACCGCACAGTTGCTAATGGCTAGAACATAGATACCGGGGCAACCCGACCCATTATTTTTTCACGACGAATTGGAATGACTTATCATGGCCAGAACACTCTCCGACCTGTTGCTTGCTATGTTGAACGCAACGCTGATCCTGGTGGCTTTGTGTCTGTTTTTGGGCTGGAAACTAGCATCGACCGTTGAAGGCGTCACGACAGCCTTCGCAGAGAACCTTCACATCGTTGCCCCGCTTAAAGACGAGGTTCAGGGCGTGCGCGGAGAATTGACGGCCTTGCGCAGCGAGCTTTCATCCCTGCAGGACACCGCAGCCCTTTCCGACAGCGCCACGGCGCAACAGATTTCAGCGGCACTAGGTAAACTCGACGGGCTCGAAACTAAACTGCAAGCAGCTCAGACACGCATCGCAGACCTGACCGAAGCACCGGATGAGCTGATACAAACCGCCATTACAACCACGGCCGACGTTGCCGCCGACCGGATTATCGCTATCCGTGGGTGCGTACCGGGTAGTTAACCAGCAGCCTGCAATTCCCGCACCGTCGCCCCATAGCCACCCATGTCCACATAGGCTGCTTCGTGTTCGGTCATGGGGCGCGACAGCGCCTCGTTCCGATACGGGAAACGACCGAATTGGCGGATCACCTCGCGATGGGCTCGGGCGTGCAACAGATTGCTGGCATCGCCTTGGATGTTTTGACACATCAGTCGCACACAGCGTTCCTGATCACACAGGTTCTCAGAGTGCATCAGGGGCAGGTAAAAGAACTGCCTGGCGGGTTCGTCGATCCTAAGATCCCAACCCTTGTCGACGGCACATTTAGCGGCCGACAACGCCGCACGATCAGACGCAAACGCCTTGGCGCTACCTCGGAACATGTTGCGCGGGAACTGATCCATCAGAATGATATAAGCCAGCGCGCCGCTGGGATAGGTAAGCCAAAGTGAGAATTTGCCCTCACTCGCGGCTTCCCACGTGGTCAGGAATTTTTCCCGGATTTCGGCATCCAGTGCCTCATCCTGCAGATACCAACCCTTGGGGCCGACTTCATCCAACCAATAACTCAGTACGTCTTCAGGCCCTGCCATTGCCCTTAACTCCGTATGTTCGCCTCCCCAGGGACGTAACGTCATTTAAGGGCGTTTTACAGATTTGTGACAGTAACATATTGCAACATTTGCGCAATAATTCCGTGTTTTAGGCAACATTCTGCGTATCCTGCTCGGCCTCGGCCGCTTCCTCGGCCGCTTCGATGGCCACTTCCTGCGCGACCTCGAAGGCAACGGGCGACGAGGTTGGATAGATCGGAGACATTGTGCCGGTCTCGTCGACGGGAATCGCGGCGCGTTGTGTCATGCGGTACATCGCATAAACAGCTGTCATGGCCAGCAACGCAGCAATGATCAGGAAAAAGCCCGGAGGCCCGAAAACTCCGTCTCCCATCAACCAACCTGTAATCAATGGCCCCGAGATTGCGCCCATACCGTTGATGAACACCAGCCCTCCGGACGCGGCTGCCATATCCTCATGCTCCAGAAAGTCGTTCGTATGGGCAATCAGCATCGAGTAAAGCGGGTTAGACATGCCGCCAATGACAAAAGCCGAGACCAACAGGATCGGGAATGACACGCCGAACAGCATCCCACAGACCGCCCCGGCAGCCCCAGTGATCGCCACCAGCATGATCAGAAAACGCCTGTCCATCCGGTCCGAGAACCACCCCAGAGGGTATTGCAGCAGCACCGCTCCGACATAGAACGCAGCCACGAAGGTCGAAATTTCGGCCAACGACAAACCTGCCCGCGCGCCATAGACCGAAGCCATGCCAAACTGGGCCGAGAACACGCCGCCCAGAAGGAACATCCCAACACATCCCAACGGAGATTTCCCCATCAACTCGCGCAGGGTCATCGGTTTGGTGGTATCGAAGGCCGGTGTCGGCGAGATCGACAGCAGGATCGGTGCAAAAGAAACCGAAACCAGAATCGACGCGATCACGAACGTCTCATAGCCGGACGGGTCACCAATCAGAACAAGCCCCTGCGCCGAGATGATCCCGGTCATCTGCACAATCATGTAAAGCGATAGCGCTTGCCCGCGGTTTTCGTTGTTGGCCGCGTTGTTCAGCCAGCTTTCGGCGGTGACATACACGCCGGAAAAGCAAAACCCGATCACAACCCGGCCCAGAATCCACGCAATCTCGTTGGTGAGCAGTGGATACATGATCATCACTGCCGAAATGAATGAGGCCAGCGCAGCAAAGACACGGACATGTCCGACGCGCCGGATCATCTCGGGCGCAAGGCGGGATCCGCCGAGGAATCCCACGAAATAGGCCGACATCACGAATGACATCTGGAGGGTCGAAAACCCCTCGATCTCGCCACGGACACCGAGGATCGTCCCCTGCAGGCCGTTGCCGATCATAAGAAGACCCATCCCAAGAAGAAGCGCCCATGCGCTGGAAAGGACCTGAATCATTGGGGCCTCCGAATTATGCCGACCTGACGTTTAGTTCGTTTTGATATGAAAGCGGGTATCCGTCGTGTTTGTCTACGACATTACGATGACATGATCCCGACACTTACGTCACTTTGGGACCAGCAGCGACGCATCCCCATACGAGAAGAAGCGATATTTCTGTTCAATCGCATGGGCGTAGACGTCGCGCATCCGATCTTGCCCCATCAATGCCGATACCAGCATCAACAATGTAGATTTCGGCAAGTGAAAGTTCGTCATTAACGCGTCGGTCACGTTGAACTGAAACCCCGGGTAGATGAAAATGTCTGTCTCACCTTCCCATGCCTTGATGTCGCCACCGCGCGCCGCACTTTCGATCAGTCGTAACGCTGTTGTGCCGACCGGGATCACCCGGCCACCAGCAGCTTTGGTGTCACGGATTTCTTGCGCGGCCGCTTCGCTGACCCGGCCCCATTCGGCATGCATCTTGTGGGTTGTTACATCCTCGACCTTGACCGGCAGGAAAGTCCCCGCCCCGACATGTAATGTGACATGAGTAATCGCCACGCCCCGCGCTTGTAGTGCCAGCATCAATGCCGGGTCGAAATGCAACGATGCCGTAGGGGCCGCGACTGCGCCGGAATTGCGCGCCCAGATGGTTTGATAGTCGGTCTTGTCCTGTTCGTCTGCCGGCCGTTTGGCTGCGATATAGGGCGGCAAAGGCATCGCTCCGGCCTGCTCCAGCGCGGTGTCGAAATCCTCACCCGTCAGGTTGAACCGCAGGTGGGCCTGCCCGTCTTCGACCCGGTCCAGCGTCGCGCTCAAATCATCCGAAAACCGGATATCCTCACCCGGTTTGACCTTTTTCAGCGGCTTGATCAAAGCGGTCCATGTCCCATCCGCCTGCGGCTCCAGCAGGGTCGCCTCGATCGCGGCCGAGACGGGCCCTTGTGCGCTGTCACGATGACGGCGGCCGCTCAACCGCGCGGGGATCACGCGGGTGTCGTTCAGAACAAGGCGATCTCCGGATTGCAGCCAGTCGGGCAGATCGAAAACATGCGCATCCGTAAACGCGTCGCCGTTTGCAACCAGCAAACGCGCCGATGACCGAGGGGTCGCAGGCCGCGTGGCAATCAAATCTTCAGGCAGGTGGAAATCAAAATCGCTCAGTTTCATGCGCGCGCCTTACAAGGCCCCAGTGGATTCAGCAACAGCCCAATTCACCGATCGCCGGACGGAGACCCAAAGGTCTTTTTCGGCTTGTCGGGTCGAACGGGTTGCGCATTCGGGCCATCTGCCACGGTCGGCGCTGGTGCACGTAGCAGATTACGTAAAAACAAAGGGGCCAGACCGGACAGTGGATTGACCGACACTTTAGGCGCATTCAACGGGCCGGTCAGCGTATAGTTAAAGCCGATCACCCCTTCCCCCTTCTTGGTGAAAACACTGCCGATCGCATTCACTAGGTAGATCGGCGAGATCGCCCCCCGCAGATTTAGCAGCCCATTTGCCAGATCAACCGTACCGTCGAACGACAGCCCCATTGAGGGTCCAACGGCGCTGCCACTTAAGACCTTGATCTCGGTCGGCGTAATGCGCATCCGACTTTCGATAGTCGAGAAAAAGATGCCTTGCCCGGCCATTTCGTCGATCAAACCGACAAGGCTGATGGCGTTCAGCAGCGCCGCCATCGCCGGAGCATCGGTTATGCGGGTGTTCGAAATTTTCAGGTTGGCGTCGTAGTCGCTGCCGTTGCCTACTGGTTCCAATGTCATGGTCAAGGTTCCGCCGCGGGCCTGCGTAATCACCCCGGCAGATCGCAACGCCTCACCGGCATCTTCTGATGTCAATTCGACCGCGCTGCGTGCACCTCTGGGCGTGATAGTACCCCGAACCGGCGCAGCACCGTTGATACGTGCCGTGAAAGCGCCGGTGACGCCGCCCGTGGTTCGGAAATCGCCCTTGAAACCCGTCAGGGCGATGCTGTCTGTCACTTGCAGGCGGTCCAGTACCACATCCAGGTTCGGTCCGTTTCCAGCCCCTCCGCTGCCACTGCCGCCACTTCCTCCGAAGGTGGCCGCCCCAAGATTCATCACCCCGCCCTGTACCCGGATATCGGGCACGGATGCGCCGCGGCTGACCAGTTCCGCCGGAACTGCAAGCCAGTTCCCCAGATCGAACGAGCTGAATTCGACCTTATCGAACTCACCACCCTCGCGGAACGAAATCGACGCGGTGCTGCGAAGTCCAGCCGCATCCAGTTTCAACGAGTTGACCCGCAGCTGATCGCCCAACGTCGCATCGAGGGTCATTGCGCCTTTGGTCCGACGGCCTTTGCTCCAACCCAGTTCGGGGATCGACAGGCCGACCCCCACCAGATCAGAACTCGCGGTGAGCTCTATGGGCTCGCCAGCGCCGATGCCCAATGTGATGTCAGCCGTCCCTTCTCCGGTCAGCATTCCTTGCGGTAACCCGGCCTTCAACTCGGTCATCAGACGCGGAGACAGTTCGATTTCGCCCGAGAGTTCGCTGCGTTGCGGAGCTGCCCCTCCGATGGGCTGTCGCCATGTTGCATGCATTGGAACGTCGCCAAACAGGCCGTACCCTCCGATCTCGACGGCAGTCTGATCTCCGGACAGGGTCAGCCGGTCGGCACTGACAACGAACCCCGGAACCAGACGATCGCTTTTCACGTTGTCTATGTCACCGGTAAAGTGGAACTCGGTGTCTTCGAACTTTAGCCCCTTCTTCATCGGCAGCGACAGCGTGCCTGACAGGCTGACATCTCCTGCTGCAAGATCTACCGGCAACCCGGCTTTGCTCAGCAACTCCAGTGGCGGCAGATCCAGCAGCGACAGCGCGGCAGTGGCTTTACCCTTGGCCTTGATCCGCACAATCGCGGGCGAGTTCTTTTTAAGTGTCGTGTCAGGGATGATAAACGACGTCCCCGACGCATCCACGGCGCCACCCTGATCGGCGATCACAACGCCGCTTTCTGCCGAGGCCGTAAAACGGTTTTCCAACAAACTCACCCGCCCTTGCGCGTTCTGGATGGGCGGCAGGGTCTTGGCATATCTTATCTTTGCGTTATCGAAACCGAACCCCAAATAGATATCTGGCTTGGTTTCAGGGCGCAGGCGCAGCGAGAATTCTACGCCCGAAAAATCGCCTTCGTACAGGTTTTCTGACACCCACAAGCGCGGCTTAGGAGCCAGAATTTCGGGCCAATAGTTCAGCAATCGGTCCGCGGTCATATTGTCCAGATCAGCATCCAGCGCCGCCACCCATCCGTCCGGGCGGCCCAGCAAGCGCCCCGAGGCCCGCAGCGTATGACCAGCTTCGACAAGCGTCATTTGCCCCAGGCGCAGTTCGAAAGGCAGGAGTTTCATCTGAAAGTCCAACTCAGCTCGGGCTGATTCCAACGATTCCGGGAAAAGACCACCGGGATAGATGTCGATGTCGTTCAGTTTCAACTGAGCGGTCAGGCTCTCTAGCGTACCATCTTCGATGCCCTCCAGAAACGCTTTGCCTTCAGCTTGAACCGCCCCGAGATCCGAGACCACGGATGCTTCGTTGAAGTCCAGTACGTGCTGGCTCGGGTCATAGGTGAAATATGTTCGGGCCGAGTCGAACCGTATAGGGCGTGTCTCGAGCGTCGGCTGAACTGCACCGGCACCAAGGTTCAGTGTCGCAAATAGTGGGCCCAGAGACGCCTGATCATCGACGCTGCCACGCAAAGATCCTGAAATCGGGGCTTTCAGAACCTGCAACCAAGACAGGGCAAGGCTTTGCCCCGCTATATCTTCAGCCGGTAAGTCTGTGATCGAAAACCCGAAACTCGCCTGTGGACTGCCTAGAAGGCTTGTGTAGTTCGCCTCGATCGAACTGGCATAGTCCCGTCCCGTCAGAACCGAGAACCCGGTGGCAAGGCGCATCTCGTCCCCGTCGCGCGTTACGTTGATATGACCGCCATCAAACACCCAAGCCCGTCCCAGCCGCAAGTCTTGATAGTCCAACGTCAGCGATTGCAGCTCTACCGAGCGCAAACCGGACAAGATCGGTGACAAGAACACGTCATCCGATTCTTCAATCAACTCGGCCAGCGTCGGCGCTTCTTGCACCGGAGAGCTGCCGGACCCGACCGTCAGCGACAGCGCTCCGTCCTTGTTACGCGTCAGCGCGATCTGCGCATCCTGCAGGATGATGCGGCGGGGCCGGATTTGCCCACGCAGGAGGCCCCGCATTGACAGGCGCGTGCGCAGATCTCCGACCTGAGCGATCTGCTGCCCGGTCGCGTCGCTGATCGTCACGTCACTTAACTTGAGGCGAGGAAGCCACTGCTCATTAACAAAAAACGTCGCCTCTCCAAACCTGACCTTCAAACCGCCCAACGTCTGATCCAGCCGTTTTTCAGCCTGAGTGCGCATCCATTGCGGCGCGTGCAACTGGTGACCGATCAGAAAGAACCAACCGGCAACAGCCAACCCGCCCAGTGTCAAAGTAAAGCCAAGGGTCACATAGGCGGCCAACCGACGGCGCGACCTGCGACGCCGAGGTGTCTGGCTGTGGTCTGCACTTTTTTCGTCGTGCTGCACCAAATTGCTATCCACGCCTTTCAACCCGCTCGTACCGCCCTATGATCCCGAGCAGCACATAAAAACCTTTAACGGAGTTTCCAATGCCCGACGTTACAGACATCGCCCCTGATTTCACTTTGCCCCGTGACGGCGGTGGCGAGGTCACGTTGTCGGACCTGCGCGGAGGTGCCGTCGTTTTGTTTTTCTATCCCCGTGATGATACGCCGGGCTGCACCAAGGAATCCATCGGTTTCTCGGAACAACTTCAGGCCTTTGCCGATGCCGGGGCTCACGTTTTCGGCATTTCGCGCGACAGCGTCGCCAAGCATGACAAATTCGTCGCCAAACACAGCCTGACCACGCCGCTTTTGTCCGACGAAGGATCAACCGTGTGCGAAGACTATGGCGTCTGGGTCGAAAAGAACATGTACGGCCGCAAGTCGATGGGCATCGAACGGTCTACATTTCTGATCGACGCCGAGGGCAAGATTGCCCGCGCTTGGCGCAAGGTCAAAGTGCCCGGCCATGTAGACGAGGTGCTAGAGGCGGTGCGCGCGCTCTGACGGCTCTTTCCTGCGGTTGCCATCCGGTTTAAGACCCGCCCAAACCTGAACGGAGCGGACCTGTGCCCAAAACACTGACCCAGATGGCAACCGAAGTTCTGACCACGGCGGATGGGCGGGCCAAGACCGCCCTGTCCAAACGTTATGCGGCCGAATGGTTCGCGGCGCGGAAAGGCGATGCACCCGAGATCGAGGTCGGCACCGCGACGCCTCCGCTGCAACCGGCGCGACCTGAACGGCCTGAACTGCTGTCTCCCCGCGAAGTACCCAAACGCAAACCCGGCACCGAAGCTGGACGGATCGCGTTGTTGCACGCAGTCGCCCATATCGAGTTGAATGCGGTCGACCTGCATTGGGACATCATTGCGCGGTTCGGGCATGTTCCCATGCCAGTTGGGTTCTATGACGATTGGGTCAAATGCGCTGAAGAAGAATCGCGCCATTTCGAAATGGTTTGCGATTGCCTTGAACGCATGGGCAGTCACTATGGTGCCCTGCCCGCCCATGCCGGCATGTGGCGCGCCGCAGAAGACACGGCCGAGGACCTGATGGGCCGCCTAGCGGTTGTTCCAATGGTGCTTGAGGCGCGTGGGCTGGATGTGACGCCGGGCATGATCGACATCTTCCGCAAAGCCAAGGACGACCACGCCATCGCCGCGCTTGAGGTCATATATGCCGAAGAGGTGGGACATGTCGCCTATGGATCAAAATGGTTCCACTTTTTGTGCGGAAGAGAGAATGCAGATCCCAAGGATGTGTTTCATGAGCTTGTACGGCGCTATTTCCACGGGGTCCTTAAACCTCCGTTCAACGAGGAAAAACGCGCTGAAGCCGGGTTGCCACCCGACTTTTACTGGCCTTTGACCGAAGACCTGCCTGCGCCTGGTCAAGCCCATTAAACATGCGCAAGTTGACGCTATCGGCAACTTCCCGCCTAAAACTGGCGGGAAAAAACCGGTTTCATGTGTGAACTGGTTAACAAACTTGCCCAAATCACATGTCCCCTCTATGCAATTGCCCCAAGGGACGGAGATCACTCACAACCGGTCCCGAATTTGGGGATGGACAGAGGGAAGACGCGTGCGAACACGTCTGGCAATAAAACTACACTCACTGCTCGAGCGGCACTTTCCTGAACGCCGGGTTTTTCTGAAATCTGATAATGATACGCGGTTTATCCGGCTCAGTTCCGAGACGCAGGTTATTGCCGTTGCGGGCGTCGCCGCCTTCGTCGGCTGGACTGCCGTCGCAACCGCAATCCTGCTGATGGACAGCATTGGATCAGGTAATTTCCGCGAGCAGGCCAAGCGGGATCAGGCAACCTATCAGGAACGTCTGAACGTACTGTCGGCCGAGCGGGATATGCGCGCCTCTGAGGCGCTCATGGCGCAGGACCGTTTCAACACGGCACTTGAACAAATTTCGACGATGCAATCCGAGCTTCTGGCGTCGGAAAACCGCCGCCGCGAGTTGGAAACGGGCATTGAAGTCATTCAAACCACTCTGCGTGCGACCATGAAGCAGCGCGAAGACGCGCGTCTGGAGTTGGCCAGCCTCAAGCAGGAGGATGGCGCGGACGCTTACATGGCAAATGTAAGCAATCCGGCTCAGATGGATTTCATGACCCAGGCTTTGGTCCGCACGGCCTTGGAACGGGACCAGATCGCAGCCGACGCCAAGGACGCGCTGGAACAGCGTGATGACCTTGAGCTGGAAATCCGGCTCATGCAGGAACGCAGCGACGAAATCTTCCGTCAGCTGGAAGAGGCGATGGTTATCTCGGTCGAGCCGCTCGACAAGATGTTCCGTCAGGCAGGAATGCCCACAGACCGTATCATTGAAGAAGTACGGCGCGGGTACAGCGGCATGGGCGGCCCCCTAACCCCCATATCCTTCAGCACGCGCGGCGAGGAACTGACCCCCGACGAAGTCCGCGCGAATACTCTGCTGCAGCAGATGGACCAGCTGAACCTCTATCGCATTGCCGCCGAAAAGGCACCGTTTGCAAGCCCCGTGAACGCGGTGGTGCGTTACACCAGTGGCTTCGGCACCCGTCGCGACCCCAAAACGGGCGGACGCCGCATGCATAACGGTGCTGATTTCGCTGGTGCGCATGGAACGGATATCTTCGCGACCGCCGATGGTGTGGTCACCCATGCTGGCTGGCAGTCAGGGTTCGGACGGCTGGTAAAAATTAAGCATGCCTTTGGAATTGAGACACTTTATGCTCATAACACCAAGATACGCGTAAAGGTTGGTCAAAGGGTCTCGCGCGGGGATCATATTGCTGATATGGGTAGCACCGGACGGTCGACCGGCACGCATCTTCATTACGAAGTGCGCGTGAATGGAAAACCTGTTAACCCAATGACTTACATCAAGGCTGCGAGAAATGTTTTCTAAGAGCAAAATCAACGAGCCCGGAACCAAAGACACAGAGGCCGCAAAACCGGCTGCCCCCGCGACGCCTGCCGCGCCTGCGCCGTCAGAAGCCAAGGCCAGCACTGCACCCAAGCCCAAGCCTCCGGCATCGGTTCTGTCGTCAGATCTGCACATCACCGGCAACCTGAAAACATCCGGCGATATTCAGGTGGAAGGCACCGTAGAAGGTGACATTCGCGCCCATCTGCTGACCATCGGTGAAACTGCGACCATCAAGGGTGAGGTCACCGCAGATGATGTCGTGATCAACGGCCGCATCGTCGGCCGCGTGCGCGGTCTGAAAGTCCGTCTGACCTCGACCGCACGTGTCGAGGGCGACATCATCCACAAGACCATCGCGATCGAAAGCGGCGCGCATTTCGAAGGTTCGGTTCAGCGTCAAGACGACCCGCTGAACCCCGGCCGCAGCGCCAAGGGTGGTGCAAACCCGGCTGCAGAGGTCAAACAGTAAAGCAGGCTCTGCCCTATTCTATGAACGCCGCGGGGAAACCTGCGGCGTTTTTGGTTTCAAGCCCCGGCTGCGCATAGTAGTCTTTGCGAATGCTGATTTTTTTCTCGGTTCTGCTGTTGGTCATCGGCTTTTTTGCCTATCGCCATTGGTCCAAGACTCAGGCGCGCAATGCGCTGCTGGCCGCCCCGCTGTCCGATCATCAGCGTCGTGTAATCGACGCTCAGGTGCCTTTGATACGCCGCCTACCAAAAGAACTGAGGGCCAAGCTGGACGGCAAGGTCAATCTGTTCCTGGATCAGGTCCGCTTTTTTGGTTGTGACGGGTTGGACGTCACCGAAGAGATGGAACTGGCCATTGCCGCACAGGCCAGTCTGTTACTGGTCAATCGGGATATCTGGTACGACAACCTGACCACCATTCTGATCTACCCCACTGCATTCAAGTCGCGTCAGCGCAGGCAGGATGGCTATGTTATCAGCGAGAAAGAGATCGTGCGCACGGGTGAAAGCTGGGATCGCGGCCCGGTGATCCTGTCTTGGACGCACAGCCAACAAGGCGCGCTGAATGATCGCGATGGGCAGAATGTCGTGTTGCACGAGTTCGCGCATCAGGTCGACGACCTCTCGGGGGGCACGAACGGAGTGCCAATCCTCAGCAACGGGCAGAGCTTTGCAGAATGGGAACGGGTGTTCCTGACCGCCTACGACGCGCATGTCAGCGCGGTCGAACATGGTCGACACACCGTTATCGACCCCTATGGCGCTACCGGGCATGAGGAGTTCTTTGCAGTCTCGGTCGAAGTTTTCTTTGAGCGGCCCGTCGCGCTCAAGTCCGAGGCGCCCGAAGTCTACGAACAACTGGCCAAATTATTCCAACTGGACCCTGCAAGCTGGACCTGACAGTACAGTTTCACAAAAATCCATTTTTGAATTATAGTGAACCCATTGTTTTTGGGAGGGCTTTTCATGTCATCAAAACTCATGGCCGAATTCTTCGGCACGTTCTGGCTGGTTCTGGGCGGATGCGGCAGCGCCGTTCTGGCAGCTGGTGTGGCCGATGTGGGCATCGGCTGGCTGGGTGTATCCTTTGCCTTTGGCCTGACGGTTCTGACCATGGCCTATGCGGTCGGTCAAATCTCGGGCGGGCACTTCAACCCGGCAGTCAGTCTCGGCCTTGCGGTTGGTGGCCGGTTTTCGCCAAAGCTTCTCATCCCGTATTGGATCGCTCAGGTTGCGGGCTCTGTCGCTGCCGCCGCCGTCCTATACGTGATCGTCAGCGGCGCGCCGGGTTTCGAAGGGGTTGGCAGTTTTGCCACCAACGGTTTCGATGAGGCCTCGCCGCAGGGGTATTCGATGGCATCGGCGCTGGTGATCGAGATCACGCTGACCGCTTTCTTCCTGTTGATCATACTGGGTTCGACGTCGAAATTTGCACCAGCCGGTTTTGCGCCGATTGCCATCGGGCTTGGCCTGACACTGATCCATCTGATCTCGATCCCGGTGACAAACACTTCGGTCAATCCGGCCCGATCAACCGGAGTTGCCCTGTTTGCCGAAGGCCCCGCGATGGAGCAGCTATGGCTGTTCTGGGCGGCCCCATTGGCGGGGGGCATCATTGGCGCGATCATCTGGAATGTGATCGGCGACGATTGAGCCTTTAAAAGAAAGGCCCCGAAGCGCATTGCCACGGGGCCTTTTCTGTTACTCGGTCACTGTGACCTTTTTCATTACATCCGGCTGTCCGATCACTGCGCCGTTAGGTCCGTCACCACGCTTGATCGCATCGACGACGTCCATCCCGCCAGTTACCTGACCTACAACCGTGTATTGGCCGTTCAGGAACGGCCCCGGCGCAAACATGATGAAGAATTGCGAATTTGCACTGTTGGGGTCCTGGGCTCGCGCCATACCGATCACGCCACGATCATAATTGTAGTCCGAAAACTCGGCTGCCAGATCGGGGCGATCCGACCCACCTGTTCCGGCGCGGCGCAGGTCACTGCCCAGACGGCCATGTTCAACATCGCCGGTTTGCGCCATGAACCCCTCGATCACGCGGTGGAAGACCACCCCGTCATACTTGCCTTCAGCCGCCAGAGCGCTGATCTGCTCAACATGTTTCGGGGCCAGGTCATCAAACAGATCGACAGTCACGGTGCCATTGGCGCCCTCACCTTCAATCTCGATCTCAAGGCCAGTAGCCAGCGCGGGGCTGGCCAAAACGGCAAATGCGGCGGCTAGCTTATACATCGGCCGCCACCTTGACGCTGATCATCCGGTCGGGGTTCATCGGCGGCTCGCCGCGAACAATCGCGTCTACATGCTCCATCCCGTCGATGACGCGCCCGTAAACGGTGTATTGACCGTTCAGGAAGTGATTGTCCTTGAAGTTGATGAAGAACTGAGAGTTGGCTGAATCAGGATTCTGCGACCGCGCGGCACCCAGCGTGCCCCGGTCATGCGGCAGCTTCGAAAACTCTGCCGGAACGTTGGGCAACGACGACCCACCTGTGCCTGCCATACGGATGTTGAACCCGTCTTCCATGTCGCCGTGCTGAACGTCGCCGGTCTGCGCCATGAAACCGTCGATCACACGGTGGAAGGCCACGTTGTCATACTCACCGCCGCGGGCCAGTTCCTTCATCCGGGCCGAGTGCTGAGGGGCCACGTCGGGCAGCAGCTCGATGACGACATTGCCGCCTTTGAGTTCGATGATGATGGTGTTTTCGGGATCCTTGATCTCGGCCATGAGGCCCTCCTGTCGTTTGTCTTGCGCAAATACCTATGCGGCATGGGCGTGAAAGCCAAGTGACGCATTGACCTGAGGGCGAAATGCAGGAAAAGAACCGCCTAAATCGCATTTAACGGCAAGGATGGAACGATGGGCTGGAAAACGCTGGACGATATGGACCTGAACGGCAAGCGCGTGCTGGTGCGCGTGGATATCAACGTGCCGGTCGTTGACGGCGTTGTGACCGACGCCACCCGTATTCAGCGCATCGTGCCCACCGTGCGCGATATCCTTGCAGCAGGCGGCAAGCCGATCCTGCTGGCGCATTTCGGTCGTCCGGGTGGCGAGCGCCGCGAGAACCTGTCGCTGAAACAGCTGATCCCCACGCTGACCACCGCCTTTGGCGCAGACGTTCTGTTTGCCGCCGATTGCGTCGGCACCGAGGCTGAACTGGCCGCCGAGCAGCTGAAGCCCGGTCAGGTGCTGCTGCTGGAAAACACTCGCTTCCATGCGGCTGAAACCAAGAATGACGCTGATCTGGCCGCCGGCATGGCGCGTCTGGGTGAGGTCTACTGCAACGACGCGTTTTCCGCCGCGCACCGCGCCCACAGTTCGACCGAGGCCATTGCCCGGCTGCTGCCCGCCTGTGCCGGTCGCCTGATGCAGGCCGAGCTTGAGGCGCTGGAAGGCGCTCTGGGCGCGCCGAAACGGCCAGTGACGGCGGTCGTGGGCGGGGCCAAAGTGTCGACCAAGCTGGAGCTGCTGGGCAATCTGATCACCAAGGTGGATTATCTTGTGATCGGCGGTGGCATGGCCAACACCTTCCTCGTGGCCAAAGGCGTGAATGTCGGCAAGTCCCTCGCCGAAACCGCGATGAAGGGCACCGCGGCCGAAATCATGGCCAAGGCCGACGGCGCGGGCTGCACCATCGTTCTGCCCACTGACATCGTTGTCGCCGAAAAGTTCGAGGCCGGCGCGCCGCACCAGATCCTGCCTGCGGACCAGTGTACTGACGAGGGCATGATCCTAGACGCAGGCCCCAACAGTGTCGCAGCGATCTCGGATATCTTCGACCAAAGTCAGACGCTGATTTGGAACGGCCCACTGGGCGCATTCGAGATCGAGCCCTTTGACGCCGCCACCAACGCATCCGCCCTGAAAGCCGCCGCCCTGACCCGCTCGGGTAACTTGGTATCAGTCGCTGGCGGAGGCGACACGGTCGCGGCGCTGAACGCTTCGGGTGCCGCCAAGGACTTCTCGTATATCTCGACCGCAGGCGGCGCGTTCCTGGAATGGATGGAAGGCAAGACCCTGCCGGGTGTCGCCGCGCTGGATCAATAAAAAGTCGACCTTTGACGCATTTTTGCGAATCAGGGGATTCACAACCCGAATCGCCTGTGACATAGTACTTTCAGAGGTCCAAAAAGGGCCCGTTATTGAGGCGTTTCATACGGCGGTAAACAGAGTGTCCCGTTCCCATCGGCCCGGTTTGGGCGCAGTCGCATTCTTTATGGTAGCTTTTATGCTGGGTGTGTATTTCACCTTTGCTGCCGTTCAGGGTGACTATGGCCTGTTCCGACGGGTCGAGATTGCAGCGGAACGGGACGCCCTGTCGCGCGATCTTGGGAAGCTGGAAGCCGAGATTGCTCAGATGGAAAACCTCACACGCCGTCTGTCAGATACATATTTGGATCTGGACCTTTTGGATCAGCAGGCGCGTTCAGTATTGGGCATGATCCGTTCGGATGAGATCGTTATTCAGTGACCCTTTCTACTGAGTAAACCCAAAACACCCTCGCGACGATGTCCGCAGGTTTCGACGTCGCGTCACATTTCTCCTCGCCACAAAGCGACAAATGCTTTATTAGATAGTTTAACGCTAAACTATCTTGCCGAGAGGGGGAGATCGCCGATATGGCTGCGCGAAAAACCACAAAGAAACCAAATGTTTCTGCGGAAGAACTCACCACATATTACCGGGAAATGCTGCTGATCCGCCGATTCGAGGAGAAGGCTGGTCAGCTATATGGCATGGGCCTGATTGGCGGTTTCTGTCACCTGTACATCGGGCAGGAAGCCGTTGTTGTGGGCCTCGAGGCCGCAGCGAAAGAAGGCGACAAGCGGATTACTTCCTATCGCGACCACGGCCACATGCTAGCCTGCGGCATGGACCCGGGCGGCGTGATGGCGGAACTCACCGGACGTATTGGCGGCCTGTCCAAAGGTAAAGGCGGCTCGATGCACATGTTCTCGAAAGAGAAGCATTTCTATGGCGGCCACGGCATCGTTGGCGCGCAGGTTCCCTTAGGGGCAGGTCTGGCTTTTGCCGACAAGTACAAGGAAAACGGCGGCGTCACCTTCACCTATTTCGGCGACGGCGCGGCGAACCAAGGTCAGGTTTACGAGACGTTCAACATGGCCGCCTTGTGGGACCTTCCGGTGGTTTTCGTGATCGAGAACAACCAATACGCCATGGGTACAGCGCAAGCGCGCTCCACCTCTTCGGCAGATATCTATCACCGCGGACAAGCATTCGGAATCCCTGGCGAAATGGTCAACGGTATGGACGTGCTTGCGGTCAAAGCTGCTGGTGAGAAAGCCGTCGCACACTGCCGCTCCGGAAAAGGCCCCTACATCCTTGAGGTCAAGACCTACCGCTATCGCGGCCACTCGATGTCAGACCCAGCCAAATACCGCACCCGCGAAGAGGTTCAGAAGGTCCGCGAACAAAGCGACCCGATCGAACATGTCCGCGAACTGCTGTTGACCGGCAAACACGCGACCGAGGATGACCTGAAGGCGATCGATAAAGAGATCAAAGAGATCGTCAACCAGGCCGCCGAATTCTCGAAAGAAAGCCCCGAGCCTTCCGTCGAAGAGCTCTGGACCGACATTTACGCCTGAGAGGACGACTAAGACATGGCAACCGAAATTCTCATGCCCGCCCTTTCGCCCACGATGGAAGAGGGCACGCTGGCCAAATGGCTGGTCAAAGAAGGCGACACCGTATCCTCGGGCGATATCATGGCCGAGATCGAAACCGACAAGGCAACGATGGAGTTCGAAGCTGTCGATGAAGGTATCGTCGGCAAGATTCTGATCGCCGAGGGCACCGAAGGGGTCAAAGTGAACACCCCCATCGCGGTGCTGGTGGAAGAAGGCGAAGACGCCTCCGCCCTTCCCACGGCTGCCCCCGCAGCCGCAGCGGTGGCCGAGGCCGCCCCTGCGGCGGTTGAGGCCCCCGCTTCCGCCGCCGCACCGGCGGCACCAGTCGTCGATCTATCCCCGGACTGGCCAGCAGATGCCGAGATGAAATCCGAAACCGTCCGCGAGGCCCTACGCGATGCGATGGCCGAGGAAATGCGCGGCGACGGCGACGTCTACCTGATGGGCGAAGAGGTCGCCGAATATCAAGGCGCATATAAGATCAGCCAAGGTCTGCTAGATGAATTCGGCCCCAAACGCGTGATCGACACCCCCATCACCGAACATGGTTTTGCCGGTATCGCAGTTGGTTCTGCCTTTGGCGGCCTGAAACCCATCGTTGAGTTCATGACCTTCAACTTCGCCATGCAGGCGATTGACCAGATCATCAACTCCGCCGCCAAGACACTCTATATGTCCGGCGGCCAGATGGGCTGCCCGATCGTGTTCCGCGGCCCCAACGGCGCCGCCGCCCGCGTGGCAGCGCAACACTCTCAGGATTACGCCGCGTGGTACATGCAGATCCCCGGCCTGAAAGTCGTCATGCCCTACTCGGCCGCCGACGCCAAAGGCCTGCTGAAATCGGCGATCCGCGATCCAAACCCGGTGATTTTCCTGGAAAACGAAATCCTCTATGGCCGGTCCTTCGACGTTCCGCAGGTGGATGACCTGACTGTGCCGTTGGGCAAAGCACGCATTTGGCGCGAAGGCACAGACGTGACCATCGTCAGCTTTGGCATCGGCATGCAATACGCGCTGGAAGCCGCCGACAAGCTGGCCGAAGAAGGTATCAGCGCCGAGGTCGTCGACCTGCGCACCATCCGCCCGATGGACACCGGCGCGATCATCAACTCGGTGATGAAAACCAACCGTCTGGTGACGGTCGAGGAAGGCTGGCCACAAGGCTCGGTCGGTAGTTATATCAGCTCAGTCGTGATGCAGGAGGCGTTCGACTATCTCGACGCGCCGGTCATCAACTGCACCGGCAAAGATGTTCCGATGCCCTATGCTGCGAACCTCGAAAAGCTGGCGCTGATCACCACAGATGAGGTGATCGCCGCCGTCAAACAAGTGACCTACCGGTAAGGAGCGACACAGATGCCCACAGAAATTCTGATGCCCGCCCTGTCGCCGACCATGGAAGAAGGCACCCTTGCCAAATGGCTGGTCAAAGAGGGTGACACTGTCTCGTCCGGCGACCTGCTGGCCGAAATTGAAACCGACAAGGCCACGATGGAATTCGAGGCCGTCGACGAAGGTACGATTGGCAAAATCCTGATCCCGGAAGGATCTGAAGGGGTCAAGGTCAACACCGCCATCGCGGTCCTGCTGGAAGATGGCGAAAGCGCTGACGACATCAGCGCAGCCCCTGCCGCAGCCCCCGCGGCTGCCCCGGCAGCCGCCGCAGGCAACGAGGCCGCCGCGCCAGCGGCGTCCGAGGCGCCCGCCCCTGCCCCGGCCGCTCCGGTCAAGGCCGATGGCGGTCGTATCTTTGCCTCGCCTCTGGCCCGCCGGATTGCCGCGCAAAAGGGCCTTGATCTGGCGCAGATCACCGGCTCGGGTCCGCATGGTCGGATCGTCAAAGCCGATGTCGAAGGCGCAACCGCGACTGCCCCGGCGGCAGCCCCCGCACCTGCGGCAGCCGCCCCTGCAGCAGCGGCACCGGCTGGCCCCTCCGCAGATGCGGTGGCCAAAATGTACGATGGTCGCGACTATGAGGAAATCAAGCTCGACGGGATGCGCAAAACCATTGCCGCGCGCCTGTCCGAGGCCAAGCAGACCATCCCGCATTTCTATCTGCGTCGTGACATAAAGCTGGACGCACTGCTGAAGTTCCGCAGCCAGCTGAACAAGCAGCTGGAAGGCCGGGGCGTGAAGCTCAGTGTCAATGACTTTATCATCAAGGCCGTTGCCAACGCGCTGCAACAGGTTCCAGCCTGTAACGCGGTCTGGGCCGGTGATCGGGTGCTGCAACTGAAACCTTCGGACGTGGCCGTCGCGGTTGCCATCGAGGGCGGTCTGTTCACCCCGGTTCTGCAGGACGCCGACACCAAATCGCTGTCCGCGCTATCGACCGAGATGAAAGATCTGGCCGGTCGCGCGCGTGAACGCAAGCTGGCACCGCATGAATATCAGGGCGGCACCTTTGCGATCTCGAACCTGGGTATGTTCGGCATCGACAATTTTGACGCCATTGTGAACCCGCCTCACGCCGGAATTCTGGCGGTCGGCACCGGCGTCAAGAAACCGGTTGTCGGAGACGACGGAGAGCTGACTGTGGCTACAGTAATGTCCGTCACCATGTCAGTAGATCACCGGGTTATCGACGGTGCGCTTGGGGCTGAATTGTTGCAGGCCATCGTGGAAAACCTTGAAAATCCTATGGTTATGCTGGCTTGATTCCCGCAAACTTGCAGAGACCGCGTCGGGCAACCCCGGCGCGGTTTTTTCATGGCCTGACGGGATGTGAGCCGACGTGATCGGGCTTACTATTGCTCGGGGGCCTGTGGGGCTCCAGATTGGTGGCACGACATTCAAGGACGCACAGGTGCCATATGACCATCACTCAAATTACACGCACATTTCTGGTTCTGCTGATGCTGGCGGCGCTTGCCCCTGCGGACGCCTACGCAAAACCAAACAGCTATCCAGGAGAGAACTCGAAGTTCAATTCCAAGAGCGCAGTTGGCAAATGGGAAGCCGATCGTGCGAAACGCATTGAAGAGCGCAAAAAGCGCCGGGAAGAGCGTCGTCTCAAGCGGTTGAACGAAAAGAACAACCGCTCGAACTAAGACTACTTACTGATTTTTACCCAGCATGTGGTCCATTGAGATCGAGGGCTGATCGCACCCGGCCTCGCCCACGATCTTGGCGGGAATGCCTGCAACGGTTTTGCAGGGGGGAACCTCCTGCAGAACAACCGAACCGGCTGCGATGCGGCTGCAATGGCCGACTTCGATATTTCCAAGCACCTTGGCGCCCGCGCCAATCAGAACTCCGTTCCCGATCTTGGGGTGACGCTGTTCCTCTTCTTTGCCGGTTCCGCCCAGCGTCACCGAGTGCAACATCGAGACGTTGTCGCCTACGATGGCAGTTTCACCGATCACTATGGAATGCGCATGGTCGATCATAATCCCCTTGCCAATCTTCGCTGCAGGGTGAATGTCGATGCCAAAAATCTCGGACGAGCGCATCTGGAAGAAGTAAGCCAGATCATAACGACCCTTACGCCAAAGCCAATGCGCCACACGATAGGCCTGCATCGCCTGATAACCCTTGAAATAAAGAATTGGCTGCAGCAACCGGTGGCAGGCCGGATCACGTTCATATACGGCCATCAGATCTGCGCGCGCGGCTTCGATCAGTGATGGGTCGTCGGCATAAGCCTCATCCACGATTTCACGAAGAACCATCATCGACATCTCGTTCGAGCACAGCTTGGCAGAAACGCGATATGACAACGCCCGCTCAAGACTTTTGTGATGAAGGACACAAGCATGGACAAGCCCGCCCATCAGCGGTTCATTCTCGACGGCCGCCTGAGCTTCGGTCGTGATACGATCCCAAACGGGATCGACGGGGGTCACGTGACTGCGCTTTTCCAACATGGCTTTTCATCCTTTGCTGCGCCTAAGATGCCATTTAGTGGTAAAAACACCAAACGCAAACCCGTGATCCGCACGATAACGAAAATGAATGACTCGGAACTGGCACATTTTAGCGCTTTGATCCTCGCTCGTATGGACGAGTTGGCAGACAGCACTGCATCGGGCAAAAGCGCGCAGGCTGTGGTTGAGTTGGATCAGCAGGCCGTTGGTCGCCTTAGCCGGATGGACGCGTTGCAAAACCAGGCTATGGCCAAAGCACATCAAGCCAGTCGCGATCTGGAACGGCGCAGACTGACCGCCGCCCTGAACCGGATTCGGGACGGCGAATATGGTTTCTGCGAAGATTGCGGAGAAGAGATTCCTGCAGGTCGGCTAAAACTGGATCTGGCAGCCACAAAATGCGTCAGCTGCGCGTCTGGCTAAGATGAAGCCGTACCAGACTGTTTAAAACCATCGCGAAACACTGACAGTATTGTAGATCGTCAAAACTGGGTTCAACGTCCAAGGGACGGATACACGCTGCGGTTACCAGCGATCCATTGCCGAATACCGGATGAAGATGACCGGTTCGATGCATGTACCGATCGGCCAACTCGGCCTCGGTAAGCACGCGCCGACACAGGCAAAACCGGTCAGGTGCCGGCGCACGCAATAGCACGCGCGCCGCAGCACTTAAATCTCTGTGAAAAGCCGGACGTATGACTTAGCTTACGTCAAGGCTGACAGGCAGACCCGGACCATAGCTGGCCGAGACCTGCGCAACCTGCACGGTGTATCCTGCGCTTACACCGTCGGCTGATTTCATTGCGGCCGTGTATGTCCAACTTGGATTGGCTGAGATCAGTTCGCGCACCAACGCCCCTTCGGCGCGCACTTGCACCAGATAAGATTCCGTTTCTTCACCTAATGGTACGTCGATACCCGACCAATCATCACCGTCGATGCGCGTGCGACGTATCCACGACAGCTGATCGTCACCCGCAGATTTGGCAACCCGCAGGTGGGATGGCGCATAAGGGCGTAGACCATTGCCGTTGAATGCCTCGACCCTGTGGACGAAGGACGGATCGTCATAACTGCGCGCCGCAGGGCCTATCCGGTAGTGCTTGGCCACACGGCGCTCAGACCTCAGCAGGTTGGTTTGATACACCCGTTGGTCCAAAAGCACAAAAGTCGAGCCTTCGGGCCATACATCCGGGATTTTGGCATCTGTCCCCAGTTGTCCCCGAAGACGACCTGACAGAGTGTAGATGCCGCGTTCTTGCAGAGTAGCGCGTTCAAACTGAAACAGCTCCCAGTTATCCGGTGATCCATCGCCGATTGCCGCAAGGTTTGCGCCGTTCAGCAACGCGTCGCGCGGTCGGGATTCCAGAACACCCGCAATCAGTTCGACAGTCAGGGGTGCCCCCTCATCCCACAGCCCGGCACCTGCCCGGCGCATCGGCGATTGCGTGAATCCGACAACGGCTTGCCCGCTGACCACTTCTTGCAAAGCATAGTCCTCATCAGTCGCAGATGAGTAGACCGCTGCACTTCCCGGCCATGGATCAGCCGAGATCGCCAGATAAGGTGCGTGGGGCACCTCGGATCCTGTGATAAGCGGCAAGTCCAGGAAAACTGGAAATACGGGGACTGGTGCCACAAACGGGTTTTCCGAGACGTCGTCGTCCGGCAGATCGGAAGGCGTATAAACACCCGGTTCAACGCGAACAGCGTCTGCCATCTGCATTTCGGCCTGTTCGAGCCGGTCGATACGATACCGCGCGCCCTGCTCGCCGGACAGGGTGACGATATCACCCGCACCGACATTCAACATCGAAGGCGGCAATGCAAACCGGACGCTCTCTCGCGACACGCGGGATTCGCTCAGCCACCGCTCGGCGGTTTGACGGCCTTCGGCGCGTGTCATCGACAACGGCATCTCATTGACGGAAACCGAATGGGTACTCGTATCCGGTAAAACGGCCTCTTCCGATACGATATCATGATCCGCATCAGACTGGACAAATCGCAGCCGGACACGACCGGTCATCTCCGCCTCGGCTTCGCGGCGATGTTCGATGGTGCCATCGATCTCGGTACTGGCTGCAAGCAGGTCGCTATCAAGCTGAACCGGAGCCCGCCCGTTGCGCATCTGAAAACGCAACACGCCGTCGCGTTCGATAGCGTCAAAGCCATACCGAAGCATCAGTGGCTGCAACGCGGCGCGCCCGTCCGAAACCTGTTCGATCACGTATCCACGCACGACTCCGTGCAACTCCGTGATGTCAATATCCGTGACTCCCGCGCCATGACAGATCTCGGCGACCACAGAGGCCAAAGTTCGCGATCCCGAGCGCCCATTCAGCCAATGGCCGCGGGCATAGTTTTCACCATCGCTCCATTGACTGCGCAGGTTCGGAAAGGCGGGAAATGGGCGCGCGTCCCAGGCCCAGACATAGGCATTGGACATGTCCACCATCGGGCCACCATACACGTCCGAGATCGGGTTGATCTTTGGGTCGGACCAATAGCCCAGAACCGCTCGTAGGTATTGAACTTGCATAAAATCGTCACGCTGACCGTTGGAATACACCGGCAAGCTCGACTCCGACGACTTTGGGTCCAGAAATTTGTTCGGCTGGTTTGTTCCTTTGTCTATCGCGGCACAGCCCAACTCCGTGAACCAGATCGGTTTGGACCCAGGTACCCACGCGGTGCGATCTGGTTGGCGGACGCCACCGATCCGTTCGTGGTGTGGCTGCGACCACCAATTCCGCAGATCTTTGTACCGCCATATCCATGGCTCGCCATGATCATCATCCTCGATCGGGGCCCGTATTTGCGCTTGGGCCTCTTCGGGTGACGCATAGAACCAGTCGTACCCTTCACCGCCCTCTATGTTGCCGCGCAGGTAGTCGAGGTCATAGATGGACTTTGCCCCGTCGCGGGCGTCCACATGACCTTCGCCATCACGCCAGTCGGACAACGGCATGTAGTTATCGACACCGATAAAGTCGATATTGGTATCTGCCCAAAGCGGGTCCAGATGGAAGTATCGATCGCCACTGCCATCCGCAGGTTGATAGCCGAAATACTCGCTCCAGTCGGCAGCGTAGCCGATCTTGGTCTGTGATCCCAAAATCTTGCGCACTTCGGCTGCGAGAACACGCATCTGCGCCACCGCCGGAAAGCCTGATGCACCGCGAATTTGTGTCAATCCGCGCATCTCGGACGCGATGCAGAACGAGTCAACGCCCCCCGCAGCTTGGCACAACGCTGCATAGTGCAGGATGAAACGGAACAGGCCCCATTCTTGCGGGCCGGAATAGACCACCTTGCCGTTGACGACGGTAAAATGGTCCGCACGGGCGTTTCCAAAAAACGCGGCCACCTGAAGGTCTGCCGCGGCTGTTCCGTCCGGCGAGCCGCTGCGCCCCGGAGCCCGGCTGAGGGTGATACGCCCCCGCCACGGAAGATGAGGTTGATCCGCCGCGTCAGACCAAGGATCCGGCAGGCCGTTATTGCGCAACTGGTCCATCAGAATGAACGGGTAGAACATCACGCGCTTGCCGGTCTGCTTCAAATGTTGAATCGCCTGAATTACCGACTGGTCCGTTGGGGTGGCGCCATAGACAGGGCGATCCTGTTCATGCTTCACCACCTCGGCAGCGCCGCGTGTCACGCCAGCCACGCGCCATGGCATGTTTTCACCTTCCAGTTCTTTATGCAGAACCTTCGGCTTTACCTGGCACGCGCCGCATCGCAGATCGTCACCGAACCACGAAACGATAAGCGAAGCGGCGCCGCAGGCCGGCAGCTCAGTACTTAAAGCTCTGGTCGAGGTCACTAGATCCGGCACACCCGAGGCCGAGTTCACATTCGCCGCCCAGCTTTGGCCGGCACCTTTGGTATAATTTACCTGTGTGCTCGCCAAAGCGTATTCGCCGGTGCCCGGCATCAGCGCTACGCCTTTCACGATACGGGACAAGGCATCATGTGTTTCCGGCAGACCCGCCTGATCGGGGCGCACAACTTCGAATGAGAACTGAGGGACGCGGTTTCCGAAAGCTGCCAGCTGCAGATCTTCAATCACGACATACGCCGTCCCGCGATATGCCGGAACATTTCCCGCGCCCTCAACCGCTTCGATGAGCGGATCCGGCAACTGGGCGTCCGTTCCATGATACACGCGCATGTTCAGGCCGGCACGCTCAAGCTCTTCACCGTCGGCCCAGATACGGGGCACGTCAGCAATCTGTCCCGCGCCAACCGCGATCGCCAGTGAAACGGAATAGCTGTAGCTATGGGTGGTCGTTGTGACTTCGGGCGCTTTGGGTGCGCCCTTGCCACCTCCACCCGATTGTGTCGTCGTAGAGGTGCTGCGCGTTTCCAGAAAATCCGAGGCCCAGATCACTTGCCCACCAACGCGCATCCGTCCGAACAGGGTCGAAACGGGTGCTCCCTCGCCGGTTTCAGTCAGGCGAAAGCGGTCAAGCCGGCCGGTCTCGACAACTTCGCTGCCGCCGCCCATAACGGACTGGCTCATCAAACGCTGGTCTATGACCCGACCCAGCGTCGCGCCGATGGCACGGCCAATGACAGCCGTCGAAAGACCAGCGACCGTTCCGCCAATCGCGCCACCAATCGCAGCCCCTGCTGCCGAGAGTACAATTGTAGCCATCTAGAAATCCTCCAGCGGGAAACCGAAACAAGCGACAACCCGGCGGCGCCAGGGGTCGCTCAGCGTGTTTTCAACAACGCCGTGCCCGGAATAGGCATGAATGAAACGCGGGGCTTCACCGCCCTCGCTGACAATGCCCACGTGCTTCGCAACGCGCCCGTCACGCATCCGAAACAACAACACATCGCCGGGTTGCATGTCTTCAACAGCCTTGCTTGTCAGATGTCGCCTTGCGGCTTGCCACATGCGCTCATCCCCTTGCGGCTCGGACCAATCCATACTGTAGCTCGGAACGGATTCGGGTTCGGGCCCCAAGACCGCACGCCAGACACCGCGCAGCAACCCAAGGCAGTCACTGCCCGCGCCTTTGCACGAGGCTTGATGCACATACGGCGTCCCCAGCCATGTTCGGGCTTCCGCCACTATTTGATCGCGGATCGTGCTCATCGCAGGCTGCCCCCTGTATTGGGATTGCCCTTTTTGGGAACAGCCATGACCCAATCTTCGCTGGGCAAATCTGGAAATCCCTGAAAGTTCAGTAAGTTGTTGAACTTCTTCCGGCATGTTTCCATGCGCTTGTCGCACCCGGCGGTCAACCGGACTCTGTCACCCACGGCCAGACCACCACTGATCCCAGACCACAAGGTAACGCTGCGGCCACCCGGTCTGAGGCTGTCCTGCTTGATCGACGCCCACAAGCCAATGGCCTGACCCGAGATAACGTCCAAGCGACCCCGCTCGAACCACGCTGCATCCGGCCCCAAAGCACCGCTCAGTTCCAACACACTGCCTGCGGTCAACTCGGTAACCTCGGCCTCAGCCTGATAGCCCGCGGCAGATACATTGAACCGGCAGGCGCTGTCGCCAAGTACAGCCGTACAGGGTTTTTGATAAATCCTTCCCAGAGGGCGATTCAGCAAGTCCGTCAACCCGCGCAATTCGGCATGAAAAGCCCCACCCGAGCGGCGAATTTCCCCGATCGACCCGCGAAACTGCAGGACGCGCTGTTCTGGCGCGGCCCAGTTGACCAGCCAAGCCCGGACTTCCGCGCCATCAAAACGTCCGGCCTCGATATCATCGTCCGTAACGGCCGCATCCGACAGCGCACCCATGGCTTCCGAGTTATCAATGGACAAGCCAGTCGCCTGTTCGATTGCTGCAGCCGTCAACCCCGAACTTGCCTTGAAGGTCAGCCCCTCAAAACCTAGTTCCCTGTCGTGATCCGTGAAGCCAAAGACCTGACCATCCGCGCGCTGGATCGCCCAGCATCGGCAAGTCGTGGTCAGGCCTGTTTTCAAGTGGGCTTGAAGGGTATCTTTCGCGCTGTTCATCAGACCCGCACCTCGACCACTGGAACATTCGGTACGTCACCGGCCTGAAAGCTGGCGACGCTGGTTTGAATCTTGTCTGTGTCAAACCGAACCGGAACATCGAACTCGAACCCAGCAGTGATTTCGACCTCTTCCGGAGGCGGGTCGGCAAATGTCACTTGGCCGCGCGCCAGATCGACCTCGAAATCCACACCCTCGCGAACCTCATCCTGTTCGAGCCCAAGCTTTACGGTTCCCAGGACGGGTTTGAGGATCGGCCGGATATACTCAAACCCACCAGACGTGTAGGTTTTGACCAACTGGAATACGGTCGTGACCCCATCGCCACGCGCGATAACCTGATCAGCCTTGTCGACCTCAGCGGTCGCCGCGCCGGATTTATAGTCCGACCAGTCTTTCCAGCGAAACCCGAACATCTGCCCTTGCCGCGCCTCGAAGAACGAAATCAACGTTTCGATGTCGTCCAGAGACCGCATTCCAAAACCCGCATCATAGCGTCTGCGTGAATGCGCCCACGGGGTGTTACGCTCTTCAAACCCGTTGGCCAGCGTTACGATGTCCGTACGCCGTTCCGGACCACCGACCGAACCAAAACTGAGGCTGGCGGGAAATCTGACTTCGTGGAAATTCATGACCTGCTCCCGTTATCTATTGCGATTGCCGCGACCCAAAGCGCGGCTCATCTGTGCGGCGATCTGGCTTTGACTGCGGCGGAAGCCCTGCACGTCAGGCGTGGTGATGTTCATCACCACGTTCACCGCGCCGCCACCGCCCGAGGTGCGCACACCCAGCTTGCCATCCGGTCCGCGCGCTAAAGGCATGATCGCCTCGGGACCCGCCTCGCCCATCAAACCGGTCGCACCGCGCATCGGAAACGTAGTTGGGCCGCTGATGACGCCGCCATTGGCAAAAGGCATCACCCGGCCCTGACTAAAGCTGCCGCCGTCAGCAAAGGGCAGGATGCCTTGCACAAAACTGCCGATCCCTCCGGCAATGAGGCCACCGAAATGGTCCGTCACCGGCTTGATCGCCGCCGAATAGGCCGTGCGGATCATCGAGTTCTTCAACACGTCCAGCGCGTCCGACAGGTTCATCCCGTCCAGCACCACGCCGTCAAACGCCTTGCGCAAGCCTCCGGACATGCCGCGCTCCAGCGTCGCCACATCCTTGCCGGTTTCCTCAAACGCCGCACTGATACGTTTCATCTGGCTGTCAAATGCCGCCGCCATCGACGCCGCATCCCCCAGCGCATCGCCCAATGCCTCACCCCGCTCCTGCAGGTCGTCCAACCCGTCACGATCCGTCGTCATCACGCTCTCCTTGTTCCTTGTCCGGGTAGGCCGCCAGCAAGGCGTCCAGCCCCGCCCGGTTCATCGCGGGCGTCCCTGCGCCCTGCCCCAGCATCAGCCGCAACTCGGCCGGGGTCAGACGCCAGAACTGCTCCGGCGTCAGTCGCAGGCCGGTCATCCCGGCCCGCATCAGGGCGGGCCAGTCGAACCCGCTCAACGATCCGGCACCATGAAGGCGCGGGCCAGCAGCTCGGCCGCAGCACGGGCACCCGCCATGGGGCCGCCTTCAATCTCGGCGCGCAGCATGTCGGCGCGGGTCACATCCGCCCCACCGCCGCGCAGCCCCGCCACGATCAGCGCTAAGACATCCCCGCTGGAATACGCCCCGCCTTCGAACCGCTGCACCAACTCAACCAAAGTCCCGGTGCCCAGTTCCTGTTCCAGTTCCGCCAAAGCGCCCAGCGTCAGCTTGAGCACCCGTCGCTGCCCGTCGATGGTCAATGCCACCTCACCCGTCCACGGATTGGCCATCGGATTACAGCGCCGTAAAGGTCAGGGCGCCGGCGCTGGCCAGGCTCATCTCATAGGTGGCCTCACCGTTATGCGAGCCCGCATATTCGATGCCCGTCACCTGAAACGCGCCTTCAACGATGCCGAAATCAGGGATGATCACCTGAAAATCCGGCGTCTCACCATCAAAGAACAACTGACGCGCGCGTTCATCGGTGCCCGCGTCCTTGAACACGCCCGAGCCTGAGATCGAGGCCGATTTGACCCCCGCCCCCGACAGCAGCTCGCGCCATCCGCCCTGGCTTTCAAGGCTGGTAATATCCACACTTTCCGCGTTGAAACTGACCCGCGTGGCGCGCAGGCCCGCGATGGTCTCGAACAGGCCCGAGCCGTTCATATCCACTTTGACCAACAGGTCTTTTCCGTTCTGGGCAGCCATATGCTCTCTCCGTTGATTGCTTAGTCGTCTTCCACGCGGGCGCGGAACCTCAGGTCGATCTGGCGGATCGCGCCGCCCGTTCCGGTGCGCCGGGCGCTGGCACGTTCGAACCAGAGCCCCACAAGGCGGCCCCGATCCAAGCTGAGTGCCGCGCCTTCCAGCGCATCACACACCGCGCCCGCCAGCGTCTTGGCAGCGCCAAAGCCTGCGGCCTCGGACACCACCGACACGGTGAACCGATGCACTGTCCCCGCGCCCGACCGGTCCGAGGCGTCATGCACCTCTTCCGGGCCCAGCGTCACATAGGTCTGGGGTACCGCCCCCGCAGGAACCGCGTCATAAATCGCGCCACCTGACAGCGTGCTGACCTGCCCATCGCCCGACAGCAGTTGAAACACCGCCGCCTGCAACGCGGCTGAAACGCCGTAACTCATGCCGCCACCTCTTCGTCTGCGAAACAGGTCAGGTACTGGCCACGCGGGTCACGTTCGGCCACCGCACGGATCACGAACCGTCGCGTGCCCTCAGTGAAGCGCTGATCCGGGCTTGGGCGCATCGCCGACCCCTCGGGCGCGCCGCGCACCACAATGCGATAGCCAACGCGCGAGACCGGTACACCTGCGATCTGCCTCTCGGACCCGCTGCGGGCAGTGACCTCGGCCCAAACCGTGCCCACGGCGGCCCAGGTCTCAGTATAGCCACCGGCCCCATCCGCGCTGCGTACCGGTGCCTCAAGCACCAGTCTTCTATTCAATCGGGGCGTCTTCATTGCGCCACCCCGGCACCAAAGCGCACAATCCGGTAGCGTTGGATCAGGCTGGTAACGCCAAAGGGCATACAGCCCGCGCCCAGCGCCGTCTCATCGCGGTATTCATAGTAATGCGCGGCCAGCAACAGCACCGCCTGCCCCAGATCAGCGGGCAGAGTCCCCCAATCCGCAGCCATCCCGGCGGTAAAGGCGATCTTGACCGACCCGCCCGTGGGAATGGTCGGCAGGCTTGCCCCAGCAGGACGCAGACGCGGGCGTTGGCTGTCTTGGGTCAGACGATACCGGGCGCTGTCCACAACGCTGTCGGTGCCAGTTGCGTCGGTCACAGTCACCGCGCTGATCGTCGTGACCGGGGCCACCGGCAGCACCTCGCCCGCCGCATCGCGCCAACCATTCAAATCCCATGAAAACGCGCGCGCGATCAGCACCTTGCCGGTGCGCGCTTCAATCGCTGCAATCGCCGCCCGCAGAAAACCTTTCAGAACTTCATCCTGCACGCTGTCCTCGGCAAAGCCGGTCCCCAGCCGCAGATGCGCCTTAAATTGCTCCACCGGCAGCGCCGCATCCGCGATGGCGGTTTCTTCGATCAACATCATCCATACACTCCGCAATCTCGGACCCCTCCGGGGCCGTAACTTCAGGAATTGGCGGGCACGCGCCGCCCCACGTTGCTCGGACGGAGGGGAGCAGCTAGACAACGCAAGGGATCTCACCCCGGCCCGCGCCCGCCGCCCCGGGGGACCAATGGCCCCCCGAGGATTCAGACCGCTTTAGGCGGTGCCGAATTTCACCAGCTTGATCGCGGCAAAGTCGCTTACGTCGCCGCCGACACGCTTGGTCGCATAGAACAGGACATGCGGCTTGGCGCTGAACGGGTCGCGCAGGACGCGCAGATCGGGGCGCTCGGCAATGGTGTAGCCCGCCTGGAAATCGCCAAAGGCAATCGAGAAGCTGTCAGTGCCCGCATCCGGCATGTCCTCGGCGATCAGCACCGGATAGCCCATCAGGCGCGCGGGTTCACCCGCGGCCAGACCGTCCGACCACAGGAAGCGGCCATCGCTGTCCTTGAGCTTGCGGATCAGACCGGCGGTTTTCGAGTTCATCACAAAGGTGCCGTTCACGCGGTACTGCGCGCCCAGCGCATAGACCACATCGACAATCGCGTCCGCCTCGACACCGCCGTCGATACCGGTGGGCACATAACCAATGTTGCCCCAGTCCCAAACGTCATTGTCGACCTTGGTGTGGTTCAGGATACCCTTGGGCTTGTCCGCACCATCACCGTTGATAAAGGCCGAAGCCTCAGCCCGGGCGAACTTGTCCGCAATACGGCCCGCCAGCCAGCCTTCGACGTCAAAGGCGCTGTCATCCAGCAACCGCTGCGAGGCTTTGGGCAGCGCGCTCAGTTCGTGAAGCGGGATCGAGATGCGGTCAATCGACGGGGTCGCCGTCTCGGTCGCGGCGGCGTTCTCATCGGCCCAGCCAGCGCCCACGTCCGTATGGTCAATCAGAACATCGAACGAATTCGCCTCGACATTCACGACCGACGCAATCGAGCGGATCGAAGCAGTGGATTTCAGCACCGACTTGATAATTTCAGCGGTCTGCGGATCAACCAGATAGCCGCCATCGCTGTTCACGGCGCTGGACAGGGATTTCGATTCCATCTCAAGTCCGCGCAGGCCGTCATCCTCGCCCGAACGCACATAGGCGTCGAAAGCCTTTTGATGCGGTGCGCCGTCCTCAATCGAGGCCGCAAGGTGCGGACGCGCCGCGATGGTTGATTTACGATCCAGCATGGTCAGTCGCTCTTCTGTCTGTTGCAGTTGGGTTTTCACTTCAGCCTTGAGGCCCTTGAATTCATTCACGAAGCCAGTCATCGCCTGCTTCACCTCCTGAACCAGGGGCGCACCCCCTCCGGTCAAGGCCGGGGTTTCGGTCTTGCTCATCAGCTCTTCCATTTCTTGGGTGGGGGTTGAGGCGCGCTAGGTCCGCGCCAGCTCCTGCCGGGCGGTGTTGAACACCTCGGCAATACTGCGCCAGGTGTCTTGCGCGTCAGGCTCAACGCCCTTCGCCGCCACCCGCGCACTGGGCAGCATCGGGAACGTCACCAAGGACACCTCCCACAGCTCCAGTTCGGTCAGGACCCGCTGGCCCTTTTCATTCTTCACGGCCCGTTTGGTGCGATAGCCAATCGACAGACCATCCATCGCACCGGCCCGGATCAATTCAGCCGCCTCACGGCCCTTTTGCGTGGCCTCCAGCAGACGCCCTTTGACCCAGAGGCCCCGGTCATCCTCGCGCACCTCATCCCAGACGCCGATGGGCTGCGCCGGATCGTGCTGCCACAGCATCTTGACCCGCTGCCCCGCTTTCGCCAGACCGTCAAGCGAGCCGCGATACGCCCCGCGTTGCACTACGTCGCTGCCCTGATCCACCTGACCGAACAGGCTGGCATAGCCTTCGATCACCGCATCATCTGTTACCGAAAGCCCGTCTCCGAACCGTGCGAACTTGTGTTCCAAATCCATGAACACCTCCTCGTAAGCCTCTGATTTCACGGCGTCGCCGCAAGGAACGACTGAAACACTTGCGCCAGGATCACTGCCGCCACGCCATAGACCGTCAGCCACAACCGTTTCTCCAGCCGTTCCATCATTTCTTCGATCTGATCCAGCCTGCGGCACAGATGGTCGTGCTGGATCTCGGCCACCCTCTCATGCGCGGCCAGACGCAGGCCCGGCGCGCAATCGAACGGGGGATACCCCTCAGCCATCCGCACGCTCCGGCAGCCCCAGCAACGCGCGCTTTTCAGCATCGGTCAGGAAATCGGCACCGTTGACCCGCGCCCATTGCGCGTCACGCTCGGCCGACAGCGCAGGCACCTGATCCAGATCGGGCTTCAGCATCAGATCCTCGCCAGTATAGCCCACCAGCCATTCCGACACCGCCGCCGCCACCCGCGTCACCAGAGGCAGCACGGTCAGGCGGTAAAACGCCCGGTTGGCCTCCTGATAGTTCGAATAGGTCGCGTCGCCCTGTATCCCCAGCAACATCGGCGGGACACCGAAGGCCAGCGCGATCTCGCGGGCGGCGGCTTCTTTGGTCTTTTGAAACTCCATATCGGACGGCGAAAAACCCATCGGCTTCCAATCCAGCCCCCCTTCCAGAACCATCGGCCGACCAGCATTGCGCGCCCCGCGATAGTTCTGTTCGATCTCATCCGACAGACGCCGGAACTGATCCTCGGCCATCACCCCGTGGCCATCACCCTTCCACACCAGCGCCCCCGAAGGCCGCGCCGCATTGTCGAGCAGCGACTTGGACCACCGCGACGCGCTGTTATGCACATCAATCGCCATCGCCGCCGCCTGCATCGGCGAAAACCCATAGTGGTCGTCCTGCGGATGGAAGGATTTGATGTGACAGATCGCATCCGCCGGGAACCGGTGCGTTTTGCCGCCCGCCGTGTAATCATAAGCCTTGGGCCATCCATCCGCGCCCGGCACCACGCTCATCCGGTCCGAGCGCAGAACGTGCAGCTCGACCGGCAGCCCGTCCTCGGCCTGCACGGCCTCAACATAGGCGTTGCCCGAAAGCAGCAACTGCCCGAACAGAGCCTCCATCAACTCCGCCCGCCCCTGCGCCGCATTGGGGCGGCGCATCAACGACAGGATCGGATGCGCGTCATAGCGCTGCGCCTGATCCTGCAAAACCAAAGGCAGAGCCGCCGCCGCCTCGGCAATCAGTTTGACGCATCGAAACCCCACCGGGTTCCCCGAAAACCCCGTGCGGGTCAACGACACCGCATCCCGAGGGCTCCACGCCACGCGCCCGCCTGTCTGCCATGCCACCACGGGGCCCGCCGCGCTGGCCTTCGCCTCGGGCGCTTCCCCGGCCGTCCCACGACGCAAGAAATCGAATACCATCTGTGCTCCTTTCTGTCGCCGCTGTGTCCGGCTTGCTGAAAGGAGTTATGACGGAAAGAAGTTTAAGGCTTGGGAATGGGGCGTACGGGGGTTGGGCAACGGGTATTGCTTAAAACCACTAGAAGAAAGTTCTCGTGTTATTTTTCGGTCTGCAAAATCACGCCAAAATAGTTTTTATCGTCGGAGCTATCAAAACTTCGGAACATAAATCCAAAAAGAGTTGCTGAAACCCCTCCCTCAAACTCTGTATTGCTTACAAACACTTTCTCGATGGACCTGCTTATTTCTTCCTCTGAGCCTTGCTGGCCGATGATATCCAAATACTGGGCTATCGAAATCTCACTTGCATGAAAGGGTCGTTCCATCTGGCTTTCAAAATTTTTAGCGCTTTGGTTCGACGCAAACGTAAATCGACAAGTTCTATACAAGTCTTCGTCAGATGTCACCAAAGATGCCTTATATTTCGAATGCTCCATCCAGCCGTTCGGCGCGATGTTAAATCCGCGAGCCAGTGCTTTGTTTTCGACACCAGAAAAACTTGGAGCCGCCCCGTAGCAAAAGTCAACAAATGTCGCCATTGCGCTTCGGATATCTATCGGCTCACGAGCATCAACGGATATCTGCTGCACCGGGTATGCCGGAACGAAATTTTGAGAACAAACACTTAATGTCAAAACACTTGCGATTGGCGCAATAAGCGAGAGGAAAATCATTGTTCGTTCCAACTTAGTAAAAAATATTTTTGAAGATTAACTGGTTCTACCGTTCAAACAATACTAATTTTGAACAACATGCGATCAAACAAACAATTTTTTCCAGCGCTCCGTAAATTTAAGTGATTGTTACCAAAATAAGAATGACGCTCACAAACTCCGCACTCTAGGCCGCCGATACGCCCCCGCAGGCCCCACAACCAGCTCATGCAGCGCCCAGACCAGCGCGTCGACCCGGTCCGGCGAACCCTGTCCCTCGAACCCGCGCGCGGTCATCTGGCTCATCTGTTCCTCCAGCGCGGTCAGACCGGTCACGTGGTTCACCCGCCCCTGCTCGTAGAGTGCCGCGACAGGTTCGGCTCGTGCGACCTTGCCGCGGGAGGCCCGCACCCCGCGATAAGGGACCAGAGGGTCCAACTGCCGCACGACCTCTTCCACCAGTTGCCCGCCCTGATTGACCTCGGCCACCAGCCGCTCCGCCCCGAATTCATCCATCGCGTCAATCGCAGCCTGCGCCCAGCCCGCCGGGCCAACGCCCTGCACTGTTCGGTCGGCCAGCACATAGGCGCGCCACTGCTCGGGCGGCCCCTGTAGCTGCGCGCCCACGACCACGATCCCGCAGGCATCCGCACTGGACCCCGCCGTCACCGCCGGGTCCAACGCCACCACGACACGGTCCAGTTCGGGCACGGCGTCTACCCGCGCCGCATCCAGCATCGAGCCCGTCCACAGCGCGCCCTCGGCATCCGACAACAGCACGCCGTCCAACTCCTGCCGACCCAGCCGCGTGCCTGCGTAACGCGCGCGGACTTCGGCCAGAAACGAGTCGGCCAGATTGGCGCGGTTTGCCTCGGTCGGCGCGTGGGTCTGCACGGTGGAGGGCGACGCCAGCAGATCCTTCAAAACCTTCACATTGCGCGGCGTCGTGGTCACGCAAACACGCGGACGCTCACCCAAGCGCAAAGCAAATTGCAACATATCCCAAGTGTCACCGGCCTTTTTCCACTTGGCCAACTCGTCCACCCAAGCCCCATCGAATTGCGGGCCACGTAACCCCTCGGGATCATGCGCAGAAAACGCCTGCGCCTCGGCCCCGTTGGGCCAGATCAGCTTGCGTTCCGATGCCTTCCAGACAGGCCGACGATCCGGGGGCGAGCATTGCAATATACCGCTGTCGCCAAAGATCATAACATCGCGCACCTGATCAAAGGTCTCACCCACCAGCGCCACACGGCTGGCCTCACCGCGATCCAGCGGCTTGGGCCCTTCGACCATAGAGCGCACCCATTCCGACCCCGCGCGCGTCTTGCCTGCGCCGCGCCCTCCCATGATCACCCAGGACCGCCAGTCGCCCTCGGGTGGCAGCTGGTGTGGCAGCGCCCAGAATTCAAACAGGAAAGGGAGGGCACACAGCCCCCCCTCCCCGATCTCACTCAGAAATCTGTCCCTCACCGCAGCATCGGCGGAGGCGAGCCAGTCTGCACCCGATTTCAAATCGAGCGCGCTCAAGGTCGAGCGCATATCCCCCTTGGGCAATTCCGGCTTGTCTGTGATGTTGTTCGACAAAGCTTGTCTCCACTTTCTGACAACTTCGGATCAGCCCCTCTAACTGACCCAGTTGTTTTGCCGTTCCGGCAAGATCTGCATCCTCCCCGGTTCCGATTTGCCTGCGCAGTTCTTCTGCTGCTTGGCGCAAACCGCGAATGGATGTTTCCAGCGACTGCAACAGTTCCGCCGTCTGGGACATCCGCTCTTCCGGGGTAATCAAAGTCATGTGTGCCTGTGACCTCATGCGTGAGTTTTCTCCGCACGATAGAAACAAAAAACGACCACCGGGGTTTACCCGGGGCCGTTGCCCATCTCTCCTAGCATGACACAACTTATAGGTGAAAAAGCGCGCAAAGTCAATATGTTGCGCAACACCCACGCAACAGGAACCGCACTGCCTGTTAAGACTGTTGGCGTTTGACCTGTCTATCCACCGGTAAACTCGCTCAGCCCCGAGCGATCTCCAGCACGGCGGCACTCACAATCAGTACCGCCCCCGTGGCCTCGCGCAGCCCAAAGGGCTCGCCCGAAAATATAGCAGCCGAAATCAGGCCGACCACAACCTCGCTCATCAATAACAACCCCACGCGGGCCGGTGTCAGTAAGGTCGCGGGCCAGATCGTCAGAAAGATCATCGGCAGAGTGTACAGCACCGACAGCATCGCGATTGGCAGCACAGCGACAACAACCGTGCTTTGCTCTTGCACCTCGCCTACGCTGAACACCAGGCTGATCAGCGACAGCAGCAGAGCCCCGGCAATAAACGCAAAAACCTGCCCCGGAACCGAAATGCCTGAGGAGCGATACAAACCCAGCGTGCCCACCGCCCAAGCCATGCCGGATACCAGCGCCGCCCAATCCCCAGTATTGCTAGGCCAAGGGATGCCGTGGCCACTGCCAAGGACGATCGCCATGCCGCAAAGGCCACATACCAACCCCAAAATGCGGGTTCCGGTCAGACGCTCGCCAAGAAAAACCCGACCTAAGATCGTGCCCCAAACCGGCGTCAGGTAGAACAGCAGGATGGCTCGCACGACATCCGTATAGACCAGACTGATCGTGAACAGACCAAAGGCCGCACCGGTGAACATGCCGCTGAACATCAAATCCTGCCAGCGACGTGCCAGATCGTACCGGTCGCGCCACAAAAGCGGCAAAAGGCCAAGCAGCGCTGCTGAATACATCACGATCCCCGGCCAAGCCCCTTCCAGCCCCTGATCCACGAAGTAGCGGACAGGGATCCAGTACAGCCCCCACATCATGCCGCCAAGAACCAGGGCACCGCTGGCGAGCTTCAGGCTATGGCCCTGCTGTGCACTTCCCTTCATTCCCAACCCCAAACTTCGCCCCGAAATGTCACGACGCGCTAAACCGCCACTCGGAAATCGATGGCTCAAACTGATTGAGAACGCCAGCAGAATTTGGAACTCCGACCGTCGGTCCATCAGACAAATACTTGACAAAGCCCGCGCCAACCCTCATGTGCACGCCATCAGCGCCGCCGCGTGAGCATTCGGGCCTTAGCCCCACCGGCGCACCATATCTCTCCTGGTTCCCCTTCACGCAGGGTTCTTGATGCGACGACCGGACGGTGCAGGATACGCCTGTGCGTCCCGAGGTCCCGCTAAACCCTGCCTGCCGCGCTTTTGCGCGGCAATACGCATCCGCTTGCAAAGCTGCGGATATCAAAGGATTATTACGTGTTCGACTTCGACATGCTGGGCCTTGCCCCGGCTTTGAACGACGCCCTGAAACGGGCGAACTTTACCCAACCTACCCCGATCCAAAACCAGGCCATCCCGATGGCGCTGAATGGACATGACATTCTTGGTCTGGCCCAGACCGGCACCGGTAAAACGCTGGCCTTTGGCCTGCCGCTGATTGATCACCTGCTTGCGCAACCGGCCAAACCTGCACCCAAGACGGTCAAGGCTTTGATCCTTGCCCCGACGCGTGAACTGGTGAACCAGATCGCGGACAGCCTGCGTGCCCTCACGCAAAAGACAAAACTACGCGTCGCCACCGTTGTCGGTGGCCAATCCATCGGTAAGCAGATTTCCTTCCTATCGCGCGGCACCGATATTCTGGTGGCTACCCCCGGCCGTTTGATCGACCTGATGGAGCGCGGAGCCGTCGATCTTGGTTCAGTGCGCCATCTGGTACTGGACGAGGCCGACCAGATGTTGGACATGGGCTTTATCCATGCCCTGCGTAAAATTGCACCCGCCTTGGGCACGCCGCGCCAGACGATGCTGTTCTCGGCCACCATGCCAAAACAGATGGAAGAGCTGAGCCAATCTTACCTCACCAATCCGCAGCGTATTCAGGTCTCGCCCCCGGGTAAAGCAGCGGACAAGATCACTCAGTCCGTTCACTTCCTGTCGCGGGCGGACAAGCCCCGCAAGCTGCGTGAAATCCTCTCCGCCGATATGGAAGCCCTGACGTTGGTCTTCTCGCGCACCAAACACGGGGCCGAGCGCCTGATGAAAGACCTCGTGAAAGACGGGTTCAACGCGGCGTCGATCCACGGCAACAAAAGCCAAGGTCAGCGCGACCGGGCCATCAAAGCCTTCCGCGCTGGCGAGGTCAATGTGCTGGTCGCAACCGACGTTGCCGCGCGTGGCATCGACATTCCAGGCGTCGCTTACGTGATCAACTATGACCTGCCCGAAGTGCCTGACAATTATGTCCACCGCATTGGCCGCACGGCCCGCGCAGGGCGCGAGGGTGAGGGTATCGCTTTCTGCGCCCCGGATGAGTTGGACCAACTGAAGCAAATCCAAAAGCTGATGAAAATCGACATTCCGGTCGCCAGCGGAACCATGCCTGAATTCGCCGAGCCCAAGAAGCCTCGCAAACAGGGCGGTTTCCGGGCGCGTAAGCCACAAGGGGCCAAGTCCGGGCCCAAACCCGCCGCCTCTAAACGGCGCCGTCCACGCAGGCGTCCAGCAGCATAATCAAAAAAAGGGCCGCGTTTCGGACGCGGCCCTTTTTTAGTTGCCCGAGCTGTTCCTCTGGGCTTCAATCTCGCGCCACTTGGCGACGTTTCGGTTGTGCTCGTCCAGCGTTTCCGCAAAAGCGTGCCCCCCCGTTCCGTCCGCCACGAAGAACACATAGTCTGTCTCCTCCGGTGCCACGGCAGCCTCAAGACTGGCCAACCCCGGATTGGCAATTGGTGTCGGCGGCAAACCGTCAATCACATAAGTATTCCAAGGGGTTGCCCGACGAAGTTCACTCCTGCGCAATCCGCGTCCCAACGTGCCTTGTCCCTTGGTAACTCCATAGATCACCGTCGGGTCGGTTTGCAGCTTCATGCCGCGCTCCAAACGGTTGACGAACACACTGGCCACCTGTCCACGCTCATGTGGAACACCGGTTTCTTTTTCGATGATCGAGGCAAGGATCAGCATCTCTTCGGGGTTCGAGATCGGTAGATCATCTTGACGGCTTTCCCAGATCGCGTTGATCCGAAGTTGCTGCTTGTCCTGCATCCCCTTCAGCACGGCCATCCGATCAGTTCCGCGCGCGATGTCGTAGCTATCAGGCGCCAACATCCCTTCGGCCGGAATCTCAGTCACTTCTCCGGTCAAGGCCCCAATCTGTTTCAAACCTTCAACCACCTGCCACGAGGTCACGCCCTCGGCAACTGAAACGCGATAGCGCGTGTCCGCATCCTCGCTTTTCTCAGTATAGGCGGCAGGCACGTCTTCATCGGTGACGTCAAAAGATGCAATTTCGTCAAAGGCCAGAGTGGCAGGATTCAGTTCACGCACACGGGTCTGGATACGGGTCACACCGATGCGGTACTCGATCTCGGACCCACAGGTACTGGCGCCACTGCTGGTGATTTCGCCGATGATCTGTTCCATCGACGCGCCTTCGCGCACCAGAAAGCTGCCAGCCTTCAACTGCTGGGACCGGTCAGTGTAATCCGCCGCCATACGAAAAACCGTGGCACTGCTGATTGCACCCTGATCCTGCAGAAGCTGGCTGACCTCCCCCATATTCGATCCGCGTTCGACCCTCAAACAGATCGCCGTTTCCAACGGGCCTTCGCTTTTGTACCGCGACTGCCCCCACAGGATCAGACCACCCATCAAGAACAAGCCGACCACTAGAATGGTCAGCATGTTCGACGCCAGGGCCCGCCACATTTAGCTTACCTTTCCGAAGATCACGCTGGCATTGGTGCCGCCAAAGCCGAAAGAGTTTGAAAGCGCCACATCGATCTTGCGTTCGCGCTTGGCGTTAGGGGCCAGGTCGATCGGAGTTTCAACCGCCGGGTTATCCAAGTTGATCGTCGGAGGCGCAACCTGGTCACGGATTGCGAGGATCGAGAAGATCGCCTCGATCGCGCCCGCAGCACCCAACAAGTGGCCCGTTGCGGATTTTGTCGAGCTCATCGTGGCATTCGCCGCATGATCGCCCAGCAAACGCTCGACCGCGCCCAATTCAATGGTATCCGCCATGGTCGAAGTACCATGCGCGTTGATATAGTCCAGATCCTTGGGCTCAAGGCCCGCGCTGCGCAGCGCGGCCTGCATCGAGCGTTCGGCCCCATCGCCATCTTCGCTAGGCGCGGTGATGTGATAGGCGTCACCAGACATGCCATAGCCCAGAACCTCGGCATAAATCTTCGCTCCACGCGCCTTGGCGTGCTCGTATTCCTCCAAGACCACGATCCCAGAGCCTTCACCCATGACAAAACCGTCACGGTCAATGTCATACGGACGGCTGGCTTTCTTGGGGTCATCGGCAAACTTGGTGGACAGCGCTTTGCACGAATTGAAGCCTGCGATGCCAATCTCGCAGATGCAGCCTTCGCCACCGCCAGCAACCATGACATCCGCATCACCTGCGCGGATGATGCGGCTTGCATCACCGATGGCATGCGCACCGGTCGAGCAGGCCGTTACAACCGAATGGTTTGGTCCCTTAAACCCACGTCGGATCGAGACTTGCCCCGAGGCCAGGTTGATCAGCGCGCCCGGAATAAAGAATGGTGAGACGCGGCGCGGACCCTTGTCGCGGATCAGATTGGCTGTTTCCGCGATGGACCCAAGACCGCCAATCCCGGAGCCAATCAGGACTCCTGTGCGCAAGCGCGCTTCTTCATCTTCGGGCATCCAGCCCGCATCTTCGCAAGCCATATCGGCCGCTGCGATGGAATAAAGGATAAAATCCTCGATCTTGCGCTGCTCTTTCGGCGGCATCCAATCGTCGGGATTAAACGTCCCGTTTGTGCCATCCCCGCGAGGGACTTCGCAAGCGTAGGTCGTTGTGACCCCACTGCCTTCGGCATCAAACTGAGTGATCGGACCAGCGCCGGATTCTCCATCCAGCAGCCGTGACCAGGTTTCCTCGACCCCGCTGGCCAACGGAGTGACCAATCCCAGACCGGTTACGACGACTCTGCGCATGAAGTGCCTCTTGCCTGCTTCGTGTTTAAGAAACGCTCATACCCCGGCCCGGGGTGTGGGGGCAAGAGCAAGGGTACATTCCGCCGGAAAGCTACTCTCGCCAACTTGGTCTCGGCACACGGGCAAACAGCATAAAAGGCGGAAAACCGCCCTTGCTATAGCTTGAAAGGGCGGCGTCCTTGGGTTGGCCTTCGATTATTGGAACTCTGCGACTGGTTCATGCGCAGCGGTGGCAACCTCCAACGCATCGGACAGTTCCAATGTCTTACGGAATAGCGCGCGCCCAACCAGCGCACCCGAGATATTCGGGATGTAGGCCAGCCGTGAGATATCGTCGGCAGAGCGCACCACGCCGCTGGCAATAATCGGCGTGCGTGACTTTTCTGCCAACCCGGAAATCAGACCCAGCTGAGCTTCGACATCGCTCATATCGCTATCAATATCGGTCACCAGAATGGCCGCAAAAGGCGTGTCTGCAAATGCTTCGACAAATGCGTCCGGCGTAAAGGCGCTTTGGCTGCGCCACCCCTCTGTCATGACGTAGCCCTGCCAGACATCAACAGCCAGAACGATTTGATCCGGATACAGCTTGGCCAATTCCTTCACCAGATTGGGGTCCCAGGCAGCTAAGGTCCCGATGACGATCCGGCCCGCTCCCTTGTCAATCCAGCGTTCGACCTGTTCGCGCGTGCGCATGCCGCCAGCCAACTGCACCGGGATTTCGGCTGACCGGATGATCTCTTCGACCAGTTCCGAATTGGTATCAAGCCCTTCGATGGCGTCGAAATCCGTCAGGTGCATCCATTCCGCCCCTGCGGCCGCCCAGCTACGGGCTGTTTCGGCAGGGTTCACATGCCAGATCATAGCTTCGTCCAGACGGCCCTTGTCCAGCGTGACACACCGGCCGTTTTGCAATTCCATCGTGGGGTAAATCCTCATGAGCCTGATCCTCCGCTCAATCCTTTGCACATGAGATCAGAATACACGCAGTACCGGTCCGCGAAATTACCAGTTTCGGCAAACCGCAGGCTTTTTGCGGCATCGCAAACCGCACTGTCAGTGCCGCGTCGGAGGACCATTTCGCCGCAACAGGCACACGCGAGACCCCTGGTAATCATCCTCGCGCATTTCGACATATCCCAACCGCGCCGCCAGTTTTTGCGAGACCAAGTTGTCGGAATTTACCATTGCAACCAATGGACCGGGCATAATCCGATCGAACCAGTCATGGGCGGCCTGCGCGGCCTCAAGGCCCATGCCCTGCCCTTGGGCTTCTGGGGCAAGCACCCATCCTGCTTCGGGAAAGTCGTCGAAATCCTCGCCCAGCGCGCGATTGCCATAGAAAAAACCGGCCTGTCCAATCATCTGCCGATTCGATTGCTGAATTACAGCCCATTGGCCGAATCCGGCCATCTGCCAATGCCCCGCATTGCGCAAGAACGAATCCCAGGCTTCGCCGCGCGACCTTGGCTTGCCCCCGATATGCCGCACGACACACGGGTTACGCCAGATCTCGGCGAACCGGTTGAAATCCTCAGGCCGCATGGCGCAGAGCGTCAAGCGTGCCGTGTTTATCATCGGGGTGGATCGTATCATGCCCTGCCCGCTCTGAATTTTTTGCCTCAGCGGAAAGGGTGCGGACGAAAACAGCCTCTGACAAGCCCGAATAACGTCCACACAACAAAAAACGGCGCCTCCGTTGCCCGGAAGCGCCGCTTTTTAGGATTCTCTAAGGTCTTAGGACGCTTCAGAGATGAATTTGACGGCGTCGCCAAAGGTCTGGATGGTCTCGGCTGCGTCATCGGGGATCTCGATGCCGAACTCTTCTTCGAAGGCCATGACCAGCTCAACAGTGTCCAAGCTGTCTGCGCCCAGATCGTCGATGAAGGAAGCGTTTTCCGCTACTTTGTCTTCTTCAACACCCAGGTGCTCAACAACGATCTTCTTAACGCGATCTGCGACGTCGCTCATGTCTATTCCTCATTCCATTTCAGGGCATAGTGCCCGGTTCTGCCCTTGCCCGCTCAGGCTGGCCTTGATGTGCCCGTCTGGGCGGTTTGGGTTCCCGATTGCCGGGAAACTAGAAGGCCGACCCTGTGGCCGACCCCCGAATTGATGCGCCGCCTATAGCACAGACAACGCCCAAGGCAAACGCTTTCGCGCCTGCCCCGACAGGTGGTCACAACATGGCCATGCCGCCGTTTACATGCAAGGTGGTTCCGGTCACATATCCGGCCTCGGGGCTGGCAAGGTACAGAACTGCTGCGGCAATTTCCGACGCGTCCCCCATACGCCCGGCCGGAACCTGACCCAGGATGCCCGACTTCTGATCGTCGGTCAGCTTGTCGGTCATCGCCGTGGTGATAAAGCCCGGCGCCACCGCATTGGCCGTGATTCCACGACTTGCGACCTCATAGGCCAGCGACTTGGTCATCCCGACCATCCCCGCCTTGGACGCGGCATAGTTCGCCTGACCGGGGTTGCCCGTCGCGCCCACCACGGACGAGATGTTGATGATCCGGCCCCAACGCGCCTTCATCATGCCGCGCAGCACGCCTTTGCAGAGTTTCGCGGTCGAGGTCATGTTGACGTCGATTACGCTCTGCCATTCGTCATCCGACATGCGCATGAACAGGTTGTCACGGGTGATACCCGCGTTGTTGACCAGAATATCGACCGACCCCATCGCATCCGCCGCCTGCTTTGGCAGGGCGGCCACAGCCTCAGGGTCGCTCAGATTACAGGGCAGCACATGGGCACGATCGCCGAGTTCGGCGGCCAGCGCCTCCAGCGGTTCAACACGCGTGCCCGAAAGCGCCACCGTAGCGCCTGCGGCATGCAGAGAGCGCGCGATCTCACCACCAATCCCGCCCGAGGCACCGGTGATCAGTGCGTTCTTACCTGTCAAATCAAACATTCTCTTATCCTTTAGCTACGCGCCACGCGACGCGCGGTATCTTACGATTCGGCTTGGGTCACATTCTGCACGTCATCCGGCGTGCCGACAGCTTTACCCGCGATCGAACGGTCGATTTTGCGGATCATCCCGGACAGAGCTTTCCCCGCCCCGATCTCCCACGTCTCGGTCACGCCTTGCGCGGCCATATACTGCACACTTTCGCGCCAGCGGACCGAGCCGGTGACCTGCTCGACCAGCAACTGACGGATCAGATCGGGGTCACTGACCGCCTCGGCGCGCACATTGGCAATCAGCGGCACGGCAGGCGCTTTGATTTCTACCCCTGCCAAAGCTTCGGCCATCACATCAGCAGCAGGCTGCATCAAGGCACAATGGAAAGGCGCGCTGACAGGCAGCATGACTGCGCGCTTGGCGCCCTTTTCCTTAGCAATCTCGGCCGCGCGTTCCACAGCAGCCTTCGCGCCCGAGACCACAACCTGCGTCGGGTCGTTGTCGTTTGCGGCCTGACAAACCTCACCCTGTGCGGCCTCATCTGCCACGGCACGCACGGCTTCAAGGTCCAGCCCAAGGATCGCCGCCATCGCACCTTCGCCCACTGGCACGGCGCTTTGCATCGCCTGACCACGGGTGCGCAGAAGACGCGCAGTATCCGCAACCGTCAGCGCACCAGCAGCGGCCAGCGCGGAATATTCCCCCAGCGAATGCCCGGCAACAAAGGCTGCATCGGTGATCAAGACACCCTCGGCCTCCAGCGCCCGCATCGCCGCCATGGACGTGGCCATAAGTGCCGGCTGTGCGTTTTGCGTCAGGGTCAGCTCGGCAATATCGCCTTCCCAGATCAGGCTGCTCAACTTTTGGCCCAAGGCTTCGTCCACCTCGTCAAACACCGCCTGTGCGGCAGGGTAAGCCTCGGCCAGAGCTTTGCCCATTCCGATGGTCTGGGCACCTTGCCCCGGGAAAACAAATGCGCGTGTCATTGCAACCTCTTGGATGACGTTAGGTTGCGGCGGGGTGTAAACTGTGAAACCGCGCGGCACAAGCACTGCCTGATCTCTGCACAAAGGCACCGTAGTTGTGCGCCCTGCCCCCTTGAGTCCTGATCCCATGGCTTTAGTTTGAGCGAAGCCACCCAACCCCCGGAGCGCCAGATGCCCTCGACCAATACATTCTCAAGCTATGGCAGTGTCACCAAGGCCTTTCACTGGCTGACCGCACTGCTGATCTTTACCGCGTTCCCTCTGGGGTATTTTGCCAACGAACTGGCTCAGGCGATCTATGATCCGAACATCCCAACGACAGAAGATGACATCTCACGTGCAGCGCGCCTGTTCTCGCTACACAAGACTGTCGGCGTGGCCGTCTTTTTCATCGCCCTCGCACGCATCCTTTGGGCTCTGACGCAAACCAAACCCGGCCTTCTGAACGCCGACAACAAGCCCGAGGCTTTTGCCGCGGAAACCGTACACTGGCTGCTGTACGGCTCATTGGTGCTGGTGCCGCTGACTGGTTGGATTCACCACGCGGCGGCCGAGGGATTTGCGCCGATCCTTTGGCCATTTGGGCAAAACCTGCCTCTGGTCCCCAAATCCGAGCATCTGGCCGAATTCACCGCAAGCCTGCATTGGCTTTTCGTATGGACGCTTGGCGGCTCTCTGGTGCTGCACATTGCCGGGGCGGTGAAACACCATGTCATCGACAAGGACAGCACGTTGAGGCGTATGCTGCCCGGTTCTGCGCAGTCACCGGAACCTCCAGCCCAGCACCATTCGGCAACGCCGGCGTTTGCCGCACTGGTTGTCTGGGGCGCCGTGTTGATCGGCGGCTGGGGAATCGGCGCGTTCAGCCATCACTCTCACGCCCATACCGACGCCGCCGAACTGGCCCAGGTTCAATCGGAGTGGCAGGTACAAGAAGGCACATTGGGTATCACCATTAGCCAATTAGGCAGTCCCGTAACTGGCAGTTTCGCCGACTGGACCGCTGCAATCGCATTTGACGACCCAGCCGAACCCGGTATGGCCGGATCGGCAAATGTAACGATCTCAATCCCCTCCCTGAGCCTCGGCACAGTCAGCGGACAGGCAATGGGGTCTGACTTCTTCGACAGCGCGCAATTTCCGACAGCGCAATTCACAGCCGATCTGTTCAAGACCGAAACCGGGTACGAGGCACGCGGGCCTCTGTCCATTCGCGACAAATCTGTCGACGTGGTGTTGCCCTTCACTCTGGATCTGCAGGGCGATACCGCCACAGTCTCTGGCAAGTTGGAGTTGAACCGAATGGATTTCGACGTCGGAACTTCACAACCTACCGAGGACTCACTGGGGTTCGCGGTCATCGTTTTGGTAGACTTGATCGCGACACGCGGCGAGTAAAAGAAAACCGCCGGAGCCTGCGCTCCGGCGGTTTCGATTTCTGCAGATAAAAGCGGTTTATTCTGCTTTCTGCGCCTCAACCGAAATCTGGATTTGGACTTCGTCGCTAACGAACGGGGCAAACTGGCCCAACTCGAAATCGCTGCGGATCAGCGTGGTCGTTGCGTCGAAACCGGCCCAAGGCTTGCCAGCCATCGGGTGTTCTCCGACCTGGTTCAGTTTGGCGTCCAGCACAACCGATTTGGTAACACCGTTCATGGTCAGGTCGCCGGTGATGTTGGCGGTGTTCTCACCGGTAACTTCGATCCCGGTCGACGTGAATGAGATCAGGTCGCCTTCGGTCACGCCAAAGAAATCTTCGGTCATAAAGTGATCTTCACGCGGCTTCCAACCGGTGAACATCTCAACGACGGGCATAGATACAGAGACGCTGGACGCTGCCGGGTTTTCCTGATCGAACATGATCTCGCCTTCAAAACCCGAGAACATGCCATAGGTCGTCGAGAAACCAAGGTGATTGTAGTTGAAGATGACCTGGCTGTGGCTTGGGTCCAGAACGTATTTCTCGGCGCTGGCAAACGCCGAAGTCGCCGACACGGCCAGTGCAGCAGCAAGAAGGGTGGATTTCATGACAAACTCCGCAATGTTGTGGATGCAAACCTGTTGGGTTGCTCGATAACGAAAATGTGCCGCCCAAGGGCGGCACACAAGCTTTATTCTCTCACAACTTCTGTTCCTATATGAACAGAATAAAAATCAGGCGAAGATTGTTACACTTCCACTCAGCTGACCCTTGAGCGCTCGGCTGACATCCGCCGATTGCAACGGCAGCTTCATCAGCAGGCTGCCATCAACGTCGAACAGCTCGACCTGATCATCGCTGAACTTAGCACCCCCCAGAGTATCATAGCTGCGGCGCAGAACAGTCTGGGGGCGGCCGTTTTCGTTCTTTTGCAAAACGCGCACCTCACGGCGGATCGGATCGAAATACGCATCAGGACGGGCATCCATAACCTGAATGGTCAGAAGGCTTACACCGACAACAAGAAAGGCAAGCGATGCGGCCAGCTTGATTGGCCAGACCTCGGCAGCCATGGCAGAGCCCGGAGCGAGCCACATTGAAAATGCCATCACAATCAGGAACGCACCAACCATGCGCGCCAGGATCATGCGGACTTTCCAGTTCGGCGCGAACGCGATCAGAACTGGAACGGATTTTTCAAAACTCGCGTTCGACGCGGTCTGTTCGAGTGTATTCGTATTAATCGCGGTCATTTCTCTCACCCTGTTTCTCAGGTTGCCGACTTGGGTCCGGTGTGTCCGGTTATTGTCCCGGTATGAGAGTTAAGATCGAATTGAAAAGCGTCAGGAATTGGGCGTCGCGGTGGAAATAGCACGACTTCACCAAGGCATATGTGACGGGACTTGCCCCGTCGCAATAAACGTGTATACGGGGCCATCCTTCGCTAATCGTATGAATCGCGCAGCCTCTCGTGGCAGGGTCGCGAAGGACCAGATGGCCCCGCCTATGAAATGCGCCTTGATATAAACAGGAGTGCACATGCCACTGTATGAGCATGTAATGATCGCGCGTCAGGATCTGTCCAACGCGCAGGCAGAAAGCCTTGTCGAACATTTCGGCACCGTTCTGGCTGACAACGGCGGCAGCGTCGTCGAAAGCGAGTACTGGGGTGTCAAGACGATGGCCTACAAGATCAACAAAAACCGCAAAGGCCACTACGCCTTCCTGAAAACCGACTCGCCTGCTGACGCGGTTCAGGAAATGGAGCGCCTGATGCGCCTGCACGAAGACGTCATGCGCGTTCTGACCATCAAGGTCGACGAACATGCCGAGGGCCCCTCGGTCCAGATGCAGAAGCGCGACGAGCGCGAAGGCCGCCGCGAGCGCCGCTGATCAACGCCTGACGAAAGGACATAAACCATGGCCGCAAAACCATTTTTCCGCCGCCGCAAGGTCTGCCCGTTCTCGGGCGATAACGCGCCGAAGATCGACTATAAAGACACCCGTCTGCTGCAGCGCTACATCTCTGAGCGTGGCAAGATCGTACCTTCGCGCATCACCGCCGTTTCGGCGAAAAAGCAGCGTGAACTGGCCCGTGCTATCAAGCGCGCCCGCTTCCTCGCCCTGCTGCCCTACGCCGTTAAGTAAGGAGAGACTGACATGCAAGTTATCCTGCTGGAACGCGTTGCGAAACTGGGTCAGATGGGCGACGTTGTTGACGTCAAGCCCGGCTACGCCCGCAACTTCCTGCTGCCCCAAGGCAAAGCCCTGAGCGCGTCCGAGTCGAACATCGCCTCGTTCGAAGCACAGAAAGCGCAGCTTGAAGCCCGCAACCTGGAAACCAAGAAAGAAGCTGAAGCACTGGCTGAAAAGCTGGACGGTCAGCAGTTCATCGTGATTCGCTCGGCATCGGATGCTGGCGCTCTGTACGGTTCGGTCACTCCGCGTGACGCCGCAGACGCCGCGACCGAAGCTGGCTTCACCGTCGACAAGAAACAGATCGCCCTGATCGCACCGATCAAGGAACTGGGTCTGCACTCGCTGGCAGTCAAACTGCACCCCGAGGTCGAAGTCGAGATTCAGATGAACGTCGCCCGTTCGGAAGAAGAAGCCGAACTGCAAGCTTCGGGCAAGTCGATCCAGGAACTGGCTGCCGAAGAAGAAGCAGCCGCTGAATTCGAAATCGCCGAGCTGTTCGACGACATCGGTTCGGCCGCGTCGGACGACGATGACCTGGTTGCTGACGAAGCGCCCGCTGCGGAAGAAGAGGAAGCAAAAGCCTGATCTTCTCCGCTGGATTTGAGAAAGGCCGCGTCGTCATGCGCGGCCTTTTTTCGTTCTGGGTCCAAACGGCATATTTCAGCCTGAATTTTCCACTACCCTTGCGGACGAAACCAAGTTTCCTAGTATCGCGACAAACGCCGGAGATCTCGATGACCAAAATCAAGCGCCGTAATCTGATTGCCCTGTTGTTCGCCGCGCCTCTTGCTGCATGCGGAAGCCCGGACACCCCGACACGTGCCGCATTTGATCCTCCGCTTTATCCCAACGAGACGCCCGAGTTACGGGCCTCGATCAACAAATGGGCCGATCACTACGAGCTCCCGCGAGAGTTGGTTCACAAGCTCGCCATCCGAGAAAGCACACACCGGCCGTGGGCGGTGAACCGTCCCTATTATGGCCTGTTGCAGATCCTGCCGGCGACAGCCCGGTCCATGGGTTACAGTGGTGACCCACAGGGCCTGTTGGACGCCGATACCAATCTGGAATTTGCGGGAAAATACCTACGCGGAGCATGGTTGTTATCCGATGGCGATCAGCAGCGCGCGATCTTTCTTTACGCCAAGGGCTATTGGCCTGAGGCCAAGGCCCGCGGATTGCTGGTCGAGACTGGGTTGAAACCCGAGTGAGACAACTTGTCCTGCAGTCGGCAACAATCCGCAAAATACCGCTGCAAAAACAGGCCAATTCCTACGTATCTATTGCCATTTCGCTGCATTAACACCATGCAAAGCGAACTATTTGCTTGCGTCACATCATCAAGGTGACGCAACGTATACTTTAATTTGGACAGATACGACTATGCTCTGGGGAGAGGATAGTCATCACGAAGGTTAGACACTTGAAGCTCATCGACCTGGCCAGGATCGAACAAGAAGAAAGGTCTGCGGCGGACATTATCAATGCCGTTTGCAACGAACTTGGCTTTGATTACGCATCCTATGCAACTTTCAACCCCGTCAAAGGGGATGTTCAGGGTTATGCAAATTACCCCGACGAATGGAAGATTCATTACGGCAGCCAAGGCTTTCATCACTTCGATCCCACGCTGTATCAATCCATGCTCAGTATCGCGCCAGTGGACTGGAGCAGGTTTGACCACGATGAGAAGTTCCAGACAGTGTTCAAGGATGCCCACGACTTTGGCATCACGCCCAGAGGACTGACGGTACCGGTTCGTGGTCCGTATGGCGAATGCGGGTTGCTGAACGTCACCCGCAACTGTTCGGACGAGGAATGGGAAAAACTGAAGCGACACGTCATGGGCGACCTCCAGTTGGCGGCAGTCCAGGCGCATGACACTGTCATGCAGTCCGGGCTTTTGGCAAAAGCTCTTTATCTGCCGACCCTGTCCACCCGTGAGAAAGAGATTATGCAGTGGGTGGCCGAAGGGAAGTCACAACAGGACATCGGCGATATTCTTTCGATCTCGCACCGCACTGTTGAAGTGCATGTACGATCAGGGCGTGAAAAACTGGGGGCGTTAACGACTCCACAGGCCATTGGTCGGGCCATAGGCCTTGGTTTAATCGCCCCTGGTTAACCAAAAAACCGCTTATCTACGGGAAACCCCCAATAGTCTCAGATCATAACTTGGTTAATTTTCCATTCACGGTAACCAATCTGTAGGGGGATGGAAATGATCATCGTGATTGATGGTATAAACCAACATAAATTCAAAGACGTCTTGGACGAAATGTACCAACTGCGCGCGCGCGTTTTCGGCGACCGCTTGGGATGGGATGTGAACATCCGCGATGGTCGGGAAGTCGACAAATTTGATACGCTTAATCCTGCACACGTGGTCAGCCTGAACGACGAGGGGGACGTCGTAGGCTGCATGCGGCTGCTGCAGACCACGGGGCCGCATATGCTGGCAGACGTGTTTAACTCGATCCTGGACGGCGAACCGCCTGTGCGCAGCGCGCAAGTTTGGGAAGCAACCCGTTTTTGCGTCGACACAAAGAAACTGGGGCGTGGCAGGGGCGAAAATTCGGTCTCGTACGTAACCAGCGAGGTCATGATAGGGTCGTTCGAATACGCAAAGATGGCAGGAGTGCTGGATTCGATCGCTGTGATTGATCCTGTCATGAACCGGGTTCTGCAACGGTCTGGTAACGCTCCGTATGACTATTTAGGCTCTGCCAAACCAATGGGCAAAGTTGTTGCCATGGCCGCACTTATGGATTGCTCGGACGAAAGGATTTCCGGAATTCGGAAATATGCAGGAATCGCGCACGATGTGTTTCTAAGCGACGAACAAGCACGCGCGCTGTTCGACAAGACCAAAGCAGCACCCAAGGCTGCAAACTACGACCGTAAGCCGCTCAATCAGCTCGAAAAGTACTTTGTGGAACAAATGGGTGCAGCCACCTCGAAAGACGAAGTTGACGCTGTTCTGAGGCTGATTGAAGAACTTTCGGATAAGTTTACGCCAGAGCAGAAGTTCGCTCTGCTGAGTACCCCCCGTGCTTTCGCTCATGAGGCCTGACCCCCTCACCTCATAGCGTAAGCCACTCAAGCGGAGCCGTTGTTTCCAGACGGCTCCGCGTTTTATCTTGCTCGCCCGAAAAGGGCGAAAGAGAATTATTCCTCTTCCAAAGCCTCGACAGCTTTCTGCAGGTCGTCTTTGCTGACTTCCTTGTCGGTGACCTGAGCCAGCTCGACAATGTAGTCGATGACCTTGTCCTCAAAAATCGGGGCACGCAGTTGCTGCTGCATCTGAGCGTTCTGCTGCACGAACTCAAAGAACTGACGTTCCTGACCCGGGTACTGACGTGCCTGGTTCATGATCGCCTGAGTCATCTCGGCATCGGTGACTTCAACTTCGGCTTTCTGCCCCAGCTCGGCCAACAGCAGGCCCAAACGCACGCGGCGCTCGGCCAATGTGTTGTGCTCGTCGGTGGGTTCGATCGGATCGTGGTCATGACCTTCAACGTCCGGGTTTTCTTCGTGCCACAGCTGGTGTGCGATCTGTTTGGCTTCCGCCTCAACCAACGACGGCGGCAAGTCGAACGAGACTTTCTCGTCCAGCGCATCCAGCAGGGCACGCTTCATGACTGCGCGCGAAGCGCCCGCATATTCGGCTTCCAAACGCTCGGCGATCTGGCCCTTCAGAGCTTCCAGGTCTTCAGCGCCAAACTTGGTGGCCAGCTCGTCGTTCACTTCGGCTGCGACGGGTTCTTTCACCTCTTTCACGGTGCAGGTGAAAACAGCGTCTTTTCCGGCCAGATGCTCGGCGCCATATTCTGCCGGGAAGGTGACGTTCACGTCTTTTTCTTCTTCGGCTTTAACGCCAACCAGCTGCTCTTCGAAGCCGGGGATGAAGCTGTTCGAGCCCAGAACCAGCGGGTAGTCCTCGGCCGAGCCGCCTTCGAACTCTTCACCGTCAACCTTGCCGACAAAGTCGAACACGATCTGGTCGCCATCCTTGGCTTTCGAGCCTTTACGGCGCGCTTTGAAATCCTGCGCGGTTTCGGCGAGGTTGTTCAGCGCCTCTTCGATAGCTGCGTCATCGGCTTTGACGACCAGTTTTTCCAACTCGACTGATTTCAGGTCAACCTCGGGGATCGCGGGCAGAGCCTCATAGGACATTTCGACATGGACGTCGTCGCCTTCTTTCCAGTCCTCGTTGGTCATCTTGACCTCGGGCTGCAGGGCCGGACGATCGCCGCTGTCTTCAAAATGCTTGTTCATCGCACCGTCGATGCTTTCCTGCATCGCTTCACCCAGCAGACGCTGGCCGAACTGCTTTTTCAGCAGCGCCATCGGCACCTTGCCTTTGCGAAAACCCTTCATTTCGACTTCTGGCTGCGCTTCAACCAGTTTCTCATTCACTTTGTCGTCCAGCTCGGCGGCGGATACGACAATGTTATAGCCGCGTTTCAGACCTTCGTTCAGCGTCTCGGTAACCTGCATTATGGTAGTCCCCATAGGATTCGGGGCGCGCAAAACGGCGCGCCGGGCAAATTTGACGCCTTCTATTTGCCCAGCCCCCCGCGTGCAAGAGGCAACTGCCCGATCAGCCTTGTTTTGACCGTCTTTTGTCCAAAAATGTTGGTGACTAGGTTCCCGCGACGCGGAAGAGACAGACAGCAATACAAGCCTGCCTCCAAGGCGCGATCAGGCTTCGATCTGTTTTAAAACAGCAGGCAACTGCTCGGGCAAGTCCTCGGCGATCAGACCCGGACCAAAGTTGCGCGCGCATTCCACATGCAGCCAAGCGCCCGTTTCCACCGCCTGCATCGGACTGAACCCGCGCGCCAACAGGCCCGTGATGAACCCCGCCAGAACATCCCCTGACCCGGCCGTGGCCAACCACGGTGCCGCCCGATCATAGACAGCGGCATTGATCGAACATCGCCCATCCGGAGCGGCAATCACCGTGTCTGGCCCCTTGAACAGAACGACACACCCCGCCCGCTTGGCGGCTTCGCGCGTGGCGTCCACCTTGGAATAGGCCGGGCCTTTGGTCGGCGCAGCCGGCAATTTCTCGACAATATCCGGGAACAGGCGCGCAAATTCCCCCCCATGCGGGGTCAGAACGCAATTCTCGTGCAACTGCCCGAACAAAGCCGCCGGATCATCCGCAAACGCCGTCAGAGCATCCGCATCCAGCACGGTCGCCCGCTTGGCCCGCAGCGCAACCGGCACCAGTTCGCGCGCCCGCTCCAACCCCATTCCCGGCCCAAGACACAGCGCATTCAACCGCTCGTCGCCCAGCACATCCGCAAACCCCTCGGCCCCATCAACCCGTTGCACCATGAGGGCCGTCACCTGCGCCGCCACCTCCATCTGAGCCGAGCCCGGCACGCCAAGCGTCACCAGGCCCGCCCCAATCCGCAAAGCCCCCCGCGCCGCCAACCGCGCAGCACCAGTTTTCGCAGCGCCGCCTGAGAGGATCAGGGCGTGACCGTGGGAGTATTTATGCTCGTAAAGTTTTTTGAAGAGATACTGTGGCAAGTTGCTTTGATCTGCTTCCGTACACAGCACCCGAACCAGTTTTTCCTGATCGTGGAGCTTAACCAAAGCACTTCGGGCCGCTGAATCAGGCTTTTCCAGTGACGGCAACCCAATGCCAGTCACAATAGTCTTTCCACAATATCGGGGACCATCCGCGATGAGATGACCAATCTTTCTAGTATGAAATGAAACGGTCAAATCAGCCGAAATTGCGGAGCCTATCGCCCGACCGCTGTCTGCGCACAATCCACTCGGTGTGTCTACGGACACAACCCGAACACCTTTCTCTGTTAGCATAGTTTTCACCGCCTCTTGAGCCAAAAGGCTGAACGCCCCCCCAAAAGGACGAGTCAAGCCGGTTCCAAACAAGCTATCGACAATCAAGTCCAAATGATCCGGGAAAGGCAGGTACTCATCCACCAAGGGTGGTGGATCAATCTTTCGAGCTTTGACAGCCCCCAACTCCATCCACCGCTCATAATTCACTCGCGCATCCGGCGGCAGCTTCTCGGAATCCCCGTACAGAAACACCTCAAGGTTCCACCCCAACGCATGCAGCAGACGCGCAACAACAAACCCATCACCGCCATTGTTCCCCGGCCCGCACAACACCACGGCGCGCAGCGGATCCCCTTCATCTGGCCTCAAATACCTCGGGGAGCTCGAGGGGCTGGCCCCTCGATCCTTGAACTCGGGCCACTCCTCATAAATGGCATCGACAACGCCCTGCCCAGCCCGCTCCATCAGCTCCAGTCCGGTGACCTCACCAGACTCAATCGCGGCCTGTTCGATGGCCCGCATCTGAGCAGCCGTCAGCAGTTCCGTCATCTCAAAATTCCCAGTCGATTCAATTTCGATTACTTTTTGTGCAATCTGATTAAAATTTAAACCTAAGCCTATTTTCCCGGCGGCCAAACGGGACCAAATTCGCAATCCGATTGCCGCCCGATCTTAGACGTGGTCACTGCCATCCTGACAAGAGTTAAAGGGAGCCCGGGATGAAGAAGATCGAAGCGATCATCAAACCGTTCAAACTCGATGAGGTAAAAGAGGCACTGCAGGACGTTGGCGTCCAGGGTCTCAGCGTGATCGAGGTCAAGGGGTTTGGTCGCCAGAAAGGCCACACCGAACTGTACCGCGGTGCGGAATATGTGGTCGACTTTCTGCCCAAAGTGAAGGTCGAAGTCGTTTTGGACGACGATCAGGTCGATGCTGCCATCGACGCCATTGTCTCGGCCGCTAAGACCGACAAGATCGGCGACGGCAAGATTTTTGTGTCGCCCGTTGAGCAAGCCATTCGCATCCGCACCGGTGAAACCGGCTCGGAAGCGCTGTAATCGAACACTCCAATCAGAGGAAAATAGAGTATGAGCAAGGACGCAGTTCTTCAGCTGATCCGTGATGAAGACGCAGAATACGTTGACATCCGCTTCACCGACCCGCGCGGCAAGCTTCAGCACGTCACCATCATGTCGGACCAAGTTGACGAAGACTTCCTGGAAGAAGGGTTCATGTTCGACGGCTCGTCGATCGCTGGCTGGAAGTCGATCGAAGCATCGGACATGAAACTGATGCCCGACACCGAAAGCGCTTATGTCGATCCGTTCTATGCAGAGAAAACCATCTGCCTGCACTGCTCGATCGTTGAGCCCGACACTGGCGAAGCCTATGAGCGTGACCCGCGCGGTACGGCGCAGAAAGCCGAAGCCTACCTGAAGGCATCCGGCATCGGCGACGTTGCCTACATGGGCCCCGAGGCAGAGTTCTTCCTGTTTGACGATGTCCGCTTCTCGAACAGCATCAACAAGGTATCCTACGAAGTTGACGCAACCGACGCGTCGTGGAACACCGACACCGAGTACGAGATGGGCAACATGGGCCATCGTCCGGGCGTCAAGGGTGGCTACTTCCCGGTGAACCCCGTTGACGAAGCGCAGGACCTGCGTTCGGAAATGCTGTCGACCATGAAGCGTCTGGGCATGAAAGTTGACAAGCACCACCACGAGGTTGCGTCCTGCCAGCACGAGCTGGGCCTGATCTTCGACAGCCTGACCAAACAGGCCGACGAGCTGCAGAAGTACAAGTACGTCATCCACAACGTTGCACATGCCTACGGCAAATCGGCCACCTTCATGCCGAAGCCAATCGCAGGCGACAACGGCACCGGTATGCACGTGAACATGTCGATCTGGAAAGACGGCAAACCTCTGTTCGCTGGCGACAAATATGCTGATCTGTCGGACGAAGCGATCTACTTCATTGGCGGCATCCTGAAACACGCCAAGACCCTGAACGCCTTCACCAACCCGTCGACCAACAGCTACAAGCGCCTGATCCCGGGCTTTGAAGCACCTGTTCTGCGCGCCTATTCGGCCCGCAACCGTTCGGGTTGTGTCCGTATTCCGTGGACCGAAAGCCCGAAAGCCAAGCGCGTTGAGGCCCGCTTCCCCGATCCGGCCGCGAACCCCTACCTGGCGTTTGCTGCTCTGCTGATGGCTGGTCTGGACGGCATCAAGAACAAGATCGATCCGGGCGAAGCCATGGACAAGAACCTGTACGATCTGCCGGCCGAAGAACTGGCCGACATCCCGACCGTATGTGGTTCGCTGCGTGAAGCGCTCGAAGCTCTGGCCTCCGATCACGACTTCCTGCTGCAGGGCGACGTGTTCACCAAAGACCAGATCGACGGCTACATCGCGCTGAAGATGGAAGAGGTCGAAACCTACGAGCACACACCGCACCCTGTAGAATACGGCATGTACTACAGCTGCTGATCCAAGAATTTTCGACGAAAATTCTTTCAAGGGCGTCCAACCGGGCGCCCTTGTCTCATTCCGGGTGATCTTCCACACTAGCGACAGGAGGAGATCGCATGGACACCGAATTCACCAACTTCGTGACCACACCCGAAGACCTGGAACGGATCACCGGCGCGCCCCTGCCCCAGATCATCGCCAAGGAACTGCCCGCGCTTGACCAGATGTGCCGCGACTTCATCGCGACCTCGCCGTTCTGCCTGATCGCCTCGGCCAATCCGGACGGGCATTTGGATGTATCCCCGCGTGGGGATCCATGTGGCTTTGTTCAGGTGCTGTCGGACAACTTGATCGCCATCCCTGACCGCCCCAGCAACAAACGGGTGGACACCTTTCACAACATCCTGAAAGACCCACGCGCCAGTGTTATCTTCTTCGTGCCAGGAAAGATGGAGACGCTGCGTATCCGAGGAACTGCCCAAATATGCGCTGATCCAAAACTACTGGCCTCGATGACTGTGCAAGCCCGGCCGCCCAAACTTGCACTTCTGATTAAGGTGCAAACTGTTTTTGCGCACTGCCCTAAATGCGTGATCCGCGCGAACCTGTGGAGCCCCGAGGACTGGCCGGACTCGTCCAACCTACCGAACATGAACGCCATGATGGTCAAACATGCCAAGATCAACAAAACGCCGGATGAGTGGTTTGAGGCCCTCAAGCACAGCGGAGAGTTGGACCTGTACTAAACCCTTTGCCAGACCAAAGACGCATCGTAAGGTTGGGGTGTGTATTCTGGGATTATTATGATGTTGCGCTTGGCAATTGCTCTGACCGTTTTCCTTCCTACAGCTGGGCTTGCTGCCCAATGCGGAAACACCAGCGCCGGGTTTGAAGCCTGGAAAAAGGACTTCTCACGACAGGCAAAACGTGCTGGCGTCAAGAAAAAGGGGCTTCAGGCATTGGCCCAAACGACCTATGCCACACGAACAATTGCCGCAGACCGCAATCAGAAAAGCTTTAAGTACTCGTTAGACAAATTCATGCAAGTGCGCGGGGCGGATACAATCGTCGCGCAAGGGCGCAAACGAAAAGCACGAAACCCTCAGTTTTACGCCGCTCTCGAACGGCAATACGGAGTACCCGCAGGTGTTCTTATTGCCATCCATGGGATGGAAACGGGCTTTGGTGGTTTTATGGGCGACAGTCAGGTTGTATCGGCTATCACCACGCTGGCCTATGATTGTCGTCGGTCCGAGTTCTTTATTCCCCACGCAATTGGCGCCCTTAAGCTGGTCGATCAAGGCAGCATTACGACAGCTACCAAGGGCGCGAAACATGGCGAATTGGGGCACACACAGTTTCTACCCGGCAATGCGTTGACCTATGGAGTCGACGCAACAGGTGACGGTAACGTTGACTTTTACAACATGACTGACGCGCTGGCATCGACAGCCAACTTTTTGCGCAAAAAGGGTTGGAAACCGGGGCGCGGCTACCAAGCGGGGCAGCCGAACTTTGCGGTCATCCAGCAATGGAATGCCGCCACCGTGTACCAACAATCGATCGCGATAATGGCCGCCCGAATCGACGGTTGACCCTGACCACATTTCCGCGCAACTGCCCCACATTTTGGCCACATTCTTGCCATGAACATTAAACGGCCCCCAAAATGCCTAGGTTTCCTGAGCGTAATCAATCTTTGCAATTTGTGATTTTTTTCCATTATCGCCCAAATCTGCCCTATTTTCCTTGCTAGGCTGTATTTCGACACAACATGCGGCAGAGGAATGCGCAGTGACTCCGAAGAACAGCTATCATGGTGGCCTGCAGTTTGACGGCGAGACCGATGGCGCGATCGAGCGTTTCAGCGCGATTGTGGCTGCGACTTTGGAAGATTATGGCCATCTGGTAGAGCGTAAAAGCGTTCTCGATTCCACCGAAGCCAGCATCGTGTGCAGCCAGTATCTTGTGCGGCTGACACTGGACACTCAGGTGCCAGCAAGCGAGACGCGGATCGAACGTGTGGACCGCGCGGCCGGATTGAAAACGATTAAACGCCCTGTCGTGACCTTGCCGCAAAATCGACTGACAATCACTGTGTCTCCGGTTTCAGAATTGCTGGATGACACTGAAATCTCAGAACTAATGTTGGTGGTGATCCTGTATCGTATGGTCGACATCTGCGCGACCAAACGGGTCGAGTGGCTATCGCCCAACACGGTTCTGACCATCGAACAATTCATGAGTGCATTTGACACTCTGCCCCCCGCTAAAAAAAAGCGGAATAGAAAGCAAGTATTCGAGGCGGTTTCTGGCCCATTTGCGGGGCTGGACACTATTGAGGAAGACCCACTGGACGAGCCACAAAAAAAGGCGCCGCCTCCGGCAGCCCGGCCGATCCAGTTGTCGGATGAGCAGTTGCTCAGCATCGCTTTTAGGACAGAACCTATCGAGCAGCCAATAGATCAGGAGGACACGCCCCCCCTCGACCACGAACAACCAAGTGACGTCCTGCGACTGACCAGTTGGGGACTAACCGGTGCCGTGGCCAGTGTGTCTGTCCCGATCGCGGTCTCAATGGCCGCTGTGAACCTGATAAGGGGCGAAGACTTTCGCCTGAACACCCAGGTACTTGCCTATTCCGTAGCGATCTCTGCTCTCAGCACAAGCGGGGCATTCGCGGGCGTTGCCAACGCTTTGGGCATGTAATTCACAAAACAAGACCCTCCTAGGAGGCCCCGCCATCAGGCGGGGTTTTCTATTTTGCGCAGACGCTCTGCTGCCAAAACGTATGTGTGGATCGAAAATATGACTGCCTGCGATTTGGGAAGGCGCAGCAGGGTTTGGCGCTCGCTTCGTAAATAAGCTGCAGTACCGGGGTCCTTGATGTGGCGTGGTTCTTGCGCACTGCGTGGCTGGTACAGCTCGGCGTCTTCGTACCACAAAGCATTATAGCGCCACAGTGGTCGGCCGGGTTGAATTCCATCAAACAGGCGCTGCACGCGGCGCGCAACGTTTTCGTCGTAGCTGTCTACAGGCAGATGGATGTCGATCAACGGACGCATGAATTTCTCGGACAATCGCCAACTGGCCGGAAAGCACAGGATTGCACCGGTCAGAACATGCTCTTCACCCCGCTTTTGCAGGATGCAAATATCCTCCTGCACCAAATTGCACAGAGTCTCCATCGGGTGTTTGCGATCGATGCCAACCACTTGCCCATCCGGTCGAATGACAGTGCCAGAACACCCCGGATAAGCGTGGTGAAGCACCAGATCCAACACTTCTTGCGCGGCAGGCTCGGCGGCGGGATCCAGCGCCAAAACGTCAGCGCGACGATCGCGCAGCAACGCCGCTCGATATTGCATCTGTGCGGCGAAGGCGTCATCACGATGCAACCACGTCTCCATGCTGGCTGGTTGGATGCCCGGCAGGGGCCTTTCCGAAAGAGGGTCGTACGGGATCGAGCTTTGCAAAATCGTCATGCGGTCGACTTACCACCACACCATCCTGATGCCGGTCAAAAAGCGACGAGCCGACCGTCGCAAAATATCAAGACGACAGCGCAATGATTCTCCACGCTTAATAAATAGGCAGGGAGGGACGCCATGAACACTCACTACCGCGATGGCCGAAAGATCGATCCGACAAAGGGCGCGACCCTTGGCGATGGTACGCCAAACGACTTGGACCGGATTGAGATAGGCCCAACACAACTGGCCTTTGCCGAATGGGAGGCCGCTGGCGTGACCCTGCCCAATCTGGCATCAATGCGCGAATATCGATGGAAACGTCTGACGCAAGCTGTCGTTGATCGTGGTTATGGCGGCTTGCTGATGTTTGACCCGCTCAACATCCGCTATGCGACCGACAGCACGAACATGCAGCTGTGGAACACGCATAACCCGTTTCGTGCCGTGCTGCTCTGTGCGGACGGTTACATGGTGATCTGGGACTACAAGAATTCTCCGTTTCTTTCGACTTTCAACCCCTTGGTACGCGAACAGCGCTCGGGCGCGGACCTGTTCTATTTCGACCGTGGCGACAAGGTGGATGTGGCGGCAGATGTGTTCTCGAACGAAGTACGCGCACTGATCGAAGAACATTGTGGCGGCAACATGCGACTGGCTGTCGACAAAATCATGTTGCACGGGCTGCGCGCTTTGGAAGCGCAAGGGTTCGAGATCATGGAAGGCGAAGAGGTCACCGAAAAAACCCGCGCCATCAAAGGACCGGATGAGATTCTGGCGATGCGCTGCGCGAACCACGCCTGCGAAACAGCCGTCGCCGAGATGGAGAAATTTGCCCGTGCCAATGTGGGCGACGGCAAGACGTCCGAGGATGACATCTGGGCTATTCTTCACGCTGAAAACATCCGGCGCGGCGGCGAATGGATCGAAACCCGACTGCTGGCCTCGGGGCAGCGTACGAATCCTTGGTTTCAGGAATGTGGTCCGCGCATTACGCAAGCCAACGAGATCATCGCCTTCGACACGGATCTTATCGGCTCGTACGGGATTTGCATCGACATTTCACGCACATGGTGGATCGGTGATCAAAAACCGCGACCCGACATGATCTATGCCATGCAGCACGCCCATGAGCATATCATGACCAATATGGAGATGCTGAAACCCGGCGTCATGATCCCCGAACTGACCGCCAACAGTCATCGACTGGACGACAAGTTTCAGGCGCAGAAATATGGTTGCCTGATGCATGGGGTGGGGCTGTGTGACGAATGGCCTCTGGTCGCTTATCCGGACAAGGCAGTGCCGGGCGCGTATGATTACCCTCTTGAGCCCGGCATGGTCCTTTGCGTCGAAGCCGCCGTCGGCGAAGTGGGCGGGGACTTCTCGATCAAACTGGAAGATCAGGTTCTCATCACCGAAGACGGGTATGAGAACCTTTCGACCTATCCCTTTGATGCCCAATTGATGGGGCTCGTTTGACCTTTTAATCCGGCCAGGTCGAACGCTTGACGTTACCGTGCCAGTCCTCGGCCATCACTACGCTGGCCGAGTGCGTGTTCGGCCAGTTCTGACCGGCTGAAAAACCGATAACCCCCGCCAACGCGATAACGATCAGAATGTCTGGGCGCAGTGTTGCGCCACGGGGTGCGGAAGTGACATGTGCCATGATTGCCTCCTTGGCTGCTTTGCTTCACAAGCCCAAGATGGGGAAGGTTCTTCCTTTATTAAAACGAATATTTGAAAGTCCATTCATCACAGTCGGTGATGTTTCAACTTCTCTGCTTTAACTGCCATGATCTATAGAGGCGATCTTTCCTCACCTTCCCGTGACGGCCACGACAAATGGGTTGAGCGACCCCAAGTAAGCCCACAGTATTAAGGCAACTCGCGACGTAAGGAACTGCCATGCCCACCGAACGTATTACTTTTGCCGGTCACGACGGCAACCAACTTGCTGCGCGCCTTGACCTGCCGGATGGTCCGGTGCTGGCCACCGCTTTGTTTGCACATTGTTTTACCTGCTCCAAAGACATTCCCGCCGCCCGCAGAATCGCTGCGCGTCTGGCTGGGATGGGTATTGCTGTTCTGCGCTTCGACTTCACCGGGCTGGGCCATTCCGATGGCGAGTTTGCCAACACCACGTTCTCATCCAATGTCGAGGACTTGATCGCGGCGTCGCACTACCTGGCAAGGCGCGACATGCCACCGTCTCTGCTGATCGGGCATTCGCTGGGCGGCGCCGCTGTTCTGCGCGCGCGCGCTGGAATTCCCAGCGTCAAGGCCGTGGTTACACTGGGTGCGCCTGCCGATCCGGGCCATGTATCGCACCATTTCCAAGCAGCGCTGCCCGAGATCGAACAAGAAGGCTCGGCCGAGGTGACATTGGGTGGGCGACCCTTCCGCATTGGCAAGGCGTTTGTTGACGATATCTCAGAATCCGCGATGACGCCTGCCATCAAAGAGCTGAAGGCCGCGCTGTTGATCCTGCACGCCCCACTGGACGAAACGGTCAGCATCGACAACGCCAGCACGATTTTCCTGACTGCCAAGCATCCCAAAAGCTTTGTCACACTGGACGACGCCGACCACCTGATCACCCGCGCCTCGGACGCTGAATATGCTGCGGACGTTATCGCAGCCTGGGTGACGCGCTATGTCGCGCTCCACCCGCCTGCCCCACCGCCCGGAGCGCCCGAAGGCATCGTCCGCGTGACCGAGGCTGATCCGAATGGATTTTTGCAGGATATTCAGTCCGGCCCCCGACACCACGCAATCGCGGATGAACCCGCGTCCTATGGCGGCACTGACCGGGGCATGTCGCCCTATGGTTTCGTGTCTTCAGGTTTGGGGGCCTGCACCTCGATGACCATACGGATGTATGCGCGCCGTAAACGGTGGCCCTTGACGGGTATCACGGTCGATGTCTGTCACAACAAGGTCCACGCGCAGGACGCCGGATTGATAGGCGACGGCAAAGTCGACCTGTTCCGGCGCAAAATCCGGTTGGAAGGCCCACTGGATCAGGAACAACGCGCAAGGTTGCTTGAGATTGCCGACAAGTGCCCCGTTCACAGGACACTTGAAGGAACGGCTCAGATCACCACCGAATTGCTGGCTTGACGCCCGTTACCGTCGCGGCGACGGGCGATGAATCGGTGGGCGCGCGGTTGGCGGTCGCGCGACCGGCGGGCGCGGTCGGGCCGGAGGTTTCGCAACCGGCGGACGGGGCCGCGCGGGTGGTTTACCAATTGGCGGCACGGGTCGCGCAGGGGGGCGCCCCTCTGGCGGCCTTGGACGAACAGGGCGATCAACGTCAATATCGACGTCGACATCGTGATAATAGTCGTTCCATAGCAGCGAGTCATAAAACGGGTCATACCCGTAGCCGACACCTACGGTGACTCCGTCGCAGGCCGAGAGCGTGAAACTGGCGGCGCCCAGGCTCAGCGCCAGAAAGGTTCTTCTGATCAGTTTACTGGTCATGTCCACTCTCCTCACCGCGCTGCCTGGAACGAATCGAACACCGCGTTCAGGTCGTCCACGTAAGCCGGATCCGCGCCGTCGCGCAGAACAGCGACAGCAACGGCCACACGGTCGCGCGGCAGATCGATCACGGTTGCGGTAAAGTTGACCCCCCGTCCTTCACGGGTTCCGGTACCACGAATAACTTGCGCAGGCAGCCCGCCGATCCGGGTCGAAACGGTATCGGATGCAACCGGGGACTTGACCAGAAACTTGTCAATGTCCTGCAAATACCGCAGCCCGCCGTCTATAGAGGCGACCCCGGCGGGGGATACGAACCCGATCCAGACCGTATCATCGGTCACAGGCCGGACGCCCATCACCCGTGCGACAGCACGCGGATCACCCAGTTCGGTATCCTCGATCTCGCGCGGGCCACCGGTTCGGACCGCCCAAAAGTCGGGCACAGAAAAGCTGAACAGCGCGCGCCCGTTATCGGTATACGTGACAGGCGTTTCAGCCAAGGCCGGAACAGCGCTTAGCCACATCGCCGCAAAAGCAGAGCTCAATCGCAAAAACATATCCAAATAACCTATTGTTTCTTTTAACCTAGATTGACCTGTCACCTTCGGGTTTGTCCAGTCTTGGCATAACAAAAAACCCGCGCCGGGATTGCTCCGAGCGCGGGTCGTAAATGTCAGTTGCGCGGAAAATCAGGCGCGGGCGTCGCCCACCAGCTTCCACAAAGCGGGGATCAACAGGGCTGCAAGCGCCAGTTTAACCGCATCGCCCACCAGGAACGGAGTCATACCCCACTCCAGAATCGGTTGGTCCCAGCCATAAAGCTGACCCAGCCACAGCAGGCCCGGAACGTAGATCAGGACGTTCGCCAGAACCAGCGCCAGCGCCAGCTTTCCGACCGAACGGTCCCAACCGCGTGCTGCCAAAGCGCCCAACAGAACGGTCGCCATCAGATAGCCGACAAGGTAGCCGCCAGTGCCACCCATCATGTAGGTCAGGCCAAATTTCTCGGCCGACGATCCCGCGAATACATCAAAGCCCAACGCACCAATCAGCAGATAGCCCAGCATGGTCACAAGACCCAGACGCGCGCCATATGCGGTGCCGATGCTCAACACTGCAAAAGTGCCCATTGTCATCGGTACCGGAAACATCGGTACTTTGATTTTCGCGGCAACGGCCAGAGCAACGATGCCCAACGCGACCAGAACCACTTGCTTGACGCGCAGTGCTGTGCCCTCACGCGGGCCAATCGCGTTGGCCAGTACGTTTGCATTCATCTTCACTTCTCCCCAATTCGGATCGGAATTCCGCAACAGCAATGCCCAATCCGGGCGATCACTTCAAGGTGAATACGTTATCGCAGGACGTATTGCGTGTCCATTTCATAGGATTTTCGCGGCCCGGATACGACCCAACGCACGTTCCAGCGCGGCCAGTTCCCAAAATCATAAGTCGCGCCATAGCTGTCAGGTGCGCAATCATGGTGATCGGCAACCTGCTGCGAACCTAGTTTCAACCGGTGAAAATACCGTCCGTCGTCGAAGTGTATCGCGATCCCATCACGATCCGCGTGCCACATATAGCGACGTGTCCCCTTCATCTCGGCCTGACCGGGAATGCGCAGCGTGACCTCTTCGTCATAGACCAATCCGTGATCGGCGCGGTGCAGAACGGCCGTTCCGTCCGCCTGCACCACCTGCCCTGCCCGCGCATCGCGGATTGTCCGGGTTAAGGTCCATTGGCCTTCAAAATCAAACAAATCGCCGGGTGCGTTCATTCGGACAGATACCCATCCGTGATCTCGCCATTGTCATCAATGAAGCGAATGATCAAACCACTTTGCAAAACGTCATAACAAGCCCACAGCTCGGACGGTGGCCAGGTCGAGCAATACCTGTCCTCTCGCACCGCCCAACGTCCAGCACTGGGTCGCCCCGAGAAGTAATGCGTCACTCCGCTTGCTTCGAAGTTCTGCGTTACGCCCTCTGCGTAGCTGAGTGTCTGCCCGGCCAATGTCGACTGAATCTTATCTCCGGTCAGCGGCCAGAACTCGGTCGCGGCGGCAAAACCGGGCCAAAGGGCCAAAATCAGGGCAAACCGTCTCATATTCGCACTCACGCCTTGTTCGTTGGCCTGCGCGGGTTTAAACCCCGCCGCATCGCATCCTGCCAAATCACAATAAGGTGCCGCTGCCAATGATTCCACGCTATTCCCGCCCCGATATGGTCGCCATCTGGTCGCCCGAATCCAAGTTCCGCATCTGGTACGAGATCGAGGCACATGCCTGTGACGCCATGGCCGATCTGGGCGTCATCCCGCGTGAGAACGCCGAGGCTGTCTGGAAAGCCAAGGACGTGGAATTCGACGTCGCTCGCATTGACGAAATTGAAGCCGTCACCAAGCACGACGTCATCGCCTTCCTGACCCATTTGGCCGAGCATGTCGGTAGCGAAGAGGCCCGTTTCGTGCATCAGGGCATGACGTCTTCGGACGTGCTGGACACCTGCCTGAACGTCCAACTGACCCGCGCCGCTGATCTGCTGATCGCCGACCTCGAAGGCCTGCTGACCGCTCTGAAGCGTCGCGCGATCGAGCACAAAGACACCGTCCGTATTGGTCGCAGCCACGGCATCCACGCAGAGCCCACCACCATGGGTCTGACCTTTGCGCGCTTCTACGCCGAAATGGACCGCAACCTGTCGCGGATGCGCGATGCCCGCGCCGAAATCGCAACCGGCGCGATCAGCGGTGCCGTCGGCACCTTCGCCAATATCGACCCGCGTGTCGAAGAACATGTCTGCGACCAGCTGGGCTTGGTCCCCGAACCGATCAGCACGCAGGTCATCCCGCGCGACCGTCACGCAGCGTTCTTTGCCACGCTAGGCGTCATCGCCAGCAGCATCGAAAACATTGCCATCGAAATCCGCCACATGCAGCGGACCGAGGTGCTGGAGGGGGCCGAGTTCTTCTCGATGGGCCAAAAGGGCTCGTCGGCCATGCCGCATAAGAAAAACCCGGTCCTGACCGAGAACCTGACCGGTCTGGCCCGCATGGTGCGCGCTGCCGTAATCCCGGCGATGGAGAATGTGGCCCTTTGGCATGAACGCGATATCTCGCATTCCTCGGTTGAACGGATGATCGGGCCCGATGCGACGATCACTCTGGATTTTGCGCTGGCCCGTCTGACTGGGGTGATCGACAAGATGCTGATCTTCCCCGAGAACATGCTCGAGAACATGAACAAGTTCCCCGGCCTGGTGATGAGCCAGCGTGTACTGCTGGCCCTGACACAGGCTGGTGTCAGCCGCGAAGACGCCTATGCCATGGTTCAGCGCAACGCGTTGAAGGTTTGGGAACACCGCACCGATTTCAAAGAGGAACTGCTGGCTGACCCCGATGTCACCGCTGCGCTGAGCCCTGAAGAAATCGAAGAAAAATTCGACCTTGGTTATCACACCAAACATGTAGACACGATCTTCGCCCGCGTCTTCGGCGAGTGAGCTGACTAATATCAATCCTTTCAAAGGCCCGGACTGCATTGGCGGATCCGGGCCTTGTTCTTTTGAAAATTCGACCAAATTCAGATAGTATGCTTGTGTATTTCCAATCAGGAGAAACACAATGATCCGCTCTCTTATCTGCGCGTTGGCGCTGGCAAGTTCGACCACTGCCGCTTTGGCTTGCGGTTCGCACACGGAACAAACACAGTCCTGTGCGCCCGGAACCTCTTGGGACGCGGTAAGCCACAGCTGTAAAGAAAACGTCAGCGGCTAAGAAATTATTTCCTACTCGTGAATAAAAGCGAGCCTGCGGTTGTTAGCTTTTTGTCAGATCGCACTATGATTGATCAGAACAGCCCAGAGAACGGAGTAGGAATATGCGCCTCGTACTAGCTTCTGCCATTGCCCTTCAGGCATTTGCATTCGCACCCGCCGTGTATGCAGCGGGTGGAAATGACACCCGTCCCCCCAAAACAACGAACACGACGAAGAAATGCCTGTTTGGTCGGGTGTATGACAAAGATCGTGGCCGTTGCGTAAAGCCCGACAAAACCAGCTTTTCGGAAGACGAACTGTATAGTGCAGTGCGCGAACTTGCGTATGACGGACAGTTTGAAAATGCCCAAAGCATTCTGCGCATCATGGATCAGGACGATGATCGCGTGCAGACCTATTGGGGCTTTACCTTCCGCAAGATGGGTAAGCTGGAACTGGCAAATGCCTATTACCAGGACGCCATCAAGACGAACCCTGACAACATTCTTGCACGGTCCTATATGGCGCAGGGCTTTGTGGCCGCGGGTAAAACTGATCTGGCCATCGAACAATGGCGCGAGATCAAGGCACGCGGTGGAGAGGGTACTTGGGCCGAGGCATCCCTGCGCGAGGCGATCCGCACCGGGCTGACCTTCAACTACTAAGCTTCAGCTTTTCTTTACCCGACTCTCTGTAGTCTGCCTGCGGAACAGCAATTTGGCACCGCAGGCAGATGCAGGACACAAACACATTGATACAGGTGGCATCAGGGGCCACACCTTCCGCAAGCGACAGTGTTGACGATGCCCCGCGCGTTGTACCACGCGCACTCAGCAGCCGGGAAAAGGCTGCCGTCGTTGTCAGGCTATTGCTGAACGAAGGTGCCGACATTCCCTTGGAGGAGCTTCCCGACGAGCTACAGGAAAAACTGACTCATCAGCTGGGGCAAATGGGGCTGGTGGATCGCGTAACACTGGACGCCGTCGCTGCCGAGTTTGCCGAGGCTCTGGAAAGTATCGGCCTGTCATTCCCTCACGGGTTGGCGGGCGCATTGGACGCCGTGAACGGCAAGATCGCTCCGGCAACAGCGGCACGATTGCGCAAAGTGGCGGGTGTACGCCAAGTCGGTGATCCGTGGCAGCGTCTCAGGGAAATTCCGGCCGAAGATCTGGCTCAGATCGCGCAGGCCGAAAGCATCGAAATCGCCGCTGTCATGCTGTCCAAACTGGAAACCGCCAAGGCTGCGCAAATGCTGGGGCATCTGCCCGGCCCCGTGGCGCGGCGCATCACTTACGCCGTGTCAAAAACCACCAATATCACGCCCGAGGCTGTTGAACGGATTGGCTGGTCTCTGGCAGCGCAGCTTGATCAACGACCAGCAACCGCCTTTAACGACGGCCCCGGAGAACGGGTCGGCGCTATCCTAAATCAATCTGCTGCGTCCACTCGCGATGGCCTGCTAACGGCGCTGGACGAAGAAGATTCCGATTTTGCCAGCCTCGTGCGGCAATCAATTTTCACCTTCGCCCATATCCCTGCCCGCATCTTGCCCAGGGATGTTCCTGCAGTCTTGCGGAGTGTCGACCAACCCGTCCTTGTCACCGCCCTTGCAGGGGCTGATACCGAAGGCGACAAGGCCTCGGTCGAATATCTTCTGACCAACATGTCTTCGCGGATGGCAGACAATCTGCGCGAGGAAATGGCTGAGCGCGGCAAGGTCAAACAGGCAGAAGGTGAAGACGCCATGACGCAAATTGTCGGCGCCATTCGCGCCCTGGTGGACGACGGTGCGATCTCTTTGGTGGAAGACGAAACCGAAGAATGACCCTGCCTTCAGCGTGTTTCGCTGAACGCTTGTGGTTGCGACCATCGGCTTGTATGTCTGACATCCAAATGGAAGCAGCCGCCGAGACCTCTGAATGCCCGTTGAAAAGTCTGAACTCAGCCGTTTTGAGCTTGGCCAATACTATGTGACCGGTCTTTTCCTGAAAGGCGTGATCAGTGCGATGCGGCTGTTACCCTACGAGCGGCGGATAGCAACCATGGGCGCGCTCATGCGCGCTCTGGCTCCTGTGGTCGGCTTTACAAAACGCGTAAGAACCAACCTCAAGCTGACCTGCCCGGAGCTGCCGGAAGAAGAGGTCAGCCGGATCTGCAAGGCAGTACCCGACAATGCCGGGCGCGCAATAATGGAGCATTTTTCGCCCGAAGGCTTCACCGAACGCCAAAGCCACGCCAAGATTTCTGGTCCTGGTATCGCCGCGTTTGACGACGCGGTTGCACAAGGCAAGCCGGTGATGATGATCACGGCGCATTTTGGGCATTACCTTGCCGCGCGGATAGCCCTACAAACCCGCAGCGGGCAACCCATTGGATGCCTGTATCGCCGTATGGCGAATCCGTACTTCAACGATATGTATGTCGATGCTTTCTACAAGACCGGCGCCCCGATGTTCGAACAGGGTCGCCGTGGTATGGTCGAAATGGTTCGCACGCTTAAGAAAGGCGGGATCATTGCGATTGTGTCCGATCTCCACGCGCATGGCGGTGAAGAGTTGACGTTTTTCGGAAAACCCGCTGTCACTTCGGTGCTGAATGCGGAATTGGCGATGAAATACAACGCCGTTTTGATCCCTTGCTATGCTGTACGCCAACCTAACGGTATTGATTTCGAAATCGTGCTGCACGACCCGGTCGAGCACACCGACCCAAGAACCATGACTCAGTTCACCAATGACGATCTTGAGGCCATGGTTCGCAGGAACATGGGTCAGTGGTTCTGGATTCACCGCCGGTGGAAAACCTGGAATGGGCTGGGTGTGCAGCCTGAGGACATGCCCTGATTACTTGACCTTAGCGGCCGCAACAATCGGGCCGTGTCCGGCCATCTGCACCAGAACGACCGCGGGCAAATCCGATGTCAGCTGCGCCGAAAACTGCTGCGGCGCGACCCCATCCCATTTCCCGGCCATCTGCCAGGCTTCGACCACATTGGCATAGTCAAGCTCATGCCCCGCCAGCTCTCCGCGACGGATCGAGGCATGGCGCATGGGTGAATACTGCACCACCCGCACGTCGTAGGTCCCGCCACCTGGCAGGTCGACTGGGGTGACATCCACAGTCACTTCGTTTCCAACACGTGCGGCCACGACCTCGGCCTCGGGCGCGGCGGTCAGATGGGCGTCGATGATCCGTTCAAGCTCTTGCGATTTCGCGCCGACAACATCTTGCTGACCGTTGATGACCATCTGCGGCGTGTAAATCATCGAGCGCCCCCCCCAACGGGCATAGGCCCGCTGGCGCAAGGTATGGTCGGGCTTGGCATATTCATCCTCCCAACCGATGTAATCCCAGTAATCCACATGCAGGGCCAGACCGATCACATCGTCGCGCTTGACCAGCTCGTGCATAAGCTTGTCGGCAGGCGGGCAGGACGAACAACCTTGTGAGGTGAACAGCTCGATCACGACCGGGTCGCTTTCGGCCGCTACAGGAGCGGTCAAAACAAGTGAAAGCAAAGAGGCAACGGCGGCGGTTCTGATCATATCTGACCTCGGGCTGATAACTATTATGTCTGGATGCGATAACCTGCGTGAATGGTGTACCATTCTTTGCGCTTCACCCACCAATCAAGGTTTCTTGAGAAACCGCAACAGAAGCCTCTTGAATTGCATACCACCGCATACAAGATAAATGGGAACGGTTTCCTGCGCCCAAACAGGAGACAATCATGCTACAGAAAACCCATAGCGAATCCCAATTTCCAAGTCATTTGAGAGGGAGGCCACCTGATGCCCATCAAAACCGGACAGGACACCGCCAAGACACGCCGCAGCCTAAGCGTGAATGGCAAGTCCATTGCCTATTATTCAATCCCTGCCGCGCAAGAGGCCGGGCTTGGCGATTTCTCGCGCTTGCCTGCCGCCCTGAAAGTGGTGCTGGAAAATATGCTGCGGTTCGAGGATGCGGGCTTTTCCGTCTCGGTCGATGACATTAAGGCGTTTGGCGAATGGGCCAGCAATGGCGGCAAAAACCCACGTGAGATCGCCTATCGTCCGGCCCGCGTATTGATGCAGGATTTCACCGGCGTTCCGGCGGTGGTCGATCTGGCCGCGATGCGCGACGGGATCAAGGGCTTGGGCGGTGACGCGCAAAAGATCAACCCGCTGAACCCGGTCGATCTGGTCATCGACCACTCGGTCATGATCGATGAATTCGGCAACCCGCGCGCGTTCCAGATGAATGTGGACCGTGAATATGAGCGGAACATGGAACGCTACCAGTTCCTGAAATGGGGGCAGTCCGCGTTCAACAACTTCCGCGTTGTGCCCCCCGGCACCGGCATCTGCCATCAGGTGAACCTGGAATATCTGGCCCAAACCGTCTGGACGGACACCGACCAGAACGGGGATGAGGTCGCCTACCCCGACACGCTGGTCGGCACTGACAGCCACACCACCATGGTTAACGGCATGGCCGTTTTGGGCTGGGGCGTCGGCGGGATCGAGGCTGAGGCGGCGATGTTGGGTCAGCCGATCTCGATGCTGATCCCCGAGGTTGTGGGCTTTGAACTGACCGGCGCAATGGTCGAAGGCACCACCGGCACCGATCTGGTGCTGAAGGTCGTGGAAATGCTGCGCGAAAAGGGCGTGGTGGGCAAATTCGTCGAATTCTTTGGCGAGGGTCTCGACCGTCTGCCGCTGGCCGACCGGGCGACCATTGCAAACATGGCCCCCGAATATGGCGCGACTTGTGGCTTCTTCCCGATCGACGGCGAGACCCTGCGCTATATGCGCAACACCGGCCGGGATGAGGACCGTCTGGCGCTGGTCGAAGCCTATGCCAAGGAAAACGGGTTCTGGCGGGATGAGAATTACAACCCGATCTACACCGATACTCTGAGCCTTGATATGGGCACCATCGTTCCGGCGATCTCGGGACCCAAACGACCGCAGGATTACGTCGCCCTGACCGACGCCAAATCCGCGTTCGAGCGTGAAATGGCCGAGACGTTCAAGCGCCCGATGGGCAAGGAAGTGCCCGTCAAAGGCGAAGACTACACGTTGGAATCGGGCAAGGTCGTGATCGCCTCGATCACCTCATGTACCAACACCTCGAACCCTTATGTGATGATCGGCGCAGGGCTTGTGGCCCGCAAGGCCGCCGCGTTGGGGTTGGACCGCAAGCCATGGGTCAAGACCTCGCTCGCGCCGGGGTCGCAGGTTGTGTCGGCCTATCTTGAGGCCGCCGGTCTGCAGGCCGATCTGGACAAGATCGGCTTTAACCTTGTGGGCTATGGCTGCACCACCTGCATCGGCAACTCGGGGCCCATCCAGAAAGAACTGTCCGAGGCTATTGCCGAGGGCGATCTGGTCGCCACCTCGGTCCTGTCGGGCAACCGCAACTTTGAGGGGCGGATTTCGCCGGATGTACGCGCCAACTATCTGGCGTCGCCGCCTCTGGTGGTGGTCTATGCGCTGGCGGGAACGATGGATATCGACCTGACTTCGGAACCGATCGGGCAGGACAAGGACGGCAATGACGTCTTCATGAAAGACATCTGGCCCACCCAAAGCGAGATTGCCGAGTTGGTCCAGCAAACTGTCACCCGCGAGGCGTTCCAATCGAAATATGCCGATGTCTTCAAAGGCGACGAGAAATGGCAAGACGTCGAGGTGCCCCAGCAGGAAACCTATGACTGGCCGCCCACATCGACCTATATCCAGAACCCGCCCTATTTTCAGGGCATGAGCCCCGAGCCGGGCACGATTTCAAACATCGACGGGGCCAAGGTGCTGCTGATCCTTGGCGATATGGTGACAACCGACCACATCTCGCCCGCCGGGTCATTTGCCACGCAGACGCCTGCGGGCAAATATCTGACCGACCGTCAGGTGCAACCGCGCGAGTTCAACTCCTACGGGTCGCGCCGGGGCAACCATGAGGTCATGATGCGCGGCACCTTCGCCAATATCCGCATCAAGAACGAGATGCTGGATGGCGTTGAAGGTGGCTATACCAAGGGGCCGGATGGGCAGCAGACCTCGGTCTATGAGGCGTCGATGGCCTATCAGGCCGAAGGTACGCCGCTGGTGGTGTTCGGCGGCGAGCAATATGGCGCAGGCTCCAGCCGCGACTGGGCGGCCAAGGGGACGGCTCTGCTGGGGGTGAAGGCGGTGATCGCCGAAAGCTTTGAGCGTATCCACCGCTCGAACCTTGTGGGGATGGGTGTTATTCCGCTGGAATTCACCGGCGGCGATACCCGCAAGTCGCTGGGTCTGACGGGGGATGAGACGGTCTCGATCACCGGGCTGGACAGTGTTGAGCCGCTGCAAGAGGTGCCCTGCACCATCACCTATGCAGACGGGTCCGAGAAGGCCATCACCCTGAAGTGCCGCATCGATACCGCGCCCGAGATCGAATACATCGAAAACGGCGGTGTGCTGCATTACGTGCTGCGGAATCTCGCCAAGGCGGGGTGATCTGAGGCCAGAGCTGAAAAGAGAAAGGACGCCTGCAGGCGTCCTTTTGTTTTGCGAGGCTCTGCCCCCGCTCCGAAGTGTTTTTGAGCAGAAGAAGGGGCGGGTTCTAGTTGGCTCCCGCCTTTTTCAATGCCGGGCGGATCGTACTTTCGATCACCCGTTGCGTGATCGGACCGGCAAAGCGCAGAATGATCGTACCCTCGCCGTCGATCACATAGGTTTCCGGCACGCCGTAGACGCCCCAGTCCAGCCCCATGCGGCCCTGTTCATCACGCCCAATTCCCGCATAGGGATCACCCAGTTCAGTCAGGAAGCCTTCGGCATTGTCCAACTGGTCCTTGTAGTTGATGCCGTAGACCGGGATGCCTTCGTCGGACAGCGCCTGCAGGTTCGGATGCTCAACCCGGCAGGGCGCACACCAACTGGCCCAATAGTTGACCAGCTTGACTTCACCATCGCGCAGGGTGGCATCGTCGAAATTTGGTTTGCCCTCGAACTGTGTCAATACAACCGGCGGTGCGGTTTGTCCTTCGCGGGCTGAGGGGAGCGCGTTTGGATCGTCGCGAAACATTCCTACGGCGGCGAGCACGGCGAACGCCCCAAAGATCAACGGCGGCGCAACCATCAGAGGTGAGATTTTAGCCATTGCGCGTCATCCTTTGCTCGACCTTCTCCATCTCGGCGCGGACTTTTCGGCCTCGCATCACGCTGAACACGATCAACGCGACCAGCAAAGCAATCGAGACGACATAGGACCACATCACCGTGTCGGCGTATTTTCCAAGATCAGGGATCATCCGTTTACCCTTTCCCGTGCCAGCAGCGCCTTGATCCGGCGCGCGCGGATTTCCGTACCCGTGCGATACAGCACCAGCGCAATGAACAGCAGGACAAACCCGATCATGCACAGAAGCAGCGGATAGAAATAGATATTGCTGACCTTTTCCTCGGTATCTGCACCGGTCACTGCGGCAGCCCGCATCACGGACGCACCCTGATGTAGCCCCTGATTCCAGAAATTCACCGCATAGCGGCTGAGGAGCGCAAAGACGGATCCCACTAGACATAGAACCGAGGTCAGATCGGCGGCGGTATCAGAGTCTTCGATCGCTTCCCACAGGGCGACGTAGCCCAGGTAGAACAGGAACAGGATCAGGAATGAGGTCAGGCGCGGGTCCCAGGCCCACCATGTGCCCCACATGGGCTGACCCCAAATCGCGCCCGTCGCCAGTGCGATCAGCGTCATGACGATGCCAATGGGCGCGGCCGCGCGGGCCGCCAGAGCACTGACATGGTGGCGACGCACCAGCCAGACCAGCGAGGTCGCCAGCATCATCAGCCAGCAATTGATCGCCATCAGCGCCGCCGGGACGTGCAGGTATATGATCTTGACGGTCGAGCCCTGTTTGTAATCATCGGGCGTGAAGAAGAACCCCCAGATTAGCCCCACCACGATGCAGGCGATGGACGTAATCCAGAAAAACGGCATCACACGTTCACTGGTGGCAAGGAACTTGCGCGGATTGGCGTATTCCCAGAGGGCGTTGGCTTTGGCTGCGATAGACATGGGCCTTATCTAGTCCGAGTCGGGCGTGTTCTCAATTGACCTCAGTCAAAGTTTGAGCACGTCACCGAAGGTTGATACGCAAAACGGCGGCGCTGGCAAACGGCAGCAACGCAATAGTGGCGGCAGTGATCCCCGCCAGCATGAGCAGTGGGGTCTGGGTTTCCATCCCCGTAGCGCCTCGGCGGGCCACTTCGGCGCCGAAGATCAGCGTGGGGACGTAAAGCGGCAGGACCAGCAGCGACAGCAGCAAACCGCCACGCTTCAGGCCGACGGTCAGGGCAGCGCCGAAGGTGCCGATGACGCTCATGGCCGGAGTGCCGATCAGCAGTGAGATCACAAGCCACGAGAACCCCGGCACCGGCAGGTTCAGCAGCACGCCCAGAAAAGGCGCGGCCAGAACCAGTGGCAGGCCGGTGGTCAGCCAATGGGCCAACGCCTTGATCGTCACCACCGATTCCAGTGGCAGTGGTGCCGTGGCCAGCAGGTCTAGCGAGCCGTCTTCCCAATCCAGCGCCAGCAGGCGGTCCAACGACAGCAGGCAGGCCAGCAGAGCGCCCAGCCACAGGATACCCGGCGCGATGGTCGAGAGCAGCGAGGATTGCGGCCCCACTGAGAACGGCACCAATACGGTCACAATCAGGAAGAAGGCTAGACCAAGGCCGAACCCGCCGCCCGCGCGCAGCGCCAGTTTCAGGTCACGCAACAGCAGGGCGATCACAGGAAACCTCCGTCGAAGTCGTCGATGGGTTTGGGTTTGGCCTTGTTGGGGCCGACATCCAGAACCTCTCCATCCAGGCCGAGGTTGATATGGGTGGCAATCAGGGCCGAGCCCCCCTGCCCCAGATGCGTGCGTACCGCGTCGGCGAACATTTTCACCGCGTTTTGGTCCAGCGAGACGGTGGGCTCGTCCAGCATCCAGATCGGCCGCCCCGTAACCAGCATCCGCGCCAGCCCCAAGCGTCGTTTCTGCCCAGCCGACAGGTTGCCTGCGTGGCGGTCGGCCAGATCATTCAGGGCAAAAGCGTCCAGCGCCATTTGTATGCCTTGCGTGCCAAAGACCGAGGCCCAGAAGTTAAGGTTCTCGACAACAGTCAACGTGGGTTTCAGCCCGTCGGAATGTGAGGCATAGGCAATCTGATCCTCGGCCCCTTCGATGCGGCCATGCAGCGGAGGTTGTAATCCGGCCAGCGTACGTAGAAGGGTTGTTTTGCCGATCCCATTGGGGCCGCGCAGGATCAGCGCTTTGCCGGCAGGCAGCGTAAAGCTGAGCCCTTCGAGCACGGGAATGCCGCCACGCGTAATGGCCAGATCGGTCACGGTCAGTGTCATATCGCTCGCTTAACGGATTGTGGGGACGGACAAAAGGTGGGAATTGCCGCAGAGCTTTAGCGGTGGCTTTGTGTGGTCAGGTCAGGAATGGGGGGCCAGCCCCTCACGCTCCCCGAGGAATTTATGGCCAGATGAAGGAGGATCCTTCAGACAGGGAGTGCGGCCAGCGCGATACGGCGACCCTCAGACAACAGCACATTGTAGGTGCGGCAGGCGGCCGGGGAATTCATGATCTCGACGCCGATGCCTGCGTCTTCGAGCGTGCGGCGCAGGGTGGCCGAGATATGGGTCAGCTCGGCACCGGTGCCGATGAACAGCACGTCGATATGATCGGCGAGGTTCAGCAGAGGTGTTTGGTCGTCATACCCGTTCCACCCGGTTGTTCCGCTTGGGCCGGTTAGAACCGGACCATCGTGGACCTGTCCGCCGATGCGAAAAAAGCCGGGGCCGTAGCCGTCTATCGGGGTGGCGTTGGTATAGGTGATCTCGTTCAATCGCATGGTGGGGTTTTAGCCCCAAAGTGGCAGGCCCGACAAGGCGGCAAGCGCAATCGCGACATATGCAGCCGCGCGGTAGAGCCGCTCGTATTCGGGGCGGAACAATTTCCCGCCCAGCCAGTTGCCGATCAGATTGGGTATGGCAAGCATGAGGCCCAGCAGCGCGGCCGCGAGGGTCACGCGGCCCATTCCGGTCAGATAGCCGAACAGCAGGAAGTCAAACGCGAACAGGAACAGAAGGATCGTGGCGCGGATGACGGCCACGGGCAGCGGACGGGACATGTAAAACAGGATCACGATGGGGCCTGGCAAGCCCGCGACTCCGCCCAGAAACCCTGCCGCGCAGCCGATCCCGGCCACCATCGCACGGCTGACAGGACCGTGATAGCGCAGGCCCAAGATCAAAATAGCCAACATCGCAAGGGCCAGCAGGCTGACCGCGTACCGAAACACATCCGGGTCAACTTGCGTCAGCACCCAAAGCCCAGCCGGTAAGATCAGCGCGCATCCAGCCACAAGGCGGATCAGATCGCCCCGCTCAACCTCGCGCCACGCACGACGCAGGTTGGGGAGCGGGCCGAAGATGTCCATGATGGTCAGCCCTATCAGCGCGCCGAACGGGCCCAGAATGGGCGTCGCGATAGGCAGGAAGATAAGGGCCGTGCCAAAGCCGGAAAAGCCGCGCACGAGGCCGCTGAGGAAGGCGGCGCATAAAAGGATGGCCAGCCCCACAGTGGACTGGCCGAAAAGATCAGGCGTCGACGTTTGCAAACTGGTTGCCCGCCGTATTCGACGGCTTGGACCAGTCGCGTTTGACCCCCAGCCACAGCAAGATGGTCGAGGCCACGAAGACCGAGGAATAGGTCCCCACGATCACGCCCCAGATCATCGCAAAGACAAAGCCGCGGATGACGTCTCCGCCCAGCACGTACAGCGAGATCAGCGCCAGCAGGGTTGTGACCGAGGTCATGACCGTCCGGCTGAGGGTCTCGTTGATTGAGATGTTCAGCACCTCTTTCAGGTCTTTCTTCTTGTACTTGCGCAGGTTTTCACGCACGCGGTCGAAGACAACCACAGTATCGTTCAGTGAATAACCCACGATGGTCAGCAGCGCCGCGATGATGGCCAGATCGAAGCGGATTTGCAGTTCCGAGAAAATACCGATGGTCAGGATCACGTCATGCACAAGCGCGGCTACCGCGCCCAAGGCGAACTGCCATTCGAAGCGCAGCCAGATATAGACAAGCACGGCCCCGATGGCGAGAACCACAGCGATTACGGCAGTCTGGATCAACTCACCCGAGACTTTGGGGCCGACGGATTCGACCGACACGAATTGAATATCGGGGGCTGCTGCCTTCAATGCCTCTTCCACAGCCGTTACCGTCGCGGCCGAGACCGCCTCGGCATCGGCCTGCGCCTGAATGCGGATCATGGCGACGTTTTCGTCTTCGCCAAAGGTTGGGTCGAAAATCTCGGTGATGGTGACATCGCCCAATTCCAGCGGCGCGATGGCGTCGCGATAGGCGCCGACGTCGATCTCCTGTGCGGATTGGGTGCGGATCGTGGTGCCGCCCCGGAAGTCGATGCCGAAGTTCAGACCTTGCAGCATGAAGGACGTGAAGGCCACGACCATCATCAGGCCGGAAATCCCCAGCCAGATCTTCCACCGGCTGAAGAAATCGAACGAGGTTTCCTGCGGGACAAGTTTCAGTCTCATGATCAAACCTCGATCGTTTTCGGGCGGCGGCGTTCGAACCACATCACGATCATCAGGCGCGTCACGAAGATCGCGGTGAAGACCGAGGTGAGGATACCCAGACCCAGAGTGATGGCAAAACCGCGCACCGGCCCGCTGCCCATGGCAAAGAGGATCGTCGCCGTGATGAATGTGGTGACGTTCGCGTCCAGAATGGCCGACAGTGCCTTTTCATAACCCAGTTCAATCGCACGCGCCGGACCTTTGGCGGATTTCAGTTCCTCGCGGATACGTTCAAAGATCAGCACGTTGGCATCCACTGCCATACCGACGGTCAGCACGATCCCCGCGATCCCCGGCAGAGTCAGCGTCGCCCCGATCAGTGATAGAAGACCAAACAGCAGCCCGACGTTCAGTATCAACGCAATATTGGCGAAGATACCGAACAGCCCATAGCTGAGCGCCATAAAGACCAGCACGGCCACAAAGGCCACGATGGTCGCCACTTTACCGGCGTCAATGCTATCTTGCCCCAGCTCTGGGCCGATGGTGCGCTCTTCCAGGAAGTCCAGCCCAGCAGGCAGCGCGCCTGCGCGCAGCAGGACGGCCAGATTGGTGCTTTCCTCGACGGTAAAATTACCGGTGATGATGCCCGACCCGCCCGGAATGTGGCTCTGGATCACAGGCGCCGAGATCACCTCATCATCCAGCACAATCGCAAACGGGGCGCCGATATTTTCCAGCGTATAGTCGCCGAATTTACGCGCGCCCGAGGTGTTGAACCGGAAGTTGACCGCCGGACGACCGTTCTGATCGAACGCGGGCTGGGCATCCACCAGCTCCTCACCCGTCACAACGGGGGCCGAGTCGATGATGTAATACACGCCCTCTTCGTCAATCGAGGGCACAACTTCCTGCCCGATACCCGGCGTTGCATCTGCGTCGGTGGTGCGACCGCCGACGGGGTTGAAGGTCAGTTGGGCGGTCGTGCCGATGATGTCCTTCAGCTCTCCCGCCGAGCCGATGCCTGGCACCTGAATCAGGATACGATCCGCGCCCTGGCGTTGAATCGTGGGCTCGCGGGTGCCGACCTCATCAATCCGGCGGCGGATGATCTCAAGCGATTGGCGCACGGTACGGTCGTCTGAGGCCAGCTTTTCGGCATCCGACAGTTGCACAACGATAGTGTCACCCTCGGCGCGGGCTTCGATATCCGTCGCGCCAACGCCCGAAAGCGTCTGGACCTGACGGGCCAAACCGCGCACGACCTCAAGAGCACGGGCCATCCCCTCGGGCTGGCTGATGCGCACGCGAATCTCGTCAGGGGCCGAGTCCTGACGGCGGATCGTGCCAACCGTAGCCCGCTCATCGCGCAAAGCGTCGCGGATTTCCGGCCACATGGCATCCATGCGGGATTCGTAGACGTCCTGAACCTTGACCTCGGCCAAAAGATGCGCGCCGCCGCGCAGGTCCAGCCCCAGATTGACCAGCGAGGACGGCAGCCAATTCGGCCACTGCGCCGCCTCGGTTTGCATGTCTGGGGTGTCGATGCCAAGCTCGATCGCGGCTTTGGCATCATTGGATTGCTCGACGCGCGTGTAGAACGCATTCGGCAGGGCCAAGAGCAGGCCGATCACGCAGACCGACCAGATCAGAACCCGCTTCCAGGTATCAATTTGCAGCATTACCCTGCCTTTTCAACGAGATATCGCGCGAAGTTACTTCGCCGGTTCGGTCTTGTTCAGAACCTGGGCGATGGTCGATTTGACGACGCGCACCTTTACGTTCTCGGCCAGTTCGACCTCGATCTCGTTCTCGCCTTCTTTAACCTTCGAAACTTTGCCGATCAGACCACCTTGGGTGACGACCTGATCGCCCCGGCGCACGGCCTCGACCATGGCCTGATGTTCCTTCATCTTTTTCTGCTGCGGACGGATCAGCAAGAAATACATGATCGCAAAGATCAGGATCAGCGGGAGAAACTGGGCGATTGCGCCACCTTCCATGGGATATTCCTTTTGGTTTTGTGTTTGCGGAAAGGCCCGCAAATTTTGCGAGAACCTATTCTTTGCACTGCCTGTTTGCAAGGAATGGCGTCGCAAGTTTTTGCGGGTATTGGATCATTATGATCACAGAATTGCTTCTTGGTTGCAGAAAGCGACTTTGAACACATGCGCGATCAGATATAGTTGGACGACAGGAGGCCTAATGTCGTCGCTTATACAATCACTTGCCGTATTCTTGCGCCTCTGGGCATGCATCGTTTGCACTGCGCTTTTTCCCTTTACCGCATTGGCGCAGGACGCGCCTGCCGAAGCCCCTGAGGTCGAGGAGGAATCGGAATCATTCAAGGCACCGGTGATTATCGACGGTGACATGCTATTTTTCCTGCGCGGCTCCAGCGCCCTGCCCGCACCCGAGCGCGCGGCAACCGTTCAAGACAACATCATTCAGGCGGCCGAAGCATCAGACAACGAGGACGTAAACGTCACTTATGAGGTGACGGATCTTGGCACCCGCATTCTGGTGGATGGCCTGGCAGTATCCATCGTGACCGAAGCTGATTCCGAGCTGGATCAGATGGAATTGGATGTCCTCAGCTTTTTGCATGGCCAAGCAATACATGATGCCATTGTTGCCTACCGGGCCAATCGAACCGAACGGGCCCGCGTGTCGGGTGCACTGGAGGCCATCGCCTGGACCGTGGGCTTTGCCCTTTTCATCGTAGTTATCCTATGGCTGCACCGTCGCATTCGCCGCAAAACCCTGCAATTTGTCACCAGACATCTGAAGGACGTGGAAACCGCCACGGCCAAAAGCGTCCAGGCCGAGGCGATCGCCGCGCTGGTGCGTTATGGTTTGAATTTCGTCCTGTTGGTCGTCTTTTTTCTGGGCTTCTACTACTACTTGTCCTTCGTCCTTCTGGCCTTTGCCGAAACGAGGTATTTCGCACAGCTTCTGCTGACCTACCTGACTGAACCTGTTCTGGTGATCTTTAGGGGTATCCTCAGCTACTTCCCTAACTTGATCATGCTGGGTCTAATCAGCTGGGTGACGCTTTACATCATTCGGGGCATGCGAGTGTTCTTTGACGCCGTCGAGGCCGGGTCATTCGATCTGGGGGATTTTGAAAAACACTGGGTGAGTCCAACTTTCAACATTGCACGCGTCATCGTCATCCTGATCGCGCTGGTCTTTGCCGTTCCTTACATTCCGGGATCAGATTCGGCTGCCTTTCAAGGCTTGACCATTCTTGTAGGCGCGATGCTGTCACTAGGTGCGAACTCGGTCGTGTCGAACATGCTGGCCGGGCTCTTCGTGATTTACCGCCGCTCGACCTCAATCGGCGACCGTATCCAGATCGGTGATCACATTGGTGACGTGGTTCAGATCAAGCTGATGGAGACACATCTGAAATCCATCAAGAATGAGCTGATCTCGATCCCCAACGCGCAGCTGATGAACTCGGACGTGGTGAATTTCTCTAAGAAAACCGATGGCAGCGGGCTGCTGCTGCACACCACTGTCGGCATCGGATATGAGGAACCGCCCGAAAAGGTCGAGGCCATGCTGATCGAGGCCGCCCGCCGCACCAAAGGGATCAAGGCCAAGCCCGAACCCTTTGTTTTGTGGACCGCTTTGGCCGATTACGCAATCAACTACCAGATCAACGGCTATACCACGCGGGGCAGCATCATTCCCAAAATTCGCTCGGACCTACACCGCAATATCGTGGCCGTGTTCAACGAGAACGGCGTGCAGATCATGACGCCCGCTTACATGGCCGATCCACCCGAGCCCAAGATCCCGGTCGGGGAATGGGATGGCCATCTGGCGCATGAAGCACACGAGGGTGCGGATAAAGCGTAACCGGTGCTACACCCTGCGGTTCAGATGGTGCATAAGCGGTTTCAGTGATTCACGCATTCAAGGATCTGAGACATGCACGACATCCGCGCCATTCGCGAAAATCCCGCCGCCTTCGACGCCGCCCTTGCGCGCCGTGGGGACGCGCCGGTGTCGTCAGCTATCCTTGAACTTGATGAACGTCGACGTTCCAAAATTCTGGCCGCTGAGACAGCGCAGGCAGAACAGAACAAAGCCAGTAAAGAAGTTGGTGCCGCCAAAGGGCGCGGTGACGAGGCAGAGTTCGAACGTCTGCGCGCGCTCGTGGCCGAGAAAAAAGCCACAGTCGCGGACCTTCAGGAGAATGCACGCGATCTGAACAATGCACTGAGCGACGCATTGTCAGTGATTCCCAACCTGCCCGCCGAAGATGTGCCCGAAGGCGCGGATGAAAACGACAATGTCGAGGTCAACCGCTGGGGCACCCCGCGCGAACTGGACTTTGCACCGAAAGAGCATTTCGAAATCGAATCCGTTCAGCACGGCATGGATTTCGAGACCGCCGCCAAACTCTCTGGCTCGCGTTTTGTACTGCTGTCCGGCGGCGTCGCCCGCATCCACCGCGCGTTGGCGCAGTTCATGCTGGACACGCATATCAACGAAAACGAACTGACCGAGGTGAACGGCCCCGTACTGGTTCTGTCGGAAATGATGCAGGGCACCGGCCAATTGCCGAAATTCGGAGAGGACAGCTATCAGACCCGCGAAGGCTGGTGGCTGATCCCGACGTCCGAGGTCTCGCTGACCAATATCGTCAACGACACGATGATCGAGGAAAGCTATCTGCCCCGCCGCTATACCGCGCATTCCCTGTGCTTCCGGTCCGAGGCCGGTTCGGCAGGCAAGGACACCCGCGGTATGCTGCGCCAGCACCAGTTCGAAAAGGTCGAGATGGTCTCGGTCACGCATCCGGACAATTCGGACGACGAGCAGAAACGCATGCTGCGCTGCGCCGAGGGCATTCTGGAGAAGCTGGGCGTGCCCTATCGCACCGTTATCCTGTGCACCGGCGACATGGGCTTTGGCGCGCGCCGCACCTATGACATCGAAGCGTGGCTGCCCGGTCAGAACACGTATCGTGAGATCAGCTCGGTTTCGACCTGTGGTGATTTTCAGGCCCGCCGCATGAACGCACGATTCCGTCCCGAAGGCGGCGGTAAGCCGGAATATGTTCACACGCTGAACGGTTCGGGCCTGGCGGTCGGGCGTTGCCTGATTGCGGTGCTGGAAAACGGGCAGAACGCCGATGGCACCGTCACCCTGCCCGAGGTGCTCTCCCCCTATCTAGGCGGCAAGCTGACGCTGCAAACGGACGGCACACTGGCATAAGAAAACCGGCGCGCCGCAGCCGCCGGTTACAACAAAATCAAAGGGCGAAGAGGTCTTACTTCTTCGCCTTTTTCTTATCCTTTTTCTTGCTGCTTTTCTTGTCATCTTTTTTCTTACTGTCTTTGGCTTTGTCGTCCTTTTTGGACTTTTTGCCCTTCTTCGTCTTGGCCTTCACCTTATCCTTGGCTTTCGAGAAGACGGCCTCCATTTCGGCCCGTTTCTTCGCCGCCTTTTCAGCCTTGGCCTTAGCTTTGGCTTTTTTCTTTGCCTTTGCTTCGGCAGCTTCTGCTGCTGCTTTCTCTTCGGCCGCTTTACGCGCAGCCTCTTGCGCACGTTTTTCGGCGGCGGCAGCGGCCACGGTCTTGCGCGCCGCAGGTTTACGCGTGGCCGGTTTGCGTGCAGCCGTCCGACGTGCTGCAGGTTTTGCAGTTGGTTTGGCTGCAGGGTTGGACGATACCGCGTCTTTCGCGGCGGCAATCAACAAAGGAGCGCGCGCCGCCCCAATTCGCGGGACCTTGACCAGATCAGCGGGCTTTGCCTTGGCAATGGCTTCGGCTGTCTTGAAGCCATTGGCTACAAGCGCTTTTCCCAACGCTTCGCCTACACCTTTGACATTAGTCACTGCGGTCATTCTTTGTCCTTTCTTCATCACCCAAGAAATTGTATATACACAGAATATACAATTCGCAAGCGATATAATCTATAGGCTAGCTGCTATGGGCCAGATTTGTTGTCCGCGTCTTCTTTGGGAACGGTACCAGTCGTTTGGCATCCTCGTCCCACAGCTTGAGGTTCAGTGCCGCGACGGCCTCGGGGAACTTGATCCGGCGGGGCGTATACTCGGCAGGAAGGTTATAGTGGCATTCGCGCAGCCGATAGGATGGGATCCGCGCATTGAAATGATGGATGTCGTGCAACGTGATGCAAGCGACAGCATTGTCGAACCACCAGCCGAAATCCAGCGCAGAGGAACCGTGCAAAGCTGCCAGCTTGGGGTCAAGGTCGGGACGGCGGTCCCAGTAGGTGTCCTCGAAATTGTGCTGGAGGTACACGAGGAACACACCCAGCATCCCGCCCAGAAATGAGAACACAATCCATACCAAAATGCCGGTACCGCCAGCGATGAGGTAAAGCAGACCCAGAAATACGACGATCGAAAGGTTGTGCAGTACCACACCCGCCACCCCAAACCGGACAGTGTTTTTGGGCCAGCGATAACGAATGAAATAGGTAAACAACGCACCTACTGGAACCAGAATGAACGGATTGCGATAAAGGCGATAGAAAAAACGCGTTTTCCAGTCTGCCTCATTCCATTCACGCAGGGTCATGGTGTGGATTTCCCCTGTTTCGCGATGTTCCAGATTGCCTATGCCCGAGTGGTGAAGGTTATGGTTCTGCTTCATCACTTCAAAAGGGGCAAATGTGAAGGGGGACAGCCCGTGCCCCGCCCACTCGTTTTGCTGGCGCGTCTCGAACAGTGAGTGATGTCCGCAATCATGCTGCAAGACGTAAAGCCGCACAGCTGAGAAGGCAAAAACAATTCCGGCAGGGATCATGATGAACCATTGATCCACATATGCAATCGCCAGCGCCAGCGACGTAAAATAAACGGCAAAAGTTCCAAAGTAACTCAGCGCAGCCAGCCGGTTGTCCTGGACTGCGTATTGCCGTGTGTATTCCCTAAGATCCATCCAGCCCGCCCCTCACGATGGCCCGGTTCAATATCAATTTGAAATTAGGTGCGGAATCTCCGCATGCAACCCGTGCGTGCAAAAACAGATGCACGCGCTTGAATGCTAGCGCGCAGTTCGAAGCATGTCACGCCCTACCGCCGAAAATGCTGAAAATTGGCGCAGTTACGCGCGACCTTTGAGATGCTTGGCCAAAGCACCGGCGTTTTTCTTGCGCCGTCCCTTGTAGGGGTTTTTGTCACCCTGCCCGCGCAGCGTCAGACGGATCGGCGTACCGGGCATGTCAAAATCCTCTCGCAGCCCATTGACCAGATAGCGGTTATAGCTTTCGGGCATCTTGTCAGGGTGCGAACACATCACCACAAACCCCGGCGGGCGGGTTTTGGCCTGTGTCATATAGCGCAGTTTGATTCGGCGACCTTGGGGCGCTGGCGGCGGGTGCTGCTCCAGCATTGCGGTCAGCCACCGGTTCAGCGCCGCAGTCGGAACACGGCGGTTCCAAACATCATGGGCCCGCAGGATGGCAGCGCGCAAGCGCTCCAGCCCCCTGCCTGTTTTCGCAGACACGGTGATCAGAGGCGCACCGCGCAACTGCGGCAGCAAGCGTTCGAACGATTCCTTGAGGTCGCGCAGTTTCTCCTGCTTGTCCTCTTCGATGTCCCATTTGTTCACCGCGATGACGACGGCGCGTCCCTCGCGCTCGGCCAGATCGGCAATGCGGAGGTCTTGCTGTTCAAATGGAATCGCTGCGTCCAGCAGAACCACCACGACCTCGGCGAATTTCACTGCGCGTAGGCCGTCCGATACGGATAGCTTTTCCAGCTTTTCCTGAACTTTTGCCTTTTTGCGCATACCCGCCGTGTCGAAAATCCGCATCGGCGTGCTGTCGCCATCCGGATCGGCCCAGTCAATTCGCAGACTGATCGCGTCGCGGGTAATCCCGGCCTCGGGGCCTGTCAGCAAACGGTCCTCGCCCATGATCTTATTGATCAACGTGGATTTACCGGCATTCGGGCGACCTACTACGGCCACCTGCAACGGCTTGGCCGCAGTGATCAGAGGCGTTTCGCCCTCACCATCCTCATCCAGTTCGATATCGATTTCCGGCGCCTCATCCTGCGCCTGCTCTTCGGCCGCGTCGGCCAAAGGCATCAGCTGAGTATAAAGGTCCGTCATCCCCTCGCCGTGCTCACCCGACAAGCGGACGGGTTCACCAAGGCCAAGGTTATACGCTTCAAGAACCCCGGCATCCGCGGCCGAGCCTTCGGCCTTGTTCGCTGCAAGGATCACATGTTTCGAACGTTTGCGTAGGATATCCGCGAAAAGCTCATCGGTCGGTGTCACGCCAACCCGCGCGTCGATCATGAAAAGGCAGACATCCGCCATGTCCACCGCACGCTCGGTCAGACGGCGCATCCGGCCCTGCAAGCTGTCATCGGTCGCGTCCTCAAGCCCGGCGGTGTCGATCACGGTAAAGCGCAGATCGGCCAGACGCCCCTCGCCCTCGCGCAGGTCTCGCGTCACGCCGGGCTGGTCGTCGACCAAGGCCAGACGTTTGCCCACAAGGCGATTGAACAGGGTGGATTTGCCCACATTGGGGCGCCCCACGATGGCGAGGGTCAGCGACATGATACCAAACTTTCAAGACTCAGACGCGCCCTTTAGCGCATCTTTGCGTCAACGGAAAGCGTGTAGATCACCTTTGGTCGATACGACATACAGCGTCTGCCCCGCCACAACCGGCGCCGTCGTCGCCCCGCCAGGCACTTCCACACGGTTTAACAGCGTCCCGTCAACGGGACTGAAGAACCGTACAAAACCGTCGTTCGAGGCAACGACAATGCGCCCCCCAGCCAGAATGGGCCCATAATGCGCAACGATCGGTCCTCGGCGATTGGGCTTGTCCTTGACAAAACCCGGCAGATCCCGCGCCCAGATGACCGACCCATCGGACGAGTCCAGACGCACCAACTGGCTGCGGTCGCTGATCTGAAACAGGCTTCCGCCAACCGGCCATACAGTGTCAATTGCACCTTCATCGGCGGTCCATTTCCGCTCGCCCGATCCGATCTCGAACGCCACAGTCCGGCCCGAGTGGTTGCCAATATAGATAGTGTCCCCGGCCACCATCGGCCCTCCGGTCACATCGACGATCTGGGCCGCCGCCCGTCCACGACGCCCTCCGGCGACCGAAGCATTCCAGCGACGAATTCCGCCCTTGCGAAAAGTAGCAGCCACATCGCCGGACCCAAATGCAAACACCGCAAAATCCTGCGCGATCACAGGGGCCGGAGCCCCCAGAACATTACCCACGCTCGGTGTGCCTTGAATCTGCCAGGCAATGCGTCCGTTGCTGGTATCCACGGCCCAACCTGTTTCGTCCCCTGCGACCAGATAGAGCAGCCCATCGTTGACAAGTGGCGCGCCACTTCCTGTCGCGTTCAAGCGCTTTTGCCAGCGGATTGCCCCAGTCTTGCCATCCAGTGCTGTCAGACGGCCAAACCCGGACGACACATAAAGCACCCCGTTCGCATACGCCATTCCGCCGCCGGTTGCGTCCTCGTCACCATCATTTGCGGGAATAAGGTTCGTGCTCCAAGCTTTCTGACCCTGGGTCGAGGTCGCGGTAACATTAGCCTCGGAATCCAGGGTGTAGATCAAGCCGCCTGCGACGACGGGCTCTGCTGTGATCCGCTGTTTGCGCGAATCCCCTTTCCCAATCGACGCCGACCAAACCCGTTGAGGGGTCGCACGCAGTTGCGGGTGCGTTGTACGATAGGCAACAGTGCCAGGACTTTGCGACCAATTGGCGTTGGCCTGTTGTGCCGGCAGGCTGATCGGTTTCGATCCGCGTGTTTCAACTGCTTCATTGTCCGAGGCTGGACGAATATCCTCGCGGACGCCGGGAAGGATGACCTGAGGTTCTTCACATGCCGCCAAAAGCGTGACAGAGGCCAATGCGACCGACACTCCAACGCGAGAAAAGAGACTTGTTACCATGATGATCCGAACTCGTCTGTCAGTGTTGTTTGCGCCGCGGGTCAGCCCTGGCGGGCCACCAAGGGTTCCGGTACGCCCCCAAGGGCCACAATCAGTTGCGCAGCGCGCTGCTGCAGGTCAACACCGATCTCGGCATCTTGCCGCAGTGTCTGTAACCGTGCGATAGCCGCATCGGTGTTGCCCTCGGCGACATCTATCAGCGCCAGTTGTTCTTCAGCCAGCAACCGCAGCGGTGCACCGGGCGCAGCCAGCGCCTCGAATTGTTGGCGGCGGTCGGCTGCGGGCATCGTATCGCTTTGCAACAGAAGCGCTTTGAAGGCAGCAATCGCACGGTAGATTTCTGGCAGGTCCCCCTGAACCGCAATCGTGTTCAGGCTATCCACTGCATCCTGCTCGGATCCGGCTTCAACCTGTGATGCGGACAGAAGCATGTTTACAACAGCGTCACCACCCGGCGAGGCACTCTCGACTGCCGCAAGATCAGTCGCGCGTTCACCCGAGTCGTTCTTGGCCAGCGCCGCAAGAATCGCGTCACCTAAGTCCTGAGCCTGCGAAGTTGCCCGCGATTTGCGGATTTCGTTGAACGCAGCACCGCCGACGATAAGAACCACAAGCAGGACACCAATCCATCCCCACCGGCGCAACAGCAGATAAAGGCGGTCTCGGCGCACCTCTTCGGTCACCTCATCAATAAAACTGTCGACGTCGCTCATCCCTGCCCTCCGGGCTGTGTCAGTGGTCTATGGCGCCATGTCATACCCCGGCACCCTTGCCAAGCCAAGGGCCGGAATTCGCACATTTTCACCCTATCCCGTCAGGGTTGCGCAAAAATGTGAACCAAACTATTCAGTTCAGCGTAGAAAAGGTACATAATCAGGCCCACATTTATGCCTGAGCGCCGAAGAAATCTTGGCGGAGAATTCTGGGAGAAATTCTACATGCGTTTGATTTCACTGGTAAATGCCTTGCTCGTTGTCGTCGCGCTGTTTCTGCTCGTCTTCGAACGCGACGCCCTTTTCGCTTTGGCAGGCCGTGCGGAAGCCGACGAAAATGTCGTTTCTGACGCACAAGGTGAGGCTGTTTCGGGGGCTTCTCAGGCCGTCGTCGGCGTGGTTGCCGTTAGGTCATCCGCACGCGAAATTGACAGTGCTGTTCTGCTGCGTGGGCAGACGAAAGCCAACCGGCAGGTCGAAGTTCTGGCCGAAACAACCTCGACCGTGATCTCAGATCCCAAACGCAAAGGCAGCTTTGTGAAAGCCGGAGACTTGTTGTGTGAACTCGATCCGGGCACACGCCCAGCCAGTTTGGCCGAGGCCATGGCAGGCAAGCTGGAGGCTGAAAGCCGTATCCCCGAAGCCGAAGCCCGTCTGGAAGAGGCGCACGCCCTGGTCGCAGAGGCCGAGATCAACCTGACCGCCGCCGAGCGCCTGTCTGAAACCGGGTTCGGCTCGGAAACACGCAAAATTTCAAGCCAGGCGGCCATGCGCACAGCCGAGGCAGGGATCAAGACCGCCGAGGCTGGGCTTGAGGCGACACGCGCAGGCATTGAAGCCGCCATCGCCGAAGTCGAAGCCGCGCGGCGCGAAATTGATCGTCAGACCATTGAGGCACCTTTTGACGGCCTGCTGGAAAGCGATACGGCTGAACTGGGTAGTCTCATGCAACCGGGGTCTTTGTGTGCGACCGTGATCCAGCTGGACCCAATCAAGCTGGTTGGGTTTGTCCCCGAAGCCGAGGTCAACCGTGTGATTGTCGGGTCCGAGGCGTCGGCCACATTAGTGACCGGTCTAGAAGTCGCCGGACGCGTCACATTTCTTAGCCGATCGGCCGATGAAACCACGCGAACCTTCGAAGTTGAAGTTACCGTTCCCAACCCCGATCTTTCGATCCGCGACGGTCAGACTGCGGATATCCGCATTGCCGCCGAAGGCGCCAAGGCCCATCTGCTACCGCAATCGGCCCTGACCCTGAACCACGAAGGAAAAGTGGGTATACGGACGATCGGCAGTGGCAACGTGGTCGACTTCAAGCCTGTCAGTCTGCTGCGCGACTCGTCAGAGGGCGTGTGGTTGGGTGGGTTGCCCGAAACCGTTGACGTGATTGTTGTTGGTCAGGAATTCGTAACCAGCGGTGTGACGGTTGAGCCTACATACAAGGAACCCTCCGAATGACCGGTATCGTCAGTTGGGCCGCTGGCCGGGCCCGCATGGTCCTGGCCTTTATCGCGATCTCGCTGGTGATCGGTGGTTTTGCCTATGTTGGCCTGCCCAAGGAAGGCGAGCCGGACATCGAAATCCCTGCCCTGTTCGTTTCGGTTCAGTTTCCGGGTATCTCGGCCGAAGACTCTGAGAACCTTCTGGTCAAACCGATGGAGACCGAACTGGCCGACCTGGACGGCCTGAAAGAGATGACCTCGACGGCGGCAGAAAGCTATGCCGGGGTCGCGCTCGAGTTCGACTTTGGCTGGGACAAGACAGCCATCATGGCCGATGTGCGCGACGCGATGAACAGCGCTCAGGCCGAGTTTCCTGACGGGGCCGAACAGTATTCCCTGACCGAGATCAACTTTTCCGAATTCCCGATCGTGATCGTCAACCTGACCGGAGCAGTCCCTGAACGCACGATGGCGCGCGTTGCCAAGGATTTGCAGGACGATCTTGAGGCCATGGATTCGGTTCTGGAAGCCGGCATTGCGGGCAACCGGGACGAACTGCTTGAGGTCATCATCGACCCGTTGCGGCTTGAGGCTTATGACGTCACGGCCGCTGAATTGATCAACGTCGTCCAGAATAACAACCAACTGATTGCAGCCGGTGAGGTCGAAACCGAACAAGGTACCTTCGCGGTCAAGATTCCTTCATCGTTCAAAACGGCTCAGGACGTGTATGACCTGCCGGTCAAGGTGAACGGCGATCGCGTCGTCACGATGGGAGAGCTGGCGCAGATCAACTATACGTTCGAGGATCGCGAAGGCACTGCCCGGTTCAACAGCGAATCCACCGTCGCCTTGCAGGTGGTCAAGCGCAAGGGCTTTAACCTGATCGACACGGTTGAAGACGTCAAAAAGACCATTGCCGAGGCCCGCACCAAATGGCCCCCCGAGATGCAGGCCGCGATCCAGCTTGGCACATCGAACGACCAAAGCCGCATCGTCGGATCAATGGTCAGCCAGCTCGAAGGCTCGGTCCTGACGGCGATTGCACTGGTTATGATCGTGGTGCTGGCCGCATTGGGTACACGTGCAGCCCTGCTGGTCGGGTTCGCCATTCCGACCTCGTTCCTTTTGTGTTTCGCCTTTCTTGCAGTCATGGGTGTCAGCATCTCAAACATCGTTATGTTTGGTCTGATCCTTGCGGTGGGCATGCTGGTCGACGGCGCGATCGTTGTCGTGGAATATGCAGACAAACGCATCAAGGACGGCGTCGGGCCAATGCACGCCTATGTCGAAGCCGCCCAGCGGATGTTCTGGCCCATCGTGTCCTCGACCGCGACAACGCTGTGTGCGTTTCTGCCCATGCTGTTTTGGCCCGGCGTACCGGGTGAGTTCATGGGCATGCTTCCGGTAACCCTGATCTTTGTTCTGTCAGCCTCACTAATCGTTGCCCTGATCTACCTCCCCGTCATGGGCGGTGTTTCGGGTCGCCTGAGCCGTATGTTTGACCGCGCCTCGCACTGGCTACGTGCGCGGTTCTCGTGGAACATGCGCGCGCTGATGGTGCCGCCCGCCCTTCTACTGATGTTCTTGGGCGCGATGCAGATGTTGAATCCAGCCTTCCTGATCCCTGCGGGTGGCCTTTTGTTGGGCGCGGTTCTGTTCATCCTCGGAGCTTTTGCCGGTTCTATCACGCTGAGCGCGATCAAGATCGAGCGCGCTCCGGATCCGCATGTGCATACTGTGCGCGAACACACTCAGTTCGGGCACTTCATCAAGTTTCTGGTTGGCAACCCGATCATGCCGGTCGTTTCCATCGTCGTCGTTGCCATCCTGGTGATGGCGGTCATCACCGCCTACGGCAATAACAACCGCGGGGTCGAGTTCTTTGTAGAAAGCGAGCCGGAACAGGCCACGGCCTATGTCCGCGCACGGGGCAATATCTCGTTGGCGGAAAAAGACGAGATGGTGCTGGCCGCCGAGCAAATCATTGGAGCCCATCCTGCGGTCATCAATGTGTTTTCGTTCGCAGGTGAAGGGGGGCTGGATCAGAACAACGGTGGAGCTCAGGCACCGGCCGACACGATCGGTCGCGTACAGTTCGAGATCATCCCATGGGAGGACCGCCCTACCCTGTCCGAGCCGATCCTCTTTGGCCTTTTGGACCGCCAGACGATCGCTCCGGAATATGACGGTGACTTCGTTCTGGACCAGTTGAATGCGGAACTGGCGACGTTGCCTGGGATCGTGGTGGAAATCCTGCCCTTGGAACAAGGCCCGGCTTCGGCCAAACCGGTGCACCTGCGCCTCAAGGGCGACAACCGAGAGCAGCTGACAGCCGCCACGACCGCCGCGCGGGCGGTGTTCGATGAAACTCCCGGCCTGATCAAGATCGAGGACACCCTGCCACTGCCGGGTATCGACTGGCAGATTGACGTCGACGTCGCAAAAGCGGGCCGGTTTGGCGCAGATGTAGCGACCGTAGGAGCGATGGTGCAACTGGTTACGCGGGGCCTGTTGCTGGGAGAAATGCGCCCCGAAACGGTCGATGAAGAGATCGAGATCCGTGTCCGCCTGCCCGATGAAGATCGCGTCTTGTCGACGCTGGATACTCTGAAAGTCCGGACAGCCGACGGACTGGTCCCGCTTTCCAACTTTGTCACCCGCCAGCCGGTTGCAAAACTGGCCGAGATCAACCGTGTCGACCAGCAGCGATACTTCGATGTGAAGGCGGATGTGGAACCGGGCCTCAGCAAGGTTACAACTCAGGCCGCTGACGGCACCTCCACAAGGTTGGCCATGCTGCGACAGGTCGCTGAAGACGCGACTGCAACTGATCTCAGCCTGACTGGCACCAACGGTGTTGAATACGATGTTGTGTTGCTGACCGGGTCCGAGGACGTGGGCGCTGTTCAGGCGTTGATCGACGAAGGGTCCGCGTCAATCTCGCCGGTGAACCCCAACGAACGCATTGCAGTGCTGACAGAATGGCTGGACACGAACCCCTTTGGTCCGGCGATCTCTTGGGAATGGACGGGCGACCAAGAGGAACAGGCCGAATCCGGTGCTTTCCTTGCCAATGCTTTCTTGGGTGCGCTGGGTTTGATGTTTGTGATCCTGTTGGCGCAATTCAACAGCTTCTACAACTCGGTACTGGTGCTGTTGGCGGTGGTGCTGTCGACCACCGGAGTGTTGCTGGGCATGATGGTGATGCAGCAGCCCTTCTCGATCATCATGACGGGAACGGGGATCGTGGCTTTGGCCGGGATCGTGGTGAACAACAATATTGTTCTGATTGACACTTATCAGGAATACAGCCGCTACATGCCTCGGATCGAGGCGATCATCCGCACCGCCGAGGCCCGTATTCGCCCGGTTCTGCTAACCACCCTGACCACTATGGCAGGTCTGACCCCGATGATGTTCGGCCTGTCGCTGGACTTTATCAACGGCGGTTATTCCATCGACAGCCCGACTGCACTGTGGTGGAAGCAACTTGCAACAGCCGTAGTCTTTGGTTTGGGAATTGCAACCATCCTGACCCTGATCGTCACGCCATCATTCCTAGCCCTGCGCGTCTGGGTTTCGACCTATGCAGTGTTGCTTGCGAAACTTGTGGTCCGTGCGTCCAGCGGTCAGTCCAGCCAGGTCGCCCAGGACATGGAGACCGACAAGGCTGCACTTGAAGCACAATCGGCCGAAGTGATCTGGGACGACAAACCCGAAGACCCGCACAAGGACACTCCACCGGGGTCACCTCTTAGGGCCGCTGAGTAATACATCGGGGTCGGCAGTGCCGGCCCCGCTTCTTTACAGGCGCGTCCAGGATTGATGAGCGCAGATATGATGCTCGCAGCCCTTCACCCGCAAAGTATCGCCCTCAAGCGTCATCTGCGGAACGGCATCCACGTCAATCAGGGGAACCCAGAATTCGCCCCCTCCGTATTTGCCATTGCCTTCGCTGGTCACATCCCAAAACAGTTTCTTACCGATGTTGGGCGTCTGAACCTCTTTGCCCGAAGCGTTATACGCCGACAGGATTTGCCCGCAAAACGCATTGCCACACGCGGTGATCTTGATGTGAGATGTCAGGTTCTTGCGATCCGGCTCGGTCTTCCAGACGCCTATGATCGGGTCATCTCCGGCCCAAGCTGCACTGCATGTCAGCGTTGCCACGCAAACACAGAAGATCCACGAAAACTGACGCATTCCAACACCTCCGGAGAATATCCCGAAGTCTAGCACAAGATTACGCTGCTTGCGCGTCCGATTGCTGTCGGTTCCACAATTGCGCGTACCGCCCTTCACGCTGCAGCAATTCGTCATGAGTGCCTTGTTCGATGATCTCGCCACGTTCCAACACAACAATACGATCGGCCTCGGCGATTGTGCTAAGACGATGGGCAATGGTCAGCACCGTGCGACCTTTGCCAGCTTGGGCCAATGCGTCCTTGATCTCTTGCTCGGTGTCGGTATCCAGCGCCGAGGTCGCTTCGTCCAGCAACAGGATCGGAGGGTTCTTGAGCAACGTGCGCGCGATCCCAACCCGCTGCTTTTCCCCGCCTGACAGTTTCAGCCCACGTTCCCCAACCTTGGTGTCATAGCCTTCGGGCAACGTAATGATAAAGTCGTGGATTTGCGCCGCCCTTGCGGCGGCTTCGACATCCTCTTGCGTGGCACCATTGCGGCCGTACGCGATGTTGTAGCGGATCGTATCGTTGAACAATACGGTATCCTGCGGGACAACTCCGATGGCCGAATGCAGGCTGGTTTGCGACACGTCCCGTACGTCCTGCCCGTCGATTTTCAATGCCCCGCCGGTTACATCATAGAACCGGAACAGCAGACGCCCTATTGTGGATTTACCCGACCCTGTTGCCCCCACGATTGCCACAGTCTGCCCCGCAGGAACGGTCAACGACACGCCTTTCAGGATTTCACGGTCAGGATCATACCCGAACCGGACATCCTGCAGCGTCACCTCGCCGCCGGTCACATTCAGCGCGGGCGCATTGGCCTTATCTGTTACCTCGGCCGGCTGCTCTAACAGATCGAACATCTGCCCCATATCAACCAGAGCCTGCCGGATCTCACGATAGACCGTTCCCAGAAAATTCAAAGGCACCGTAATCTGGATCATGTAGGCATTCACCATCACGAAATCGCCCACGGTTAATGTACCCGCCTGCACGCCCAGCGCGGCCAGCACCATGACACCGATCAACCCACAGGTAATCAGGAAGGACTGCCCGAAATTCAGGAAAGCCAATGAGTACGCCGTTTTAAGCGCGGCCCCAGCGTAAGCCTTCATCGACACGTCATAGCGTTCAGCTTCGCGTTCTTCCGCATTGAAATACTTGACGGTTTCAAAATTCAGCAGACTGTCGATGGCGCGTTGGTTGGCTTCGGTGTCCTGATCGTTCATCTCACGGCGCAATTTTACGCGCCATTCTGTCACCGCAAAAGTGAACCAGATGTACAGCGCGATGGTGACCGCGACCACAACCAGATACCACACGTCGAACAGCCACATCAGGATGATCGCAACCATTAGCAGCTCAAGGATCAAAGGCCCGATAGAGAACAACAGGAATCGCAGTAGAAACTCGACCCCCTTGACGCCACGCTCGATGATCCTGCTAAGCCCACCGGTACGGCGGGTCACGTGATAGCGCATCGACAATTGGTGAATGTGCTGAAAGGTCTCAAGCGCCAGGGCCCGCAGTGCCCGCTGACCGACAGGTGCAAACGCCGCATCGCGCAACTGCTGGAACCCCACCGTCATCATCCGCGCAACACCGTAAGCGACCGTCAGCCCAACAGCTCCGAGTGCCAGCGGAGGCACGCCCTCGGCGGCAAGGCTGTCAACCGCGCCCTTGTAAAGGATCGGCGTGTAGACAGCGATCAGCTTGGCGATAACCAGCATACTCATGGCGATGACGATACGTCGTTTCACCCATGGCTCATCCTCGGGCCATAGATAGGGGGCGACCTTGCGGATCGTTCGCCAGCCGGAACGGCGTTCGTCGACCTCGGGCATGTCGTCAGAATGCATATGGGCTGCTCGTCTCATCACGTACCAAAACTGCGGTCAGAGATTGGCCCCCGACCCAAGAGGGCCAGAGGTACAGGATTACTCGGGAATGGTGAAGACCTGCCCTGGATAGATCAGATCAGGATCACGGATCGCATTGCGGTTGGCTTCGAACACACGCACGAACAAAAGCCCGTCCCCATAGCGATCACGCGAGATTGCCCACAAGGTGTCGCCCTCCTGAACAGTGACCGAACGGATGACCGGCGCATCGGGTGCGGCAGACCCATTGGCGGTATCAGCGGCACGCAGAACCTCTAGCGGTTCACGTTTGAAGGGCGTCTCAAGACGGCTGACGACGGTTCCGTCCGTACCGACCTCATCCACCCGCAAGGTGTAAACACCGGGGTCGACCCCCTCAAGCTCGCTGCGCCACTTCCCGTCATCGGTTGGCGGCAAATCCGCAACCAACCGGTTGTTCAGGTAAAGGCGCACCACCGAACCATCAGGCACGCGGCCCGTCAACTCGACATCACCGGCGTCAGAATACCCGATAGTGTCCAGTGCAACCTGATCCGATGCGCTGTCCTGCGGAGACGCAGGTTGCACCAGCTCAACCCCGTCTTCGCCCGAACGCAGTATCGCAACCTGTTGATTTTGGGTTTCTTCCTGCACAGGCTCTTGCGGAGTGTCAGGCACAGCATCCGCGGTCGGAGCGGTTTCGGCTTGCGCGGTGTCTAGCTGTTCGCCGCCCTGTGTCGGGGCGCCCGTCTCGTTCTGTTCATCGTCGGACGACTGACTGACGCTCGCGACCTGATCATCCTCGGGCGCTGACGTCTCGGTCTGCGCAGTTCCAGCACTTGCCGAAGAGGATTCCTGCACTTCGGGCGTTGCCACCGTGTCTTCAGCGGGTTCAGCCGCCGCAATTTCGACCTTGGGCTCGGGCAAGGCAGCGATCATGTAGTCGTCCGACCGGACCGGCTGATCGCCTCTGTCTGTCTCCAACACAAGCCCCCGCGCGGTGTTGGCGAACGGGATCGTGACGAATACGGCAAACTGGCCGCTGCCGTCGACCGTAAAGCTGTGCAGAGTTTCCCCATCCAGCAGGACGCGCACCAAAGCACCTGGCTCAGCCGAGCCGGACAGTACCGCGTTCCCGTCCGGTTCAACGAATATCTGATCAAGAGTCGGCGGTGACAATTCGGGCGCAGCTTCAGTTTCTGCTTGTTCCGTTTCTGCTTTCGGCTCTGCCGGAGCCTCGGTCTCTGCCGCTTCTGTGTTTTCCGAAGGGCTTGGTTTGCTGCCTTCATCCTCGGACACGGCCGCGCTTTGCTCTGTAGCGGTGTCTTGAACCGGCTGATCTGCCACATCCGTTTGAGCGCCCGACCCTTCGGGCTCTTGGTCAAATACCCCGGACATATAGGCCCCCGTGGCCCCGACCAGAACCAGTATCCCGATGATCACCCCCCAGGTGACAGGACCGGTGCTTTCGCTTCCCGACTTGGCGTCCATTTTTTTCCTTTCACTCCGCAGCGCAAATGCTTTGACTTCAACACATTCTGCGTGACGGTTGAGCCAATCTATCAATCCCGCTATCAGGGGTCAAAACCACAGTTACAACCCCGGAGAGCCTATATAATGACCCAGAAATCCGTCTGTGTGTATTGCGGGTCACGCAATGGTGTTAATTCGGCCTATGCGCAGGCTGCACGCACATTCGGGCAGCACCTTGCCAAAGAAGGCTGGCGTCTGGTCTACGGCGCCGGAGATGTGGGGCTGATGGGAGAGGTCGCCCGCGCCACACAAGACGCAGGCGGAGACACGTTCGGCGTCATCCCAGTTCACCTGTTGCAGCGCGAGGTTGGCAAGACCGACCTGACCCGTTTTGTGATCACCGAAACGATGCACGAGCGTAAGAAGGTCATGATCATGAACGCTGATGCGGTTGTCGTCCTTCCCGGCGGCCCCGGCTCGCTGGACGAGCTGTTCGAGGCGCTGACTTGGCGGCAGTTGGGCCTGCATGACAAACCCATTCTGGTGATGAATGTGGATGGCTACTGGGACGCGCTGCACGATCTTGTACAGCAGGTCATTGGTCAGGGCTTTGCCGACGCTTCGCTGAGCGATTTCATTACGTGGGTCGACGGGCCGGAAACGGCCATGGCAAATCTGCGGACACTGTTGGTCGCCCCCAGGGGATAAGCAGGCGAGCGCGTCGCCTGCTTTCGGAATTTAGCCTAAGTCGCAGGCTTCAAACGGTTAATCAAAACCTGCTCGACTTTATGGAGCGGGTGGTTGGTCAAGGTCTTGTCAACTTCGGCCACGACCTTGCCCAGAACTTCGCTATGCAGACGCCGACGCAAAAGGCCCAGGACATGAGGGCTGGCGACCAGGACAAGCCGTTTATACGCTCCCTTCAATCCTTTTCGGTTCAACAGATTAGCAACGTCTTGCACGAACAGAGACTTTGCTTGTGCTTTCCACTTGGGTTCTTCAACCGCGGATTTCTGGTTCGGACCAGCATCAGCGCGCCGCCCTGCCCGATCCGATGGTCGGCCTGCCGGCCCGTCGGTCTCTTCGACAGAAACAATCATCAAATTCGGGTCTTCCGCGTCCGTAATGTTCTCCATGAACAGTGCTTTTTCGCCGTCAGCAATGACAATCCAAGTTCCCTGTGAAAGTGCGACCATCGTGATCTCCTGTTGAGGTTTTATATGACTATCCCTTGTTCAACGGACATAGGTATCCCTTTGCGCGCCAACGGTTTTTCAGCGCGCTGCTTGAGCATTTTTAGCAGATTGGCGGTTCTCTCCCTCCGCTTATACTGAGGTAAGCATTGCGCGGCATGGTACAATCCCATCTCATGATTAAACTTTGTTGATAGGCGGGATTTCTCCTGTCGCGGTCCAACTTCAGAATCTCAATAGCGGATCACAAGTTTGCTTGAATCTGATCGAACATGACTCAGCGTTTGTACGTTCCCTCAACCTGTGTCACCCGAGTGGCCCAGTCGTTTCCAATCCCCTGCGCGACCAAAGTCGAACCTATAAGAACGCTTGGGTTGGGAATGTTAAAACAGACAGAGCCGCCTGGCGCATACCACGGGCCGAAATGTAGGCGATTGCGGCAGCCCCAACTGCGCGTGCTGCTGGTAGCAGAAGCCCCATGAACTTCAATTTCCAATCGCACGGGTTGGCCGAGAAATCCGACGGACAGGTTAGGAACGCCCCATGCGATCGCACTAAACGCAATCGAATAGCCGACAACAAGAGCCGTTGCGCCGATGAACCATTTTGATTTTTCAGTCGATACATACAATACCAGATAACCAACTGCCAAAGCGCTCAGGATGGCAATGACATGTGCAAAAGTAAAAAGCCACGCTGGTGGGTGAACGATGATACCTGGGTACGAACTCAACTGATTGATGTATGCAACTACGCCAATGGCTACCATTGCGAGGAAACAGACTGCCACGGCCCGAAGAAAAAGCTTTGTCGCAAATGACGCTGACGAACGGGGTCTTTGGAAAAGTGACCTATTGTGATCAAAATTCATTGAAATCCTTGTTCGAAATGACGTTTCTATAAACGCTGAACCCAAGCGGTTAAGAAAGCCCAGCTCTTATCCAGCCGTGCTTTGAGCACCTGCCATTCAGACAGACAGCAGAAAACGTTACCCCAAAAAGAAAGCCTGCCAGCGTCACCGCCAGCAGGCCCCTAATGACCCCTTGCCGGGTCATGGATCACATCCGCGAGGCGACGTTTTCCCAGTTCACCAGATTGTCCAGGAAGTTAGTCAGATACGCCGGACGCTTGTTGCGGAAGTCGATGTAGTAGGAATGCTCCCACACGTCGCAACCCAGCAGAGCCGTCTGACCAAAGCACAGCGGGTTCACGCCGTTTTCGGTCTTGGTGACAGCCAGTGAGCCGTCAGCGTTCTTGACCAGCCATGCCCAGCCCGAGCCGAACTGACCGGCACCTGCCGCGCTGAATTGCGATTTGAATTCGTCGACCGAACCAAAGCTCTCGACCAGAGCCTTCTCCAGCTCACCGGGCATGGCATTGTCGCCGGGGCCCATCATCTCCCAGAACTGGTTGTGGTTCCACAGCTGGCTGATGTTGTTGAAGATACCGTTCTGGGCGACAGCATTTGCGTCATAGGTGCCCACGATGATCTCTTCCATCGACTTGCCGTCCCATTCGGTTCCGGCGATCAGCTTGTTGCCGTTGTCGACATAGGCCTTGTGGTGCAGGTCGTGGTGATATTCCAATGTTTCCGCGGACATGCCCTTGGCTGCCAGCGCGTCATGTGCATAAGGAAGATCAGGAAGTTCAAAAGCCATCTCGGCCCCCTGTTGAAATGATTGTTGCGGTTCCAAAGGTTAAATGCTTTGGCAACGGCCATAGGTCAAGGGCAGAGACAAGAAAACCCGGAGGTCCGCGATGCTGACACAGGCGCGCAAGATGTTTTACCGCGCCCGCGGATACTATTCAGGCAGTCTGAATGGAGAACGGTTTCGACTGGACCCCTACCATTCGAAATTCTGGCGCAAGGCCTCTGCTGGCCTGTGGGAGCCCGAGACTTTTGCCGTGTTGGATGCTCATCTGAAACCCGAAAGCGATTATCTGGATATAGGTGCATGGATCGGCCCCACCGTTCTTTACGGCGCGCGGCGCGCGCGACATGTATGGTGCTTTGAGCCTGACCCCACCGCTTACCGGTACCTGGCCTGGAACATGGATTTGAACAACGTCCGCAACGTCTCGGCCTTTGGCGTAGCCCTGTCGGATCGGTTCGGCGTTGCACGTATGGCCTCGGTAAGAGGAGAACCCGGTGATTCCACCAGTTCGCTTTTGCATGACGCGGCTCATGGCAGTGATGCGCTGACCATTGCCTGGGATCAGTTCGAAGCCGCGACCGACCTGTCCAGTGTGTCACTCGTTAAAATGGATATCGAGGGGGCAGAATACATGGTGCTGCCCAGCCTTGTCCCGTTTCTGAAAGTGACCCGACCCGCGCTTTATCTTTCCACCCACGCGCCGCTTTTGCCCGAGGCGCAACGTCAGGATCGAATGGCCAAACTGGCGGATTTGTTGTCGTTTTACCCATCTTGCCGCACTGCCAACGGCGAAGAGGTCGAGGTGCAAGCCCTGACTGCGCCAACGTCGTTGAACGGTTTTCAGTCGTTTGTCTTCAGCGGTTAGGCTTTTTCCCAGCCGCTTGTAGATCTAAAACAAGGTAGGCGCGGATATCGGCTGGCAGCGCCCAATTCCACTGGGTCGGTTTCCCAAGTTGGCCTGCGGGAAACTTGCCGACATCTTTAACTTGTTCGTCTCGGGGTCGACTGTCGCTGTATACGACACACGGTATTGGCGCGTAGAGTTTGAGGACAGTGTCAGGCGCCACGACAATCGGTATTCGCCTTTTCGCGTGAGTTTGAACTTGGCATTTGCTGGCGTGTTTTTATCAATCCGCGCAAGCTCATTGGCAGAGCGGATTGCGCCATCGAATGCCCGCGCGCGCTTATTGTCAGCATCGACACTCAGCAAGACGACCGGAGGAATCCATCCTTGCGCTTCCAAGCTGTGTAACTCGCACTCATAATTCACGATATCCGCCTGAGCAGACGCCGTACACATGACAGCTGCGATCGAATACAAAAACTGTTTCAAAATCCTAGTCTCCTAAATCAGGGTTTGGGGGTTCCAATAGCTTTGCAACGTCCTTTTGCAAAACCGTCGCGCGCCGCATATGCGGATACAGTGGAAGACTTTGTAATCGCTTTCATCGTTCTGCGATCCAAAGCAATCGAGAACTCCTGATCCCTCAGATCGATTGCATCAATACGCGATTCATTTCCTGCATACGTTCTTCCTGTGGCCGCATACAAATAGTTCTGACCGACCCACGCGATCGACAATTTGATCGGAGAATCTCGTCGGATTCGGCCCGACCCTGTGTCAGTTACGATGCCCGGAATCTCGACCTCATGCAGCAGAGCAGAACGCCCGAATTCGTCCACTGAAAACACCACTTTCTCAGGTGTCGGACGATTCGCCAGGCCTTTTCCGAATGTGCACTCGAAAGTTTCTTTATATGTCTCAGCCAAAACCACAGCTGGCGAGACCATCATTACGGCACAAACCGCAGTCATTCTTAGCGAAATCATTAATTCCGTTTACCCTAGAAGCACTGTTGAACACTATCGGCACTCTACACGTCATGCGTGATAATATCAGCCAACAGTCTAACAATGCGTGTCGCTTGAAGGAAATCAATTCTTACGTCACGAACCAAGCTGATCGGATCAATCACAACTGTGCTGTCGCGGCAACAAAAAGGGCCGCCAGGTTCCCCGGCAGCCCAAAAATCGAGCATTTGAAAATGCTTAGTAAACACCAACCTCACTGCCCGGTTGCGCCGCAACCTTAAGCAGTTTGAACGCGTAGTCTGCGACTGATCGGAAGCAAACCACGCGGAAGGTCTCGGCGTCATCCATCCAGAACGCGCCCGCAACCTGCGCCAAACGCGAGCGGCGGATCTGGCCGGGCTGGAAGGCATCTGCCGACAAATCAACCGGAGCCAGCTTGCCCATCACCTCACGCGCAGAAGATCCCGAAACGCAGAACACCGCCCTGGCATCCGAGACGTTCACGGCCAGCGCATGTGTGCCGCTAAGCGTTTCAGTCATCTGCGCCAGTTTGGCGTTCACCTCTGCATAGGGCACCAGCACCAGCAATTCGTCCGGAGACATCCAGCACACGCCGGTATCCCCGTTGACGCTTGCCTCGCGCTGACCGGGCACCTTCTGCCCGGTAGCGTCCCTGACGGCCTTGGCTAGTACTTTGTCGGACAGATCGCCGCGCAGCGTGATCATGCCTTGCAGGCCGCATTCTTCGACTTTGGCGATGCCGTCAAAGCTGGCGTGGTTCAGTGCGCTGATGGGTTCAGACATTCTGCTTCTCCCCGTCCTTGTCGTAGAAAATCGGATCGACGATCTTGGCTTTGTAGGTTTTGCCGTCGGTGCCCGGGAACTCGACAATCTCGCCCATCCGGTCAGGACCGTGCTTGATCAGGCCCATGGCGATGCCTTTGCCCAGATTGGCCGAGTAGTAGGTCGAGGTCACACGCCCGATCATGTTGCGCTGACCGTTGGCATTCACACCCTCGCCCACCGCATAGGCACCATCGGGAAGAACGGAACCATCCACAGTCTCAAGCCCGACCAGTTTCCAACGGTCCGGATCGGCCATATGGCTGCGGGTGTGGGCGCGCTTGCCCAGATAGTCCTCTTTCTTTTTCGACAGCGCCCAGTGCAGCCCCAGATCCTGCGGGATCACGGTGCCGTCGGTCTCGTCGCCGATCATGATAAAGCCCTTCTCGGCCCGCAGGATGTGCAGACATTCGGTGCCGTAAGGCATCACGCCGAACTCTTTGCCCGCATCCATCAGAGCGTCCCAGAACGCTTGCCCTTGCGATGCAGGAACGGCGATCTCATAGGACAGCTCGCCCGAGAACGAGATGCGATAGGCGCGGCAATCGAAGTCTCCGATCTTGCCGTCACGCCATTCCATGAAGGGCAGGGCGTCCTTGCTGACATCCATGCCGCCCAGCTTCTCCAGAACCTTGCGGGCGTTGGGGCCGACCACGGCGACCTGCGCGTATTGCTCGGTCACGTTGGCGACATAGACTTTCCAGTCCCACCATTCGGTCTGCAGCCATTCTTCCATGTGGCCATGGATGCGCTCGGCCCCGCCGGTGGTGGTGTGGCACAGCCACGTGTCCTCGTCGATGCGGGCAACAACGCCGTCGTCGATCAGGAAGCCGTTTTCCGAGCACATTAGGCCATAGCGGCATTTTCCGACCTTCAGCGTGGACATCATGTTGGTGTACATCATGTCCAGGAATTTGCCCGCATCGGGGCCTTTGACGATCAGTTTGCCCAGCGTCGATGCATCCAGCAGGCCGAGGTTTTCGCGGGTGTTCTTCACCTCGCGATTCACCGCGTCATGCACCGTCTCGCCGGGACGGACATAGGCATAGGTTCGACGCCAATGGCCCACCGGTTCCCAATCGGCACCGTTCTTGTCGTGCCAGTTGTGCATCGGAGTTTGACGGATCGGCTGGAACACCTCACCACGTGCCTCACCGCCGATCGACGCCAGCGAGATGGGCGTATAGGGCGGGCGGAAGGTGGTGGTGCCGACCTTCGGAATCTCCGAATCCAGTGCATCAGCAAGGATCGCCAAGCCGTTGATGTTGCTCAACTTACCTTGGTCAGTCGCCATGCCCAGCGTGGTGTAACGCTTGGTATGTTCAACGCTTTCGTAACCTTCGCGCGCCGCCAGCTGAACGTCTGAGACTTTGACGTCGTTCTGGAAATCCAGCCAGGATTTCATCCGCAAACCGATCTCGGCATTGGCGGGCATCAACCAGACCGCCGCCATCGGAGCCTCAGCCGTGGTCTCACCGACCGGAGCTTTGGTGCGTTTTGCTGTGAACCCGGCCGCCTTGGCCGCTGCTTTACCCGCCGCATCCGCGTCGGTCAGAACGTCGCCCAGCGCCAGCGGACCATTTGACGAGCCCGCGGCCAGCACGAACCCTTCGCCATCAGCACCAAGCGGAGGCCGCGACGGATCAGGACGGAAATGCGCCTGCGCCTCGTCCCAGATCAGCTTGCCGCCGCAATGCGACCACATGTGAACGACCGGAGACCAGCCGCCCGACATGGCGACCGCGTCGCATTCGACCTCTTCACGCGCGCCGCCGATGCCTTCTTGATTGCAGATGGCAACTTTCTTGACGCGCTTGCCGCCCTTAACCTTTGCGATCGCTTTGCCGGGGTCGACGCGGATACCGAGTTCGCGCGCCTCATTCGCCAGCGGACCCGCCGTGTCGCGTGCATCGACCACGCGCAGCACATCCACACCGGCTTTCTTGAGGGTGATCGCGGTGCGATAGGCGTCGTCGTTATTGGTGGCGACGATCACGCGGTCACCGGGGGTCACGCCCCAGTTCACCACATAGTCGCGCATGGCCGAGGCCAGCATCACGCCCGGCACATCGTTGCCCGCAAAGGACAACGGACGCTCGATCGCGCCGGTGGCGGTGACGACCTGTTTCGCGCGGATGCGCCACAGCCGGTGACGTGGGCCTTGGGTGCCCGGTTTATGGTCGGTCAGACGCTCATATCCCAGCACGTAACCGTGGTCATAGACCCCGGCCCCCATGCAGCGATTGCGCATCGTGACGTTGCCCATTGTTTCGAGTTCGGAAACCAATTGTTCCACGAACTTATCCACAGGCTCGTCATTGATCGTGCCGCCATCAACCGGAGCGCGCCCGCCCCAATGGGCCGTCTGCTCGATCAGCATGACTTTGGCACCGGAAGCGGCAGCCACTTTCGCGGCCTGCAGACCCGCCACACCGCCGCCGATCACCAGAACATCGGTAAAGTGGTAGAAGTGTTCATAGGTGTCTGCATCGCGGTTGTCCTTGTCGGGCGCTTTGCCCAGACCGGCGGACTGACGGATGAACGGCTCGTAGACGTGTTTCCAGAACGGTTTCGGATGGATGAACGTCTTGTAGTAGAAGCCAGCCGGCAGGAACCGCGCCAGCGCTGTGTTCACCGCGCCGATGTCGAATTCCAGATTGGGCCAGTGATTCTGAGAGATCGAGGTCAGACCGTTGAACAGCTCGGTCGTGGTGGCGCGCTGGTTCGGCTCGAACCGGTTGCCCTGCCCCAGACCGACCAGAGCGTTCGGCTCTTCCGCGCCGCTGGCGACAACGCCGCGCGGACGGTGGTATTTGAACGACCGGCCCATCATCATCTGATCATTGGCCAGCAGAGCCGAGGCAAGCGTGTCGCCCTCATACCCCTGCATCGAGGTGCCGTTGAAGCTGAATGTGACCTGTTTCGACCGGTCAATCAGCCGGCCTTGATTTGCGAGACGGGTACTCATGTTGCGGACCTTTCGCAGGCGGAATTACGGGTGGCTGGGCGGATCATTCGAACTCTCTCCAGGTCCAGCCGGGGCGCTTGGCAGTGATCGCCTCGCGGATTTCTTTCGGCGGCTCGGTGGTCTGAGCGGAATAAGTACCGAAGACCTCGAGCGTGCTGGTGCAGCGCGCCGCGTGGAACCACTTGCCGCAACCATTGGCGTGGCGCCAGCGCTCAAAATGAACACCTTTGGGGTTTTCACGCATGAACAGATAGTCGTGGAACTCATCATCCGACGAGCCGGGACCAAAGCGCTTCAGATGCGCCTCGCCGCCAGCGGCCAGTTCGGTTTCTTCGGCATCGACGCCGCAATAAGGGCAATTCAGGATCAGCATATGGTCATCCTTTTCTCGGTTGATCGACACTCGGGCCGACCAGAAATCTGTGTTGAGGTCACTTCGGGCAGAGCCCTTAGTGAGCCACCCCGGCGGCGACGCTTTCGTCGATAAAGCGGCCCTCTTTGAAACGGTCCATCGTGAAAGCTTCGGTCAGCGGTGAATGGCCGGTTGCCATCAGTTGCGCCATACCCCAGCCCGAGCCCGGTATGGCCTTGAAGCCCCCGGTGCCCCAACCCGCGTTGATAAAGCACCCGCCCAAAGGCGTTTTCGACAGGATGGGTGAGCGGTCGCCGGTCATGTCCACGATCCCGCCCCACTGGCGCAGCATCTTCAGGCGCGAGATCATCGGGAAGGTCTCGACCAATGCACGTACGGTTTCCTCGATATGGTGGAAACTGCCACGCTGAGTGAAGTTGTTATAGGCGTCGGTGCCGCCACCAATGACCATCTCGCCCTTGTCGGATTGCGACATATAGCCATGCACGGTGTTGGCCATTACGACCACGTCCATGCAGGGTTTGATAGGCTCGGACACCAGCGCCTGCAGCGCTACGGCCTCAAGCGGCAGACGGAAACCCGCCATCTCGGCCAGTTGACCGGAATGGCCTGCGACCACAATGCCCAGTTTTTCACAGTCAATCGCACCCTTGGTGGTGTCGACGCCGACAACGCGGCCATTGTCCTGACGTACGCCAGTGACTTCGCATTGCTGGATGATGTCCATCCCCATGGCCGAACACGCGCGGGCATAGCCCCAGGCCACCGCATCGTGACGCGCAGTGCCACCGCGTTCCTGCCACAGACCGCCCAGAACCGGATAGCGCGGCCCGTCCAGATTGATGATCGGCACCAGCTCTTTGACGCGCTCGGGCGTGATCCATTCGGTCTTCACGCCTTGCAACGCGTTGGCATGGGCCGTGCGCTGATAGCCACGGATCTCGTGCTGGGTTTGCGCCAGCATGATCACGCCACGCGGACTGAACATCACGTTATAGTTCAGGTCTTGGCTCAGATCTTCGTACAGGCTGCGCGCCTTTTCATACAATGCCGCCGACGGATCCTGCAAATAGTTCGACCGGATGATGGTCGTGTTCCGGCCGGTATTGCCACCGCCCAGCCAACCCTTTTCGATCACCGCGACATTCTGGATGCCGTAGTTCTTTCCAAGGTAATACGCCGTGGCCAGTCCATGGCCGCCAGCACCGACGATGATCACATCATATTTCTTCTTTGGCTCGGGCGAGCGCCAGGCGCGCTCCCATCCTGTGTGATAGCGCAGCGCTTCGCGCGCCACAGCAAAGGCTGAATAGTGTTTCATAAGCGAATCCATCCGGTTCGGTGATTGTGCGCAGATATGCCGTGTAACGACAGTATACCCCTGCCATCCAACGCCGTAATAGCGCACTATTGCGACATAGCCCTCAATATTGCGACATGAAGTCGTCTCGCGGCCATTTGCCCCTTTTTTCCGACTGCCCACGGGTCTAAGTCAAGGCAGCCATTTAGGAGCTGACATGACTTTCTGGGCCCTCTTGATCCTGACCGCGCTGCTGATCGCAGTGTTCCTTGGATATTCCATGCTGAAGGGACGCAAAAACCGCGAACCCGCGGCCGCTTACGACCTGCGCGTTTATCGCGAGCAGTTGGCCGGTGTGGACCGTGATCTTGCACGTGGTGTGATCAGTGAGGCCGATGCGGAACGAGTGCGGACCGAAATCTCGCGCCGGATTCTGTCTGCTGACGCGCAGATGCAAGCGCAGGGGGCACAGGATGGCCCTCCAGTCTGGGCCAATTCGGTGGCTATTGTCGTGGTTGCCGCCGTCCTGATCGGCGGCGGTTTTTGGATGTACCGCCAGATGGGCGCCGCCGGATTGCCGGACCAGCCCTTGTCGCTGCGTAAAGAGTTGGCCGAAACAATGCGGGCCGAACGCCCCAGCCAGGCTGAAGCCGAAGCCGAAGTTCTACCTGACTTGCCCGAGCAGCTGGACGAAGGATACGCCAACCTGTTGCAACAGCTGCGCAATACGGTTGCCGAACGTCCCGACGATTTGCAGGGGCACGTACTGCTTGCCCAGCACGAGGCGAATGCTGGCAATTTTGCAGCCGCATACAAAGCGCAGCAGCGGGTGATTGAACTCTCGGGTGGAGCGGTTCCTGCAGATGCTTACGCACATCTTGCCGAAATGATGATCCTGGCCGCTGACGGATATATATCACCCGAAGCCGAAGACGCACTTCGGCAGTCTTTGCAACGCGATCCACGAAACGGCCCCGCGCAATATTATCTTGGACGGATGATGACACAGGTTGGCCGTCCCGACATCGGATATCGCATCTGGGTCGAGGCGCTGCGCTCATCGCCGGCAGACTCGCCCTGGGCACAGGCCATGCGCGCCCAGTTGGAGGAGCTGGCGTTCCGCGCCGGTGTCTTCAACCCACCGAACATCCCGGCCCCGTCCGGGCCGTCTCAGGAAGACGTGGAAGCCGCCGCAGACCTGACACCCGAAGAACGCCAACAGATGATCATGGGGATGGTCAACCAGCTTTCGGATCGACTGGCCACCGAAGGCGGACCGCCCGAGGACTGGGCGCGGCTGATCAGTGCACTGGGCGTTTTGGGTGAAGGTCAGCGCGCGATCGACATCATGCAAGAGGCAAACGCGGTCTTTGCCGGTGATGCCGAGGCGTTGGAGATCATTGACGCCGCCGCATTGCAGGCCGGGATCGCGCAATGATCCATGACGCGTTCGAGGATTTCGCCGCTTCGCTTACACCGATGACCGCATTGATGGGATTGGATCTGGGCGAAAAAACCATCGGTGTGGCCGTCTCGGACCGGATGCGCGGTGTGGCCAGCCCTTTGGAAACCGTTCGGCGCAAAAAGTTCACTCTGGACTCTGCGCGCCTGCTGGAATTGATCGCCGAGCGCGAGATCGGAGGGGTCATTCTTGGCCTGCCGAAAAACATGGACGGATCAGAAGGTCCGAGGTGCCAATCCACGCGCGCGTTTGCCCGCAACATGATGCGTTTGACCGAAATTCCCATCGGGTTCTGGGACGAGCGTCTCAGCACGGTTGCGGCAGAAAAGGCACTGCTCGAGGCGGATACGACACGAAAACGTCGCGGACAGGTTATCGACCACGTTGCAGCAGGCTATATTCTGCAAGGAGCGCTGGACAGATTGCGCTTTCTCTAAGGATCGGATGACACCAATGACAAACATGGTCTGGAAACGGAACGAGGTCGAAAGCCCCTGCGTCCAGATTTGTGTCGTTCACCCGACCGAGCGGATCTGCACTGGTTGCTATCGGACCATCGACGAGATCACACGTTGGTCCAAGATGGACAGTTCCGAACGCGCCGAGATCATGGAAGCCCTGCCCGCACGTAAGCCGCAGCTTGCGAAACGGCGTGGCGGTCGTTCGGCCCGCCTGAACAAACCCTAAGCCACAGGCTGAGCCTGCGCCGTTGCAGGTTGGTCTGAACTCCGAGGGGGTCAAGTTCGAAGACAAGTGGTGAGTGAGTGGCAACCCACAACGGCGCGCTTCAGCATTGGTGTTTCCAGACGTGGTAAGACCGGAAAACCCTTGAACCCTATTTCTTTTTTGACTGACTGATCAAGAAACAATCTGAGGCGAGTAAAATTACCTAACGTCAGCCCAAAGGCGAGCAAACTTTAAGGCGCCGGCTATCCTGCAGCCAGCCAAGTTTTCGCATGTTCAATATCTTCCGACGGGAAATATTGGGTTCGGGTGCCCAGCACATGACCCGCCACGCGTTGCGCCATATGCTGCCAGGCCTTGTCGCCGACAATCGCCGCGCGATCCAGCAACCCGATATGACCGCGTGCCAGTCGGAAATGCGCAGCCAGAGCAGACAATCCCTGCCATCCGTCAAACTCCCGCAGGTCGATCAGCAGGCGAAAACCGGTTTTCCCTGCAAGGATCTGGTCCAGATGCGCTTCGGCCTTTTGATACTCTTCGGGGTCAACCTTACCCAACAGGCTGATCTGAACGCATGGCCCACCAAGATCGGTCACATGAATCGACCCGAGGGATTCGCGGATCCAACGACGCGCTGTTTCGACCTCGGACAGTTCAAAAACCTGGACCGGACAAGGCAAAATCGGAGCCGCTAATCGCACACTGGTCTGAACCCAACTCTGATCGGCCACCACGGCAATCCGGTCGAACCCGCGCCAATGGCTTAGGCCCAACTTGGTGTCCGCCCAGGCAGCACCCAGGTCGTACCCTTTGAATTCGGGCTGAACGATTGCCATCAATCGAACGGTTTCATGTTCGATCAGCGCGGCCTCGATGGCGGGAATTAACGTATCGCTGTAATCCGTGCTGGTGACTTCGCCGGACAGCTCGACCTCAATCTGAGCTCCGTCGGCGAGTGTGTGGACCGTAATCATGACCCCATACCTCCTAACCAATACATGGCTGTAGGTTACGGGGATTCGATCCACTCGGCCACACCGCCTTGGAATTCCGGGCGGAAATAGGCGATCATCCGACCATCTGGCCCAGCCGAAGCACTGTCCGACCAAGGGGCCACCCCATGCAGGCAGTGACGGTGCACAAGATACGTTTCACCAGGACTGGCGGGCAATTCCAGGCGAGTGCAGGTCTCGAACACTTCGCGTCGGGCAGATTGATAGATGTCTGTAACATCCACCTCGTGCAACGTATCACGCGGTCTACCATGCAGAGCCTTTTTGAAAGCTGCCCGCAAGACCTTGTGGCTGCCTTCCCATAAAACCATAGGCGAAGCATCAGCGCTCACTTCGGTCAGCGGAAGGCCAAGTATCCAGGCGTGCGGCTCGTCCACCCTGCGGCGGCGGTCAGGACCCATAGGGCGCAACCCATCCACATGCGCCGCATCACGGTTGCGCCGGTAACGCCCGGCGGCCTCGCTTTCACCGCGGCGTGGCTTGGGGTAGCCGGGGTACATCACAGACACCTGCCCCTTGTGCAGCGGCAGAGTTCCATAATGCTCGGTCACGAATTCCAGCGCCAGACCCTGCAGCGGCCCTGACCGCCCCACCCTGCCCTCTGCATCGTTGTCCAGCGCATCCACACCGATGAACCATGTACCTTGGCAGTCCAACCACTCGGCATGAGCCGGATCAACGACTGCAGCCCGAGCAGCTGGCAGAGCGTGTGCTACCCATTCAGCGATGGCGGGGTCATAGGGAAACTTTACCCAGCCTTTCTGCCAAAACGTCGTCAAAGGCCCATCGCTTTGCGCAGCATGTTAAGGGCCACCAGCGTCAGAAAACCAGCAAAAACACGTTTGAGCGGTTTGGGGTCCATTGAATGCGCCAGCTTAACCCCCCAAGGGGCGGTGATCGTCGTCATCGCCACAACAATCGCAAATGCCACCAAATTCACCGCGCCAACGGTCATTGGCGGGCGGTGTTCAGGTGCGATATTCAAAAACAGAAACCCGATGACGGACGGAACCGCGATGATCACCCCAAAACCGGCCGCCGTCGCAACGGCCCGGTGGATGGGCGTGTTGAACAGGCTCATCAACGGCACACCAAAGCTGCCGCCTCCGATCCCCATCAATACCGACAGAAACCCTACACCCGGTGACAAAGCGGCCCGGCGGAGCCCCTTGGGCATCGCGTCCCCAAGCCGCCATTCAGATTTTCCGAAACCCAGATAAGCACCAATCACCATCCCCAGAATGCCAAACAGCGCCTGCAGTGCCTCGGTGCGCAGGGCCGAAGCCACGGTAACTCCGATCACTGCCCCGATTGCGATACCCGGCCCCCAGCCGCGCAAAATTTCCCAGTCTACAGCCCCTTTTTTGTTGTGGGCCATCACGGACCGGACCGAGGTCACGATGATAGTCGCCAGAGACGTCGCCAGACACAATTGCATCAATTGCGGGCCGCCATAACCAAGGGTTTGAAACGCATAGAAAAATGCAGGCACCAATACGATACCGCCGCCAACCCCCAGCAAGCCCGCCAGAACTCCAGCCAATGCGCCGATCACCAGCAATAAGCCCAGCATCTGGGCCAGCAAAAACGTCTCGGGCATTTCTCCCCCATATCGGCCGGTTGGCCGCTTATTAACTCACTTCGACCTGCACGTCGGGCGCGACCCGATCCAGCGCCTGCAGCAGAACCTCTGGGCCTGCCCCCTCGTGAACGGCGCCTTCGGACAAGACGCGCCGCCATGCACGCGCCCCTGGCCGCCCTGCAAACAGTCCAAGCATATGACGGGTGATCTGATGCAAACGCCCGCCGCTGGCAAGGTGTTGTTCGATGTAAGGCACCATCTCGTGAACCACCTCGAACGGGTCCGCAGGTTGCCCAGTCTCAAAGATCAAAGGATCTGCCCCTGCCAGGATGTCTGCAGGCTGGTGATAGGCAGCGCGCCCGATCATTACCCCATCAAGGCCGGCATCCAAATGCGTGCGCGCCTCCTGCAAAGAGTTTATTCCACCGTTGATCGAGATATGCATGTCCGAAAACAACGCCTTCATGCGGTGCACCAAATGATAGTCCAGCGGAGGGATATCGCGGTTTTCCTTTGGACTCAGCCCTTGAAGCCACGCTTTACGTGCGTGGATTGTAACCCTCTGGCAACCCGCAGCGTGGATCGCACCCAGAAACGCGGGCAGCACGAGGTCAGGGTCCTGATCATCTACTCCGATCCGGCACTTCACGGTGACCTCGACGCCTACAGCCTCGCGCATCGCCGAAACACATTCGGCTACACGCGCGGGATCTTTCATCAGCACCGCACCAAACGTGCCAGATTGCACCCGGTCGGACGGGCAGCCGCAATTCAGGTTGATCTCATCATAACCTGCCTCGGCCCCCAACCGCGCGGCTTGCGCCAGCTCTTGCGGGTCCGAGCCGCCCAGTTGCAACGCCACAGGGTGTTCCTGCGGGCTGTAGTCCAACAGATGCATCGCCCCACCCCGAACCAACGCCGGGGCCGTTACCATTTCCGTATAGAGCAAAGTCTGACCGCACAGCAGCCGATGCAGATACCGGCAATGACGGTCCGTCCAATCCATCATCGGCGCAACCGAGAGCCGCGCCGCCCGCCGAGTTTTGGCGTGGTTTGAATGTACGATCTGAACCTCTGGCATTTTCCCGACTTTTACCTCGAAACACATCTTACGAGGGGGGCGTCTAACACTGTTTAGACCATAAACGCCACAGGCAAGGCCATCCAAGCGGACAGCAAAGGCGGGTCAAATGCCATAACGGCTCAGTATCATCTCAACACTGCTGTCAATCGTGGCCGTCATTTCGGCCTCACTCAGGACGCTGCCGGTGAAGACCATCGGCCAGAAGGCCTTGGCCTTGATCAACCCGATGAACTCCTGCCCCGCGCTTTGAGGGTCGTCTATCCGCAACTGTCCGTCTTCTGCCGCGTCCTTCAGCATCGACACAAATATCGAAGTCTTATCCAGTTTGCCCTGCGCCGCTGCCGCCAGATCGGGGTTGCGCAAAGTTTCGCTGATCACCATTCGGGACATCGCCATCACCTCGGGCAACATCAGGATGCGCCCTTCGGCCCATGCCAGTTCGATCAGTTGCTCGCGGATATCACGGCCTTTTTCATAGCGGATATCCAGCACACCGGCAAAGCGGTTCGATAGCTCGATCACGATAGAGCGAAACAGGTTTTCTTTGCTTTCGAAATACTTATACAGCGTCCGCTTGGACACTTCGGCGCGGGCGGAAACACGGTCCATGCTGGCGGCGGCGAACCCCTTTTCCTGGAACTCGGCCACCGCAGCCTCGATGATCTGAGCGTGTTTTGCCGCATTCGGCGCGCTGCATTCGTTCATGTCTGAAAGCTATAGTCCCATTGACATGACAAGGTCAAACACTAGGTAAACCCACGGGTTTACACGATTGAAAACGTCACTTATGGTAAACCCGCAAGTTTACCGATTCAGGTAGCCAGCCCAACATGGAGTATCCCCCCCTCATGTCACTGACCTTGAAACTGAACGGCCAGACCCACACGGTCGACGCCGAACCCGGCACCCCCCTGCTGTGGGTGATCCGGGATGAGCTTAAGCTGACCGGAACCAAATTCGGCTGCGGCGTTGCGTCCTGCGGGGCCTGCACCGTGCATCTGAACGGCGAGCCCGTGCGTTCGTGCCAGACCTACATCGAAGACGTCGAAGATGCCGAGATCACCACGATCGAGGCCGTGGGCGACGACAAAATCGGCGCCGCAGTCCAGCAAGCCTGGGTCGAACTGGACGTGGTTCAGTGCGGCTATTGCCAGTCGGGCCAAGTGATGTCGGCTGTCGGGTTGCTGTCCGAGAACCCCAAGCCCTCGGCCGAGGAAATCGACGAGTACATGTATGGCAACGCCTGTCGCTGTGCCACCTATCAACGCATCCGCGCCGGCGTCCAGCGCGCATCCGAGATTCTGGAGGCCTGATCCATGACCATCAACACCTCTCGCCGTGGATTTCTGAAAGGTGCCGCTGCTGCCGGTGCCGTGCTGCTGGTCGGTGCCCGCCCCGATGGCGCGCTGGCGGCGGCCTCGTCCAAGACCGCGCAGTTTAACCCCTTCGTAAAGATCGACGCGGATGGCACCGTGACGGCCATCGTGAAGCATTTTGAAAAGGGTCAGGGCCCGGCCACCGGCCTGCCGACGCTGATCGCCGAGGAAATCGGCCTGACTATGGATCAGATCGAATACGAATTCGCGCCCTCTGACCCGAATGTCTATAACAACCTGCTGTTCGGCCCGTTCCAGGGCACAGGCGGATCGACCGCGATGGCGAACTCGTGGCTGCAATACCGTCAGGCCGGTGCCGCCGCGCGCGAGATGCTGATCAACGCTGCCGCCCAAAGCTGGGGCGTGGACGCGTCGGGCATCACCATCGAGGAAGGCATCGTTAAAGCTGGCGACAAGTCTGCTCCGATTGCGGAGTTCGTGGCAGCCGCTGCGCAGCTTGAAGCGCCGGCCGAGCCGCGCCTGAAAGACCCGTCCGAGTTCCGCCTGATCGGCAACGCAGCTGTGCGCCGCAAGGACTCGGCCATCAAGGGCAACGGGCAGGCGATGTATGCGATGGATGTGCATCTGCCGAACCAGATGGTTGCAATGATCAAGCGTCCCGAATCGAAAGGCGGCATCGCCAAAGGCTTTGACGACAGCGCATCGAAAGAGGTCAAAGGCTATATCAGTGCCGCCGTTCTGCCCAATCAGGCGGGTGTTGCGGTCTACGCCGAAAACACCTGGGCCGCGATCCAGGCGCGCGACGCGCTTGAGGTCGATTGGGACATGTCGGGGGCCGAGACCCGCGACTCGGATCAGATCAGGTCCGAGATCATGGCCGCGCTGGATGCGGAACCCACCTACAACGTGAACAAGGCGGATGTTGCGGCGGTTTCGGCGGCTATCGACAGCGCGGATAAGGTGGTCGAAAAGACCTTCTACTTCCCACTGCTGGCCCACGCGCCGATGGAGCCGCTAAACTGCACCATCGAACAAACTGCTGAGGGTGACATCGTTCTGCATGATGGCGCGCAGATGCCGACGGGCCCGCATATGGCCTATCAGCAGATCTTCCAGCTGCCGCCCGAGAAGATCCACATCAAGACCATGCTGGCCGGAGGCTCGTTCGGTCGCCGCGCCACGCCCGATGCGGATTATCAGGTCGAAGCGGCGCTGGCCTTTGTGGTCACCGATCGCTCACGCCCGGTGAAACTGGTCTGGACGCGCGAGGATGACATTCGCAGCGGTTACTATCGCCCTGCCTTTGGCCATAAGGTGCGCGTGGGTCTGGATGCGGATGGCAATATCGTTGGTTGGCAACACCGGATCGCCGGGCAATCGGTGATCAAAGGCACCGCATTCGAGGCCGTTCTGGTTCATGACGGCGTCGATCACAGCTCGGTCGAAGGTGTGGTTGACAGCCCCTATGCCATCCCCGGCATGGCGGTTGGCCTGACCGACACACCCAAGGCGACCACGGTTCTATGGTGGCGCTCAGTGGGTCACACCCATACAGCATATGCGATGGAAACCATGATGGACTTGGTGGCCGAAGCTGCAGGTCGTGACCCGGTCGAGTTTCGTCTGGCCCACCTGTCCGACAGCGCCAATCCGGATCAACAACGCAAGGCTGCCGTTCTGAAGCTAGCGGTCGAGAAAGCGGGTTGGGGCAACGCGCCTGCGGGGCACTCGCAAGGGATCGCGGTGCATAAATCCTTTGGATCTTATGCGGCTGAGGTCGTTGAAATCTCGGGCGATCCGGAAGATGGCATCAAGATCGAAAAGGTCACCTGCGCCGTCGACTGTGGCATTGCGGTGAACCCCGATGTGGTCAAGGCGCAGATGGAAGGCGGCATCGGCTATGGTATCGGCCATGTGATGCGCGACCAGATCACGCTGACCAGCGGGGCGGTCGATCAGTCCAACTTCCCGGATTACGAGCCGCTGCGCATCAGTGATATCGCCGCCATCGACGTGCATATCGTGCCATCCGCAGAAGCGCCGACTGGCGTGGGCGAACCCGGAACACCTCCGTCCGCGCCAGCTCTGGCCAATGCGATCCACGCGATGTCGGGCGTTCTGGTGGCCGAACATCCGATGGCCGAAAACGGCGTCAGCTTCGCCTGACCCTCTGCCCCGCGCTGCTTGAATACGGCGCGGGGCTAATTTGATCAAATTTCGTGACAAGGCGCTTTGCGTCAACTAAACCTCGGGGGAACCACAATGATGGAGCCCCCGATGGACCTGAACGCCTTGCACAGTTTTCGCGTTGCAGCCTGTGACCTGAACGGTCAGTTGCGGGGCAAACGCGTGCCGCCCTCGTATTCCGACAAGTTGGACAAAGGCTCCGTGCGGATGCCGTTTTCGGCGCTGAATGTGGACCTGTGGGGCGCGGATATTGACGGCAGTCCGCTGGTGTTTGAATCCGGTGATGCCGATGGCGTGCTGCTGCCAACCGAGCGCGGCCCCGTCCCGATGCCTTGGCTTGAGGTGGACACCGCACTGGTGCCGATGTGTCTGTACGACGACCACGGCACCCCCTTTGCCGGGGACCCCCGCCACGCGCTGGCCGCGGTGCTGGACCGCTATGCCCAGCGCGGTTGGTCGGTGATCGCAGCGACCGAGCTGGAGTTCACGCTGCTGGATTCGTCCGGCGCGCAGCCTCGACCTCCGATAAACCCCTTAACCGGACGCCGGCTGGTGGATGAGGCTGTTCTGTCCATGGCCGAGATGGACGCGTTCGATGCGTTTTTCACCGAGCTTTACGATGGTTGCGCCGCGATGGGCATTCCCGCCCAGACCGCCATTTCCGAAAGCGGCATTGGCCAGTTCGAGATAAACCTGAACCATCAGGACGCCATGCGCTGCGCCGATGATACATGGCTTTTCAAAGTATTGACGCGTGGTCTCGCCCGCAAACACGGGTTCACCGCGACGTTCATGTCCAAACCCTATGCCGATGACGCGGGCAACGGGATGCATGTGCATTTCTCGGTCGTGGATCAGGCCGGTCGGAACGTCTTTGACAATGGCGGCCCCGAGGGGACGGACACGCTGCTCCACGCCATCGCGGGCTGTCTGGCGGCGATGCCCGGCAGCACTCTGATCTTTGCGCCGCACGGCAATTCCTACACCCGGCTGGTCCCCGGCGCCCACGCGCCCACCGGCGCGAGTTGGGCCTATGAGAACCGCACAGCCGCCCTGCGTATTCCCGGCGGCGTCCCCGCCGCGCGTCGGATTGAACATCGCGTCGCCGGGGGCGACATCAACCCCTATCTGATGCTGGCCGCCGTTCTGGGTTCCGCGATGAACGGGATCGAGGACGCAACCGACCCGCCCGCCCCGATCACCGGTAACGCCTATGATATCGACGGCCTGCCCCAACTGGCCGGCGATTGGGAGGCCGCGATCACTACCTTCGAATCCGATCCCCACGTGGCGCGCATCTTCCCTGCTGATCTGATCCGTTACATGGCGATGACCAAACGGCAGGAAATCCGCCGCTTCGCAGAGCGCCCCCCAGAAGAGCACTGGCTAAGCTACGTCGAGGCCGTCTGACCCCCCTTGCCCGGCCCCTTTTGGTTCGTTAAAATGAATTTGATCAAATTTGGTGACCCATGAAAATCGGCATCCTTGTAACCGGCCACCCTCCGGATGAGCTGCGTTCAGACTTCGGCACATATGACGGCATGTTCCGTACCCTGCTGGGCGGCAACGGCTTTACGTTTCAGACCTACAACGTGGTGGACGGCCAGTTCCCGGACGGCACAGACTCCGCCGACGGCTGGGTCATCACCGGCTCGCGCCATGGGGCGTATGAGGATCACGCGTGGATCCCCCCGCTGGAAAATCTGATCCGCGCGATCCGCGACAAAGGCCAGCCGCTTATTGGCGTCTGCTTTGGCCACCAGATCATCGCACAGGCGCTGGGCGGAAAAGTTGAAAAGTTCACCGGAGGCTGGGCCGTTGGGCGCACCGACTATGATCTTGATGGCCAGACAGTTACGCTGAACGCGTGGCATCAGGATCAAGTCGTCGCCCTGCCCGATGGCGCGCGCGTCACCGGTACCAACGATTTCTGTCGCAACGCCATGGTGGCTTATGGCGACACGATCTGGACGGTACAGGCCCACCCCGAATATGGTGACGGCTTTATTCAGGGTCTGATCCAGACACGCGGCAAGGGCGTGGTCCCCGATGAATTGATGCAAGCGGCTACTGACCGCCTGCCCGCCAATGACGACAACCCCAAGATCGGGCAATTCATGGCGGAGTTTTTGAAGAAAGAGAGGGCCTGATGGCCGACTGGACCGAACAACTGCCGCAGGCAGCCCGCAGCTATTTCGACGGCCACCGACTGGACGAGGTTGAGTGCATCATCTCGGACCTGCCCGGCATCGCGCGCGGCAAGGCGGTGCCTGCTTCGAAATTCGCCAAGCAATCCTATTTCCACCTGCCCGACAGCATCTTTTACCAGACCATCACCGGCGACTGGGGTGAGGCCGCGGGTGAGGACGGATTCATCGAACGGGACATGATCCTGAGGCCCGACTTCACGACCGCATCCGCTGCGCCGTGGACGGGCGACTGGACGTTGCAGGTGATCCATGACGCCTATGACCGCGACGACAACCCGATCCCGTTCAGTCCGCGCAACGTGCTGAAACGCGTGGTGCAACTGTATCACGACAAGGGCTGGAAACCCGTCGTCGCCCCCGAGATGGAGTTCTTTCTGGTCGCCCCCAATGTGGACCCTGCGCAAAGCATCAAGCCGATGATGGGCCGCTCGGGTCGTCCGGCGGCGGCGCGGCAGGCCTATTCGATGACAGCCGTGGACGAGTTTGGTCCGGTGATCGATGACATCTATGATTTCGCAGAACATCAGGGTTTCGAGATTGACGGCATCACCCAAGAAGGCGGTGCGGGCCAGTTAGAGATTAACCTGCGCCACGGCAACCCGGTCAAGCTGGCCGACGAGGTGTTCTATTTCAAACGCCTGATCCGCGAGGCCGCGCTGCGGCACAATTGCTTTGCCACCTTCATGGCGAAACCGATTGTGGATGAACCGGGCTCGGCCATGCATATCCACCATTCGGTCATCGACATGGAGACCGGGCAGAACATCTTTTCGGGTCCGCAAGGGGGTGAGACGGACGCGTTTTACCACTTCATCGCCGGGTTGCAGAACCACCTGCCCTCGGGTCTGGCCGTGATGGCGCCCTATGTGAACTCGTATCGTCGCTATGTGAAAGATCACGCCGCGCCGATCAATCTGGAATGGGCGCGCGACAACCGGACCACCGGCATCCGCGTGCCGCTGTCGGGGCCCGAGGCGCGCCGGGTCGAAAACCGCATCGCCGGGATGGACTGCAACCCCTATCTGGGCATAGCGCTGTCACTGGCCTGCGGCTATCTGGGCCTGGTCCAACAGGAACGCCCGCGCCGTCAGTTCTATGGCGACGCTTACGAAGGCGAAGGCGATATCCCTCAGGTCATGGGCAATGCTCTGGACCTGTTCGATGAAGCGACCGCCTTGCATGAGGTTCTGGGCCCCGAATTTGCCCGCGTCTACGGCATCGTCAAACGCGCCGAGTATGAAGAGTTCCTGCAGGTCATCTCTCCGTGGGAGCGTGAGCATCTGCTGCTGAACGTCTGATCCACGATGAACCTGCTTTATTCCAACGATCGCAAGGCCGAATACCCGGCCAGTTGGTACGCGGCCACGGCCAATCCGATTGATCGTTTTCCCACGCTGGCGGGGGACGACAAGGCCGATGTCTGCGTAGTGGGCGGCGGCTATACCGGCCTGTCCGCCGCGCTGCATCTGGCCGAGGCAGGGTTCAGCGTTGTGCTGCTTGAGGCGCATCGTGTGGGCTTTGGCGCATCAGGCCGCAATGGCGGGCAATTGGGCAGCGCCCAACGGATGGATCAGGAAGATCTTGAGCGGCTGGTTGGCGACGACGATGCGGCGAAGCTGTGGGATCTTGCTGAGGACGCGAAGGCGCTGGTCAAATCGCTGATCGCCAAGCACCAGATCGACTGCGACCTGAAACCGGGCGTTGCCGTTCTTGGCCTGTCCAGCGGAGAACAGCAGGAATTGCACGATCACGCGGCGCATCTGTCCGACCGCTATGGCTATGACCAGATGGAGCTGCTGGACGAAGGCAAGGGCCATGGTCTGTGCCCCTCGCCCGCCTATCGCGGGGGGTATCTGGACATGGGTGCCGCGCATCTGCATCCGCTGAACTATGCGCTGGGTCTGGCGCAGGCGGCGGCCAAGGCAGGCGTGCGGATATATGAAAGCACCGAGGTGACAAGGGTTGAGGAAACCTCACCCGCCATCATCCACACCGCGCAGGGCAAGGTCACGGCCGATCACGTCATTCTGGCCTGCAACGGATATTTGGGAGGCCTGAACAGCAAGGTCGCCGCGCGGGTCATGCCGATCAACAATTTCATCGCTGCGACCGAGCCTTTGGGCACCGATACCGCCCGTGTTCTGACCCGAGACGTAGCGGTGGCTGATACGAAATTTGTGGTGAACTATTTCCGCCTCAGCGCCGACAATCGGCTGCTGTTCGGCGGCGGCGAAAGCTATGGCTATCGCTTCCCTTCCGATATCGCCGCCAAGGTCCGCAAACCAATGGCCGAAATTTTCCCGCATCTGCGGGATGTGAAGATCGACTATGCCTGGGGCGGCACGCTGGCGATTACCATGCGGCGGATGCCGTATTTGACGCGGGTTGCGCCCAATATCCTGTCCGCCTCGGGCTATTCCGGCCACGGGGTCGGAACAGCCACCCATGCGGGCCAATTGATGGCGCTGGCCATCCAAGGCCAAGCCGAAGGGTTCGACACCATGGCCCGCGTCCCCGCCCTGCCCTTCCCCGGAGGCACCGCCCTGCGCAACCCCCTTCTGGTGCTGGCAATGACGTGGTTTGCGTTGCGGGATCGGCTGGGTGTCTGATAGCGGATCGGTTAACTGAGAATTTGCAGACTACCTAAAATCGCGTAGTACTCGAAATCCAGCGGTCATTAACCTTGCATCTTCATCTGTTCGCCCGCGTGAAGCGACCCGTGAGAAATCCATTGCGGTCCAATACGCGCCACCTCTCCCGACACGCTCAGGGCAACTAGATCGCATAGCGTGATGAAGGTATTCACTCGCAGTCGCCAATTCTATGTGAGTTAGAGACCAGCAAGACATTGTACGCTCGACGACATTTCCTGACATATGTCGCAATCCCCACGCGTTTGCTGCGTCGAGATCATCAACCCGAACCGGATGACCACGCCGTGCCAGTTCTGGACGCTTGACACCCAACATTTCTTCGGTTGGTTTGCCGTGGAAATTGACTTGATCGGTGGTGACTTCCTCACCCTGAGCAAATGGGGTCTGCGTTCCGGCGCGTGCTGCATACTCCCACTCTGCTTCGGTTGGCAAACGGTACACATCTGTTCCAACCTTGCCGTTTAGCCACCTCGCATAGGCCAAGCCATCTAAATAAGAAACATCAACAACCGGGTAGTTCCCAAGAATGTCCACACAAGGTTTATCTCTTAGTAAAATACAATCGCGCGGAACATGTCCCCTACAGCCACCGTCGTCTACGCACGCCATCCACTGGTCATGAGTGACCTCATTGCGGCCCATGGCGACAGGAAGATCCATCTCAACCGAATGAACGGGACCCTCGTGATACGCTATATACGGGTCCTCCGCCGTAGCAGCCTTCAAAGGATTCGAATTCAAGTGGATACTCGCACGCGATTCCCCCGGCGGGGCGCCCATCAGAAACTCTCCTAACGGCAACACGATCATCTCGGGGCAGACGTCGCATTCCTGAAACATCTCAAGCGGTGCGACTTCGGCTCCGTCGGACAGGACGTATTGCGCCTGAGCTGGCAGAGCGAGAATGGACAGTGAAAAAGCAAGTCTAGCAAGCATGGTGGCAAAAATCCGGACCGTGAAATGCAATGTTTAGATTGCCCCATTGCCACCCGGTTTCCCCAACGGATGCAAGACGCAATCCGGGGTCGGGACGAAGTTACCCTCTGGATTGCGACAGTTAGGTGAAATTTTGCTGCATGATCACGTAGGGGCTTGGATTGACGTCCTTTTAGCTTTATCTTTTCCAAAGATAGAATTTGGGAAAATCAAATATGACGCTTCCTCCTAACGTTCATGACGCCGAACCCATCCCCGCCGCTGCACGTGAGGCCATTGACGCCCTGATGCAGTCGGGCGACCTGTTTCGCTATACCGCGCCGCAAGATGCGCCGGTCGCGCTTCTGGAAAGCGAATTCGCGGCCCTTTTGGGCGCGAAATACGCGCTGGCCGTATCGTCCTGCTCGGCCGCTTTGTTCCTGTCGCTCAAGGCATTGGGTCTGCCGCGGGATGCGCGGGTGCTGATCCCCGGATTTACCTTTGCGGCCGTGCCGTCCTCGGTCGTTCATGCGGATTGCATCCCAGTGCTGTGCGAAGTGGGCGAGAACTATCGCATCGACATGGCCGATTTCGAGGCCAAGCTGGACAGTGTCCAGGCCGTCATCATCAGCCATATGCGCGGCCATACATCCGACATGGATGCGATCATGGCCCTGTGCAACGCGCGCAACATCCCGGTTGTCGAGGACGCGGCGCATTCGCTGGGTACCACATGGCACGGCAAGAATATCGGCACGATTGGCAAGGTCGGCTGTTTCTCGTTCCAGTCCTACAAGATGATCAACGCGGGCGAAGGTGGCATTCTGATCACCGACGACGCCGATCTGGTGGCGCAGGCCGTGATCATGTCGGGCGCGTATGAGCATAACTGGAAGAAGCACAAAGGCCCCCACGGCGACAACTCTCCCGAGTTGGAACAGGCCTTTGCCCGCTGGCAGAACAAGCTGCCGCTGTATAACCTGCGGATGAGCAACCTCAGCGCCGCCGTGATCCGGCCCCAGATCCCCGAACTGGCGCGGCGCGTCAAGGATGGCTTGGCCAATCATGACTATGTGGCCGAGCGTCTGAACAGCTCTGATTTCATCGACGTCCCCGCCCCCCTGTCACCCGAACGCCGTGCGCCGGATTCGATCCAGTTCAATCTGGTGGGCCTCAGCGATGACGAGATCCGCGCCTTTGCCGCCGCCTCCGAGGCGCGTGGGGTCAAGGTTCAGGTCTTTGGTCAAAGCGAGGATAACGCTCGCGCCTTCTGGAACTGGCAGTTCCTGCCGGAACAGTTTGAACTGCCGCAGACGCGTAACATGCTGATGAAGGCGTGTGACGTGCGCCTGCCTGTGCGTCTGACACGTGAGGAACTGGACGTGATCGCCGACATCCTACTGGCTTCGGTTGGTGAAGTAACCGGGCCGGTTCCGGTCTATGGCACCTAGCTGCTAGTTCCTTTGAGGACCAACAAGGTCCGACGAAACAAACAGCGCCGTGACCCCTTTCGCGGTCGCGGCAACACGCGACAGAACGGCTGCCACCTGTGGCCCCTCCGGGCCATCTACCAAAAGCGGCGCGCCCGAATCCCCCATCATCACGGGGCAAATAGCCACTAGGATTCCTTGCTCTGCGCGGGTTGGCGGGCATGACGGGGTGCGGCTCAGGACATGCGGCCGTACGCCGGGATAGCCCACCAGATAGGATGAGGGCGCAGCGGTTTTCGCTAAAGGCACTGGTGTGATCTGTTGTCCAAGAGGTTCGGTCAGTTCCAGCAGCGCCCAGTCCAGATCTGCGCGCCGGTTGAATGTTGTTGGTCCCTGCCCGGGCGGCAGCCGATAGCCCGAAACGCCCGAGACCGCGACCGCTTCTCCTCGCTGATAACCGGCTGCGAACCGTATGCTGGCGGGTGGGATCCAACGGTTGCGTGCCGTGTTGAAAAGGCAATGCGCCGCAGTCAGAACCAAACGCTCTGCCACCAGAGTGCCAGTGCAATGTGATCGTTGGTCCCGGCCTGCAAAATTGACCCGACCGACTGCGCGCCAGGGCACTTGCGTCGCGTCCTGTATCTGTCGTTCACGCACAGCGTCGCAGCCGAGTGAGGCCGCACTGCCCAACCTGCAAACCTCGGACCAGTCATCCGAGTAAACACCTTGAGACAGCGCAGAGCTTGACCACGCCAATGCGACACCCAAAAAAAGCCAGAGCATGACCGATCGCGTCAATTCAGCTTGGATAGCTTTTGCTGCAGCTCAGCCAGTTGTTTCTTGATTTCGTCCAGATCCTCTTTGGGTTCTGTCGCAGGCTGTTCTTCTTTGTCCGGGCCGGACCAGTTACCCGAAAGTCCACCGGTCATCGCCTTCAAAAACGCCTGTTGCTGCGCCTGCATAGCTTCGAACCCCGGCATCTGCGACATCGGGTTCATGGCGTTCATGTTTTCCATCATCTTCGACTGGCTTTCGCGCAGCATCTCGAACGAGCTTTGCAGGAACTGAGGCATCATACCCCCGCCCGGCAGCATGTAGCTGCGGACCAGATCGTTTAGCACGTTCACCGGCAGAACGTTTTCGCCCCGGCTTTCGTGTTCCGCAATGATTTGCAACAGATATTGGCGTGTCAGGTCATCACCTGTCTTCAGGTCGATAATCTGCACTTCGCGCCCATCGCGAATGAACACCGCGATATCCTCTAGCGTGACGTAGTCGCTGGTCTCGGTGTTATACAGCCGACGGCTGGCATAGCGTTTGATCAACAACGGTTTTTCTTGTTCTGACACCGTTAACCCTCCCCAAGGATGATGCGTTGCAGCAGAGATTATGCGACTGCAGAACAAAAAGAAAGGGCAGGTCTTTCGACCTGCCCGACGCGATTGCACCAGATGGGAGGATGGGTGCGCCTCGCGGCCTTACTTACTTGGCAGCTGTTGCTTTCTTGGCAGCAGCAGTCACCTCGTTGGTGGCTTTCTTGACAGCAGCAGTTGCGTCTTCTGCAGCGTCCTTACCGGCAGCCATCAGCAGCTCGACGGTTTCGCTCTGAACTTTTTTCGCGATTTCAGCGAAAGCAGCCATGTTTTCAGCGGCAACTTCGGCCGACGCGCTTGCGAAGTCGGTTGCGGCTTTTGCGTAGTCAGCAGGCTCTGCTTTTGCTTTCGACATCTCGGTCAGTTTGGCCAGGGTGTCTTTGGTCCATTTGTTCGAGATTTCTGCCGATTTCTCTGCAGCTTCCAGAGCAACACCCGACAGTTTTTCGTTCAGGGTTGCGGTCGACTTGAAGGCACCTTCCAGTGCGGTGGTGTCAACGGGAAACGCGCCCATGATGTCTTTCAGAGCAGCGGTGAAGTCTTGTGTCTTAGCCATTGTCCAAATCCTTTTTGCCGAACCGGGCCTGCCCCGGTTTTCATCAGCTTGAGGACAATATGATTGCCGCACTGCAGCATTGCAAGAATTTTCTTGCTGCAGTGCAGAAAAAACTTTGAGTTCCCTGATAAATCAATCGGTTGCCTTGACCAAAACATAGGTTCCGGGTGCCGGACACAAAGACGGATGGTCCGAATCGCCCGGTTCACGCGCCGGGATTTGCTTGCCAGAACGCTTTTTCAACCAAGCTTCCCAAAGAGGCCACCACGATCCCTCATGGAAATCCGCCTCTTTCATCCAACCATCGGCATCTGCCTTTAAATCTGGATTGGTATAGTGTCCGTATTTCTTCTTGCTGGGCGGATTTACGATCCCCGCGATGTGGCCGGATTGCGAGACAACAAACGTTTTTGACCGCGAGCCCATCTGCTGCACGCCACGGTAGCAGGCTTTCCATGCCGCGATGTGATCCGTTTCGCATGTTATGGCCATCAATGGCACATCCACATCGCGGATATGCAGATTATGCCCCAATAGCTCGAACCCATCATTGACGAAATCATTGCTTTGGCAAAGACCCCGCAGGTATTCGACTGCCATCCGACCGGGCAGGTTTGCGCCATCCCCGTTCCAGAACAACAGATCAAAGGCCGGGGGGGTTTCGCCCATCATATAACTACGGATTGCAGGACCATAGATCAGGTCATTGGACCGAAGGAAAGACATCGTTCGCCCAACCACCCAGGCTTTGAGAACCCCGTCTTTGCCGACCTGATCCTCGATCCCGTCGACAAAGTCATTCTGGAGGAACGGGGTAAACTCGCCCTGATCTCCGAAATCGGTCAAGGTGGTGAAGAATGTGGCCGACTTGATCGACTTGTCCCCGCGCTGTTTGAGCAGCGACAAGGTCAAACTAAGCGTCGTTCCCGCAATACAATAGCCGACAGCGTTGACCTGCTTGACCTTGCAGATCTGTTTCACCTGCTCAATCGCGGTCAGATAGCCTTGCTCGATATAGTCGCCCATCCCGATATCCGCGTGGGAGGCATTCGCGTTCGCCCAACTGACAACGAATAGAGTATAGCCTTGTTCAGTCACCCACTTGATCAGGCTGTTCTGCGCCTTGAGGTCCAGAATGTAGAATTTGTTGATCCAAGGCGGAAACAGAATGATCGGTGTTTCGAAAACGGTCTCGGTCGCGGGTTTGTACTGGATCAGCTCCATCAACTCATTGCGGTAGACCACCTCACCCGGTGTCGTGGCGATATTGCCTCCAATCTCGAACGCGCTGTCATCGGCCAGACGTACGACCATCTCGCCATTGTTGGCTTCGAGATCAGAGACGAGATTCTCCAGACCTTTGATCAAGGATTGACCTTCGGTCTCAACCGCCTTTTCCAAGGCATCGGGGTTTGTGGCCAGAAAATTCGTAGGGGACATCATGTCGATGATCTGCTGCGAGAAAAACTGAAGCCGCTGCTTGTCTTTTTCGGGCATATCGTCAACTGACGCGACCGCCTGAGCGATCGCTTTGGCGTTTGTCTGATATTGCTGGCGTACAAAGCGGAAATAGGGGTTTGTGTCCCACATCGGGTTGGAAAACCGCTTGTCCTTCGGGCCGGGTTCCTCAGCATCGGTGTTTCCGGACGCAAGGGCCTGCTGCGCTTCGGCAAAGTTCAGAACTGACTTTCCCCAAAACTCGATCTGATGCTCCAACAGCTTGGCAGGATTTTGCCATGCCTCGGTCATATAGGCCGTTGCTGCTTTTGCAAAAAGATCTTGATTCGGGCCATCTAACGCAGGGGAATGCGGAGTTTTTCCGGCCATGACTTCAACCAGTCGCTTCGACAAAGCTTCGACTTTATTCATATTTTCTTTAAGCCGTTCAAGGTGTTCCTCGGTTAGCTCTGGCGATCGGTCTTCGGTTGTTGTCATTTTAACAATTCCCCCCTACTATTTTCTGCTATGCAGAATAACGTCGCGGAAACTATAAGGCAAAGCGACGAAAAGTCCTTACGTACAGGCTGACACTCATAGGGGGCCCAATCCATGCGCTACATGATGACCTACGATCTGATGGAAACCATGCGCAATACCAACCAATGGATGGGCGCGACAGCCAGTGCGATGGCTTCGTACCCGCTGTTTGCAATGGTGCCCAATCCCGCATTCAGCATGATGGCTGCCTGGGGCGAAGTGACCGAACGGACATTTCAGCGTATGGTGGCAAAGCCAGACTGGGGCATTCGCACCTTCACCTGCGAAGATGGTAAGGACCACCTGGTAGACATCGTGCCAGTGTTGGAGCGTCCTTTCGGCGACCTGATCCACATCCGCGTCAACGGACGAGAGGAGCAACCCCGCAAGGTTTTGTTGGTTGCACCCATGTCCGGGCACTACGCCACTCTGCTGCGGTCCACAGTCAAAAGCCTGCTGGTCAATTGCGAAGTTTACATCACCGATTGGCACAATGCGCGCGACATACCCGTGTCCGAAGGCAAGTTCGACGTCGAGGACTATACGCTGTACCTTGTCGACTTCATGAAGGAACTCGGCCCCGAAACGCATGTGGTGGCCGTTTGCCAGCCTGCACCATTGACGCTGGCGGCAACCGCTTATCTGGCAGAGGTCGAGCCAAAGGCACAACCCTGCACCCTGACCCTGATCGGTGGTCCGGTAGACCCGGATGCAACACCGACTGACGTCACCGATTTTGGCCGCCGAGTGACCATGGGGCAGTTGGAAGAAACGATGATTCAACGCGTGGGCTTCAAGTATAAAGGCGTGGGGCGCATGGTCTATCCTGGCCTGCTGCAGCTTGCATCCTTCATGTCGATGAATGCGGATCGCCACTCCAAGGCGTTCTCGGACCAAATTCAGCGCGTCATGCGCGGTGAGGCATCGGATCATGACGCACATAACCGCTTTTACGATGAATACCTTGCAGTGATGGACATGACGGCCGAGTTCTACCTGTCCACCGTGGAACGCATCTTCAAAAACCGTGAGATTGCGAAGAACGAATTCATTGTAGCGGGACACAAAGTAGATATCGGCAAGATCACCGACGTAGCAGTGAAAACGGTTGAAGGCGCGAATGACGATATCTCTGCGCCTGGCCAGTGTATCGCAGCGCTTGAACTTTGCACCGGCCTGCCGGATTCGAAAAAAGCCAGCCACGTCGAGCCCGGCGCTGGCCACTACGGCATCTTCGCAGGGCGAAGCTGGCGCGACAATATTCGTCCGTTGGTCATCGATTTCATGAACGCCAACACGCGCAAGCCACGGCGCCGCCCGGCAAATAAAAACAAAGTCGCCTGACCAAGATGCGCAAGGCAAAGGCAGTGGATACAGCCTTTGCCTGTTCGTGTGGTTGTTTGCGCGGTCATATTACCGCGGCAGGTATCAAGTCTTCGACACATGTCGTTTGCTATTGCAACGACTGCCGCGCGGCCCAGCTGTATTTCAACCAACCCGATCCCGCGCCCGGGCCGGTCGAAGTTCTGCAGATGTTGCCCGAAGAAGTTCGTATCGAAACCGGTGCCGAATATTTGGCATTGATGCAACTCAGCCCAAAAGGAATGCTGCGCTGGTACGCCAGTTGTTGCGATGCCCCATTGGCCACCACGTCGCGCACAGCGAAATTCCCATTCGCTGGTTTCATTGTCGCGCGCATATTGGATACATCCGCCCTCGGCCCTGTCACCACACGTGGCTTTGTTCCAAAGCCCGGCGGCAAGCAAGAGCATGAAAAGCTGGGCTACGCGGCTTTCGGGCTTGTCTCACGGGTACTCAAGTCGCTTTTGACAGGAAGCTGGAAGCACACTCCGTTTTTTGACATCGGCACGGGTGATCCGATCAGACCCCCTGTTATCTTAACCAAGGCTGAACGTTCAGCACTTTATAAGTAAGGCAACCCGACTCTAATATTCAGCCATTCTTCCAGCGCTTGCGTGACTTCTGCGGGCGTCTCTAGAGGGGGCAAGTGCCCTGCGTCTTCCATAACCTTCAGTTCGGCGCTTGGGATCATCTCGGCCATGAACCGGTGCCGCTTAACTGGCGTAAGCTGATCATGTGCCCCGCAAATGATCAGTGTCGGCACGTTTATGTGCCTCAGCGCAGGTTGCTGATCCGCGCGCCTCTGCAGCGCCCGCATCTGCCGTTCAAACAGCTCTGGCCCCTGATCCTTTGCCATGGCCATAACCTCGTTCAAAATCGGCACGCGCCCCGGCCCCGGAGCAAGCGTCTCCGTTCCAATCAAGCGCTGCATGATTTCTTCGAACCGGCCTGATTTGGCCCCTACGATCAACTCCTCTCGGTCAGCAGCTATCTGGGGTGTATCGGCCTGGGCGTCGGTAGACATCAGACACAAGCGCGTCACCCGGTCAGGGGCCCTGCGGACAAGTTCCAAAGCGACGACTCCGCCCATACTGAACCCGCAGAGCGCAAAGCGATGTGGCAACTGGTCCAACAACCCCGAGGCTATTTCCTCGATCCGCTCGCCGCCCGATACCGGGGCAACCGTCACCGCACGAGCACCAGAAATCTGCAAAATCTGGGCGCCGAACAACCGAGCATCACACATAAACCCGGGCAGAAATACCAACGGTTCAATCACACAGGGCCTCCCTGAAATCGACCACTTTGTGTTTCATTTTCCGTAAGATGCGTAGTTTTGTTGAACTGGGCAAGCAAAAGTTCAGGGGTAAGCGATCCCTTTGAATGGTGGAAAATCTGCATAGCGTGCGCGCCGTCGATTCTGATCTTCCTCCGGCTCCGCGCCGGGTCGCAACAGGCATCCGCGCGGCGCAATATAACTGTCGATCCGCTTGTGAGGGATCGGCCTCCAGACCAAATTGAACGCGCAGAGTTTGGGAAAAAACCATATCTCGGAATAGTCCAGATGATCGTGCATCCACCACGCCAGATCCCGCCAGTCGCGCCCTTGCTCATATTGATCGGCAAACCACGGGATGACGATCGAAGCCCCCGCTATGCGCGCGTCCCCTTCGCCCCGATCCCAGGTGTGGCACTCCAATGGATTGTCGTTGCGCGCGCAATTCAGCCGGTTTTCATTGCCGAACCGGTTCAGCGACGGCGACCGATAGCCCGAGCGTACGGCGACACGCCCAAAGGTTTCCTCCAAAGGATCCAGTAAGGTTTGGCACAGGGCCTGTCCTGTTTCAATTGCAAGGTTGGGTTTATCAGGAAGGTTTTGTTTTTCATGGAAATTCCCGATCTCGGAATACAGGAAATCGCGCATGTAGAAATGCTTGGACAGTCGCACGCGGCCCAGCGTCTCAAGGCTCCACATGCTGCCCGGTTTGCGCATGGTTATTCGACCCCCAGAGTTTTAAGCCATGCCAGAATACCCGATACGGTCGCATCGGTTTGCCCCGGCGACATCAGGCGTCCGGCTATGACATGCGATGCCGGATCATCCTCGGGGCCCATAGTCACCAGTTCGACCACAGCGGGTCCGCCCCAGGCTTGCGCAACTTTGTGGGTTAGATCAGGGCGCACCACCTGATCGTCATCCGAGAACCAGAATAACGCTGGCACCTGCGCATCCGAAAAATCAAGCGCATAGACCACATCCACCAATACAGTCATGGGAACCACTGCTTCCCAAGGATAGGACGCTGACCAATAGGTGTTCTTTTCTTCGTCCGGTCCCGAGACCTCTCGGGTTTGACCCATCAACAAAGGCAACCAGCTTCGCGCCCATGGCAAACCAGGAATCCAAGCCCCCGGCGCATTCACACCGAAATTCGGTGACACGAATACCATCCCCGCTACATCCTGGCTTAACTCAGGGTTTACCGCTGCTGCTGCTGCAAGTGTCCCGCCAGTCGAAGTTGAGATCACTACAACCTTTTCACCAACGGCGCGGGCTGCGGCCAATCCTTCGGCGACATCCTGCATCCAACCCGAAGCCGTGCCCTCAGCCATTGCCTCGCCACTGCGGCCATGACCTTGAAGCCGCGTGTAAACCAGATTGGCCCCAAGCGCATCGGCCACCAAATCAGGGACCGGGCGGATTTCCTCGGATGAAGCTGAAAACCCATGGAGATACAAAATCGAAACAGGTGTGCGCTGCTCTTTGAACCCGTCCTGCCAGATCACGCGCTTTTCGACACCGGGTACGATATCGTCATATGCCGCTTCTGTGCTTTCGAAATAGACCTGAATACCTTCCCCGAATTTGCGCGGCTCGAATGTGGGGTTGAGTTCCACCGGTTCGCGTGGACCAAACCAATAGGTCCCGACGCCTACCGCGACAAAGAGCAGACCAGTCCAAACCAATGCGCGCTTCATTGTGATGGCATCACGTCAAGTACCGCCTGTTCGATCAGCTCAAGACAAGGGCCATCCGAAAACCGATGGTCGGCGTCTTTGACCAGCAATAGCCTCGTATCCGGCCCGTCGGCGTGCTCCAGCAGACGAACGGCAGTTTCAGTGGACACGGCGGTATCCGCAGTGCCTTGCAAAAACCGAACTGGAAAGGGCAAATTCAGCGGTGCGCGCAAGACCAGCCTTTGCCGTCCGTCCTCAATCATCCGCTTGGTAATGACGTAAGGCTCCATATAGTCCGAGGGCAGTTCCACATGCCCGACCGTCTCCAGCGCCGCCTTCTGCGCATCACTGAACGAGGCCCAATACCCGTCCTCGGTAAAATCCGGCGCAGCAGCGATTGTGACCATCCCGGCGATCCGTTGCGGCATCGCTTTTGCCAACAGCAGCGCCTGCCAACCGCCCATCGATGATCCCACAACGACCAAGGGCCCTTCGGTCAGCGCCTCAACCGCCGCAACTGTATCCTCGTGCCAATCCCCAATGCAGCCCTCTTCGAACGTGCCGGAACTTTCCCCGTGCCCGGAGTAATCGAACCGCAAAAATGCCTGTCCGCGCGCCTTCGCCCACGCCTCAAGATGCACCGCCTTGGTGCCCTCCATATCCGACTTCAGCCCGCCCAGAAAAACGATTGTGGGCCCCACCCCTTCGCTTTTGTGATACGCCAACCGCCGCCCCTGCGCGGTGTCTATAAATTCAGCCACAGCCATAAAACCCTCTTTGCTTTCCCTGCATCATGCACGCCGCACCCCCAAGTGCAAATCCCCGATCCACCCTTCATCTGGCCAAAAATACCTCGGGGTGCGCGAGGGGCTGGCCCCTCGCTCCCGCCCTTGACACACGCGCACCCACCTGCCAAAGCAGCCAGACGCAAATAACCCGCAACCGGGCGTTCAGTGGGCGCCAAACCGACGAGGAGAGCCAACATGGCCTTGGATTCAAAATCCGTCTCTCTCACCTTTCCCGATGGCAATGCACGTTCCTATGACGCAGGTGTCACACCCGCGCAGGTGGCTGCCGATATCTCGACCTCGCTGGCCAAAAAGGCAATCTCGGCCACGGTCGATGGCAAGCATTGGGATTTGCAATGGCCTATTGAGTCCGACGCGCAAATCGCCATCCACACCATGAAGGATGAGGAACAGGCCAATGAGCTGATCCGCCACGATCTGGCCCACGTCATGGCCCGCGCCGTGCAGGAAATCTGGCCCGCGACCAAAGTCACCATCGGGCCCGTCATCGAAAACGGCTGGTACTATGACTTTGACCGTGAAGAGCCGTTCACGCCCGAAGATCTCGGCCTCATCGAGAAAAAGATGAAAGAGATCATCAACAAGCGCGACCCCGTCACCACCGAGGTCTGGGACCGCGACCGCGCGATCGAGTTCTACAAAGCCAATAACGAGCCCTATAAGGTCGAGCTGATCGAAGCCATTCCGGGCGATGAGCCACTGCGCATGTATTGGCACGGCCACTGGCAAGACCTGTGCCGTGGTCCACACCTGCAGCACACCGGCCAGTTGCCCGGTGACGCGTTCAAACTGATGTCCATCGCTGGTGCATACTGGCGCGGCGACAGCGACCGGGCGATGTTGCAACGCATCTACGGCGTCGCCTTCACCGGCAAGGAAAAGCTGAAAGCCCACCTGCATATGCTGGAAGAGGCCGCCAAACGCGACCACCGCAAGCTGGGCCGCGAGATGAACCTGTTCCACATGCAGGAAGAGGCCCCCGGCCAGATCTTCTGGCATCCGAATGGCTGGAAAATCTACACCACCCTGCAGGACTATATGCGCCGGATGCAGGAGCGTGACGGATATGTCGAGGTGAACACGCCTCAGGTCGTCGACCGTAAGCTGTGGGAGGCCTCGGGCCACTGGGACAAATACCAGGAAAACATGTTCATCGTCGAAGTGGACGAGGATCATGCCCGCGAAAAGGCGATCAACGCCCTGAAACCAATGAACTGCCCCTGCCACGTGCAGGTGTTCAATCAGGGCCTGAAATCGTATCGCGACCTGCCCCTGCGCATGGCCGAGTTTGGCTCCTGCGCGCGCTATGAGCCTTCGGGCGCGTTGCATGGGATCATGCGGGTGCGCGGCTTCACGCAGGATGATGGCCATATCTTCTGCGCCGAAGATCAGATCGAATCTGAGACCGCAAAGTTCATCGCCTTCCTCTCAAAGGTCTATGCCGATCTGGGTTTCCATGACTGGACCATCAAACTGTCCACCCGTCCCGAAAAGCGGATCGGGTCGGATGAAAGCTGGGATCTGGTCGAAAAGGCCCTTGGTGATGCCTGCAAGGCGGCCGGGTACGACTATGAGATCCTCGAAGGCGAAGGCGCGTTCTACGGACCCAAACTGGAGTTCACTCTTACCGATGCGATCGGGCGCAACTGGCAATGCGGCACGCTGCAGGTTGACCCCAACCTGCCCGAGCGTCTGGATGCCAGCTTTGTCGGCGCAGACGGCGCGAAACATCGTCCCTTCATGCTGCACCGTGCGACTCTGGGCTCGTTCGAACGTTTCATCGGCATCCTGATCGAGGAACACGCGGGCAAACTGCCCTTCTGGCTTGCCCCGCGTCAGGTGGTTGTCGCCTCGATCACCTCCGAGGCGGATGACTACGTCAATGAAGTGGTCGAAACCCTGCGCACCGCTGGTGTCCGGGCCGAGGCCGACATTCGCAATGAGAAAATCAACTACAAGGTTCGCGAGCATTCAGTCGGCAAAGTGCCGGTCATCCTGGCCGTCGGTCACCGTGAAGTTGAGGAACGCACCGTCAGCGTTCGCCGTCTGGGTGAGAAACAAACACAGGTTCAATCACTTGAGGCTGTAACAATTGAACTTTCCAAGTCGGCGACTCCGCCCGATCTGCTGTAACATTCGGTGAAAATTCATCGCTGATCCGGCCCCGAGATAGGGGCCGGGTTGAAATATTTTCCTTTTTAGATTTCAAAAACAATGTGTTAACCTGCAATAGGGCATGACAGTGCCTGACGGGGTTGTGAGACACGGGCTCGTGAATTCAACTCTGCCACTCAAGCTACTACCTTTGTTAGTGTCAAACACGGACATACGCAGTCATCAAAAGGATTACCGAGATGTCGAACACCGCTAAATCCCTGGTTATCGCAACCGCAGTCGCAGCCGCTGTCTCTGGCGCTGCCACCACCGCAACCGCCCAAGCCAAAGAAAAATGCTATGGCGTTTCGCTGGCAGGTGAAAACGATTGCGCAGCCGGCCCCGGCACGACCTGCGCCGGCACTTCGACCGTAGATTATCAGGGTAACGCATGGACGCTGGTCGACGCAGGCACCTGCGCCGATATCGAGCTGCCCCAGACCGCAGACGGTTCGGACCGCAAAGGCTCGCTCGAGCCGCTGGACCGCGACCTGCCGGCATAAGCCCGCGCTTAGGAAAACCGAAGGGGCGGGCCTTGTCGCCCGCCTCTTTGTCGCGAACCGGAGACTATTGTAATGCTGGACAACGCTATTCGATCAAACAGACTGCCCGCAGCGCCGGGTGTCGGATACAAACCTCAGCATTTTCAGCAGATTCTGGAACACGCGCATCCGGTGGCATGGCTGGAAATCCATGCCGAGAATTACATGGGCGATGGCGGACGCCCGCTGGCGCAACTGCGCCACCTGTCGGAACAGTTTCCTATTTCTGTGCATGGTGTCGGCCTGTCCATTGGCGGGGAAACCCCGCTGGACCCTGATCATCTGGCCCGGTTGAAACACTTGGTCGGTTGGTTGAACCCTGCCAGCTTTTCCGAACATCTGGCATGGTCGACCCATGACAGCCACTTCCTGAACGACCTGTTGCCTCTGCCCTATACTGACGCAACACTTGCCCGTATTTGCGAACACATCGATCAGGTACAAGAGGTTGTCGGGCGGCAGATGCTACTGGAAAACCCTTCCAGCTATTTGGCGTTCGAGGAAAGTACGTGGTCCGAGCCTGACTTCCTGCGCGAAATCTCGCGCCGCACTGGCTGCGGCCTTTTGCTAGACGTGAACAATGTTTTCGTCTCGGCCACTAATCTGGATTTCTCGCCGCAAGGCTATATCGACGCCTATCCACTGGAAAAAGTTGGCGAAATTCATCTAGGCGGACACGACGAAGACGAGGACGATCACGGTCGCCCCCTGCTGATCGACAGCCACGGGCGCGAGGTCGTGGACCCCGTCTGGGCCTTGCTGGACTACGTGCTGGAAAGATCGGGTCCGAAACCAGTCCTTATCGAATGGGATACAGACGTTCCCGAATGGCCTGTTCTTCGAGCCGAGGCTGACCGTGCACAAGCGGCATTGGACCGCATCCCGGCATGAGCGTGTCTCAATCCACCTTTCACACTGCCCTTTTGAACCCGTCTGAGGCGGTTCCAGAGGGGTTGGTGGATGCCCGCGCCCAACCGGCAGGCCGACGGTTCAGCGTTTATCGCAACAATGTTGCGGTGTCCCTGACCGAATCAATGCATCAGGCCTTCCCGGTAATCGCAAAGCTATTAGGCTCTCAGAACATGGATGGTCTGTCGGGCATTTTCCTACGCCAGCACCCTCCGACGACGCCGATGATGATGTTCTACGGCGAAGCATTCCCTGAATTTCTGGCGGGAATGGAGCAGCTTTCGCACCTGGGATATTTGCCCGACGTTGCCCGGTTAGAACTGGCACTGCGTCGCTCGTACCACGCGGCGGACAGCACGCCTGCACCGGGTGACGCTCTGGCCGTGGACCCAGAACAGGTCATGCGGGCCAAGCTGCAATTCGCACCATCAATGCAGGTGGTCCGCTCAGAGTGGCCAATATTCTCTTTGTGGCGGTTCAACACCATGGACGACGCCCCCAAACCCCAACCCGGTGCTGAAGACGTGCTGGTGACCCGCCCCGAATTTGATCCCGCGCCGCATCTGCTGCCTGCAGGCGGCGCAGATTGGATATCTAAGATGCAGACTGGTCATACGATCGGTCAAGCATTCGAAAGCGTATCCGCTACCACCCCCGAGTTCGATCTTGGGGCCACTCTGGCGCCTCTGCTTCAAGGTGGCGCCATTACTTCTGTGACTATCGAAAGGCTGGCACAATGACTGCCCTGATCTCTCTTCACAACAATGTCCTGGGACGGCTGGACAGCTCGGCCAACTGGCTGACACCGACCCTGGCACGGCTTGTTTTTGTTGCTGTATTGCTTGTTTACTACTGGAATTCGGCCACTCTGAAGATTGACGGGTCGATCTTCTCGGCGTCAGCCGGTGCCTTTGGCCAGATCTTCCCCAAAGCGGCTGAAGCCGTTTTGTATGACGTCACCCAGATGACCTTCTTCCAGCGCATCGTGATCTTCTTCGGCACCGTGGCCGAGTTCGTCCTGCCTGCGCTTCTGCTGGTTGGCCTTCTGACCCGCGTTGCTGCCCTAGCCATGATCGGCTTCGTCTGGGTCCAGACCATCGTTGATGTCGCCGGGCACGGCGTGAAACTGGGTGGTCTGTTCGACAACGCCGTCACCTTGATGGATCAGCGTGTGATGTGGACCTTCCTGTTCCTGGTCATCGTGATCAACGGCGCAGGCCCGATTTCCATCGACCGCATCCTGCGCCTGAAGTGATCTAGAAATGCGCCTTGGGCTCGTCCGGTTTACCCGCGGCCAGCCCAAGGACCCCCGCGACCCCTGCAAATGCAACGGGGAACATGGTAAAGGCATTGAAACCAAACGCGTAATACATGCCGCCTGCTGAGATCAGCAACAATAGCCCCCCAACCAATGCCCGCGCCTTGGCCATGGCCCCCCCGGCAATCGCCAGCAGAGGCGCAAGGATCGAGGCCGTCTGGATCAGTTGCGCGTTGTCCACCTGCTCGGCCAACCCGCCAATCTCGCCGTACCGGTCGATCAGTTCGACATAGCCATAGCCGACAAAGCCGACCAACATGCCGATTAGCCCGGCAATCACACCCAAAATCATCGCTGCGTTACGCATCTTTCGCCCTCTTGCTTGCGCCTTTGCAGATAAGCATCCGCTCAGTCGACGCCAAGAGCCGCCTTCGTCGCCGCCGTCCAGCCAAGAAAAAGCTGCCCGTCACGCTCGATCAAAGGACGTTTCATCAAGGTCGGATGATCGTGCAACAACTCCAATGGTGCCCGGGCGCGTTCGTCTTCGCTTAGGCCCCGCCATGTCGTGGACCGGGTGTTGAGCAAAGCCTCGCCGAAATGTGTAAGAGCCCTAGAAAGCACTGTTTCAGGCACGCCATCGGCGCGCACGTCGATGAATTCAACATCCTGCAATGACTTCAATGCCTTACGGCAGGTGTCACAGTTCTTTAGTCCATATAGGCGCATTTTCGGGGGCTTCCTGTGCTTGTGCGAATTTTAGGCAAATTCGCCAACGTGTTCCGGTAATTCTTGATTTTTTACTTCACCGTGCAATGTTGAAAAAGACGAAATACGCAATTCGGGCCGAAGCGTGTGGGCGCGGCGGTGATGAAAGGCGGTGGCGTCAATCACTTCCCCCACCAATTTGTGGGACAACGTGTAAGTAGAAGGAGACACGGGAAATGCCAACTGGCACCGTGAAATGGTTTAATACCACTAAAGGCTATGGGTTTATTGCCCCTGATGAAGGTGGCAAGGACGTATTTGTACATATCTCGGCTGTTGAACGGTCAGGTCTGACCGGGCTCGCAGACAATCAGAAAGTCTCATACGAATTGCAGGACGGACGCGACGGTCGCCAGATGGCCGCCGATTTGAAACCGTTGTAAGGCCCCCTCCCGACGGGAAGACAAAGCAGGGCAACGGCCAATTTCCGGCCGTTGACCAATTATGGTTCGACCAATGTTAACCGCGCGCCGGATCTGCGTCGGCGTGCGAGAACCAGTCTTGACCCATCGCAACGATGCAGGACGTACCGGTCGAGTAAGTGACAACCATCGTCCAATCACCTTTTTCGCTAGTCCAGACTTCCATGATCTGTTCGGGACTGCGCACCCCGGTGGCCGCGCGCTGCGAGCCGAATTGACGTTCAAGCTTGTCGTGCATTCGGGATGTCGGTTCACACAATACCTCGGCAATCGGAGACTTGGCGAAAACCGGACTGCCAAGCAAGCAAACAAAGCATGCAAATCGGATGTAAGAAAGACATGTCATGAAGCCAATGTAACAGCTTCATGACAATACGTATAGACAAACGATATGCGATTAGCTTTCGCGGATGACGGCCTCAAACTCGCGCCATTCGCGGGCGGTCATGCCCGAATTTTCCTGCGTCACGGCCTCTCCGGCCAGCATTCGACGCAGGCTGTCGACCATCTGCGCCGACAGATTCACCGCGCCCAGACGATAATCTTCGAAGGCTTTATAAGCAAAAGGCACCCAATCGGCGACGATCTTGCACATCATATCGGCATATACCCGGATTTCGTACTGCGCATGTGGGTCGGCCCGTAGACGCAGGAAGTGGAACAGGTTGTGCAGGTCCACCTTCCAATACCACTGGGTGTAGATATTCGCCGGAAGGTTCATCCGCGCCAGTTCACGCGCCAGACCCTGCTGACCGTCCTGACTGATCATCGCCTCGTAATTGTCATAGCACCGGGCACTGTCGGCCTTTAGCATCTCTAGCACGCGCGCGGCTTCTTCGCCCTGCAGCGCGTCGCCCCGGCCCTGGTTGTTCACTTCGGATTGTGCCGCGACATGGTCGGGCGCGGGGATATAGAACTCGCGGTCCAGAATCGAGTAGCGCGCCGAGTATTCGTTCACATTCGCCGTACGATGCCGGATCCATTGCCGCGCCACAAAGACGGGCAGTTTCACATGCAGCTTGATCTCGCACATTTCAAAAGGGGTCGAGTGCCAGTGACGCATCAGGTAGCGGATCAGGCCCTCATCATTCTGTACGGATTTGGTACCCTTGCCATAGGACACACGGGCAGCCTGACAAATCGCCGCGTCATCGCCCATATAGTCGATCACACGCACAAAACCGTGGTCCAGAACCTGATGCGCGGTGTACAGGTGATCCTCCATCCCCGGAGCAACAACACGACGCGTTTGATACGATTGCGCCCGTTGCGCTTCGATCTCGGTCAGTTGGTCAGAGGACAGCGGCATGAAATTTCCTTTCCAGCGAATGAGTCGCAGACCACTATATATCGGCAAAACCACGACAGGAACCGCGATATGTGCGCTAACTTGCGCAAACTCTAAATTGTGTCCGCAGGGCCTCTCGACAGGTGCAGTTCGCGCGCTAAGGTGCTGGACATCACCTGCACAAAAAAGGAATCCGGAATGGGGCTGACATACCTGCACACCATGGTCCGCGTTAAGGATCTTGAGAAATCCATGGCGTTTTATGAACTGCTGGGGCTGAAAGAAACCCGTCGGTACGAAAGTGAACAAGGGCGGTTTTCACTGATCTTCATGGCACCTCCGGGGCAAGAAGATCGTCCGATCGAGCTGACATATAACTGGGATGGCGACGACGGATTACCTGGCGATAGCCGCCATTTCGGTCATTTGGCCTACGGGGTCGATAATATCTACGAAATGTGCCAGCTGCTTCAGGATAATGGCGTGGTGATCAACCGGCCGCCGCGCGACGGGCGTATGGCGTTTGTGCGCTCGCCAGACAATATCTCGGTCGAGCTTTTGCAAAATGGTGAGGCGCTGGACCCCGCCGAACCCTGGGCCAGCATGGAAAGCACCGGCCACTGGTGATCCGCTGGCTGGCAACCTTGGGCTTGGCCGTATTGGCCAGCCCCTTGCGGGCCGAGACCTGTCGGCTGGCGCTTGCCTTGGCGATGGACATATCGACCTCGGTAGACGCAACCGAAGACACGCTGCAACGGCAGGGCCTGGCCGCGGCTCTTGTGGCGCCTGAAGTGACCGAGGCGTTTTTCTCATCGCCAATGCCCGTGGCGCTGGCCGTCTATGAATGGAGCGGGCGCAGCACGCAGCGGGTCATTCTGAATTGGTCGATGATCCGTACACGGGCGGATTTGCTGGCCGCAGCTACGACGGTGCAGCAGTCGGTGCGATCCGACAGCGGATCGGCCACGGCGATGGGATATGCGTTGGCCTTTGGCGCGACACTGATGCAGCAAGCCCCGCCCTGCCTTTTCCAGACCATTGATCTGTCTGGTGATGGGTCGAACAATGACGGGTACGGGCCGGATTCGGCCTACCGCCACTTTCCGTTTCAGGACGTCGTGGTGAACGGGCTGGTCATCAACGCTGCTGATTTCGAAGGCGAGCTGTTCCTAATCCCGTTTTTCGAGAACAATGTCCTGCATGGCCCCGGCGCTTTTCTTGAAGTGGCGCAAGGGTTCGAAGACTTCGAGCGCGCCATGCGCCGGAAGCTTGAGAGGGAATTGCAGGGCCTGCAAATCGGCGCTTTGTCCGGTGAAGCGCCAAAATGATCCGGTACCTTGCCGCTGTCGCAGCCTTTTTGGGAACACCCGCCCTGTCTGAGTGCAGACAGGCTCTGGCATTGGGTCTGGATGTCTCTGGCTCGGTCGATAGTGCCGAATACAGGTTGCAACTCGGTGGTCTGGCCGCTGCCCTGCAACGACCCAAGGTCAAGCAACTGCTTCTTTCGGGCCTTGGCCCTGCGGTGCGGCTCGCCGTATTCGAATGGAGTGAGACCAGTCATCAGCGCATGCTGCTTGACTGGACAGAAATCCGATCCGACGAACAACTCGCTGGCATTTCAAACCTGTTAAACTCGGTGACGCGCAGCTCGGCGCCCCAGGGGACCGCAGTTGGATCGGCAATGCTGTTTGGTGCTGAATTACTATCCCAACAGCCCGAGTGCTGGAAGCAAACGCTGGACCTTTCTGGCGACGGAAAACACAACATTGGCCCTCACCCCCGCGAGGTGAAACAAGCACTGCAAGCCAGCGGGATCACCATCAACGGTCTGGTTATCGGCCCCGATGACGCCAATGTCGGGGACAAGCGCGACATACAGATCAGTGAGTTATCCGCTTACTACAATGCCTGGGTCATTCTGGGCCCCGACGCTTTTGTCGAGGTTTCCGTCGGGTTCGAAGCTTATGAGGATGCGATGACCCGCAAGCTAATCCGCGAGCTTGAGGGTTTGGTCCTGTCCGACGCCGGACCATACACCCGACCCTGATCAGTAAATATAACGGATCTGGTCCGTCCAATAGCGTTCAACCCGACGGAGAGAGGTGGTGATGTCCTCGATACCCTCAAGCCCCAACACGCCACGTGACTGTAACCCATCGGCGTGACGAGCGAACAGTTCGGACACTGTGTCACGAATTTCGCGCCCACGCGGCGTCAGACGCACACGGACCGAACGGCGGTCAATCTCGCAGCGCTGGTGGTGCATATAGCCCATCTCGACCAACTTTTTCAGGTTATAGCTGACATTGCTGCCCTGGTAATATCCCCGGCTTTTCAGCTCACCTGCCGTGACTTCATGATCTCCGATGTTGAAAAGCAGCAATGCCTGAACCGCGTTGATTTCAAGTACGCCGACACGTTCGAACTCATCCTTGATGACGTCCAAAAGCAAACGGTGCAGCCGTTCGACAAGGGCAAGCGCCTCAAGATAACTGGTCATGAAGCCCTTGGCCCCGTGCGCGGAGACCTGCATTTCCATACTCATCCGATCCTCCGATTCAATCGCGCTGTTTCAGGCAGAATGAATCGAAAAACCGAAAATTCAGTTAAACCGTCTTTTTCTTTATTTCTGAAATGTTTGTGCGATATCAGTTATCAGATCCCCGAACCGCTCTGGGGCGGCGACCTGCCCAGTCACCCATTGATACAGGTCCTGATCATTTTCGTGCAACAGCGCGTCATAGGTTTCCAACCCAGCACTGTCCATCGCCGCCAAATTGCGTTCGGCATACGCCTGCAGGATCAGGTCCATTTCCTTGATCCCTCGGCGCATGGAGCGCATTTTCAGTCGCTTGATCTGAACGTCACGCGGCTCGGTCATTGATTTCGCTCCAACATCAGGCGCACGCGTTTCTCCAACTTGGCGGCCCGTTCGGCGCTGGCCCGCATCTCGCCACGGATGGCGCGCAACTCGGTCACGACTTCAACAAGCTCAGGCGCGTTTTCCACCACTTCAACCGGCGCATCCATACCGTCACCCTCGCCAGTCAAAAGCCACATGATCGAGACGTTGATCATTCCGGCCATCATCGACAAACGGTTGGCGCGCGGCTCAGACAGGTCGTTTTCCCAAGCAGCGATCGTGGCTTTCTTGACGCCAAGCCGCCGCGCAAGCTGCGATTGCGTCATACCTGCCGCTTCACGCGCGCCTGCCAGACGGTCGCCAAAAGTTGCTGATTCCGGGCCGTACCAGTCGCTTTCGTCGTTCATTCGCGTCTCCAATTCCACTGTGCATATCGCTTGATCGTCATTCGGGCGCACCCTATGACAGACAGGTTGAACATACAAACCGAGGCCGATCATGAGTTTCCTGTCTGCGACACTGTCACGCGTAAAACCATCACCGACCATCGCAATGACAGCGAAAGCCGCCGAATTGAAGGCCGCAGGGCGCGATGTTATCGGACTGAGCGCGGGCGAACCCGATTTCGATACGCCGCAGAACATCAAGGACGCGGCTGTCGCCGCCATTGCCGCGGGGAAAACGAAATACACCGCGCCCGATGGCATCCCCGAGTTGAAACAGGCGGCTTGTGCCAAAATGAAACGTGATCACGGGTTGGACTATTCGCCCGCCCAGATCTCGGTAGGTACCGGCGGCAAGCAGACGCTGTATAACGCCTTGATGGCCACCATGAACGACGGCGATGAGGTAATCATCCCAGCCCCCTACTGGGTCAGCTATCCCGATATGGTTCTGCTGGCAGGCGGTACGCCGGTCGTTGTGGAAACAACCTTGGAAAACCAGTTCAAGCTGACGGCCGAACAGCTTGAGGCCGCGATCACGCCGAACACCAAGTGGTTCATCTTCAACTCTCCGTCCAACCCTACCGGTGCGGGTTACAGCCGGGCCGAGTTGAAGGCGCTGACCGATGTGCTGATGCGCCATCCGCATGTGTGGATCATGTCGGATGATATGTATGAGCATCTCGCCTATGACGGGTTCGAATTCTGCACCCCTGCCCAGGTCGAACCGGGCCTTTATGATCGTACGCTGACTTGCAACGGTGTGTCCAAAGCCTATGCCATGACCGGCTGGCGGATCGGCTATGCGGCCGGCCCGGCCGAGTTGATCGCAGCGATGCGCAAGATCCAATCGCAGTCGACCTCGAACCCTTGTTCGGTCAGCCAATGGGCTGCGGTCGAGGCGCTGAACGGCACGCAGGATTTTCTGGCCCCCAATGCCAAGACATTCAAACGACGCCGCGATCTTGTGGTGAAGATGCTGAACCAGATCGACGGCATCACTTGCCCCACGCCCGAAGGTGCTTTTTACGTCTACCCTTCGATCACGGGTCTGATCGGAAGAACAACCCCGGCAGGTACCGTGATCGCATCGGATGAGGCATTTGCCACAGCGTTGCTGGAAGAGGCTGACGTTGCCGTTGTTTTTGGTGCCGCGTTTGGCTTGTCTCCGAATTTCCGTGTCAGCTATGCTACATCGGATGAGGCGCTGACCGAGGCTTGCACCCGCATCCAAAATTTCTGCGCTGCACTGACCTGAGCCCGGAGGCCGTATGGCGACTGAACTGCCCGAATACTATTTCCGTATCCGCGAGAATGGCGCGGCGGTATTCCGGATCGACACGGAAAACCGCCAGCAGCGGATCGAGATGGACCAGATCGCCGTCATCAACATCCGAAATGGCGAGATCAAACCGCAAGGCCAGCGCACCCTGACCGAAGCCGACCAAGCCGAAATCGCGCGCTGGATGGAGGCGCGCAAGGCCCTGCTGGCCCAGCGCGACATGGATGATATCCACCGGGCCGTGGATTACCTGAACCTGACGACTCAGTGGGCCCAGTCCAAAGCATCCGATGATCAGCTTGAGGATGTGACCGACAGATTGTTGATGGCCATGCATGACCTGCGCAGCGTCCTCGTGCGCAAAAAGGCGGATCGACTCAGCAAGGGTTAAGCCGTTACCGGTACAGACCGAACCGAGCGCATCCAGAACCGGGCCATCAGCAGCACCGCCGCAAAAGCCAGCCCCAGCACAAGGCCCAGCCAGACGCCGATCCCGTCCATCCCCCGGACAAAGCCAAAGTAATACGACGCTGGAATGCCCACGACCCAATAGCTGAGCCCCGCCATTAACATCGGCACTTTGGCGTCCTGCAAACCACGCAACAGGCCCAGCGCGATCACCTGCGCGCCATCGACCAGTTGGAACAGGGCCGCCATGGCCAGCAACCCGGTGCCAATCAACAGGATTTCCCCCCGCTGCGGATCGTCTGTTTCCATAAACAACGAGATCAACGGCTCGGCGCAGGTCAGGAACAGGATGACGGTCAGCACCGACATCACCAAAGACATGCCCGTTACGGCAATCGCGCCTTTTTCCAGATGCGCCCGATCCTTGCGGCCCAGCGCATTACCCGCTCGGATCGTGGCCGCGTTCGACAGGCCCAGATGCACCATGAACGTGGCCGAGGCCAAATTTAGCGCGATCCCGTGCGCCGCCAGCGGCACCTGACCCAGCCACCCCATCATGATCGCGGACATCGCAAACAAGCTAACCTCGGCCAGAGTAGTCAATCCGATGGGCACGCCCAGACGCAGGACGCTGAAGAAGAACTCCCAATCCGGGCGCCAGAAACGCTGGAACAGGCTGTGTTCGGGCAAGACACGCACCGCATAGATCACCACAAAGACCAGCGAAACGATCTGTGTAACCACCGAGGCGACGGCGGCGCCGATCACGCCCATCTCGGGCGCGCCCCAGTTCCCGAAGATCAGCGCATAGTTAGTTAGGCCGTTGACCACGGCGGCTGTGACCGTAATCCAAAGAACGATCTGGGTCCGTTCCAACGCGGCCAGATAAGACTTCAAGACCATCACGATAAGCGCCGGGAACAGACCCCACCCTGCAACCCGCAGGTACTGGGAAGCCGTTCGCGCAACATCAGGGTCCTGATCCAAAGCAATCAGGATCGGGTAGGACCACCATAGCAACGGCATCATAAGAGCCGCATAGATCAGTGACAGCCACAATCCCATGCGGGTCGAGCGGCGAACACTCGTCTCGTCCTCTTCCGCAGCGGCCGTGGCGACGATAGGCATAACGGCCCAGCCGAACCCGGCCCCGAACAGAAACAGCACGAAATAGTAGCTGCTGGCCAAGGTTACAGCAGCCAAAGCCTCTACCCCGTACCAGCCCAGCATGATCGTATCGGTCAGGCCGATCGCGAACTGCGCCAGATGCCCGCCCACCAACGGCAGGCCGAGCACGGCGATGGCCCGGAAGTGGCCGCGATATGTCATCACCTTATTCATTGCCCCAGCCTTATGCCCGGCCAGAAGCCGGGACAAGACCAGATCAACGAAATTCCAAGGTGAGACTCATTGTCAAGAGCCGGTAATCAGCTTTGAATGGCCTTTTCAAGCGTCCGGATGCAGAGACGTACCCAGTATGTGCTCGGACCGATGGATCACGTGATGTGCCTGCCCGACGATCAGCGGATCCGGGTCGCCCACGATATCATGGTTCTTGCCGGGATAGTCCAGCGTCGACAGAAAGTGGCGCATCGTGTTCAGACGGGCGCGTTTCTTGTCGTTGGACTTGATGATCGTCCAGGGCGCATCGGCGGTATCGGTGTAGAAGAACATCGCCTCTTTCGCCTCGGTGTAGTCGTCCCACTTGCTGAGGCTCGCCTTGTCGATCGGCGACAATTTCCACTGTTTCAGCGGGTCGGTTTCACGGCTTTTGAACCGGCGCTGTTGCTCTTCCTGCGTGACTGAGAACCAGTATTTGTAAAGTTGAATGCCCGAGCGCACCAGCATCCTCTCGAAATCCGGGGTCTGGCGCATGAATTCCAGATACTCATTGGGCGAGCAAAAGCCCATCACCCGCTCAACGCCCGCGCGGTTGTACCAGGAGCGGTCGTAAAACACCATTTCGCCCACGGTCGGCAGTTCCTGAATATAGCGCTGATAATACCACTGACCCTTTTCTTCCCAGGTAGGTTTGTTCAACGCGACCACACGGGCCTGACGCGGGTTCAGGTGCTCCATGAACCGTTTGATCGTGCCACCCTTTCCAGCAGCGTCGCGGCCTTCAAACAACAACACAAACCGCTGCCCCGTCTCTTGCGCCCACAGCTGAACCTTCAACAACTCGGCCTGCAACTCGGCCTTTTGTGCCTCATAGGTCTTGCGGGCCATCTTGCGGCCATAGGGGTATTTGCCGCTTTCAAAGGCCAGACGAATTTTTTCGGGACTTGGCGCTGCAGAGGCGGGCACCACAGTAACGGGCGTTTCTGTCTTTTCTATCTGTGCCGCTGTTTCCATTCAGTTTCTCCTTGCTAAGCTTGTTAGATGAAAGGCTAACAGGGACCGGCACTTCGCGCTTTGATTGGTGTCAAATTGCTGTATCTTAAGTGCTCTGTATTTCGATTTCAGACCATAGGGTTAGCCCCATGAACAGCAGGTTTGTCACGCTCAACGGTCAGCCGTTTTTTCTACGCAGCTGGGGTGATCCCAGTTTGCCCACGCTGCTGATGCTGCACGGCTTTCCAGAATATGGCGACGCATGGGCCGATCTGGCACTGCACCTCGCCCCGCACTACCATTGTGTTGCGCCCGATCACCGCGGTTACGGGCAAAGCTGGGTGCCGGAAAGCGTCGGCCACTACACCCTGTCCAACCTGGTGTCGGACATGGCCGCACTGATCGAAACGCAGGGCGGGCCCGTAACGGTTCTGGGTCACGATTGGGGGGCTTCGGTGGCCTATGGCCTAGCTATGTTTCGGCCCGAACTGGTCGACCGCCTGATCATCGCGAACGGAGTTCATCCGGTTCCGTTTCAGCGCGCCATGGCGGCAGGAGGCCCGCAGTCCGCAGCCTCGCAATATATCAATGACCTGCGCGCCGAGGACGCAGCCGATCGTTTTTCAGCCAATAACTTCGCCCTGCTTGAACGTTTCTTCAGATACGGCATGGGGTTGGATTGGTTGTCTGATCATCAGATGCAAGACTATCGCACCGAATGGGCTCGGCCCGGTCGGTTGAACGCTATGTTGAACTGGTATCGCGCTTCTCCTTTGGTGGTGGCTAAACCGGGCGAGCCTTTGACGGACCTGCCCGAGTTTCCGGTAGAGCGCCTGATGGTCCGATGCCCGCATCTGCTTCTTTGGGGACCGGAGGACAAAGCGCTGCTGCCAGAGGCGACCTCTGGGCTTGAAACCTTCGCCCCCGACCTGAAGCGTGTCGACATTCCCGGCGCAGATCACTGGCTGCATCACCAACGACCTGACGCAATGGCGCAGGCAATTCTGGACTGGAGCGGCGCTTGACGGCCTAGCGATGCCCCCAATCCGCCGGGTCCTCGGAGTTGTTGGGCGATAGTCCCAAAACATCCCCATCGGTGTCGCACCCCAGCCCCAAAACAGTGCGGTTGGCATACGAGAAATAGGCGCAGACCTGATTAATCTCGAGTATCTGGCCGTCATCCCACCCCACCGCGCGTAACGCGTCGATATCTGCTTCTGTCATATCCGCCGGAGCCTGAGTCAACATGCGCGCATAATGCATCGCCGCGACCTGCGCGGCATCCAAAGGGGCGGTATCTGGCGCTTTGGCCTCAATCGCTGCGCCAATAGCTTCTGCGCGTGCAGGATCGTCCAGCAAACGCTGTAGACCACTGAAGTGATGCTCGACACAGTATCCACAACGGTTCAACGAACTGACCCAGACGCCCAGAACCTCGAGAAACCATTTCGGAATGGTGTTGGCCGAATGGTGCAACACGTTTTTGTACAACGCCATGTGGCCTTCCATCGAATGCGGGCGCAGGGAATGCACCATCATGATGTTGTCAACGTTGTTCCCCGGCCCGGTGACCCGTTCATACAGTTTCTTCAATCGACCTGTTGCCTGCTCGAAGGGCACCGTCTTGATCCAACTCATTCCACTTCCTTACGATTTTGGTCGCGTCAATCCCAGATTGAGTTGTTACCGGCGATGCCCCAGGAGGCAAGCTTCGATTTCAAAGGTGTGGTTAATCCATTTGTCCGACAAAAGTCGTGGCCGACAAAGGCATCACCATGTCCTCTGACCCAAAACGCTGATCCAATGCCTTTGCCATTTCCACCGCGACCTCCTCGGGATCGGCACCGCCGCGCTCTTTTATTTCGTCCACCAAAGGGTTTCCGAAAACCAAAGCGCGCGAGAATGCCGCGGGATCCAGGATCTTTTTACTCAACCGTATCGTCTGGAATGTCACGTTGTGCCAACCGGCGGCGGACAAGTCAGCCAATACGGCCTGCGGGTCTCCGTAGTGAAACGGAACTTGGTAAAAGCCCGGAGGGTCGTCCGGGAAGACCTGCGCAACAACGTCCTGAGCCATCTGCGAAACCGGGTTTTCAGCCATAGAACTCCAGACATTAAAAACGTAACGCCCTCCGGGTTTCAGCACGCGCGCGGCCTCGCGGAACGAGGCGACTTTGTCGGGAAAAAACATCACGCCAAACTGACACACCATCAAATCGAACTTTGGTGTTTCGAATGGCAGTTCCATCGCGTTGACAACGTCAAAACGAACGTTTTCCGAGCTAGAAAACTTAGTCTTGGCAACATCCAACATCGGCGCGTTCAAATCAGTAACCAGCAGGTTTGCTGCTGCAGGCAGCTGATCTCGGAGCATTCTGCTGACTATGCCGGTTCCGGCTGCAAGTTCGACCACTTCGCTAGCGGGTTCGCTGCAACATGTCTCGACCAAGTGTTGTGCGTAATCGACAAAAATATTTGGTCCAAGACCACTGTCATAATATGTCGGAATGTCACCAATAAACTCTGCGGAATTTGTGGTCATCCAATTGCCCCTAGTTGATGAAAAATACAAACTGTCCCCATCTTAGTCGAAAACAGGCCATATGCGAAAACCTGCGTGATCCTCGCATTTTTCTACAACACTTCGCGCCCCTCTTCCCCCGGACCACATCACCTGCCATAATGGATAAAACTCAAAAACAAGAGCAGCACCGATGCCCGACGATCTGTTGACGCCTGAAGCGACTTCCACCTATGACGCCTCCTCGATCGAGGTGCTTGAAGGGCTGGAACCCGTTCGCAAACGCCCCGGCATGTATATCGGCGGCACGGATGAGCGCGCGCTGCATCACATGGTGGCCGAAATCCTCGACAACTCGATGGACGAAGCGGTCGCCGGTCACGCCAACCGGATCGAGGTCGAGCTGCACGAAGATTACGCCCTGACCGTCCGCGACAACGGGCGCGGTATCCCGATTGATCCGCATCCGAAGTTCCCCGACAAGTCCGCGCTGGAGGTCATTCTGTGTACCCTGCACGCGGGTGGTAAATTCTCGGGCAAGGCCTATCAGACCTCGGGCGGTCTGCATGGGGTTGGGGCCTCGGTGGTGAATGCCCTGTCCGATTCCATGGTCGTGCAGGTGGCGCGGGACAAGACGCTGTTCGAACAACGCTTCTCGCGCGGGATTCCCTTGGGACCGGTCGAGAAAATCGGTGCGGCCCCCAACCGGCGCGGCACCACCGTAACGTTCCACGCCGATGCGGAAATCTTTGGACAACATAAATTCAAACCCGCGCGTCTGTTCAAATCGATCCGATCCAAAGCCTACCTGTTCTCAGGCGTGGAAATCCGCTGGAAATCCGCCATCGACGACGGCGAAACCCCGACCGAGGCCACGTTCCACTTCCCCGGCGGCCTGTCTGATTACCTCAAAGAGACGATGAACGGCTCATCCACCTATGCCGAGCAGCCCTTCGCAGGCACCGTGGACTTCAACGAGAAGTTCGGGACACCGGGCAAGGTCGAATGGGCAATCAACTGGACGCCCTCGCGCGATGGGTTCATCCAATCCTACTGTAACACCGTCCCCACGCCCGAAGGCGGCACCCATGTGGCGGGGTTCTGGGCCGCGATCCTCAAGGGGATCAAGGCCTACGGCGAGCTGATCAACAACAAGAAGGCCGCGCAGATCACCCGCGAAGACCTGATCACCGGCGGCTGCGCGCTGGTCTCATGCTTTATCCGCGAGCCGGAATTCGTGGGCCAGACCAAAGACCGTCTGGCCACGGTCGAGGCGCAGAGGCTGGTAGAGAATTCGGTCCGCGACCATTTCGATAACTGGCTGGCCGCGGACACGAAATCTGCCGGCGCGATCCTCGACTTTGTGATACTCCGAGCCGAGGAGCGTCTGCGCCGACGAGCCGAGAAAGAGACACAACGCAAATCCGCCACTAAAAAACTTCGTCTTCCCGGCAAGCTGGTGGACTGTAGTAGTTCAACACGCGACGGCACCGAATTATTCATCGTCGAGGGCGACTCGGCCGGTGGCTCGGCCAAAATGGGGCGGGATCGCAAGACACAGGCCCTGCTGCCCCTGCGCGGCAAAATCCTGAACGTGCTGGGCGCGGCCAGTTCGAAACTGGGCACCAATGCCGAGATCAACGATCTGACCCAGGCGCTGGGTGTGGGCCTTGGCACCAAGTTCAACGTCGACGACCTGCGCTATGACAAGATCATCATCATGACCGACGCGGATGTGGACGGCGCGCATATCGCGTCCTTGCTGATGACCTTCTTCTTCACCCAGATGCGGCCGATGATCGACGCGGGCCACCTGTATCTGGCCTGCCCGCCTCTGTATCGCCTGACCCAGGGCGCCAAACGCGTCTATTGTCTGGACGAGGCCGAGCGCGACGAGTGGCTTGAGAAAGGTCTGGGCGGCAAGGGCAAGATCGACGTGTCCCGCTTCAAAGGTCTGGGCGAAATGGACGCCAAGGACCTGAAAGAGACCACGATGGACCCGGCCTCTCGCAAGCTGATCCGCGTCACGATTGACGAGGACGAACCCGGCGAAACCGGCGATCTGGTCGAGCGTCTGATGGGCAAAAAGCCCGAACTGCGGTTCCAATACATTCAGGAAAACGCGCGGTTTGTGGAGGAGTTGGATGTTTGATCGACAGAGATTAGCTCTGCATTGAACAGGAACCTGCGTTTTCGATGGCAAGCGCGCTTTTACCGAATGGTAGGGATTGTCTGACTGGAATCAGCTATAGGTTGCCGGTTAAGATTATTGCGGAGTTTCGAGTCACTTATTAAATCTTTTGGCAAACAAATGAAAACGTTACGAAAAATTATTGTGACGGCTGCACCATCACTTGTATTGGCTGCTTGCGGGTTTGCGGTTTCTGCAGAAGACAGCCCCATTGACGGATGGGGGATTTGCCGCGCCAACGAAAGTTGCTTCATTGAATTCGACCACTTAGCCAATCAAGAAACCGATCCGTTTCTTTTTTTGGGAAAAACTGTGGATAGCGTGCATCCTCAATGGAAGAGATATCGAAGAGCTTTGCGGCGTTTCCCTGATGTCACGAGCTGTCTGATTGAAAGCGAACGAGAGAAAAAAGAGCCGAACCTGCTCAAGTTGGATTGGGAAAAAGTTGGCACGGGTTCAGGAGCAGAAGTGTGCGTGTTTCGCGTCGCAAGTAGCCTTGGGACCGCTGATCGCACCTTAAAATGGCTAGAGTATCAGAGGTTTCGATTTAGTGGACTTAATAGGCGCGGGTCTCAGAATTTCCAGCCGCACTTCGACACTCAGCCGATTTACCAAGTAACCGCCCGCTGGACTATCGAGCAGTATAGAGAGACTAATCCATCCTGGCTTTCGTCGCTAACGGGCTATGAATTGATATACGAATACCGGTTGATTTTGAACTTTGATCAGCATTTGAGAATTTCGGGAGTAGGTGTCAGCACCCCGACGAAATTAAACTGACGACGTTCCAACCCATCCACACCATCAAAATCCTCGCGCCTACCCATGGGGCGGGTCGGGCGCGTGCCTTATGCTTTGCATCAAGCAATCTGTGGATAGCGCGAACCATCTCGGGACACGCAGTCAAACCCCTTGCCTAACCCGTTGATCCCGTTCACACTTACCCTCAACCCGTCATTCAAGAACGATATTTGAGGTTCCCGAGCGTCCAAGATCCATTTGACCCACTGATCTCTCAACGGGAGGACGACATGAAGACACTACCCCTCGGGCTGGCCCTGACTCTGCTGGCCAGCCAAGTGAACGCACAACAAACCCTGACCACCGCATCCCCGATCCCTGACGGGGCAGAGACCAAGTTCTGCTATTACGCGGGCATGGCCTATTCGATGGATGCGTTTGTGGTGATCTTTGGTGACAACAATGTCACCGCCACCTCGACCACGCGCGAAGAACACCTGCTGCGCTGCGTCAAAAACGACGATGGCAGCATGAGCTGGAAACCCCAAAGCAGCTTTCAGATCAGCCGCTGACGTCCAATCTCTGGCCCAGCCAGTCGGCGATCTGCCCGGCTGGGCCTTCCCACCCCGGCTCCATGAACAGAAAATGCGCGTGTCCTTCTGCGGGTAGGAAAGTTGCGCGATCCCCGTAAAGTTTCGCCAGCGCGCGGCAGGTGTTCGGGTTCACGGCCCGGTCCTCGGTGCCGGAAACGATCAGGACCGGGCAGTCGACCTTGTCGATATCCACCTTCATCGCGTGGTGATCGTCGAACATCCAAAAGAACATCTCGAACATCACCCGCCCGCTTTCGGGGCCAAGCTGGTCGAACACCGCGTGCTGCTGCGCTTCGGGCATTTTGTTGAGCGCAAAGGGGGCCATCAGGTCGAAATCAACGCGCATGGGCTGTTTCCAAAACGCCCCGCCCTCCATCAGCGCACGCGGCACAGCGCGTTCGTCGTCGGTTTCAGGCAATGTCCCCCAAGCGGCATTTGGATTGATCAGGACAATGGCGCTGGCCAGACCGCGCGAGGCCACCTGCTGCGTTACCACTCCCGCAATGGCATGGCCGAGCAGCACGGGTTTGCTGTCCAGCCCCTGCACGAATGCGGCAATGTCATCGGCGTAGTCCATAACGCTGGTGTCGGTCAGGCCGGGATCGGGCTCGGCCTTGGGGTCTCCGCCGTGATAGCGCAGCGCGGGGGTGTGTACCGTCCAGCCCCGCGCGCGGAAGAAGCCCGCGTAATCCTCCATACACCACGGCCCTGCAAAGGCCCCGTGGATCAGAACAATGTCTTTAGTCATGAAAATCTCCCTCACCTGCGCGCAGTATGCGAGGTGAGAGAGCGGGTCTGCAACCCTGTTACAGCGCGGCTTTGAACAGCGCGGTCAGGTTATCTTCGGTCAGCTCAATCGGGTTGCCGCCGCAGGACGGGTCGATGATCGCGCCTTTGACCAGTTCGGGGATCGACGCTTCGGTCACGCCCAGTTCGGACAGTTTGCGCGGGATACCCAGCGCGTCGTTGAACTCCTGCACAAAGGCGCGGAAGCCGTCAAAGCCGCCTTCGATGCCCAGATAGGCCGCCGCCTGTTGGAACCGGTCCGCAATAACGGGCGCGTTGAAATCCAGCACGGCGGGCATACAGACCGCGTTGGTGGTGCCGTGATGGGTGTTGAACACCGCGCCAATCGGATGGCTCATCGCGTGGATCGCGCCGAGGCCCTTTTGGAACGCCGTCGCCCCCATCGCCGCCGCGCTCATCATCTGGGCGCGGGCTTCGATGTCGGTGCCATCGGCATAGGCGCGCGGCAGGTAGTCCTTGACCAGCCGCATCCCTTCCAGCGCGATGCCCTGGCTCATAGGGTGATAGTGCGGGCTGCTGAACGCCTCGACACAATGCGCAAACGCGTCCAGACCAGTGCCGGCGGTGATGAATTTGGGCATGCCGACGGTCAGCTCGGGGTCGCAGATCACGACCGCAGGCAGAACTTTGGGGTGAAAGATGATCTTCTTCGCGTGCGTTTCCGAGTTGGTGATGACGCTGGCCCGCCCCACCTCGGACCCTGTCCCGGCGGTGGTCGGCACGGCAATGATCGGCGCGATGGCATCGGCATCGGCGCGGGTCCACCAGTCTCCGATATCCTCAAAATCCCAAACCGGCCGCGTCTGACCGCACATAAAGGCAACCATCTTGCCCAGATCCAGCCCCGAGCCACCGCCAAAGGCGATCACCCCGTCATGGCCGCCCGCATTATAGGCGGCAACCCCTGCTTCGAGGTTCTTTTCATTGGGGTTCGGGTCCACGTCGCTGAACAGCCCACGGCCCAGCCCTGCGGCCTCAAGAATATCCAGCGTGGCCGTGGTGATCGGCAGATCAGCCAATCCCTTGTCGGTCACCAGCAGAGGGCGTTTCATCCCAGCAGCCGCGCAGGCCTCGGGCAATTCCTTGATCCGGCCAGCGCCGAACTTGATCGCGGTCGGGTAGGACCAGTTTCCAACAAGGCTCATGATGTCACCTTTTTCAGATGGTAGGATTTTGGACGTGTGAGGTTGTGATAGCCGATGACCGACAATCCGCCTCCGCGTCCGGTATTCTTGCAGCCGGTCCAGCACAGGCCCGGGTCCAGATAGTCAGCACGGTTCATGAACACGGTGCCGGTCTCGATCTGATCGCCCACCCGCGCGGCGCGCTCCACATCTCGGGTCCAGAGGCTGGCGGTCAGGCCAAATTCGCTGTCATTCATCAGCGCGATGGCTTCTTCGTCGGACGAGACCTTCATGATGCCCACCACCGGGCCAAAGCTCTCATCCCGCATCACGCGCATGTCGTGGGTGACATTGGTCAGAATCTGCGGCGTGAGGTAGGCCCCGCCATCGTCCTCGGCAAAGGTTTCGATATGGGCGACGGCACCTGCCGCAACGGCCTCGGCAATCTGCGCCCGCACCTCATCGGCAAAACGCACATTGGCCATCGGGCCAATCGTTGTCTCGGCGTCCAGCGGGTTGCCCAGCTTATAGCCTTTCACCACCTCAACCGCCTTGGCGACGAAGGCGTCATAGAGGCTTTCATGCACATAAATCCGCTCGATCCCGCAGCAGCACTGGCCCGAGTTGAACATGGCCCCGTCGATCAGCGTATCGACCGCTGCATCCAGATCGGCATCCTCCATGACATAGCCCGGATCCTTGCCGCCCAACTCGGTACCGACACCGGTAAAGGTGCCCGCCGCCGCGCGTTCCATCGCCTGACCGCCCCCGACCGAGCCGGTGAAGTTCACGAAATCAAACGCCTTGCCCGCGATCAGATCATTGGTCACGTCATGGCTGAGGAACACATTCTGGAACACATCCGCGGGCACACCCGCCGCGTGGAAGGCCTGCGCCATACGCTCACCCACCAACAAGGTCTGAGTGGCGTGTTTCAGCACCACAGCGTTACCCGCAATCAGAGCAGGAGCGACCGTGTTGATCGCGGTCATGTAGGGATAGTTCCACGGCGCGACCACAAAAACGACCCCGTGCGGGATGCGCTTGATATAGCGTTTAAAGGTCTCATCCTCACCCACGGCGATATCGGCCAGAGCGTCCGAGGCGATTTCGGCCATATGGCTGGCGCGCTCGTTGAACCCGCCGAACTCACCGCCATAGCGCACCGGTCGGCCCATCATATGCGCAAGCTCTGGCACGATCTCATCGTTCATAGCGCCCACTGCGGCCACACCTGCCATTACAAGATCAATCCGCTCCTGCAATGGGCGCGCCGCCCATTCCGCCTGCGCCGCACGCGCCCGCGCGGCGACCTCAAATGCCGCTTCTGCCGACAGCACTTCACGCTCTGCATAAACCGATCCATCAATCGGCGAGACACATTTCAACATCTGTCCCATTCTCACTCCATTTCCGAAAGAAACAGGATCTCTGCTTCATCTGTCCAAAAATATCCCGGGGGTCTGGGGGCAGAGCCCCCAGCCAACTCCCTAAGCCCGCTCAAACCCGCGAGCAATTTCCCAATCGGTCACCACACGCTCAAACTCTTCGATCTCGACCTCAACCGCGCGGGCATAGTGATCGACCACGTCATCCCCCATGGCCGCGCGCAACATGGCCGAGCCATGCAACGCATCCCGCGCCGCGCGCAGATTGCCGGGGATCATCCCCGTTTCACCCTGATACACATCGCCCTGCGTCGGAGGCTGCAACTCCAGCCCTTCCTCAATCCCGGCAATCCCAGCAGCCAGCATCCCCGCCATCGCCAGATAGGGGTTCATGTCCGAGCCCGGAATCCGGCACTCCACCCGAACCGCCTTGGTGCCATCGCCGCAAAGACGGAACCCCGCCGTGCGATTGTCCACCGACCAGATGATCCGCGTCGGCGCAAAAGTACCCTTCATGAACCGCTTATAGCTGTTGATATAGGGGGCCATGAAATAGGTGTAATCAGCGGCGTATTTCAGCAATCCCGCCATATAGCTTTTCATGATACCCGACATGCCCAGCGGATCTTTTTCATCGAAAAAGGCTGGTACCCCATCCGCCCAAAGCGACTGATGCACGTGGGACGAGCTGCCGACTTTCTCATGATGCCATTTCGGCAGGAACGTCGCGGCATGGCCATGCTGCCACGCGATCTCTTTCACTGCGTTCTTGGCAATCGAGTGATACTCGGCCGTATCCATCGCGGGGGCGTACTTGATGTTCAGTTCTTCCTGCCCGGTCTCAGCCTCACCTTTCGAGTTTTCGACCGGTATTCCCGCGTTCCACAGATGATTGCGGATCGGGCGCATCACATGCTCTTCCTTGGTGGTCTGCAGGATGTGATAGTCTTCGTTATAGCCCGAGATCGGCTCCAGATCGCGAAACCCTTCCTTGCGGATCTGGTCAAAGCTCTTCTCGAACAGGAAAAACTCCAGCTCGGTGGCGCACATGGCGTCATAGCCCATGGCCTTAAGCCTGTTCACCTGCTTTTTCAGAATGGACCGAGGCGCGTGGGGCACTTCCTCATGCGTATGGTGATCCAGCACGTCACACATCACCATGGCCGTTCCTTCAAGCCACGGAACCGGGCGCAGAGTGCTCAGGTCAGGCTTCATCACATAATCGCCGTAGCCGCGCTCCCAACTGGTTGCGGCATAGCCATCGGGCGTCGCCATCTCAAGATCGGTTGCCAACAGGTAGTTGCAGCAATGGGTTTCTTCCCACGCACCGGCCACGAAATGCCCCGCGTGGAACCGCTTGCCCATCAGACGCCCCTGCATGTCGACCATGCAGACCAGCACGGTATCGACCTCACCGGCTTCAACCTTGGTTTTCAGGTCGTTCAAACGTGCTTCATTGCCCATCCCGTTCATCCTTTGTCACTTTCCGGGACTGTTGTCCCAAGCTCTTGCCCTCGGCCTTAGTCCTCGACCGCTTCGTTATCCATTTCCATCACCAGACGTGTCTCCAGAACCTGCCCGCTTTGGTAGAGGATCGGATAGGCGATGGCGGCGATATGCCCGTGCAGGTCGCGCATGGCGCGCAACGTCTCAAGATGCAGATCGCTTGAGGCAAAGCTTTCGGTCTGCCCCCTCTCAAGTCGTTTCAAATGCGCCTTTCGGCTGTTCCGCGACAGGCGCTTAACCTCGGCTTTGTCCAGCACCAGACGGCGGGCGCAATCCATGTCATCCACCAGCAGCACATGACGAGCCAGAGAGAAACTGGCCAGCACCGCCGCGTGCAAATCCTTGAGTTCTTTCCAGCCCTGCGCCGAAAAATCGGTGCGTTCGGTGTGTTTGATCTGCGCGGTTCGGGTCATGCGGTTCGACACCACGTCTCCCGCCGCCTCAAGCCGGATCGCGTATTCGACCAGGCCGCGCGCCGCCTTGATCTGCGCCTTGCTCATGTTCTGGCGCGGCATCCGGGCGACAAAGCGTCGGATTTCGGTCAGCTGCGCATTCACCCTCTCATCCTGCTGCCAAAGGGCCGAGATCGCGTCGCTGTCATCCTGCTCATAGATATCAAGAACCGGGCGGAACATGCGTTCAACCTGCGTGACCATCTGCAACAGCTCATGCCGGACCGAAGATATCGCAACATTCGCCCCCGACGCGCTGGGATCGTTCAGTGGCCTAAGCGCGTCCGAGAAGTGGTCCATCGCGTTTGCCTGAACCTCAGGCTCGGGCAGCAGCAGCGCCATCGGTCGCTCCATCCAGTTCACGAACCCTGTGGCCAGCACAAAAACGGCGAGGTTGAAGCCGATATGAGCCAGGATCAACGACTGCCCTGCCCCCGCGACCATCAGCGTCTGATGCGTGCCGGTCACGTTGACCACAATCAGCATCACCAGCGCCGCGCTGCCGCGTAGCAGAAGGTTGGCCAGTGGAATACGACGCGCGGAAACTGTCAGGTCACGGGTCAGCCAGATCGGAATAAAGGCCGACCCCAGATTGGCCCCAAGAACCAGCGACAGCCCGGCAGCAAAAGGGATGGCTCCGATCTGAACCAATGTCACGCACATCAGGATCGTCGCAACCGAACTGTGCATGACAAAGGCCAGCACCGCGCCTACGATAAAGGCGCTGAAATAGTCGCTTTCCAGATAGCCCGCGATGGCGGGCAAAAAGGCGCTCTCGCGGATCGGGTCAACCGCATCGCGCAAGAACTGCAATGAAACCAGAATGAACGCGATGCCCAGAACAATGCGCCCGATCAGCCGCACATTGGCGCGGTCGGACTTGAGGTACAGCCACCCGCCCAACGCCAGCAGCACGGGTTGCAGCCAGCCCAGATCATAAGACAGAACCTGAATGACAAGCGCTGCACCCAGATCCGCGCCCAGCACCCCGGCCAATGCAAGGCCAAAGCTGACCATGCCTGCCGCGGCAAATCCGGTCAGCAAAACTGTCACCGCAGCCGAGCTTTGCAGGATCGTTGCCAGAACCATGCCGGCCCCACCGGCAACAAACGTGTTGGAATGACGCGTCAGCAGCGACTGGAACAATGCGCCAAAGCGTCTTTCGATGCCCGTACGGACCAGCCGCACCGCAAACAGCAGCAACATGGTCGCCGCAAAAATCTCGATCAGGAACCCAGCTATCGCCATTGGCCTATACCCTCCTCGCCCGGTTCACGCCAAAGCGCGACCAGCGTGTTCTTGTCTGTATCAGAGGCAAGCCTAGCATCGGAGGTCGGGGGTCCAGAGGTCCAATACCGGCACGCGACCGAGGCCGCGCGCCGAAATTGTATGGAATTTAGCCGTAGCGATAAGGCCGTCCGGCCTTGAGCATGTCAGCGTTATACTGTTTGAATATCTCGACAACCTTGGCCTTGGTTTCGGATTCAGCCGCGATCTCATCCCAGAATGCAACGGCGGCCTCTTCGACCTGCGCCCATTCTTCATCGGGGATCGTGGTCAGCTGCATCTTGTCGCCATTGACACGCAGGCTGGCCTCGCCGCCCCAATACCACCACTGACGATAGTAGTGCGACTGATCACAGCAAACGCGGAACAAGGTCTGCAGGTCTTCGGGCAGTTCGTTCCAGCGGTCCATATTGGCAAAGAACGACCCGGCCCATGCGCCCGAGATATTGTTCGTCAGGAAATAGTTGGTCACATCGGCCCAACCCACGGTGTAGTCCTCGGTGATGCCCGACCACGCGATGCCGTCCAATTCGCCGGTTTGCACCGCGACCTCGATATCTTCCCATGGCAGAGTGACGGGCACAACACCGAACTGCGACAGGAAGCGGCCCGCTGTCGGGAAGGTGAAGACGCGCTTGCCCTTCAGATCGGCCAGGCTGTTGATCGGATCTTTGGTGGCAAAGTGGCACGGATCCCAAGCACCCGCGCTGATGTGCTTGACGCCGACCTTGGAATATTCCTCATCCCAGATCTCGTTCAAGCCGTATTGGTTGAACAGCACCGGCACGTCCAGCGAGTAGCGGGAAGCAAACGGGAAATAGCCTCCGAACACGGTAACTTCGGTGGGCGATGCCATCGAGTCATCATCCGATTGCACCGCGTCAATCGTGCCCTTCTGCATGGCGCGGAACAGTTCTCCGGTGGGAACCAGCTGATCAGCATAGAACAGCTCGATCTGCATCCGGTCACCAGCGATCTTGTTGAACATCTCGATCGCGGGGTCGATCACATGAGCAGCCAGCGCAGGACCGGCATAGGTCTGCATCCGCCAGGTGATCGTGCTCTGCGCCAACGCGGGCGCGGCCAGAGGGGCAGCGGCAACGCCGACCCCGGCTGTTTTCAGAAACTTACGTCTTGTTGTCATGTCATTTCCTCTCTGTTGCAGGTTTGCGTGCCTCTTGAGCGGGCATTCTTGTTAATTTCCGTAGACATATCCGGGCAGCCACAGGGCCAGTTCCGGGAAGATCATGATGATTGTCAGCGCCAGCACCATCACCGCCACAAACGGGAAGATCGAGCGGTAGATGTCGCGCAGCGTGATCTCGGGCGGGGCCATCGCGCGCATCAGGAACAGGTTATAGCCGAAGGGCGGCGTCATATAGGCGATCTGGGTGGTGATCGTATAAAGCACCCCGTACCAGATCAGGTCAAATCCGAGCACGCCCACCAAAGGCACGTAGAGCGGCGCCACAATGACCAGCATTGCCGTGTCGTCCAGAAACGTACCCATGACGATAAAGCTGAGCTGCATCAGGATCAGGATCACCCAGGGCGACAAGCCCAGCTGTTCGGTGAACAGGTTGTCGATGGCTTTCACCGCACCCAGCCCGTCGAACACCGCGCCAAAGCCAAGGGCCGCAAGGATGATCCACATAAACATGCACGAAATCGCCAACGTCTGCTTGGTGCAATCCTCGAAAATCTTCCACGTCATGCGGCGCTTCAGCACCGACACGACCAGCGCCGTCAGCGCCCCGATAGCCGAGCTTTCCACCAGCGAGGTCCAGCCATTCACGAAGGGCACCATCATCGCCGCAAAGATGATCAGCGGCAGTGCTCCTGCCCCCAGCAGCCGCAGCTTTTCCGCGCGCGGCACCTCATGGGCGTCTTTCATCGCTGGGCCAAGCTCGGGCTGAATGCGGCAACGGATCCAGATATAGAGGATGAACATACCCGCCATCAGCAAGCCCGGCACGATCCCCGCCAGCCACAGCTGCCCCACCGGCTGTCGTGCGATCATCGCATAGAGCACCAGCACGACCGAGGGCGGTACAAGAATGCCCAGACTAGATCCAGCCTGAATGACACCGGTGACCATCGTCTTGTCATAACCCCGCCGCAGCAGTTCGGGCAGCGCAATGGTCGCACCAATGGCCATCCCCGCGACGCTAAGCCCGTTCATGGCTGAGACCAGCACCATCAGGCCAATCGTGCCAATCGCAAGCCCGCCATTCACAGGCCCCATCCAGACATGGAACATCCGGTACAGGTCATCGGCCAGACGGCTTTCCGACAACACATACCCCATGAAGATGAACATCGGCAGGGTCAGCAGCGGATACCATTTCATCAACTTCATCGCGGCCGAAAAGGTGATGTCCTGCCCGCCTGTGCCCCACAAGGCCAGCGCCGCGATGGTTGCGACCGCTCCGATCGCGCCAAAGACGCGCTGACCTGTGAACAGCATCAGCATCATCGACGCGAACATGAAAATGGCGATATATTCCTGGCTCATGCCCGAGCGACCCCGATTTCCTGCCCGTTGATCCGGGCTATGTCTTTGAAGAATTCCGAAATTGCCTGCAGCAGCATCAGGAAGAAGCCCAGCACCATGATCGCCTTGATCGGCCAGATGTAAGGCCGCCATGCGGTGGACGAGCGTTCCAGCCGCCCGATCTCTTCACTGCCGGTCAACAGACCAGTGAAGTACGAGATCGGAGAATCCCCCCAATATCCAAGGCTGTAAGCGGTGGACCCCAGCCCGCCGTAAAACAGCACGCCCAGATACAGGATCAAGAGCAGAACGGTGAAAGCGTCGAACCACGCTTTTTTCGTGTGACTCCAGTTGTGATAGAACAGGTCCATCCGCACATTCGACCCCAGCTGGATCGAATACGGCCCACCCATGATGTAATAGGTCACCATGGCAAACTGCGCCATTTCCAGGGTCCACAGCGACGGCAGAAAGAAGGTTTTCGAGATCGACGACCACAGCAGGATGCCCATCATAACAAACAGACCCCACATCATCACCCGTCCGATCCTGTAATTGACGGCGTCAACAACACGGACATATACGCGCATGGCCCGGATCATTCTGCCGCCCTTTCTTCAAACCCCGAAAGAGTTCGCGATATCCAAGGAACAAGGCAGCCCGCCACAGCATTTTGCTGCTCGGGCGTGCGGATCAGATCATTCCGAACCTCGATCATCACATTCAGCAAACCATTCGGCAAAGCCTGCGCATCCAGAGTGTGTGCAACGCCATCAGCGGCCGAGTAAGGCTCGTTCAACATGGTAACATACGGGTTTTCAATCGCCTTATGCGCCATCATCGCTGCTGCAAACCGGTCATCGGCGCCGTGCAGGATACCCAGTTCGACCTGTCGGCGCTTGCCCAAATAGACCGGAGTGAAACTGTGGACCGTCACCATCAGCTCAAGCGTTCCCCGGTGCTGCAGGATCAGCTTGGAGAGGGCTTGGCGAAACGGCTCGTAGACGCCCTCAATCCGCGCCTGCCGTTGATCCTGCGTCATCCGAGTATTTGCGGGTATGTCGATATCTTCACTGCGCGACGGCATAGCGCCTTTTGCCTCGGGCGGCCGGTTGCAATCATAAACCAACCGCGACACACCACCATGTACCAGCGGCGCGGCCATTTGCACCGACATCCGCTTGGCCACCGCCAAAGCTCCGGGATCCCATGCGATGTGGCTTTCACGTGCCGCGGCAGTTAGCCCCATATCCCCCAGAAACGCCGGGATCCGGTTCGACGCGTGCTCGCAGACCAGAACGACTTTTGGCGCACCGTCTGCCATATCCGTGTGAACGACTGTTCCGAAATCCAACCTACTACCCTGCGATTCCTAAAATCTTCATTGCGGAAAAATTTCCACACAGTCCAATCACCTGTCAATAATTTTCCTGTATAATTTTCTCCAGACTTGATCTTGATGAAAAATTATTCACATTATGCCCCTGTCGCATACAGGAGGATCGTTCAGTGCGGGTGACGGACAGGCTGCTGGCCCATCGGGACAGGATGACGCCTTCGGAACGGCAACTGGTCAGTGTTCTGCTGGATGACTATCCCATGGCCGGCTTGGGCAGCATTACAGAACTGGCCAGCACCGCCTCGGTTTCGACCACCACAGTTGCGCGGATGCTGCAAAAGACCGGGTTTGACGGCTATCCGCAGTTTCAGGCCGCCCTGCGGGGTGAAGTGAAAGAGATGATCTCGGGCCCCATTGCCAAACGTGACGTCTGGCAAAACGACCTGCCCGAGGAACACATCCTCAACCGCTATTCCCAGCAATCCCTCGCCAATCAAAAGCGCACGATTGATGAGGTTGACCCGGAAGAATTCGACAGTTTTTGCAACCTGTTATCTGATCCCGATCGGCGCATTTTCATCACTGGGGGGCGCATCACTGGCACAATGGCGCAGTACCTGTACCTGCATTTGCAAATGATCCGTCCCGACGTCCGAATGCTACCGGTGGCTGCGTCGTGGACCCATGATCTGCTGGATGTACGCAAGGATGACGTTCTGATCGCGCTGGACGTGCGACGATACGAAAACTCGACCATGCTTATCGGGCAGCTCTGTCAGGAACGCGGGGCCGAGATTGTGCTGTTCACAGACCAGTGGCGCTCGCCCATTCACCGGCTGGCCAAACATACCTTTGCCGCACGGATCGCGGTGCCGTCCGCTTGGGATTCGATGGCGTCGATCCTGACACTGATGGAATGCGCCATCGCCGAGGTTCAGGAACGCCTTTGGGATTCGGTCAAGAACCGCACCGACGAACTTGAGGCCGCCTTTGACCGCACCAAGCTGTTCCGTAAATTCGGCCAAAGCTCGGGTTCTTAACATCTGAAATTGCTACAATTTACAACTGCCCGTGATCAGTGTTGCCACTTGGGGGCCGCGCGTTCACTTTATGGGCATGAGCTTTGTCGCCGATAACCAACTGCCGCTGCTGATCCTGTTTTTTCTGGTCGGACTCGTGGGAACCGGGTTTCTGTTCCGCAAACCTGCGGGGCATAGGGCGTGGAAACTGGCCGATCTGGTCTGGGTCGTGCTGGGCGGTATCGGTGCTTTGGTTGCTGTCTTGGCCGGTCTTTACACCGCCGACAGTTCTCGGCTGGACCGGCAGATCGACGTAGCCTATGCCGCTACACTGGCCTTTGACCGGGACGCTGCGCGCTTTCGGTTGCGGTTTTGTGATCCAGCCTACGACGATGATATTGGCGTTCTGTGCGAAAAGGTGGAGTTCCTATCGGCCTCAACCGCCAGCAACGCTGACCTGCCCCTGTTTATCGCCGTGACCAACGAGGTCGCGCCGCTGCAAGGACTGCACTTCCTATTCGGACGTCAGGCAAAAGACGATATGGACGACGCACGCGCGATGGCCGAAAAAGCCAGCGCTTTCGACATTGACCAGTTTCTTGTCTTTACGACCGTTGACGACAAGACCCAGATTGCCATCGACAATATGCGCCGCAAGGTGCCTGCGATTGCCGGTGACTATCTGATCCTTGCCCGAAGCTATGAGGATCTGATTGCGCAAGTCGGGAAGTTGAAAGACGAATGGGAATACCTGCAGGCCAACGCACATATCCTGGTGCTGCAGATTATCGCTTTGTGCCTTGTCAGCTTCGCCGCCCCGTTCCGATTGGGCAAGTCAATCGTTGAATTGCGCACTGCCTTCAGCGCCGATACGCCCGCGCCAGTTTTGCAGGATCTGCCCCCAGAAAATACTGCAACAGAGTCCACAGATTCCGCGCCCCTCGGCGCATCCACCCCGCCTTCTGGTATCGATCCGCGCTCGTAAACGCACGAGAAGGCAATATCGCGACGCCCCGCACCCGGCGCATAAGTGCAACGTCTTCCATTAGGGGTTGATCAGGGAACCCTCCGGCCTGTTCATAAGTCCGTCGCGGGATCAGTAACCCCTGATCCCCATAGGGTAACCCCAACACCCGGCTGCGCAGATTGGCCCATCCAGCAACCCAACCGGGCGCAAACCCCGCAGCGCGAAATGCCAGTCGGAAAACCGCTGGCTTGCCTGATCGAAGGTGGTCGCCGACAACTTTGGTCCAACCATCCTCGAGAACAGTGTCGGCATGCAAAACCAGCAGCCACTCGCCTCTCGCCTGTTTGCACCCGCGACGCAACTGCCCGCCACGCGATGCGGCACCGGTGACGATCTCGGCCCCGGCCTCATCCGCAATCTCCAGAGTTGGGTCGGTGGATCCGCCATCCGTAACGATCAATTCGCGGATCAGCCCGGTGTGCAGCCCTTCCATCAATGCCTGAAGCGTCGCAGGCAAGGTCTCGGCCGCGTTCAAAGTCGGAATGACAATCGAGATCGGTGCTGGCACGTGGATTACCCTCTGGTCTTGTCGGCGCGAACTCCTATATCACGGGACCGAGGGAAAGCACGAGGATACCCCCATGCCCAATCGCCGCATCCTGCGCCTGAGCGGCACAGACACTGACAGTTTTCTGCAAGGGCTGGTGACAAATGACATCGGCGGGCTTCAGGATGGTCTGGTCTATGCTGCGCTTTTGACTCCGCAAGGCAAATACCTTGCCGATTTCTTCCTCAAACGCGAGGACGATGCTGTTCTGCTGGATGTGGCCGAGATTTTGGCCGAAGGGCTGGTCAAACGTCTTGGGATGTACAAGCTGCGTGCAGACGTTGCCATCGAGGAAAGTGGGCTGAACCTGCAGCGAGGCACCGGCCCGGCACCACAAGGTGCCTTACCTGATCCGCGTCACGTTGACATGGGCTGGCGGGCCTACACTGCAGCACCCGAAAGCGATGACGGCTCCGATTGGGATGACATCCGCGTTCGCCATTGCATCCCGGAAACAGGAATCGAACTGACGTCGGACAGCTATATCCTTGAATCCGGGTTCGAACTGCTGAACGGTGTCGATTTCAAGAAAGGCTGCTATGTCGGGCAAGAGGTTACAGCTCGGATGAAGCACAAAACCGAGCTGCGCAAGGGACTGCGCCGCGTGACGGTAGACGGAAGCGCCCCGGTCGGGACTGAAATCTTTGCAAACGGCAAGCCAGTGGGAACCTTGTTCACCCAATCTGGCGGTGCCGGAATTGCCTATCTGCGACTGGATCGCGCCACAGGGGATATGCAGGCCGATCTGGCCAACGTTCGTCTAAGCGATTGAATTGTTGCGCAAGCGGCACGGCTGAACTGCGGCACAGCGCGTATAGATTGCACCCCCTGCCCTGGCCCTGTCACAATACAACCGGGTCACAGGACGGGTGCGGGCATGTTCAAACTATATAGGGCAATCTGGCGTGCCAGTGCCGGACGGCAGATCATCCTTATCAATCTTTCGATCGCCGTGGCCGCCTTGGCGGCTGTGCCGCTTGAATTTCAGCGCGATATTATCAATCACCTTACAACCGACGATGTGAAGGCCGACCGCCTGTTGTGGCTAGGGGCCGGGATGATGGCGGTCATACTTCTAAGCCTCGGCCTGAAATGGGTTCTGGGTTACCGCGCCGGGACACTGGGCGAAGACATGATCCGCCTGATCCGCCAACGGCTGTTGTTGCGTTCGGCCGATCTGAATGAAACCGGCGAAGATGTGCGCAAGGGCACTATGACCACCGCCATTTCCGCCGAAGCCGAAGAGCTTGGCAAATTCGCAGGTGGTGCCTTTTCTGACCCCGTCGTGCAGATCGGGACGTTGATCAGCGTGATCGGCTATATCTCATCGACGCAACCAGGGCTGGGGCTGATCGCGTTCTCGATGATCGTTCCGCAGATCGTCATCGTGCTGGTTTCACAGCGCAAGGTGAACGTCTTTGTCGCCGAACGAGTCCGCATCCTGCGCAATGCGACCGACCGACTGACCACTGAGCAGATCGAGGAAACCTCGCGCGAGATCGAGACTGAGTTCGATTCAATCTATGAAACCCGGCGCAAAATGTTCATCTGGAAACTATCCGCCAAATTCCTGCTGAGCGTCATCAATGGCGCAGGTACTGTTGGCATATTGATGCTGGGTGGCTGGTTGGTCCTAGAAGGCCGCACAGACGTTGGCACTGTGGTCGCTGCGACAAGCGGGTTGGCCCGAATACAGGGACCGACCGCGTTTCTGATCGCCTTCTACCGACAGGTCAGCGCCAACCGCATCAAGTATGAGCTGATGTTGGAACTGTTCGGCCCCAACCCCGAGCAATACCGCCGCATCAAGCGTCGCACATAAAAAAGGCCGCGTAGCGTTGCTGACGCGGCCTCTTGGTGAGTTCAACGCGGATCAGGCGCGTTCGGAATATTCCATGGTCTCAGTGTTCACCACGATCATCTCATCCTGACCAACAAAGGGGGGAACCATGACCTTGATGCCATTATCCAGAATGGCCGGCTTGAACGAGTTCGCCGCGGTCTGACCTTTTACGACCGGTTCGGTTTCAACGATCTTGCAGGTCACTTTTTGGGGCAACGAGGCGTTCAGCGCCTCGGATTCGTAGAACTCGACCACAATTGTCATGCCGTCCTGCAGAAAAGGGCGCCGCTCACCCAACAGGTCCGATGGCAGTTCGATCTGCTCATAGGTCTCGGAGTCCATGAACACCAGCATCCCGTCGGATTCGTAGAGGAACTGCTGATCCTTCTGTTCCAGCCGCACCCGCTCCACCTTGTCCGCCGAGCGGAACCGTTCGTTCAGTTTCGACCCGTTGCGCAGGTTGCGCAGTTCGACCTGAGCAAAAGCGCCGCCTTTTCCGGGCTTTACGTGATCAACTTTGACAGCGGCCCAAAGACCGTCATTATGCTCAAGCACATTGCCGGGGCGAATTTCGTTCCCATTTATCTTGGGCATGACATAAATCCTTCACAAACGGTTGATGCGTCAGTTGCGCTTCCTATATCTGGCGGGACAACACGTGGCAAGACAACGAAACCTTGTGTTGCAGGTGCAGCGAGCCATGCAGATGACGCAACGCAACTATGCATTTTAGCTGTATCCGAATCACACTTTATCGGTCATAAGGACCGTCACGCCGAAAATGCAAGAGCAAGAACAACAAGGAAGACGAGATGAGAGATTTCGTTGACGGCACCGCCTTTAACAACGAACAAGGCAACCGTGCGCGCAAACTTTTTGCAGCCGTTGTGTTGGCTGCGCTGGATGATGCTATTGCCGATGACAAGAAATATGGCAATGGCCCCGAACAAATTGCCCGCTGGGCACGTTCGCGCGACGGCCGCGAAGTGCTGTCCTGCGCCGGTATCGACCCGAACGAACGGGTTGTGAGCGGCCTGATGGATTTCGTTGGTCGTGGTGTGCGCACCTCGGTTGCACTGTCGCGTGAAGAAAGCGAACGCCGTAACGCTGCTCAGCAGGCCGAAGCCGCCTGACCTAAGCAGTTGTTTCCAAGAAAAAGCGCGCTCGTGCATTGCAGAGCGCGCTTTTCTTTTGGCCAGTGGCTATCTCAGAAAAACATCAGCCATTGCCGCGCGACCCATATTTCCGCTCCAAGCAACACCCCAAAGAACATCTTGGTCGAAGCGTCTAACCCGCGTCGCCAGAGTATCAGGTAGGATGCCGCACACGCCGTGATCGAAACGGGAACAACCCATTGCGCATGATGGGCACTGTCCCAATAGCTGACCGGGCTATGAAAGACCCAGTTGCTTATCGGCCAAAACTGTGGCCGCCCATCCCCGGCATGCAATACAAAGTCGGTTATCAAATGCAGTAACCCGGCCGAGGCCCCAAGGACCACAGGCCGCGAACCCACCCACAGCGCCACGACTAAAGCCAACCCCCAAACCAGAAACGAATTGTCGATGGCGAACACTGTTTGCCATGCATCGGAATAATACAGCCGCCCGAAGACCACCTGCTCGGGGATACCCAGAATGAACAGCGACACACCAGCCATCAGGTAAAGGGACAGATCCGGCAAAACTGACCCGATCAACACTGCGCGCAGAATGCGCCCTTGCGGCGGGCGGGCAAAGACGGCGGCTCCGACCAAAAGATGGGCGGGTGTGTTCATCCGGTCTTTTCCTCTGCCGTCAAATCGGGTCATGTGCCCGTCAGGTTATAGGAGATCAATCATGGTTCGCGCCATCATGATTCAAGGTACTGGCAGCAATGTGGGTAAATCGGTTCTCGTGGCTGGCCTGGCACGCGCTTATTCACGGCGCGGGCTTAGAGTGGCTCCGTTCAAGCCGCAGAACATGTCGAACAACGCAGCCGTAACCGAAAACGGAGGTGAGATCGGGCGTGCGCAGGCGCTGCAGGCGTGGGCTGCGAACAGGCCAACGCACACCGACATGAACCCGATCCTGCTGAAGCCCGAGACCGATACAGGTGCTCAAATCATCGTTCAGGGTCAAAGGGCGGGCACGATGAAGGCGGGTGACTACCGCAAGGACAAATCCAAGCTGTTGAGCGCCGCGCTGGAAAGCTTTGACCGTCTGTGCGGTGATGCCGATCTGGTTCTTGTCGAAGGCGCAGGCAGCCCGGCTGAAACCAACCTGCGCAAGGGTGATATTGCCAATATGGGATTTGCTTGCGCCGCAGGCGTACCCGTAGTGCTGGTCGGCGACATTCACCGCGGCGGCGTAATCGCGCAGATTGTGGGTACACAGGCTGTGCTGGATGCCGGTGACCTTACGATGATCAAGGGCTTTGCAGTGAACCGATTCAAGGGCGATGTGTCCCTGTTCGACGAGGGGCGCGACGACATCGCCGCACGCACCGGTTGGCCATGCCTGGGCGTCGTGCCGTGGTTCCACGACGCCTGGAAGCTGCCCGCCGAAGACATGATGGACATCCGCTCTCATACCGGTGGGGCATGCAAAGTTGTAGTCCCGCAACTAGAACGCATGGCAAACTTCGACGATCTGGACCCGCTGTCTGCCGAGCCCGGCGTCACGGTAGAGGTCATTCCAGCCGGACGCCCCCTACCCGGTGACGCAAACCTCGTGCTTTTGCCCGGCAGCAAATCCACCATCGGTGATCTAACCTATTTCCGCGCACAGGGTTGGGACGTTGACCTTTATGCCCATGTACGGCGCGGAGGGCATGTGCTGGGTCTGTGCGGCGGCTACCAGATGCTTGGCAAGACCATCTCTGACCCCGAGGGCGTGGATGGGCGGCCCGGTACTGTCGAAGGTTTGGGTCTTTTGAATGTTGAGACCGTCATGGTCGGCCAGAAAAAAGTGACACTCCGAACGGCGCGCGCCCTACCGGGACACGAGCCGGTAACTGGATACGAAATACACATGGGTCGCACGGATGGCCCCGATTGCGCGCGCGCCTGGCTCGAGGTTGCAGGCCGCGCCGAAGGTGCCACTGATACAACCGGGCGCATCCGCGGCAGCTACCTGCACGGCATATTCTCATCGGATGCGTTCCGCGCGCGGTATTTGTCGGAACTAGGCGTAACTTCCGATCTGTCCTATGAGGACGGTGTCGACAAGACATTGGACGCACTGGCCGATCATTTGGAACAGAACATGGACCTGGACCGACTGCTTTCGCTGGCTGAACCACCCCGCAGGGCGTGAGCGTTAGTCGGGCTTGTGTTCCGCCAGCGCGCGGTAGATTTCGCGCCGCACCAGTTTGCGAACGTTGCGCGTGATCCGCTCACCCAATACGCCCTGTAGTTCTTCGCGAACCACCTGTGCGATCAAGTCCCGGAGCGCGTCTTCATCCAGCGGTGTACGCTCCGATTTAACGTCTTGTACCGGGTCAGCCTGCGCCGTCACCTTCGGATCGCGGATGAAAGTGGCTTTGGTTTCCGAGACGAGCGGTGCGTCAGCGGCGTCTGCTTCGTCTTCGTCAGCCTCGGCCTGCCAACTCAACGACTGAGTCATGGTCCCAGCATAGGCATCTTGACCTTCACCGTCGGGTTCCCACTGATCCTCTGTCTTGGCGATCGCCGCCTCCAGCGCTTCGATCTTCGAGCTCAGGCTTTCAACAGGATCGTTTACGCGTTCTGTTGGCTCTTCAATGCGTGGCTCGTTTTCTTTCACTGCGTCGGACGCCCGCAGAACCATGGGCTTCACAGAGACCTCGGCCGCATAGCCTGATACGTTCGCATCAGACGGAGTTTCCTTATCACCTTGGGATTCGCTTACGCGTAAGGAATCGGTCAGAACCAACCGGCCAGGCTTACGCGCACGAGTGGATTGCATGATATCCGGGATTTTGCGGCCTTCTTCGCTTACCAACCGCTTAATAGAGGACAGGACGTCCTCTACATTCCCGTTTGCGACATTGTCCGACATTCTTGAATACCACTCTTTCCTCAGGATTGAGTGTAGCCAAACACTTTCAACCTCACAACAGATAGTCGCGGCGTTTAATCACGCCGCAATGCTTTGAGGACGCGATCCAGATCCTTGCTCTGCCTGCTGACCTGAGCTGGGGCTTTCTTCACCAGATTGTAGTAAAGCGTCGGATCATAAATCTGCACCGCAAGACCCAGGCGCTCAGCGGTAAGCAAGCCTTGCGCTTGCAGCAGCTGGTATGCCGCCCGCGACCGTTCAGTGCGCGAAGCAACTTCGTTCAACTGCGCATCCAGCAGATCCTGCTGCGCATTAAGCACGTCCAGCGTGGTCCGTGCACCCAATGTTGCTTCTTCGCGGATGCCATCAAAGGCAACTTGCGAGGCCCGAACCTGTTCTGTAGAGGCCCGGAGACTAGCCGCTGCAGCCTGAAAGTTGGCATAAGATGCCGAAACACCCTGAGTGATGTCCTTTTGGACGTTTAGCAAGTTGGCGCGGGATGCATCACGTGTCGCCATAGCGCGACGGACCTGAGCGGCCAACGCACCGCCGGCGTAAATAGGTTGGTTGAAGTTCAACGCGATCGTTGCATCTTCGAGGTCATCATCATTGTCAAAGCTTTCGGTGATACCTGCATCGGCGTTCAGCGACACGTTCGGACCCAAATTGGCCCTTTGCTGCTGAACCAGCAGGTCAAAAGCGCGCACTTCATGCTGCGACGACAGGATCGCCGGGTGGTTGCGTTGCGCAAAAGCAATGGCCTCAGATTCTGAATTTGGAAGGCTCGGCAAACTGGGCTGACCCGCCGTAGCGCCGGGGGCTTTACCAACAGCGTTTACATATTCGGCCTGCGCGGTGCTGAGGTTACCGCGCGCGACCGCCAATTCTGCTTGTGCACTGGCAAGCTGTGCTTCGGACAGCGCCACGTCAGTACGAGTTACTTCACCAACGTCAAACCGGTCCTGCGACGCACGCAGTTCTTCGGCCGAGACTTCGACATCGTTTAACTGAATTTGAACGGTCTCTTCTTGAAGAACCACATCCAGATAAGCGTTCACAGCCCGGAACAAAACGGCTTGTTCGATATCAATCAGGTTTTGACGCGTGGACAGAACGATTTCCTGCGCAGACTGTTTGCCCAGCACCGAAAACCCACCATCATAGATCAATTGGCTCAACGTCAGGCCGGTAAAGAAGTTAGTCGGTTCCTGACGGTTCACAACGTCATCAACAGTCGAGCGAGTGTAGTCTTGACTGATTTGCACGGTCCAGTTGATGATCGGCCGCAAAGCCGCCAGCGCAATCGCAACGTCTTCGTCAGCAGCACGCAGTAAAGCCCGGTTCTGCTCGAGCAAGCCGCTGGTATTGTATGCCCCGATGAACGCATCCGTCAGATTATCCGCCCAAGCGAACCGCCCGGGTAAAATACTAAGCGCAATTCCGGCCGTCAGCGCCATCGCCTTGACCAGTTTACCTCCCGCCTTGGAACTCATCACGAAATCCTCTCAAATCAAAAATTACGCTGCCCTGTCGACAGTTTGCGCGTTTGTTTTCAACTAATCAAGGCGACAGAAAAAACTATCACGGAATTATAGCGAAAATACACTTTCTGTGGAAAATGCTGCCAAAACCGGCGCATTGGCGTTGAACGCATGACGCCAGGTCACACGGCCATTCGACTTATGGCCGATCCGAACGGTGCCTAGCGCTCCTTCCATGAACACGCACGCAATTCGACCGTGGTCTTTCAACTGATCAATCAGCCTGTCCGGAATCTGCTCGACCCCTCCTTGCACCATGATCACGTCGTATGGCCCATGCTCGGCCGCGCCTTGATCGAGTGGCCCGACATGGACGATGGCATTGTCGGCGTCTGCTTCCATAAGAATGGTCTGAGCCTCTGCTGCCAGGTCTTCGTCGTCTTCCACGGCCACGACCAATTCGGCCATCCGCGCTGCAATTGCTGTCGAATACCCCATGGCCGGAGCAATATCCAACACGGCTTCATCATTAGAAATATTCAACAGGTCCAGCATCTTAGCCAGAGTTCTGGGTTCAAGCATAAAGCGACCGTTCCCGAGGTCGATCAGCTCCTCGACATACGCCGCCTCGCGCTGCGAATCCGGGACGAAATTCTCGCGCCGGACGGTGAGCATCGCGTCGATGATAGGAAATTTCGTGACGTCAGAGGGTCGGATTTGCGTGTCAACCATTGTACGGCGACGGGCTGCGAAATCTGTCATTGGATCGCTCGTTCTGTTCCCTAGTGTGCGTGGCTTGTGCCATATCCGGAAGAAACCGGCAACGCCTCAGTGCCTTCAAACTTACGATATCAGACAATAATTCAGAACAAGAGCACTGCTGTGACAAATAAGCAGACTGAAATTTGCGGCTACCCCTCTGGACGCCCCAGACGAAAGCTGCTAAAACGCCGGTCACACCACGACAAGTATTTGATTTTACTTGAAAAGGCGAGTTGGCGGAGTGGTGACGCAGCGGATTGCAAATCCGTGTACACCGGTTCGATTCCGGTACTCGCCTCCAGATCACAATTGCAAGATGTTGTTTTTGAACAATAATTTTTTCTCAGGCTGTTGGCCCTAAGTTTTCCCGCAACAAATCCCGCAACATTCCAGAAAAATATTCCATTATTTCCAATTAGATAACCCAAGTTCAATTTCCTCCGACGCAACCAGCAATAGAATGTCCATGGCCGGGTTTCGCAATTTCCCACCAAAAATGTCTCAGACAAACTAGTTGTCGCTCTTGATGAATTTGAAACGTGTCGATCAACCAGAAAGCGCATGAAGGGCTGGTTTACTCAGGTCTCCTAAGTCAAGCACTCATAACGATAGATGGCCGATGCTCAGGCAAGGCTCGGCAAAGACAAAATAGGCAGGATTGGCGAGTTGGCAGAGATAGAAAAAGGACAAAGGTTTTCCCACATCTATGTAGACAAAGGAGCGCCACTTAAGGACAGCAAAAAAGCTCGTTTTCGCATTTCGAAGTTGGCTAGCACCTATTTCCCTGAGACAAAACTACAGGGTAACTACCGCACATTCGATCACGCAAAATACGCCCAGGAGTTTATCGAAAACGAATTGGGCGTGAGGTTCGCGACACAATCGACTACGGGCATGTTAGTCAAAAGTTGGGAGTGGTTCTTTAATCGAATAACCGTTCTGGAGTTACTGGATACAGTCACAATTCTGGTTATGTATCGTCGCAACCAAAGCATGGACGTAAGCAGTTTCGTCGATGGCGTACGAAGGGTCTTTAAAGACGAAAACCTTGCTTATGACGTCGATGAGGACGGGGGTGTTCACCCACTTGTCGACAGTGCGTTTAGCGCTTCAAGGCAATCGTCAATTGCTGCATTAAATGAAGAAAGGTACTCAGCCACGTCAAAATGCGTTGAAACAATCGACTTTCATCTAATGCAAGAACCAGTCGACTACATTGGAGCAATTCGATCCGCTTTCAGCGCAAACGAAAATCTCTTCAAACTAATGTACAAAGTCCCCCGGTTGGACGCGCGTTCTGCAGGCGAAAAACTAGGAAGGGAACTTCAAGCCCTTTATTCCGATCATCCAACTTTGCAAGCAGCTTCTGGGAAGTCATTGGAATCCTTCAAGGATTGGATCAATGCAGCTCACTTTTATCGGCATGAGCAAGGTATTGAGACCCCTAATCAGCCCACTGAGGAGGCGGCAATTCTACTTGTTTCACAAGGTCTTTCCTTTGTTAGGTGGCTCGCACAAATAGATCGGAACAAAGGATCGTAGTTGCGTCGGCATGGTCAAGTTGAACGCGCCATGCCGATCCCGCAACAAATCCCGCAACATTTTCGGGACCTAGGGAGAACAAAGCCAACCTAACCAATTGTTTTTATTTATTTTTAATTTTTCTTAGGTTCGATTTCAAAACAGGTACTCGCCTCCACTTATTTTCAAGCACTTAACGTAAAAGACCCACTACGCGAGCGGGCCATTTTACATTCCATTTTACAATCAGGGTTCCTCAACCGTTCTTTTTTGCTCCTTTCAGGATGTGCAGAACTTCGTCTGTTTCTTCGGGAGAGACCTTCGCATAGCGCTCGATCATCGCCGAAGCGGTGCGGAGCGACCACCCCATGCAGGCAGCGATTTGCCCCAACGACAGCCCCTCGCGAAGCAGGCGCGCTGCTGCGGTTCCACGACAGTCGTTCACACCTGGCACAAAAAGACGAACGCAAAAACCAGCCGTCACGAAATATTTCTTTGTTCAATCGCAGACGTGCGCTCGTTTAGAGATTTTTGGCTGTGATGTAGTTCTTGCTGGCGCGCGGGATGTCGAATCCAGCATAGGTGGCATCAATCGTCGTACCCAATTTCAGACGATTGGAACTACGGTGCTTGGCGGGAAGAATAGACTATATCCTCAACTTGAAAAAATCTGTGTGAGCTACCTTCCGGTCGACATGGTAGCGAGTTCGAATCCTCGGAGGTGTGCAATTTTTTTAACGTCGGCTTGGACCGCTTCGGCAGTTTTTGGCTTTTACGTCGGGCAATAGGAAGAGCGTCGAAATTACTTCTTGGCAACAGGGATGGCACCTCTTAAGCAAGATTGCGAAGACCCCAATTCAAGGATTATTATAGTGTTTTTTCGCCGCAAACGAGACAAGCAAAAGCAGAATGATCAAGCGCCTCAAGTACAAGAGGCAAACGAAGTACAAGAGGAAAACGAAGTCCACGAGGCACAGAAACAAGATCCGTTTCCGCATGTCGATGAGTTTCCCCATGAACAAATCGCGGAACAAAGGCATTGGATATTGCGGTACGCGAAAAAAGGCGGAGTTGGCGCCGAATTTGGCGTATTTCGCGGTCATTTCTCGACAGTTATCTGCCGTTATCTTCAACCCGAGAAACTGTATCTGGTCGATCCATGGGAGAAGCTCGGCGAGCGGTTTGACTGGGGCATTGGACCCTACACGAACGACAACAAACTGACAACTCAGCAGGCCAAGGAGGACATGCTGCGCCGGACCGAAGGTTATGATATGGTCGAGGTTGTCGAGGATTTTGAAGACAACTTCATCGCCGGGCTGACCGAAAAGCTTGACTTCGTTTATCTGGACAGTGGTCACCATTACGATGAAGTGATGACGACACTGCGGCTTATTGACTCGATTCTTGCTCCCGGCGGAGTGATCATCGGTGACGACTGGTATTCGAATCCCAAGCATTATTCGGGTGTGTGCCGTGCCGTCAACGAGTTCGCTAAAGAGGCTGACTACGAGATCATCGCCGCGGGATACGACGCACAGTTCTGTATCCGCCGGGTTCGGGATGTAGAGTACACCCACCAATTCGGCAGTGAAGCCCTAATCCATGAGAACTACTGAACACAGGCAGGCCAATGGCCCCGATGCACGTCATCGGGGTTTCTCCCGTTCTGAGGGGATCATGCAAAACTGAACCAAGACCGGGTATCAGCACACAAATTGACTCTTGCCCCGGTAGTTCGGGTAGTTCAGTGGCCTGAAAAAATGGCAGCGAGCCTAATCCTCGCCGCCACTTTTCCAAGTCGGTCAAAGCGTTTTCGCGCGGTGCAATTGCGTCATTCGGCCCGACGTCCCTGAGGAATAACCTCGTATCCGGACGCTTCCGGCTCGTAGTCTTCCATTTCGGACGGGAAGCCGGGGGCCGTGATATCCAGCCCGGTGGCCTCTTCCAACCGCTTGATAATATTAGGGGATAACTCTCGATCGCCATAACGGGCGATGCCGTCGTCAAAGATACGCATCATAACCGGGTTGATCTCGAGCGGCACCCCCGCCCGGTCCGCCACATCCTGAAACAGGCCAATGTCCTTTTTTACCAGATCCATCGTGAACGAAATGTCCCGCGAGCCGTTCAGAATGACTTGGCTTTCGGTTTCATGCACGAAGGATGTCCCGGATGAGATCTTGATTGCCTCGTATGTGGTGTTCAGATCCATCCCGGCGGCTTTCGCGGTCACAAGTGCTTCTGCGCAGGTGATCAGGTTGGCGGTGGCAAGGTAATTGGTCAGCACTTTCAATACCGAAGCAGTCCCGAGGTCACCGGTATGCAGAACCCGTCGGCCCATGGTGGTCAGAAAGGGCAGTATGCGCTCGAATGTGGCCCGGTCGCAGCCCGCGAAGATCGAGATATTGCCCGTCGCGGCGCGATGACAGCCACCCGATACAGGACAGTCGACGGCCGCCCCTCCGCGTTCGATGACCTGTGCACCTAACCGCTTGACCTCGGCCTCGTCGGTGGTGGACATCTCCATCCAGATTTTGCCGGGGCTGACCTCGGGCAGCATCTCCTGCATCACCGCGTCCGAAGCGGCAGGCGATGGCAGGCAGGTAATAACCGCGTCGCAATCGCGCATCAGCTGGGCCGGGCTTTCGGCGGCCTTGGCCCCCTGTGACACGAAGCCGTCGACGAGGTCAGAGTTCAAATCATGTACCGTCAGTTCGATCCCGTTGCGCAGCAAAGACCCTGACAGTTTGCCGCCCACATTGCCCAAGCCGATAAAGCCCACCTTCATGCGATACACCTCCTTTTTTGGCGCCGTTTTGTTCATGGCAGCATGCCGCCCCACCCAAAGTCATGCCGCCCAGCGACGCTGTCAGGTCGCTTTTAACCTGCGGTGCGAAAGATGTTTGCGACTCGCTTGACAAGGGCCTGCCCGGTGCCGCATGTCCGAGCCGTTGGTGTCCATCTGCAGATGGATGAAAAGGGAATGCGTCAGCGGGTCATCCGTCAAACGCAGCCGCCCCCGCGACCGTGACCGGAGAGGGTGCCCAAGCCACTGGCCAGCAAGGCCGGGAAGGCGGGTCATCCGACAGGGCAACCGCCCTGAAATCCGCAAGCCGGGAGACCTGCCAGCACCCGCGATTGAAACCGGACGGGGTGTTCCGGTGTCGGGTCACGCACGACCCGCATGAAACCCCGTCCCCCACGATGAGGATTTAGGGGGATGAGAGACGTGACCGAAACCGCTCCGGTCGAGCTGCTGGTTTGCACCACGTGCCGCAGGGGCCTGCCCGTCGAAGATGACGCCCAGCGCCCCGGCACGTTGCTGCACAAGGCGCTGGAGCAGGCCGATCTGCCCGAGGGCGTGGCGCTGAAGGCTGTTGAATGCCTGTCGAATTGCGATCAGGGATGCTCGATCGTGCTGCGCGGTGGCCCTGCGCGCTGGACCTTTGTTTATGAGAACCTGAACGAAGTCGACCATGTCGACGTGATCGTTGACGGCGCGACCAAATATCTGGCCACCGAGGACGGTCTGGTCAAATGGCGCGAGCGCCCCGAACATTTCCGCAAAAACTGCGCCTCGCGCATTCCCCCGATTGGAGCCTGACATGTCCACTTTGGAAAAACTTCCCGTTACTGTGATCACCGGCTTTCTGGGCTCGGGCAAAACCACGCTGGTGCGGCACCTGATGCAGAACCCGCAGGGCAAGCGTCTGGCCGTTGTGGTTAATGAATTCGGCGATGTCGGCGTGGACGGCGATATCCTGAAATCCTGCGCCATCCCCGATTGTCCGGCGGAAAACATCATGGAACTGGCCAATGGCTGCATCTGCTGCACCGTCGCCGATGATTTCATCCCCACGATCGAGGCGCTGATGGCGCTGGAGCCGCGCCCCGAGCATATACTGATCGAAACCTCGGGTCTGGCCCTGCCCAAACCGCTGCTCAAGGCGTTCGACTGGCCCGATATCCGTTCGAAAATCACCGTGGACGGCGTGATCGCGCTGGCCGATGCCGAGGCCGTTGCCGCTGGTCGCTTTGCCCCCAATGTCGAGGCGGTGGATGCCCAGCGCATGGCCGATGACTCCATCGACCACGAAACGCCTCTGTCCGAAGTGTTCGAGGATCAGATCTCCTGCGCCGATATCATCCTGCTGACCAAACCCGATCTGGCCGGCCCCGAGGGTGTCGCCAAAGCCAAAGAGATCATCGCCGCCGAGGCCCCGCGCCCCCTGCCCGTGGTCGAAGTGGCCGAAGGTGTGGTGGACGTGCGCGTCGTGCTGGGTCTTGAGGCAGCCGCCGAGGACGACATGGAGGCTCGCCCCAGCCATCATGACGGCCACCACGATCACGAGCATGACGATTTCGAAAGCATCATCGTCGAGCTGCCAGAACAGACCGACCCGGCCGATCTGGTCGCAAAAATCGAACGTCTGGCCAAGGAACTGAACATCCTGCGCGTCAAAGGCTATGCTGCTGTTCAGGGCAAGCCAATGCGGCTGCTGGTTCAGGCCGTCGGCGCGCGCGTGCGTCATCAATATGACCGCCCGTGGGAACTCGGCGAAGAGCGCCGCTCGCGTCTGGTGGTGATTGCCGAGCATGACGATATCAAAGAGGCTGAAATCCGCGACATCCTCGTGGGCGTCACCGAGGCTGCCGAGTAATCATGCACGTCGTCTTCCGCGAAAGCCACGGGCTCGAGGAAACCGAGACCCCGACCGATCTGGGCCAGAGCCCGGCGGATCTGGTGGTGCTGTCCTTTTCCGACAGCGACCTTGGCGCTTTCGCGGCGGGCTGGCATCGCGGCGGCGGTCCGGACGGTCGGATGCCGACCCTGCGGCTGGCCAATCTGACGGCGCTGAAACACCCTCTGTCGGTTGACACCTATGTGGAACAAACGTTGGAGGGTGCCAAAGGCATCCTGATCCGCCTAATCGGCGGGGTGCCTTATTGGGCTTACGGGCTGCAGCAGGTTCTGTCGCTTGCGCAGGCCAAGGGAATTGCTGTGGCCGTTCTGCCCGCCGACGGGCGCGAGGATACGCGGCTGGATGAGTACTCCACCCTGCCCGTCTCGACCCTGCGACGGTTGGCGCATCTGTGTGACACCGGTGGCGAAGTTGCAGCACAAGCCGCTTTGGCACAGATGGCGCTGGCAGCGGGGCTTTATGCGGGTCCGGTGATGGGGGCCAAAACGATCCCCGACTGCGGCGCATGGTGCCCGGATTGCGGTGTGATCCCGGTGGAACAGGCGTTCTCCGGCGATGCGAAACGCGTCGTGGTCAGTTTCTACCGTGCCTATCTGACTTCGGCTGACACGGCGCCCGTAGCCGCCCTGATCCGCAGCCTGCGCGCGCGTGGCTTTCAGGCCGTGGGCCTGTTCGCCCCCTCACTCAAAGCCCCCACCGCCGCCGACTGGCTGCGCGAAACTATCACCGCGCAGGCCCCATCCGCGATCATCAACGCCACCTCATTCTCGGGCAAGGGCGCGTCGGGCACCTCGCCTTTGGACGCCGGTAATGTGCCCGTGTTCCAAGTTGCGTTGGCGACCTCGCGCCGCAAAGCCTGGGCTGAGGCCGAACGTGGTCTCTCCCCCGCCGACCTCGCCATGCATGTGGTGCTGCCCGAGGTGGACGGGCGGATTTCCGCGGGCATCGCCTCGTTCAAGGAACCGGGCAAACGCGACCCGCATCTGGAATATTCCCGCTTTGCCCACCGGGCCGAAGAGGAACGGATCGAAGCTATCCTCGACCGCGTCACCGGTTGGCTGAACCTGCAGGACAAACCAAAGGCCGAGCAGGTGCCCGCGCTGGTGCTGTCCACTTATCCGGGCAAGGACTGGCAGATGGCCCATGCGGTGGGCCTCGACGCGCTGGCCTCGGCCGAGGCGATGCTGTCCGACCTGCAAGCCGAAGGCTATGACACCGCCCCCGCCGAGCCAATTTCCGACGCACTGTTGGACGCGCGGATTGCATGGCCCGTTGCCGACTATCAGGCCGCGCTGGCCGACCTGCCCGAACAGCTGCGCACCGACCTGCACAGGGTCTGGGGCGCACCCGAGGATGACCCCACCTACACCGACGGTGCTTTTCACTTCACCGCGCTGCGCCGGGGCAAGGCTCTGGTCGCGCTGCAGCCCGAACGCGGCACGCCTGAACTGCGAGATGACGACTATCACGACCTGTCGCGCACCCCGCGCCACAGCTATGTCGCCTTCTACCTGTGGCTGCGCAAAAGCCTGCACGCAGACGCGCTGATCCACATCGGTGCCCACGGCACGCTGGAATGGCTGCCGGGCAAATCCGTCGCTCTGTCCGACACCTGCTGGCCCGAGGCGCTGATCCGCGACCTGCCGGTGATCTATCCCTTCATCGTCAATGACCCCGGCGAGGCCGCGCAGGCCAAGCGCCGGATCGGAGCCGTCACACTGGGCCACATCCCGCCCGCGCTGAAGGAAAGCGGCACGCCGGATCGGATGGTGCGGCTGGAATCGCTGCTAGATGAGTTCTCGAACGCAGACGGGTTAGACCCCAAGCGCCGAGACCGCCTGCAAGAGGATATTCGCGACGAGGCACAGGCCATCGGGCTGGAAAACGACCTCGGGTTGGATCAGGCCACCTGTACCGCCGAAGCGATCACCCGCATCGACCGCTTTGTCTGTGACATCAAGGAAAGCCAGTTCGGCGATGGGCTGCACATCTTTGGCCGGGTGCCTGAGGTCATTGGCAATTTTGATCCCGCCCCCTCGGCCCACGCGGAACGCGATGCCCTGATCGATGCGCTGGCCGGAAAGCGGATCGAGGCCGGGCCGTCCGGCTCACCTTATCGTGGCCGCTCGGACGTGCTGCCGACGGGGCGGAACCTTTACACCACCGATCCGCGCTCGGTCCCGACCCGTGCGGCCTATACCCAAGGGGTGAAACTGGCCGAAGAACTGGTACGGCGTCACCTGCAAGAAGAGGGCGACTATCCAAAAGGGCTGATCGTTGACCTCTGGGGCTCGGCCACCATGCGCACGGCGGGTGAGGAGTTTGCCATGGCGCTGCACCTGCTGGGCGTCAAACCGGTCTGGGACAAGGGGTCCGAGCGGGTCTCGGGCATCGAGGTTCTGCCGATCACCGACCTCAGCCGCCCGCGTCTGGATGTGACGCTGCGGGTCTCGGGCCTGTTCCGCGACGTGTTCCCAACGCTTTCTGCGCTCTACGGTCAAGCGATCCGGGCACTTTCGGCGCGCGATGAGGCCGCCGACTGGAACCCCTATGCCGGTCACGAACCCGCCGCCCGCGTCTATGGCCCCGCCCCCGGCAGCTATGGCGTGAACATGACGCAATTGTCCGAAATCTACACCGACGACGCACGCGCGCAGGCGGGTGAGGCATGGCTGGACGCCAGTTCCTACGCTCTGGAAGGCGAGCATATCGCACAGGACAAGGACGGCATCACGCAGCGCGTCGCCAATGCCGACAGTTTTGTTCACTTGCAGGACCTGACCGAGACCGACCTGCTGCTGGCCAACGACTATGCCACCCATGAGGCCGGGTTTGCCGCCGCCAAGAAGATCACCGGCGGCGCGGCGCAACTCTATCATCTGGACAACACCAACCCCGACGCCCCGCGCGCGCGGACCCTGCCCGAAGAAATCAGCCGCGTGGTCCACGCCCGCGCTGCCAACCCCGGCTGGATCGCCGGGATGCAACGCCACGGGTTCCGGGGCGCGGCCGAGATCGCCGCGACGCTGGATCACATGGCCTCATTCGCGCATCTGTCGGGCACGGTCGCACCGCATCTGTTCGACCTCTACCACGATGCCACGCTGGGCAACGCCGACGTCGACGCCTTTCTGGCCGAGGCCAACCCCAAGGCGCATCAGGCCATGCAGGACCGGTTCCGCGCCTTGCTGGAGGCGGGACTTTGGAACACGCGCCGCAACTCGATCCGCGCCGATCTGGAGGGGTTGGGATGAGCGCCCCCATCGTACAGGGCTGGTGCCCCGGCGCGCACCGACCGATGATGTCGGGCGACGGGCTGGTGGTCCGGGTGCGCCCCCGGCTGGCCCGTCTGGATGCCACACAGGCCATGGGTCTGTGTGATCTGGCCGAGCGTTTCGGCAATGGTACCATCGACCTGACTAATCGCGCCAACCTGCAGCTGCGGGGTGTGGCCGAGGCGGATCATCAATCCCTGCTGGCCGAGCTTGCCGCGCAGAACCTGCTGGATGCCGAGCCGGGGATCGAGGTGCGCCGCAACATACTGGTTTCGCCCCTCTACCAAGCCGGAGACCTGACTGCCCGGTTGACACAAGAACTGATCGACCGGCTGGGCGAACTGCCCGCCCTGCCCGCCAAGTTCGGCTTTGCCATCGACACCGGACCTGAGCGCCTGCTGGCGGGTGATTCAGCTGACATTCGGCTGGAAACCGCCCCGGATGGCCTGATCCTGCGCGCCGATGGGGCCGAGACCGGGCGTCTGGTCCAAGAAGCCGAGGCCATCAATCAACTTATCGCCCTGGCCACGTGGTTCGCCGAAACCTACACGCCCGAGAGCCGTCGCATGGCCCGCGTGGTCTCGGCCTTGCCTCCGGAGTGGCAGGGCTCAGCGCCGGGACCTGTTGGCACGCCGCTGCAACCCGGCCCCTGCGATCACGGAACGCTCTATGGTGCGGCCTTCGGGCAATTGTCTGCGCGCGCTTTGAAAGACCTCATCGCGCAAAGCGGGGCCGTTGCCTTGCGCGTCACCCCGTGGCGATTGATCCTGTTGGAAGGCGGGGCGACGATCCCCGCCCCGGGTTTTGTCACGGACGGCACCGACCCGCTGATGACCACCGACGCCTGCCCCGGCGCGCCATTCTGCCCGCAAGCTCAAGTGGAAACCCGCGATATCGCCCGTGCTTTGGCCGCACGCGTACCGGGAAGCCTGCATGTCTCAGGCTGCGCCAAAGGATGCGCGCGCATGGGTCCGGCCGATGTAACCCTGATCGGCAATGCCGGACGATTTGATCTTGTAAAACAAGGCCGCGCGGGGGATGAGCCCAGCCAGACCGGCCTGACCGAAGAAACACTGATGAATATGGACTTCACCTGATGCCCTATACTTACGAAACCGACGGCGCGGCGATCTATAAGGAAAGCTTTGCCACCATCCGGTCCGAGGCCGATCTGGCCCGGTTCGACGCCGACGAGGAACAGGTCGCTGTCCGCATGATCCACGCCGCTGGCATGGTGGGGCTGGAGGAGTTCGTTCATTTCTCGCCCGGTTTTGTGACCGCTGCCCGTACAGCGATGGAAAGTGGCGCACCGATCCTGTGCGATGCGCGCATGGTCAGCGAGGGCGTGACCCGGTTCCGTCTGCCCGCCGACAATGAGGTGATCTGCACCTTGCATGACGACCGCGTGCGCCCGCTGGCCGCTGAGATGAGCAACACACGCTCGGCTGCCGCGCTGGAGCTGTGGCGTCCCCATCTGGAGGATGCCGTTGTCGCCATCGGCAATGCACCCACCGCGCTGTTCCACCTGTTGAACATGCTGGAAGACCCCGATTGCCCACGCCCCGCCGCGATCATCGGCTGCCCCGTGGGCTTTGTCGGCGCGGTCGAATCCAAAGACGCCTTGTGGGAGGCGCAGCCGGTCCCGTCCTGCATCGTGAAAGGTCGTCTGGGCGGCAGCGCCATCACCGTCGCCGCCATCAACGCCATCGCGAGCCGCGCGGAATGAGCGGCACCATCTATGGCGTGGGTCTCGGCCCTGGTGATCCCGACCTGATGAGTGTCCGGGCCGACCGCCTGCTGCGCAACGCGCGCCATGTGGCGTTTTTCCGCAAGCCCGGTCGCAGTGGACAGGCGCGCAAAATCGTCAACGGGATGATCCCCGAAAATGCCGTTGAATTCCCGATGGAATACCCGGTCACGACCGAAATCCCTTTGACCGATCCGCGCTATAACGAACTGCTTGCAGCGTTCTACGAAGTCTGCGCCGCGCATCTAAAGGCGCTGTCTGATAAAGGCGAGGATGTGGTGGTTCTGTGCGAAGGGGATCCGTTCTTCTACGGTTCTTTCATGCATCTTTACAATCGCTTGCGCGACGTCTCTGATGTAGAAGTTGTGCCCGCCATCACTGGCATGTCCGGCGCGTGGACAGCGACAGGCGACCCGATCACATGGGGCGATGACATCCTGACTGTTCTGGCAGGCACGCTGTCCGAGGACGTTCTGGCCCAGCAGATGGCGCAGACCGACGCGCTGGTCGTGATGAAGATCGGACGCAATATCGACAAGGTAAAGCGCGCGCTGAAAACGGCTGGCCTATATGACCGGGCGTGGATTGTGGAATATGCCCAGATGCCCAATCAGCGCGTCTGCAAGCTGTCTGAAAACTGCGACGGCATCACCCCCTATTTCTCGATCATCATCGTGCATGGACAGGGGCGCAGACCATGAGCGGTTGGGTCAAGATCGCCGGTCTTGGACCGGGGGATGAGGCGCTGGTGACGCCCGAGGTGACCGCTGCTTTGGCCGAGGCCACGGACGTGGTCGGCTATATTCCGTACGTGGCCCGCGTGGCCGAACGCGAAGGGCTGACGCTGCACGCCAGTGACAACCGGGTTGAGATCGACCGCTCGCAGCACGCGCTGCAAATGGCGGCCGAGGGCAAACGCGTGGTCGTTGTATCCTCGGGCGATCCCGGTGTGTTTGCGATGGCATCGGCAGTGTTTGAGGCGCTGGAGAATGGCCCGTCCGAGTGGCGTAGTATCCAGATTGACGTGCTGCCGGGGATCACGGCGATGCTGGCCGCCTCGGCCCGCGCGGGCGCACCTATGGGGCATGATTTCTGCGCCATCAACCTGAGTGACAACCTCAAGCCGTGGTCCTTGATCGAAAAGCGCCTGCGATTGGCCGCGCAGGCGGATTTCTCGATGGCGTTTTACAATCCGCGCTCGAAGTCCCGCCCTGAAGGCTTTGTAAAGACGCTGGAAATCCTGCGTGAGGAATGCGAGCCCGAACGGCTGATCCTGTTCGCCCGCGCCGTATCGCGCACGGATGAGGCCATTCGGATTTCGACACTGGCCGACGCCACGCCCGAGATGGCAGATATGCAGACGGTGGTTATCGTCGGCTCGTCCCGCACCCGCGTGATCGAACGCGACGGCGCGCCCATCGTCTACACCCCGAGGTTCACACCAGAATGAGCCAGCCAGTCCAGAACCTGAGCAACGCTCGACAGTTCCACCCGCTGCGGCAGGGCCGGACGGTCGATCATCAGCACCGGCAGGCCCAGCGCCCGCGCGGCATCCAGCTTGGCCCGCGCGCCAAGGCCGCCTGCGTTCTTGGACACGACCAACTGGATCTCATGACGCTGCATCAGCGCCTGATCATCAGCCAGAGTGAACGGCCCGCGCGAGACAACAACATCGCAGTGCGGCAACGGCAGGTCGCCCGGTTCATCGACCAGTCGCAGCAGGTAGCGGTGCTGGGGCTGGGCAGCAAAGTCGTCAAGATGCATCCGGCCCACGGCCAGAAACACCAGCTGCGGCGCACCGGAAAGCGCGGCAACTGCGCCGTCGATATCCGGAACATGGTGCCAGCGGTCTCCGTCCTGTTCCACCCACGCCGGACGGGTCAGCGCAGCCAAAGGCACCCCAATTTGCTGGCAAGCGGCCACCGCATTGGCACTCATCTGCGCGGCGAAGGGGTGCGTGGCGTCGATCACATGGGTTACAGTATGGTCGCGCAGATAGGCGGCCAGACCGGCAACGCCCCCGAACCCGCCTACGCGCACCGGCAGCGGCTGCGGGCGCGGATTGTCGACCCGACCGGCATAGGAGTAGGTCGCTGGGATGCCCCGTTCGGCCACGGTTTTGGCCAGGGCGTTGGCCTCGGTGGTGCCGCCAAGGATCAGGAGATGTGTCATGCATGAAGCTCCGTGGCTGACCGTTCTGGGCCTGGGTGAGGATGGGCTTGATGGCCTGTCGCCCGCAAGCCGTCAAGTGCTGGAGCGTGCCGAAATCATCATGGGCCCGCCACGCCATCTGTCGCTGATCCCCAACAGCAAGGCCCAGCGGGTCGAATGGCCGGTTCCCTTTGCCGATGGTCTGCCCGTGCTGACAGGGTTCCGGGGGCGGCCCACTGTGGTGCTGGCCTCGGGTGATCCGTTCTGGTTTGGCGCGGGGTCCGTCATCGCGCGCAATTTCGAGGCCGGGGAGTGGACCGCCCTACCCGGCCAGTCGACTTTTTCCTTGGCAGCCGCGCGGCTGGGATGGCCGCTGGAGGCAACACTGACTTTTGGCCTGCACGCCGCGCCCCTGACCCGATTGCGCCCACATCTGTCACCGGGCCTTCGCGCCATCTTGCTGCTGCGTAACGGGGCTGCGGTGGCCGAACTGGCGACTTATCTGACCGAAACGGGCTTTGCCGACACCCGCCTGCACGTGATGGAGGCGCTCGGCGGCCCCCGCGAACGCGCCCGCAGTGTGTCCCTGACCGAGGCGCTGCTGGGTGGGTTCGATCACCCGGTCTGCGTCGCGCTTGAGGTCGCGGGCGACGGACGCGCGCTGCCCAAATCCTCGGGCAAGCCGGATGAGATTTTCGAGACCGATGGACAGATCACCAAACGCCCCATCCGGGCTTTGACCCTGTCTGCGCTGGCCCCACAACGTGGCGAGCATTTGTGGGATATCGGCGGGGGAACCGGCTCGATCAGTATCGAGTGGTTGATGTGCGACCCAACCCTGACGGCCACCACGATTGAACCCCGCTCGGACCGCGCTGAACGTATCCGCCGCAATGCCGATGCGCTGGGGCAGGATCGGTTGAGCGTGGTGCATGGAACTGCGCCGGATGCGCTGGACGGTTTGGCCCTGCCGGATGTGGTGTTTATTGGCGGTGGTCTGAGTTCTGCGCTTTTGGACTGGCTGCACGCGACCCTGCCCGCAGGCACTCGGCTGGTAGCCAATGCGGTGACACTGGAGAGCGAAGCGCTGCTGGCGCAGTGGCATGAGAAACGCGGCGGCGATCTGCTGCGGATCGAACTGGCGCAGGCTGCGCCATTGGGCCCTCGGCGGGGTTGGAAATCCACCTATCCGGTGGTGCAGTGGAGCGTCACGCTATGATCGTCGCGGGCCTTGGGTTTTCGTCCGCCGCGACCGTGGACAGCCTGCGCGCGGCGTATGACGCCGCTGTGGGAGGCCATGAGGTCGACGCTTTGGCAACTGTTGCGGACAAACAGGGCCACGCTGCACTCACCGCATTCGCCGCAGCCACCGCCCTGCCCCTGCATTTCATCGCGCCCGGTGATCTGGCCGGGCAGCGCACGCTCACCTGCTCACCTCGCAGCCGCGCCAGTTATGGCACCGGCAGCGTGGCCGAAGCATCCGCCCTTGCCGCCGCCGGTTCTGGCGCGCGGCTGCTTTCACCCCGACAGATATCAGACGACCGGCTGGCCACCTGCGCCATCGCCATCGGAGGACAGACATGACCGTTCATTTCATCGGCGCCGGACCGGGCGCTGCCGACCTGCTGACCCTGCGCGGGCGCGATATCATCGCGTCCTGCCCTGTCTGTTTGTACGCGGGTTCGCTGGTGCCCGAGGAAATCCTTGGCCACTGCCCCGAGGGGGCCAGGATCATCAACACCGCGCCGATGGATCTGGATCAGATCATTGCTGAGATCGACGCCGCCCATCAGGCCGGTCAGGATGTGGCCCGCCTGCATTCCGGCGACCTGTCGGTCTGGTCCGCCATGGGCGAGCAAATCCGCCGGTTGAAAGAGATGGGCATCCCGGTCAGCGTCACCCCCGGCGTGCCGTCCTTTGCCGCTGCAGCAGCCGCGTTGGGCACCGAACTTACCCTGCCCGGTCTTGCGCAATCGGTTGTGCTGACCCGCACGCCGGGCCGCGCGTCTTCGATGCCCGAGGGTGAGACGCTTGAGAACTTCGCCCGCACCGGCGCGACGCTGGCCATTCACCTGTCCATCGGCAATCTGGACAAGGTTATTGCCGACCTGACCCCGGCCTATGGGGCCGATTGCCCGGTGGCCGTGGTCTATCGCGCCAGCTGGCCCGATGAGCGGATCATTCGCGCCACATTGGAGACCCTGAAAGACGCGCTGGACGACAGCATCGCGCGCACCGCTCTGATCATGGTCGGCCCGGCGCTGGCGGGCGAAGGGTTCGACGAAAGCTGTCTGTATTCCAAAGATTACGACCGCCGCTATCGCCCGCAAAGCGCCGACAGCCCGTGGTCCAGCTGGAGCCATGGTGATGACTAACCCTCGGGGTATTCTGATTTCCGCGCCGTCCTCGGGGACGGGCAAGACCACGGTCATGCTGGGCCTGTTGCGGGCGCTGGCCGAGGATGGGCTGACCGTTCAGCCCTTTAAAAGCGGGCCGGATTACATCGACCCGGCCTTTCACCGGGCGGCGGCGGGCCGGGCCTCGTTCAATTTGGACAGTTGGGCCATGGGTGAGCCGCTGTTGGATGCCATTTCAGCGCAGGCTGAGGGCGCGGATATCGTGGTCGCCGAGGGTTCGATGGGCTTGTTCGACGGCGTCGCCAAGCCCGGTGAGCTGGGCCATGGCTCCAGCGCCGAGACCGCGCTGCGCATGGGCTGGCCGGTGGTGCTGGTGCTGGATGTGGGCGGTCAGGCGCAATCGGCGGCGGCGACGGCCCTGGGCTTCAAAATGTATAACCCCGATCTGCCCTTTGCGGGCGTGATCCTGAACCGCTGCGCCAGCCCCCGGCATGAGCGGTTGACCCGGCTGGGCATGGAGCGTGCGGGCCTGCCGGTTCTAGGCGTGTTGCCCCGGCGCGGTGATCTGACCCTGCCCGAGCGGCATCTGGGCCTGATCCAGGCGGTCGAACACCCCGATCTGGAAAGCGCCATCGTCGGATATGCCGCGTTCCTGCGCGAACATGTCGATCTTGAGGCGATCAAGCGGGCGGCGTCCTCAGGCCCGAATGGGCCATCGTCCGCCGCGCTGCCGCGGCCCCCGGCGCAACGGATCGCGCTGGCCCGCGATGCAGCGTTTTCGTTTACCTATCCGCATTTGCTGGAAGGCTGGCGCGCGGCAGGGGCCGAGGTGTTGCCGTTCTCGCCATTGGCCGATGAAGCCCCGGCGGCGAATGCCGATCTGGTCTGGTTGCCGGGCGGATATCCTGAGCTGCACGCGGGGACGCTGGCCGCCGCATCCGTCTTTCAGGAAGGTCTGCGGAAACATGCGCAAACCAAGCCCGTGCATGGGGAATGCGGAGGATATATGGCGCTGGGACAGGCTCTGATCGACAAAGAGGGTGCCTCGCACCGGATGGCCGGGCTGTTGGGGCTGGTGACGTCCTATGAAAAGCGCAAGTTCAATCTGGGCTATCGCCGGGCCGAGCTGCTGGCCCCCATGCCCGGCTTTGCCGTGGGTACAGGGCTGCGGGGGCATGAATTCCACTATTCCTCGATCGTTGAACAGCCCGACGCCCCGCTAGCCCGCGTGTTTGATGCCGAAGGGGCCGAAGGGCCGCAGACCGGGTCGGTGCGCGGCAATGTGACCGGCACGTTCTTTCACCTGATCGCGGAGGCCTCAGTATGAGTGGGTTTGTCTCTTTCATTGGCTCAGGCCCCGGCGACCCGGAGCTGTTGACGCTGAAGGCTGTGGACCGGATGCAGAAGGCGGATGCGGTGCTGTTTGATGACCTCAGCAGCGGGCCGATCCTGTCCCATGCGCGCGAGGATGCCGATCTGGTGGGCGTGGGCAAACGGGCAGGTCGCCCCTCGCCCAAGCAGGACCATGTCAGCCGGTTGCTGGTGGAATATGCTCAAACCGGCCAGCGGGTCGTGCGGTTGAAATCCGGCGATGGCGGCATGTTCGGACGTCTGGAAGAAGAACTGGTCGCCCTGCGCGCGGCCGGGATCGAATATGAGATCATCCCCGGCATCCCCTCGGCCGTGGCAGCGGCGGCGGCGGCGGGCATCCCGCTGACCCGCAGGCTGACCGCGCGGCGGGTGCAGTTTGTCACCGGCCATGATGTCAGCGGCAAACTGCCCGAGGATCTGAACCTGCCCGCACTGGCCGACCCGGATGCCACTACGGTCGTCTTCATGGGAAAGCGCACCTTCCCCCTGCTGGTCGAAACGCTGCACGCCCATGGCCTGCCGCTGGAGACGCCGGCGCTGATGGCCGAATCCGTCTCGACCCCCGAACAAAAGCTGCATCGCAGTACTGTGGGCGCGCTGTCCGAAAAACTGTCGGATGAGATCGGCACCGCCCCGGCCCTGATCCTTTATGGCCCGCTGGCAGAGTTTGACGATGTTTGACCTGACCCTGATCGGCATCGGCACCGGCAACCCCGACCACGTGACCTTTCAGGGCGCGCAGGCGATCCGCGCGGCGGACCTGATCCTGATCCCCCGCAAGGGCGAGAACAAGGCCGATCTGGCCGGGCTGCGCGAAAAGATCATTGCGCAGGTGACCGACACGCCGCCGCAGATCGCCTATTTCGATATTCCCAAGCGCCGCTCGGAAGACGGGTATCTGCGCGGGGTGGACGAATGGCACGACGCGATTGCGTTGCGCTGGCGCGAGGCGATTGCCGCCCATCCCGGTGCACAGCACGTGGCGCTGCTGATCTGGGGCGATCCGTCGCTATACGACAGCTCACTGCGAATCGCGGCGCGGTTGGACCCTCAACCGACGACGCGAGTGATCCCTGGCATCACAGCGCTGCAGGCGTTGACGGCGGCCCACGCGATTCCGATCAACGAACTGGGCGCGCCTTATATCGTGACCACGGGGCGGCGGATTCGCGACGAAGGGTGGCCGGACGGTGCATCGAACGTGGCGGTCATGTTGGATGGTGAGTGCTCGTTCCAACATCTTCAGATGGCAGATTATGACATCTGGTGGGGGGCTTACGTGGGCATGACTGAAGAAATCTTGATCAACGGCCCTCTGATCGATGTTGCACAGTCGATTCTGGACACCCGAGCAACTGCGCGCGCTGATCATGGGTGGATCATGGATATTTATCTTCTCAAAAAGCGCGTGATCTGACGTAAAACGTCGCAAATGACGATTGCGCGGCAGCAGATGAAACGGCTAAATGAACCTGTCTGGTCCTGTCGGCAATACCGGCAAGCTAAGAGGGAATGTGGTGAGACCGCGCGCGATCGAATCCACAGCCGCCCCCGCGACTGTAAGCGGTGAGCCCTGTTCAACCAGCCACTCCTGAGTTTCAGGGGGAAGGCGAACAGAGGCATCGACCCGTGAGCCAGGAGACCTGCCAGGCGTGATTTGAAACACCGGCCGTCGGGTGCGACGGCATAGGAGAATTAAAAATGACAACACAAACACAAACCGCTTCGCGCGCTGGTATTCTGCCGGTCATGTTCGCTGTGGTTCTGGGCCTTGGCATCATTTCGGTGACCGGTCACGTTCAGGCGGCTGCCCTGCATGACGCTGCCCATGACGTGCGTCACGCAACTGGCTTCCCCTGCCACTAAACCCATGTTTGGTCGCATTCTGACCAGCGCGTTGTTCGCTGGTGCTACAGCAGGGCTGATTGCCGCCCTGCTGCAGCTTGCGTTTGTGCAACCGGTTTTGCTGCACGCGGAACTGTATGAATCGGGTGAATTGGTGCATTTCGGCGGTGACGTCGTAAGTGCTCACCCCGAGCTGCCGGGAATGTTCTCGGACCTGTTCCGCGATGCGCTGAGCGTTATTTTCACCATGCTCATCTATACCGGTTATGCGCTGATGATGATCGCGCTGATGTCGGTGGCCGAGGGCAGCGGTCACAAAATCGACGGGCGCACAGGCGTCTTGTGGGGCCTGGCCGGGTTTGTCGCGGTTCACCTTGCGCCGGGGTTCTCCCTGGCACCCGAAGTGCCCGGCGTGGCAGCGGCGGATGTCGCAGCGCGTCAGGTCTGGTGGTTTGCCACAGTCGCGTCGGCAGGTGTTGCCATGTGGCTTATTGCCTTTGGCGGCACCCTGATCAGCTATGTGATCGCAGCCGCCTTGCTGTTGGCCCCACATCTGATCGGCGCGCCCGAGCCGGACGTGTTCACCGGCCCCGTTCCGACCGAGATCGGAGCGCTGTTTGCCGCACGCGCCTTTGGCATCGGCCTGGTAGCCTGGGTTCTGGTCGGGGCATTCGCCGGATACTTCTGGCGACATGAAAGTCAGCGTGCCGAAGCTGCGGCCTGACCAGCACGCCACTAAACACGCCGAGACCAGCTCGGCGTGTTTCTACTACCATCAAGGAACATAAAATGGCACGCTCACTTGCCCTGTTTGCAATCGGCATAGTTTTTGGCAGTGGTGCAGGATTTGTGGTTGCGGCTGCAAATGGCGTCACTTTCGACGGCCATGACCATGGCGATCCTGCACATCACAGTTCATCTCACGTCGAGGCAGCCGCACACGATCATTCGACTGCCATCAACCTGCCTGCTGGTGCTGATGCTCCGGGGCTTGAGATCGCTCTTACGCCCGACCCTATGGCGGGCTGGAACCTGCATGTCATGCCGCAGAACTTTCGGTTCTCACCACAAAATGCCTCGAAGACCGATGTCGACGGCGAGGGGCATGCACATGTCTACGTAAATGGAGAGAAACTGGCCCGGCTATACGGTAACTGGATGCATATCGACCATCTGCCGCAGGGCGAGGTCGAAGTCTCGGTCTCGCTGAACGCAAACAGCCACAGCCCGCTGATGGTCGACAACATCCCCGTCAGCGCGGCGGTCACGCTACAGGTCGTCGACTAAAGCGCCGGGATACGCGCCCGCAAACACATCCGGAGCCGCCCGCAAGGCCGGGCGTCTTCGATCCAGCCTTTGGGGCTTTCCAGATAGGTCCGGCAGGTCGCCACGATATCATCGGCGTCCGAAGCGACATCGACCCCTGAAAACACATATGACGCCCCGCCATCGGCCTGCAGCGCGATGGCCACGGGTTCAGAGCAGCCGCTGAAACAGGCGTGCTGGTCGACCGCAACCTGCGCGCCCAGCCCTGCGCGGGTCAGGGCGGATTCGACAGCTTTGACCTCAGCCCCGTAATCGCGGGCACCGGCACAGGACGAACATATCAACAGGCGCATCTGATCCAATTCGGACCTCATCGGGTGGCATTTGCCTGTTTCTGAGGGTTTCCAGCCACAGGCGCAATCGGGAAAACGCACAAGATTGTGAGTGCGCCCTGCCCCGCTTTCTGGCATCACAGTCTCAACCCCCTAACAGGAGGCCCCGATGAAAGCCCTTTGGACTGCGATTGCCCTGATAGCGACCCCTGCTTTGGCAGACGAGCCCCTTTCGGGCTGGGCCAGCTACGCAACCGACAAAAGCTATGACGCGTTGGTTGCCGACACCAAGGCTGCCATCAAGGCCAACGGCCTGATCGTGGTCACGCAGGCAGGCCCGACCAAGGCCGCCGCATCGCGCGGGATCACCATCCCTGGAAACCGGGTCATTGGTGCCTTCAATAACGACTATGCGGTGCGTGTGCTGGAAACCTCGGTGAACGCGATGATCGAGGCGCCGATCCGCTTTTATGTCACCGAGAATGAGGACGGCACCGCCACCCTGTCCTACAAGACTCCCAGTTTTGTCTTCGCGCCCTACGTTTCTGAGGGCGGAGCCCCCCTACGTGAGATCGCCGAGGAACTAGATGGCAAGTTTCAAGCTGTCGCTGAAACAGCAGTCAAATAGTCACACTGGCGTGATCCGCCTTGCGTCCGGGGCCGTCCTCCGCAATCTGCTGTGAAACAGTTTTTCGGAGCATGACTTATGCAAGACCTCTCGCCCCGCGCAGCGGACCTTCTGGCCCAACGTTTGTACGAGGCCGGATGTCGCCACGCCTTTGGAATGCCCGGTGGTGAGGTTCTGACCCTTGTCGATGCGCTGGAACAGGCCGGGATCACCTTTCACCTGACCAAACACGAAAACGCCGCCGGCTTCATGGCCGAGGCCGTGCATCACCGCGACGGTGCCCCCGCCATTCTGGTCGCCACCCTTGGGCCCGGCGCAATGAACGGGATCAATGTGGTCGCCAATGCGTTTCAGGACAGGGTGCCGATGATCGTGCTGACCGGATGCGTCGATGCCGATGAAGCGCTGACCTACACCCATCAGGTAATGGATCACGCGCAGGTCTATCGCTCGATCACCAAGGGGACATTTACACTGACTGCCAAAGGCGCAGACATTATTGCCGATAAGGCGGTTACGTTGGCCAATCAGCCGCGCCCCGGTCCGGTGCATATCGACGTGCCGATCTCGGTCGCGGATACCCGCGTGTCGGGCGTGAAACCGCGACGTCGCGCCAAGATCGCCACCGTATCACCGGCAGGGGACTGCGTCGAGAAAGCCCGCCGTTGGGTGTCACAGGCCGAACGGCCCATCGCAATTGTCGGGCTGGATGTTCTCTATGACGACTCGCGCAATGTGGTGCAGGCATTTCTGGAGCATTTCGACATCCCTTTCGTGACGACCTACAAGGCCAAGGGCGTTGTGCCTGAGGATCACCCTTTGTGCCTCGGTGGTGCGGGCCTGTCGCCACTGGCCGACAAACATCTGGTTCCGCTGGTCGAACAGGCTGATCTGGTGCTGTGTCTGGGCTATGACCCGATCGAAATGCGCCCCGGCTGGCGTGAGATCTGGGACCCCGAGGAAAAGCGCGTGATCGACGTCTCGGCCGTGCCCAATGACCACTATATGCATCAGGCGGGGCTGAATTTGGTCGCGCATACGGGCGAAACGCTGGAGGCCATTGCCAAAGGCACCCCGTCGCGCAAGACATGGCTGGGCGGCGAACCTGCACAAGTCAAAGCCGCTTTGGCGCAGGCGTTTCCGACGGATGACGACTGGGGGCCCGCGGCGGTGATCGCCGAAACCCGTGCTGCCCTGCCCGCCAACACCCTGGCGACCGCCGACAGCGGCGCGCACCGCATCCTGCTGAGCCAGATGTGGGAGTGTTCTGAGGAACGCGGGCTGATCCAGTCCTCGGCCCTGTGCACCATGGGTTGCGCGGTTCCGATGGCCATTGGCCTGAAGCTGGCCGAACCGGATCGTCCGGTGATCAGCTTCTCGGGCGACGCCGGGTTCCTGATGGTCGCCGGAGAGCTGTCGACCGCCGCCGAGATGGGCGGCAACCCAATCTTTCTGGTTTTTGTCGATGCCAGCCTTGCGCTGATCGAGCTGAAACAGCGCCAGCGCCAGATGGGCAATACGGGCGTGGATTTCGACCGCCACGACTTTGCCGCCATGGGCCGCGCGTTCGGCGGAAACGGCCACACGGTGCGCAACCGCGAGGAGCTGCGCGCGGCGCTGGACGCGGCGGTCAAGGCCGACAGCTTTACCGTCATCGCCGCCGAGATCGAGCGCGGAGGCTACGATGGCCGGATCTGAGGGGCCGCTGACGGGCGTCAAGGTTTTGGACCTGTCCCGTATTCTGGCAGGACCGACCTGCACGCAATTGCTGGGCGATCTGGGCGCAAACGTGATCAAGATCGAAAACCCAGCAACCGGCGGTGATGATACGCGGCAATGGGGCCCTCCGTATGTGACGGACGCGGATGGGAATGCATCGGACCTGAGCGCTTATTTCATGTCGGCCAACCGCAACAAGAAATCTGTGGCCATCGACATCACCACCCCCAAAGGTCAGGCGGAAATCCGACGCCTCGCCTCGCACGCGGACATTCTGATCGAGAACTTCAAACCCGGCGGGCTGGCGAAATACGGCTTGGATTACAAAACCTTGTCGCATGAATTTCCCAGCCTCGTTTATTGCTCGATCTCGGGCTATGGGCAGGATGGGCCGAACGCATCGAAACCCGGATATGACCTGATGGCGCAGGGCTATGGCGGAATCATGTCGCTGACCGGTGATCCCGAGGGCGCGCCCATGAAAGTGGGCGTTGGCATCGCTGACGTGATGTGCGGCATGTACGCGACCGTCGGCATTCTGGCCGCGCTACGTCACCGTGATCAAACCGGCGAGGGCCAGCAGATCGACCTTGCGTTGGTCGACGCGCAAATTGCGTGGCTGATCAATGAGGGCGTAAATTATCTGACTTCGGGCAATGTCCCTCAACGGCGCGGAAACGGGCACCCGAATATCGTACCATATGACGTCTATCAGACGGCGGATGGGCACGTGATCCTGGCCGTTGGCAATGACAGCCAGTTCAGACGGTTCTGTGACTTCATCGGGCAGCCTGACCTGGCGGACGATCCCCGTTTTACGACCAACCCATCGCGTCTGGAACATCGTGATGCGCTGAACGCAATTCTGCGCCCAGCCGTGCAAAACTATGACACTGAAACCGTCATTGCCGAGCTTGAGAGTCGCAAAGTGCCTGTGGGCCCGGTGCAGACGTTGGATCAGGTTTTTGCCACCGATCAGGTCGCCGCAAGGCAGATGCAGATCGCCATGCAAGCCGACCCGGCACAGGTGAATCTGATCGGAAATCCGCTGAAACTGTCCAAAACGCCTGTAACATATCGCAGTGCTCCACCGACCTTTGGTGCGGACACTCAGGCCGTTCTGAACGCCGAAAACCCGTTTGAAGACTGAAACACAATGCCTAATTCGGCGGCATGTTGCTGAAACATGCCGTTGAATCGGCGGTTTTTTTCACGTTTTGCACACACAGCATTTCACCAATTCGAGAGGTCGGTCGATACTGATACGACCCCGCTAGAGTCTCTGATAAGTCGAATAATGTACTAATTCTCAACGGATCGGACTACGAGCATGAAACAAGACGTTTTCGGACAGATGAACACCCTGAGCCATTCGGCAAGCGCCGAGGCGTGGGATGGCGTGCTGCTTGGGTTCATGGCGCATGCGGCGGTGACGCCTCAGCATCTGGGAAAAGTCTTGGAGCTTGAGCCGGATTTTGCCCTGGGCCATGCGATCAAGGGTCTGTTCATGGTTCTGCTGGGCCGCCGCGAGATGATGTCAGTCGCCGTCGAAGCTCTGGCCGCTGCCAACGCAGCGATGGAGCGTCAGCCGGTCACCGCACGCGAACGCCTTTATGTGCAAGCGCTGGAGTTGTATCTGTCCGATCTGCCTTCGCACGCCGTTCAGAAGTTCGAGGAAATCCTTCGCGCCCATCCGCAAGACTCGCTGGCGATGAAGCTTAGCCATGCCACCCGCTTTGTTCTGGGCGATGCCGAGGGCATGCGCCGCTCGATCGAACGTGTGATGCCCGCATATGAGCCCGATCATGCGGGCCGTGGATATCTGTTGGGGTGCCATTCGTTCGCGCTGGAAGAAACCGGTGCCTATGAGAAGGCCGAGATTGCAGGCCGTCAGGCGCTGTGGATGGTGTCAGATGACGCATGGGGCCTGCACGCGGTGGCCCACGTGCATGAGATGACCGGCAACGCACAGCTGGGTCTGGATTGGCTGGCCGGACGCGAGGACGCTTGGGCGCATTGCAACAACTTCCGCTATCACGTCTGGTGGCACAAGGCGCTGATGCACTTGGATCTGGGCCAGGTCGATCAGGTGATGGAGTTGTATGACAACTACGTCCGTCAGGACAAAACTGACGATTACCGCGATATCTCGAACGCGACCTCGTTGTTGTCCCGCCTGGAACTTGAGGGCGTAAACGTCGGCAATCGCTGGGAAGAACTGGCTGACCTGAGCGCCAATCGCACCGAAGACGGCTGCCTGATCTTTGCCGACTTGCACTATTTGCTGGCACTGACCGGCGATAACCGGGACGAAGCAACCGGAAAGATGCTGAAACGCATCCAGAAAGACGCCCAGCGCAATCAGGGCGACACCCCGATCCGTATGTCCGATCCGGGTATCGCGGCGGCCAAGGGTTTGGAAGCCTTTGGTGACGGCCTATATGGTCAAGCCTTTGATTTCCTGACCACTGCTCGTGACGGAATGCAGATGGCAGGTGGCAGTCACGCGCAACGTGATGTATTCGAGCGCATCACAATTGATTCCGGCCTGCGCGCCGGGCGTCTGGATGCAGTCGAGCGCATCCTGGATGACCGTCGCGCAAAACGGGCCGGTGGCGAGGACAATTACGCCCTTGCGCGCCGCGCATTGATCGACGCGGCACGCGATGACCGGGATGCACAAAGCGTTCCGGCTGAATAACAAAAATAAAAAGACCAAAGAAGGACAGAACACGTATGGCGACAGCATCGCCCGCTTCTGATTTTGCACCTGTGGCGGCCCAAGCAGCCGCCCCTGCCCGCGTGCGCGACCCGCGGCTGGATTTCTATCGCGGCATCGCGATGTTCATCATCTTGATCGCACACATCCCGAATGATCCTTGGGCCAGATGGATTCCGGCGCGGTTCGGCTATTCAGATGCTACTGAGATTTTCGTGTTCTGCTCGGGCATGGCCTCGGCCATTGCGTTCGGCGGGGCTTTCGCCCGCAAGGGTTGGTGGATGGGGACGGCTCGCGTGGCGTTCCGCATCTGGCAGGTCTACTGGGCGCATATCTGCCTGTTTTTCTTTGTGGCCATGTCGATGGCGGCGTTGGACCAGACGGGTTTCTTCGAGAAAACATACATTTCCTCGCTGAACCTCCAGCACTTCTTCAACGACCCCGCGCCGCAGATGGTCGGTCTGTTTACGCTGACCTATGTGCCGAACTACTTTGACATCCTGCCAATGTATCTGGTGGTTCTGGCGCTGATGCCGGTGTACATGGGCCTCTATCGCATCGGGTTCTGGGCTGTGGCCGCCACGTCGATTGCGGTCTGGCTGGTCGCACAAACCGGTGCGCTGGCCCTGCCGGCCGAGCCTTGGTCAGACCGTCAGTGGTTCTTCAACCCCTTTGGCTGGCAGTTGCTGTTCTTCACCGGCTTTGCCTTCATGCGCGGGTGGATCCCCGCCCCGCCCGTATCGAAAACCCTGATCTGGGCTGCCGTTCTGTTCCTGATCCTTTCGGCCCCGTTTGGATCGTGGAAGGTCTTCACCTGGATCAACAATGCCGCGCCCGAACTGGGTGCCGTGCTGCGCAAGGGCTGGCCCCTGACCTCGGAACTGCGGGGCAAGACCGAATTTGGCCTCTTGCGCTATGTGCACTTCCTGTCGCTGGCCTATCTGGGTTGGGTCGTCGCGGGTGAGCATGGCCATCGCCTGATCGCAACCGGTCAGGGTGCGGCCGCAAAAGTTTGGGAGTTCCTGCTGACCGTCATCACCAAGGTCGGGCAGCAATCACTGGCGGTCTTCGTCTTTTCCATGGCAGCCGCGCGTTTGATCGGCGTTGGGCTGGACCTGAGTGGGCGGGATGTTGCCAGCGTCTTCATCGCCAACATGATTGGCTTTGCCATGATCATCGGCGTGGCCTATCTGGCCGGTTGGTTCAAGTCACACCCCTGGAAGTCTAAAAAATGAATTTCACACGTCGCGCATTTCTGGCCTCAACTTCGGCGCTTGCTTTCGCCCCGGCCACCTTTGCTGCCGGTGGCGAGGTCCCCTTTGACCGCAACGATGTGATCGCGCTGGCCCGAGAGTTGGCCAGTCAACCCTATGCCGAGCGCGAGATGGTTCCGCAGGAATGGCAGGACCTGACGTATCAACAGTATCGCTCGATCCGGTTCCGGCTGGACCGCGCGCTGTGGTATGAAACCCAGACGCCGTTCAACGTCGATTTCTTTACGCCGGGCTTGTACTTCCCGCGCACTGTTAAGGTTTCAACGGTCGAGGACGGGATGACCACCCCGGTGACGTTCGACCTGTCGATGTTCGACAAATCTGAAGACGTGCCGACCCTGCCCATCGACGACACGCTGGGGTTCTCGGGCTTGCGCCTGCGCACCGAAATGCACCGCCCCGGCAAGACCGATGAGTTCTGCGTCTGGCAAGGCGCCAGCTATTTCCGCGCCATTGGTCTGCACGAGGTTTACGGGTTGTCCGCGCGTGGTCTGGCCCTGAAAACCGGCGATCCGGATGGTGAGGAATTCCCCGAATTCATCCGCTTCTGGCTGGAACGTCCCAAACCGGGCCAGCGCAACATGGTCGTCCACGCGCTGATGGACAGCCCCAGCGTGACCGGGGCCTATCGGTTCAATGTCACCGCCGGGGCCGACTGCATCATGGATGTCGAAGCCACGATCTTCCCGCGCGAAGAACTGCCCCATGTGGGCATCGCGCCCGGCACCTCGATGTTCCTGTTCGACCAGACCAACCACAGCCGATTTGACGATTTCCGCCCCGCCGTTCATGACAGCGACGGCTTGATGATTCGCAATGGCGCGGGTGAGGTGCTGTGGCGGCCTTTGGCGAACCCCACCCGCCTGCAGATATCTTCGTTTGTGGATACCAACCCACGTGGCTTTGGCCTGATGCAGCGCAAACGCAAGTTCTCGGACTATGCGGATCTTGAGGCGAATTACCACAAGCGCCCCGGCCTGTGGGTCGAACCCAAGGGCGATTGGGGGAAAGGCACCGTGACGCTGGTCGAGATTCCGGCGGATCAGGAAATCTATGACAACATCGTCGCCTATTGGCGCCCGGCCGAGCCCTATGCCGCCGGCAGCCAGATCGACCTGTCCTACCGCCTGATCTGGGGCGAAGAACCCCAGCGCACCCCCATGCCGCGCGTGATCAACACCGCGATGGGCGAGAATACCTTTGGCGAAGGCCGTCTGGCCGTGATCGACTTTGAGGACAGCGAGCTGTTCGATGACCCAGAGGCGATGACCATCTTTGTCGACTCGCCCCATGCCGAGACCTCGGACGGTGTGCTGCAACGCAACCCCGATACCGGCGGCTTGCGTCTGGCCTTCTCGTTCCAGCCGGGCGAGCGGAACCACGTTGAGCTGCGCGCGCAGCTTCTGAAGGACAAACAGCCCGCCTCTGAGGTGTGGCTATATCGTTGGACCACATGAGCCGCGATCTGCATATCATGCCGCCCGAGGCCCCTCTGGCGATGCCCGCGCAGGATTTCAGCGCCGGGTTTCGGGATGCGCAGGTGCCGAATGGCAAGCGCGCCTCGGCCGGGTTCTGGCGCGCGCTGGCCTTTTCGCCTGCGATGGCGGCCACTCTGGGCCTGCTTTGGGTGATGTCCGACTGGTTCGGGGCCGAAGGGATCAACCTGATCGAAGGCATCCTGCTGACGTTGATCTCGTTTAACTTCTTCTGGATTTCTTTCACGGTCTGCACCGTGCTGCTGGGCATGGTGTCCCTGTCTCGGCAGGAACAGCCCAAACGCGAAGGCCGTCCGCAACCTTTGCGCGTCGCCCTGTTGACCCCGGTCTATAACGAGGTGCCATGGAACGTGCTGGGCAATGCCCGCACCATGCTCGAGGATCTGCGCAAGCGCGGTGGGCAGCATCATTATGCCATGTTCATCCTGTCCGACACGCGCGATCCCGAGATCGCGGCGCAGGAACAGGCCAGCGTCGAGGCGCTGCGCACAACCCTAGCGCCGGGACTTGAGCTGTATTACCGCCGCAGGCCTCAGAACACGGACCGCAAGGTGGGCAATATCGCCGATTGGGTCAGCCGCTGGGGCGCCGATTGGGATGCGATGCTGGTGCTGGATGCCGACAGTCTGATGACCGGTCGTGCCATCACCCGCCTGACCGACGCTTTGGCACGCGACCCCGGAGCCGGTCTGATCCAGAGCTATCCGCAGCTGATCGGTGCGCAATCGGTCTTTGCCCGGATGCAACAATTTGCCAACGGCGTTTACGGCATCGCCTTTGCCGAAGGTCTGGCCCGTTGGTGCGGGCAAGAGGGCAATTACTGGGGCCACAACGCCATCATCCGCACCCGTGCCTTTGCTTCCAGCGCGGGTCTGCCCAAGCTGCGCGCCTTCAATGGTCAGGAAAAGCTGATCATGAGCCACGATTTCGTCGAAGCAGGCCTGCTGCGTCGTGCCGGATGGGCCGTGCGCTTCCTGCCGCGCATTCGCGGGTCCTATGAAGAGACGCCTCCGACACTGATCGACCATGCGTTGCGCGACCGCCGTTGGTGTCAGGGCAACCTGCAACACCTGAAATTGCTGGGCTCGACCGGGTTCCGCGCGGTGTCTCGTTTCCACATGTTCCACGGCGCGGTCGGATATTTGATGTCGCCCCTTTGGTTTGCCCTGCTGGTTATGTGGGCGCTGATTGGTCAGGGTGAGGACGCGTCGGTTCTGTATTATTTCAGCCCTGACAACCCTCTGTTCCCGCAATGGCCCGAGATGTCGGAAACCCGCCATGTGCTTATCATCCTAGTTATGTATGCCATGTTGCTGGCGCCCAAGGTACTGGGCGTTCTTGCCCTGCCGCTTAGCGGTGTGCGCTATGCCGAGTTCGGCGGTGGCTTGAAATTCGTCACCTCGTTTCTTGCCGAAGTGGTGCTGTCAATCCTCTATGCGCCCATCCTGATGGTACAGCAGATGATTGCCGTCTTCCGCACCGCCTTCGGTGTTCAAAAGGGGTGGTCTCCGCAAACGCGCGATGGCGGCAGCTATGGCTTGCGCACGTTGGTCCTGTGTCACGCGCTGGAAACGGTAAGTGGCATTGCGTTGAGCGTGGGTATTCTGTCGGGCCTGGTGTCCATCTGGCTGGCCCCGATTGCGATCAGCCTGGCTTTTGCGATCCCATTGTCCGCGCTCAGCGGCGTATCTTCTGCATCCGCGCGCCGCATGGTCGGGATGAGAGAAGACGTCAAGGAACCCGCGATCACCCGGTCTGCCCGCCGTCACAGAGACGAATTGAAGCGCGTGATCGAGGGCAAAGGCGTGATGACCCCGGCAGAATGATCATCCGCCGGGCAAGCCCTCGTACCAATCCACCATCATATCGGCCCAGCCTTTAGGCACGGTATGTCCGCCTGGGAACAACGCAAATTCCAGCGCGCTGCCATCTGCGCAACCGCTCCAATAGCGGCGCATAAAGGGGCCTGTGGTCGAAAAACCGCTGGGTTTGGTATCAACGCAGCCATTGGCCAAGCGCCAGATTTCCAGCCCGGCAAAGATATCGCCCTGATGGAACCGGCCCCCACCCAACAATCGCCCTTCCAGCGGCACCACATTGTCAATCCAGCCATGGGTATGGAACAGGCGCACCGGACCTTCGCAAGTTTCGGGATGTGGCCGCCAGAACCCGCCTGACACGGGTACGTAGGCCGAAAACGTCTCGGGTGCATCGCAAGCCAGATAATTGACCATGAACCCGCCAGCCGAGAATCCGCCCAATATTACACGGTCCCTGTCGATACCAAATCGTTCGGCAGCGTCATCTACCACTTCGGTCAGAAAGGCGGTCTCGTCCCGGTCACCGAAACCGGGATAGAAATTCCAGCTTTTGATTCCGGGGCGGCTTGGTCGTTCCAACCCTTCGGGCGCCATCACAGCATATCCCCGTGCAAGCAGGGGCTTGACCATGCTGCGGTTCTTCATGGTGCCAGTACCGCTGCCCCCGTACCCGTGCAAAAACACGACCAGAGGTGGGTTGTCTGCTTTGGGCAGTTCGATGTGATACGCACCCGAGTCGGTCTGACACGCCCCATCCTGATCCGCGCAAGCGGCATAACTGGCCTGCGCCGCAAATACAGCGGCCACCGCCATTGCGACAGCGCGGATCATTGGCCTGCCTCGTCATATGCGCCGACGGGCAGCCCGGCACGCACCCAACCCGGCCCGGCTGCGGAGCCCAACATACCTTCCGGCACGTCGATAATATTGGTGAACCCCGCCTCGCTGAGCTTGTTGCTGAGCCGCGCAGACCGCACTCCGCGCGCGCAAATCAGCGCAACCGGCGCGTTCTTGTTCCCGTCGGTCAATTCATCCAGCGCTGCGACGAAATCGTCGCGACGCATATCCAGCGGATAGGCCCCTTCGCCCACGCCCGTCGCCTGCCATTCCCGAGGCGTTCGGATATCCAGCAGTAAAATGTCGCCAGACAGGGCTTGCTGGTGCGCGGCTTCGACACTGAGATGTCCGCCAGCATAGCTGGGCGGGATCAAACGGTATTCCCGGATTGCGAAACCGGTGGCGACAAGCGCCCCACCGCCAACCAATACCCACCTGCGGTTTTTGACTGTTTTGTCTGTCACGTCCGACCCTCCTGAACGGTCTTCGACGTTCTATCACACAGAGACAGTCAATTCCGCGCAGAATTTGCGAGTAGGGATCAAGTTCTTGTCAGAGATTTTTTCAAAAAATGCATCTGATTGCGCCCCTAGAACGAAGTGAAAAACTTGCAATAGCTGGACAGTCGAAAAATTTCCCTTACAAAAACAGTAATACATTGACCGCCAAGACCGGAGTATCGCACTTGTCCCTATTCCTCATCGCGGCCCTTCCCTTTCTCGGCGCTGTGTTTCCAGCCCTGCTGATCAGGGCAGGACGAAATGCAGCAGCCTCGGCCGCGGGTTTGACCACGTTTCTGGCCCTCGCTGGTCTGCTGATCCACATTCCGTCTGTTATGCGCGGGGATGTCGTAACCGCTCGGTTCGACTGGATACCCCTTCTGGGCCTGAACGCGAATTTCATGCTGGATGGGCTTGGTTTCCTGTTTGCTCTACTGATTCTTGGCATTGGTCTGCTGATCATTCTCTATGCGCGGTTCTATCTGTCGCGTGAGGACCCAATGGGTCAGTTCTACACCTATCTGCTGTTGTTTCAGGGCGCGATGGTCGGAATCGTCCTCTCCGACAACATTCTACTTTTGCTTATCTTCTGGGAGCTTACATCTTTAAGCTCATTCCTTTTGATCGGTTATTGGAAACATCTGCCCGAAGGCCGTCAGGGCGCACGAATGGCATTGGCTGTCACCGGTTCGGGCGGTCTGGCGATGATCGCCGGGATGCTGATTTTGGGCAATATCGTCGGATCGTATGACCTGAGCGTTATCCTTCAGAACAAGGAGCTGATCCAAGCCTCACCCTATTACCTGCCGGCGTTGATCCTGATCCTTCTGGGGTGTTTCACCAAATCGGCGCAGTTCCCGTTCCATTTCTGGCTGCCCCACGCGATGGCCGCCCCGACGCCTGTTTCGGCCTATCTGCACTCGGCCACGATGGTTAAGGCGGGGCTGTTCCTGATGGCGCGGATGTGGCCGGTTCTGGCCGGGACCGATGCGTGGTTCTATATCGTGGCCACCACCGGGCTGGTGACGATGCTGCTGGGCGCGGTGATTGCGCTGTTCAAGGATGACCTAAAGGCGTTGCTGGCGTTTTCGACGGTGTCGCATCTGGGTCTGATCACCATGCTACTGGGCTTTGGCACCAAATTTGCTGCCGTGGCTGCCGTGTTCCACATCATCAACCACGCCACGTTCAAAGCCGCGCTGTTCATGACCGCCGGGATCGTCGATCATGAAACTGGCACGCGCGACGTAAAGCGGCTGGGCGGGTTGCGTCACCTGATGCCAATCACTTTCACGATTGGCACCATAGCAGCCCTGTCTATGGCCGGTCTGCCACCGTTGAACGGTTTCCTGTCGAAAGAAATGATGCTGGAGGAAACCGTCCACACCACCTGGCTGCATTCGCACTACCTGGTGCCTGGGCTGGCCCTTCTGGCGGCGCTGTTTTCGGCCGCCTATTCCTTCCGCTTTGTCAGCCATGTGTTCCTGGGTCCAAAACGCGACGACTATCCTGCGCATCCGCATGATCCACCTGTGGGTCTTTGGCTGGCCCCTGCGTTTTTGATTGTTTTAGTCGTTCTGATCGGCCTGTATTCCGCAGCTATCGTTGGCCCTCTGGTCGCCGTGGTTTCCAGCGCGGTGATTGGCGGCGAAAAACTGCCTTACTATTCGCTCAAGCTGTGGCACGGATTCACGCCTGCGCTTTACATGTCAGTCGTCGCAACCCTGGGCGGCTTGTTCCTGCTGTCGCAGCATCGCCGGGCGGAAAGCCTGTGGAACGCCCTGCCCCGCCCTGAGGCCAAGGTGATCTTTGAAGCTGTGATCGCAGCGTTGACTGCGCTTAGCCGCCGCATCACGGACTCGCTGCATAATGGTGTGATCAGTCGCTATGCCATGATCCTGATCGTGTTCACCGTGGGCTTGGGATATTATGCCTATGCCACAGGCACGATCGGTCCGGTCACCCGCGAACCGCTGAAGCTTGAGATCATTCCGGTCGTCGGCTGGATCTGTCTGGTCGCCGCGACACTGGCTATCATGTGGTTCCACCGCAACCGTTTGCTGTCGCTGGTTCTGATCGGCGTCGTTGGCCTGATTGTATCGATGGCGTTCAACTATCTGTCGGCACCCGACCTTGCGCTGACTCAGATCTCGGTCGAAGTGGTGACAATGATCCTGCTTTTGTTGTCCCTGAACTTCCTGCCCACGGACACACCATGGGACAGCAGCGCGGCGCGGCGTTGGCGCGATGCTGCAATCTCGGTCGGGGCCGGAATCGGTACAGGCGCTCTGGTCTATGCACTGATGCTGAGGGACTTTGCCTTTCCCACGATCTCAGAGTTCCATCTGGCCAATTCCTACAAAGGTGGCGGGGGAACCAATGTGGTCAACGTGATCCTCGTGGACTTCCGAGGGTTTGATACGTTCGGAGAGATCATCGTGCTGGGCATTGCCGCTCTGATCATCTTTGCGTTGACGGAATCCGTTCTGGCGACCAACGTTCGGGCCTATCTGCTGAACCGCAAGCCGCACTGGCCTCAATCCGGGGATTCGCATCCTTTGATGATGGTAGTGGTGACGCGTATGATGATGCCTATCGCTCTGATGGTGGGTGCCTACATCTTTTTCCGCGGCCACAACCAGCCTGGCGGAGGGTTCATCGCCGGCCTGATCGTGGCAATCGCCTTCCTGATGCAGTATATGGCCAGTGGCTACACTTGGGCGATCGAGCGCCAGCGGTTCTACTACCATGGCACAATCGGTTGGGGTGTTCTGATCGCTGCGGCAACAGGCATCGGCGCCTGGTTCAATGAACGCCCGTTCCTGACCAGCGACTTCGGCTATATTCACTGGCCCCCGCTCGAAGAGTTCGAATGGGCAACAGCAATCCTGTTCGATACGGGCGTTTTCCTGGCGGTTTTGGGTGCGGTCATGCTGGCACTGGACAGTCTGTCTCGGTTCGCGTGGCAGCCGGGCATGGCGCAGGAATTCCCGATGGATATCAACCCGCTGCGTGACGATCCGCCAGAAGAAGAACAAGAAAAGGAGCAGGTCTGATGGAAGCGCTAGTTGCCTCTGCCGTAGGCGTCATGACCACTGCCGGGATTTTCCTGATCCTGCGTCGTCGTACATTCCCGGTTATTCTGGGCCTGTCGCTGATCACCTATGCAGTGAACGTGTTTCTGTTTGCCACTGGTCGGTTGGCGCTGAACGCGCCTGCCGTGCTGAACAAATACGAGGATGTCCCTTACACCGATCCACTGCCGCAAGCGCTGGTGTTGACGGCAATCGTCATTTCTTTTGGCATGACCGCGGTGATCGTCATGATCTCGTTATCGGCCTATCTGTCGGCGCGCAATGACCACATCGACATGACCGCGCAAGACAATACCGACCCGGCAGGAGATGACGCATGAACCACTGGATCGTAGCGCCGATCGTCCTGCCCGCGATCCTGGCCCCATTCATCATCATGGTCCTGCGCTACCACCTTGACCTGCAGCGCATCTTCTCGGTCGCTGGAGTGGTGGGCCTGCTGGGGATCGCCCTGACCATCACGGCGCAAGCTGCAGGCGGTGATATCCAGGTTTATGAACTGGGCAACTGGCCTGCACCTTTCGGTATCGTTCTTGTACTGGATCGGCTGTCAGCCATGATGGTCCTGCTGACCGCGGTGCTGGCCCTGCCCATCGTGCTGTATGCCATAGCCTCGGGTTGGGACGACAGGGGCAAGCATTTTCACGCGTTGTTTCACTTTCAGCTCATGGGCGTATGTGGCGCCTTCCTGACGGGTGATGCTTTCAACCTGTTCGTGTTCTTCGAGGTCCTTCTGATCGCATCCTATGGCCTGATGACCCATGGCGGCGGCGCGGTTCGCCTTAAGGCAGGTGTGCAATACGTCGCCTATAACCTGCTGGGCTCGACCCTGTTCCTGTTCGCGCTGGGGACGCTTTATGCGGTGACAGGCACGCTGAACATGGCGGATATGGCCGTGCGCGTTGCGGAATTGCCTGCCGAGGATACTGCTCTGTTGCGTGTGGGCGCGGTGCTGCTGTTGCTGGTCTTCTGTATCAAAGCTGCTGTTCTGCCCCTGCATTTCTGGCTGCCCGCCAGCTATGCCAACGCGCCACTGCCGGTCGCGGCCTTGTTTGCGATCATGACCAAAGTCGGGGCCTATTCGATCCTGCGGATGTATACGCTTGGCTTTGGCCCCGAGGTCGAAGCCACGCAGGGCCTGGTCGGGACATGGTTGCAACCCGCCGCACTGGTGACGCTGGCCGTCGGAGCGATTGGTATCCTTGGCGCGCAGCACATCGCCCGGATGGTGGCCTTCTGCGCCATTGCCTCGATGGGGACGCTGTTGGTCGCTATCTCGTTGTTCACCGAAGCGGCCACTGGCGCGGCTCTCTATTACGTCTATCACTCGACACTGGCGACCGCCCTGATGTTCCTTGTGGCCGATCTGGTCGTCGAACGTCGCGGCGGAGCGATCGCCCCGACCGCGCCAATGCCGCAAAGCGGGCTGGTCTCGGCCCTGTTCTTCGTCGGTGCGATTGCGTTGGCGGGCATGCCGCCCTTGTCCGGGTTTATCGGCAAGCTGTTGGTACTGGACGCAGCACGGGACGCACCGGACGCAAACGCCATCTGGGCCGTCGTGCTGATCGGGTCCTTCGTGACGATTGTCGGACTGGCCCGTGCCGGGACGCTGATCTTCTGGAAAAGCCACGACGCGCAGCATATCGGCGATGGCAGCCAGGGTGACGTGGCCGAGCAGCCACCAGCCCCCGAACCCAATCCTGCTCTTGCTCTGACCTCGGTTTTCGGGCTGGTTATGGGTTTGGTTCTGCTTACTCTTTTTGCCGGCCCTGCCCTGACCTATGCCACGAAAACGGCCGAGCAGCTTTACACGCCTGACGCCTATATCTCAGCCGTATTGGGAGGAGAAGAATGATCAGACTTCTGCGCCGGATTTTCCCCCACCCGCACCTGACGTTTCTGCTTACGGTCGTCTGGGTGTTGCTTGCCAACACGGGTTCATTGAACTCGGTCGTGTTTGGCCTGCTGTTGGGAATTATTATCCCCTTCATCACGCAACCTTATTGGCCTGACCGCCCGAAACTGCGCAACTGGCCAATGATCGCGGAATATATGTTGATTGTGCTGTGGGATATCGTTGTTGCCAACGTCACAGTGGCCATGATCATCCTGTTTAAACGTGACGCGGACCGGAAACCGAGCTGGATCAGTGTCCCGCTGGAGTTGCGCACACCCGAAGCGATCACTGTGCTGGCCGGCACCATCACGATGACGCCCGGAACCGTCAGCAGCGACCTGTCCGCTCAGGGTCACTGTCTTCTGGTTCACTGCCTGGATGCGCCGGACCCGGACGCGGTTCGCGACCAGATCAAACAACGTTACGAGCGGCGGCTGAAGGAGATTTTCGAATGATCGACGCGGCGATACAATTTGCCTTTGTCTGTTTCGGGGCCGCCATCATGATGTGTCTTTGGCGGATCATCACTGCTGATGGCGTGGGTACCCGGGTTCTGGCCTTGGATACGATGGTGATCAATACGATCGCTTTGATTGTGCTTTACGGCCTGTATCTCGGCACCGAGATCTTTTTCGAGGCCGCCATGATCATCGCCATGCTCGGCTTTGTCTCAACCGTGGCCTACGCACGCTTTATGCTGCGCGGCAACATTATCGAATGAGGGCGGAATGACATTCATTTTCGAACTGTTGATCGCCTTCTTTCTGGTTATCTCGGGCATCTTTGGATTTGTCGGCTCGTTTGGGATGATCAAGTTAAAAGACCCGATGTCGCGCCTGCACGCACCGACCAAGGCGACCACTTTGGGGGTGGGCGGCGTTTTGCTGGCCTCAATCTGCCACTCGGTCCTGTTGGAAGGCAAGCTGTCCCTTCATGAACTGCTGATCACGCTGTTTTTGTTCCTGACCGCCCCGATCACGGCCCTGTTCATTGCCAAATGGCATATTCACCGCCATGAAAAGCCTGACGATCTGTCGGATGCTGGCGAGGATGAGCTTTGGGCCACCCACGCGGTCGAACAGGTCGAAGACGTCCCGGACCACAGCAAGACCTGATAACCATGCACATGCCTCCGCTGCCCCTGACCCGCGATCTGGTTCTCATTGGCGGAGGCCATACACATGCGCTGCTGCTGCGCATGTGGGGGATGAACCCCCTGCCCGGCGCGCGCGTCACCGTGATCAACCCCGGCCCGACTGCGCCATATTCCGGCATGCTGCCGGGGTTTGTCGCCGGTCACTATGAGCGTTGGGAACTGGATATCGATCTTGTTAAACTGGCCCGTTTCGCAGGCGCACGAGTTATATTGGGGGCCGTTCAGGGCATCGACAGCAAAAACCGTACCATCCATGTCCCCGGGCGTCCTCCGGTCGCGTTCGACGTGGCGTCGGTGAATGTAGGGATCACCTCAGATATGCCGGCACTGCCCGGTTTTGCCGAACACGCCATCCCCGCGAAACCCCTTGGCCCCTTTGCTGCACAATGGGCGGCGTATCTGGGCGGCACAGGCCCCGCCGCTGTTGCCGTGATCGGAGGCGGCGTTGCAGGGGTAGAACTGGTCATGGCAATGGCTCACGCCCTAAAGGCCAAAGGCCGCACGGCGCAGGTCACCCTGATCGACAACGCGAAAGCTCTGACCGCGACTGGGGAAAAGGCAGCCGCCACTATCCGCCGCACCATGGCTGAGCTTGGCGTCGACGTGATTGAAGGCGCCGAAATCGACAAGATCACAAGCGATCATATCGCACTGAAAAATGGGCGCACAGTTCCCGCAGGTTTCGTGACCGGCGCAGCAGGCGCACGCCCTTACAGCTGGGTCGCCGACACAGGGCTTGATCTGCAAGACGGGTTCATTTCCGTTAACGGCCAGTTGCAATCCAGCGATCCGGCTATTTTTGCGGCCGGGGATTGCGCCCATCTGTCCGAAAACCCCCGCCCCAAGGCAGGTGTCTATGCAGTCCGCGAGGCACCAATCCTGTTCAACAACCTCCGAGCCGCGCTTAGGGCCGGAAAAATGCGCCGCTATGCACCCCAAAAAGACTATTTGAAACTGATCTCGTTGGGCGGAAAATCCGCTCTGGGGGAGAGGTTGGGAACATCGCTCAGCGGCCCGTTGATGTGGCGTTGGAAAAACCACATCGACCAAACTTTCATGAACAAATTCCGCAACCTGCCTGAAATGGCACAGACTGCTCTACCGGCACAGCACGCGGCTGGACTGGCCGAAGCCGCTGGTGACAAACCCATGTGCGGTGGCTGCGGAGCCAAGGTTGGTCGTGGCGCATTGCGGTCTGCCCTGTCGGCGCTGCCCCGATCGGAAAGGCGAGACGTCTTATCGCTGCCCGGCGACGACGCCGCAGTTCTGACAACCGGTGGCACGCGTCAGGTGATGACCTCGGATCACCTGCGGGCTGTGACCGATGATCCGGTAATGATGACCCGTATCGCCGCAATTCACGCGTTGGGGGATATCTGGGCGATGGGGGCCGCGCCGCAGGCAGCGACGGCAACGCTTATTCTGCCTCGTATGTCTGCTGATCTGCAGCACCGCACGGTGGCCGAGATCATGGCGACCGCCGATGATGTGATGCGACAGGCCGGAGCCGAGATCGTTGGCGGGCACAGCTCGATGGGGGATGAAATGACCATCGGCTTCACGTTGACGGGACTGTGCGAGCGCGATCCGATCACTCTGTCCGGTGCCCGCGCGCAAGACGCCTTGATCCTGACCAAGCCACTGGGCAGCGGTGTCATCATGGCTGCGGAAATGGCGGGGTTGGCCAAAGGTGAATGGGTGGCGCAAGCCTTTGACCAAATGGTTTATCCGCAGGGTGAGGCCGCCCGGCTTCTGGCCGACGCCCATGCAATGACCGATGTGACGGGGTTTGGGCTGGCCGGGCATCTGCTGGGTATGTGCGAGGCCTCGGAGTGTGGCGCGACACTGGATTTGGACGCAATTCCCTTGATGAAAGGCGCGCTGAATCTGACCCGAACCGGCGTGCGCTCGACCCTGTTTGCAGATAACCGCGTCGCGGCTCCGGATTTACCCGAAGGCGGCAAGGCCGACCTGCTTTTTGATCCGCAAACCGCCGGAGGCTTATTGGCCGCCGTCCGCGCCGACCACGCCCATGGAATTTGCGAGCGCCTGCGCGCAGCAGGGTATCCGGCTGTGGTGATCGGTCAGATTACGGAAACGGCCGGCGTGCGGCTTTCATAGCTGGTCCAAAACCGCTTTGATCTGATCTGCTGCATCGCTCAGACCAACAGCGTCCAATGACGCAGCATCGATACTTGCGATCACATTCGACACCCGAGTACGGCTGGACTTGGTATAGGCCGGGTCATAGTGCTGCTGCATCAAAGCGCTGGTCAAAGCACGCTTGTCTCCGGCCTCGATCAGTTTGATCCAACCATCGACCACGTCATGACCCCGGTGGAACCGCAATGGCGACAGGCGATCCTTGAGCCGTTCGGTATCTGCCAGGACATCCTCATAGGCGGACACAAGATAATCCGACCGGGCCGCGATCGATGCCCGCACAAGTATGCGCGATGCGTTGCGCAATGCAGACCAGACCGAAGGCGGCAGGATCAGAGTTCCGATTTTGGACGATTCCGCCTCAACAACGACCGGGCGGCTTGGATCCAGATTGCACAGAGCACAGGCCAGCGCGGATTCGAAGGCCTTTTGACTGGGTTGTCCTCCGGGCATCGCGCCCAGCAAAGATCCACGATGATTGGCCAAGCCTTCAAGGTCCAGCACTTGAACGCCCTGGGCCTTGAGAAGCGTAAGCAGCTCCGTCTTGGCAGTTCCGGTATAGCCATCCAGCGCATATAGGCGGTGGGGCAACGGTTCATCATAGAGGTACCGCTTCACCAGCCTGCGATATGTCCGATAGCCGCCCTCAACCACCTCAGCCCGCCAACCGATCTGTTGCAACATCCAAGTAAACGACCCGGATCGTTGACCGCCGCGCCAGCAATAGACCAGCGGCTTCCAACCGCCTTCGTGATGCGACAGGCTGTTTTCGATATGATTTGCGGCATTTCGGAAGACCAGCGCAGCCCCCAGTTTACGCGCCAGAAATGGGCTTTGCTGCACGTAAATTGTACCGACCCGCGCGCGCTCATCATTGTCCAGAACCGGAAGGCTGATGGCGCCCGGCAGGTGATCCTCGGCGAATTCAGCGGGGCTGCGCACGTCAATCACAGTGTCGAAGTCGTGCGCGTAGAGATCGGGCAAACTGTTAAATGTCAAAGCCATGCTAACGATCTATCTTGCGCAAGCGGGCTTGAAAAGGACAGCCGTCATTCGACCAGAGGCTCGATCAGTGAAGACCCGCTGGCCCGGTTCGAATTCACGACCGGGTCAACCCGGTGGTATGTCAGGACATCTTCGGCACCCGGCGTCATAAGTCGCGCGGCCCCTTTCCCGGTCTCACCCAGCCACAATGGCCAGTCCTGTTGTTCAAGGATCAATGGCATACGGTGATGAATGGCCCCAAGACGCGTGTTGGCGGGCGTGGTCACGATGGCACATGTCCCTTGTCGGTTCTCGTCTGGGCCCCAATTCTGCCAGACCCCCGCAAAAGCAATCGGCGCGTGATCCTGACGATGAATATACCATGGCAGGCGATCACCGCTTGGAGATTTCGTCCATTCGTAAAACCCTGTCGCCACAATCAGACACCGCCTCTCGCGACAGGCTGCGCGAAAGGCAGGTTTTTCAGCCAGGGTTTCTGACCGGGCATTGATAAGCAACGGCCCGGCCGTTTCAGATTTGTACCAGTGCGGGATAAAACCCCAACGCAAGGGATCAAGGGTGCGCCCGGCCTGATCCGAGCGGACCACATGCACTTGATTTGTCGGGCAAACGTTAAAGTTGGGCACTGCGGGCAACGTATTCGCGGGCCGCGCTGAAAACAGCTGCGCCATAGCGTCGTTTGGAAGAGTTATTGCAAACCGTCCGCACATAGGAGATGAACCATCAATATTCGTTTCGTTCGGGCAAAGGTTCTCACGGGGTCTCATGCAAAATCAAACAGCGAAAACCATAAAAGGCAAGGCTGTGGCCGCTTTAGAGGCTGGCAAGCTTCAACAGGCACTGAAAAAGGCGCAGTTGGGTCTGAAGAAATTTCCAGCTGACACGGATTTTCACGCCATTTCCGGGTTTGTCCTGACCGAGCTGAAACAGTATCGAAAATCCATTCCGCATTTCGTTGAGGCATCCAAACGAAAGCCAAACGATCCCCAGTTTGCGGAAAACCTTGCGAACGCTTTGATGCAGACCGGGCAAATCCCAAAAGCATTGGAGTATGCCGAGCAAAAACTGCAGAAATTTCCCAATAACAAAGAGCTGAGCCGGGTTATTGACGAAATTGAGCTTAAAGGCAGCAACTGGCGTGCCATCATCGACAACGCAACCAAGAAGCTAGAGAGCGACCCGGACAATGCCAGCCTGTTGTCGTCTCGCGCCAGAGCTTATGGGCGCATTGGCTTTGTTGAAGAAAATACGCGCGACATTGCGCGAGCTTTCGAGCTTGCTCCGGACAACGAGAGCATCGCGTTCCAAAAGGCAATCAATTTGCACCAGAGCGGCGACAAGGAAACCGCCGGTGAAATCCTGCGTAAGATTACAGCACAAAACCCCGAGCACGTTTTTTCACTTCTTCAGTTGTCGACAATGGCTAACAAGGACAGTGCGCCCGACTTAATCGAGAAGGTTGAGACAGCCATTGCAAATAGCGAACACAAGCTGTCCGAGCTTGAATTTGCGAAAGCACATTTGCTGTCCAAAACTCAGGGGCTCAACGCTGCGCTGCCTCAATTCGAGCGCGCGAATGCAATTCAACACGAAACAATCCCGTACGATTTCGCGGCAGAAGAGCAAAAGTTCGAAGTGATCACCGGGCAGTTCCGTGAAAATACCGATCTTCCATCCTCTGATATAAGCGCAAGCCCTGTACCAATCTTCGTTCTGGGACAGCCCCGTTCGGGTACGACCTTGATGGAGATGATGCTCAGTTCTGCCCCCGGGGTTGCAGGATGTGGCGAACTGACTGTGGCCGCCGATCTCTCGCGTGATTTTGAGCAGGTGTCTCATGCTTTCAGCTCGCAGAATGCAAGCGAGTTCGCACGGGACTTTCGCGCCCTGATGCCCCCAATCCCAGAAGGATCGGTCGCGTTTGTCGACAAGATGCCACACAATTTCCAACGAATTGGATTCTTGCTGGCAGCTTTTCCGAACGCAAAGATCATTAACATGCTTCGGGATCCACGGGACGTCGGATTGTCAAAATGGATCAGGCGCTTTCCAGCGGGTGGAATGCGCTACGCCTCGAACCAAAAGGCGATCGCGCATACCGCGAATATGTATCGACGCTACATGACGCATTGGAACACGGTGTTTGGCGACCGAATACTGACAGTCCAATACGAAAAACTGGTTGAAGATCCAAAGACTCACAGCCAACAGGTTGCTGCGTTCTGTGACCTCGAGTGGACCGAGACGATGATGCATCCGGAAGAAAACACCAAGCAGGTCAGGACGGCCAGCATCGATCAGGTACGTAAGAAGATTTCAACTAAGTCGATCGGCGGTTGGCGCAGCGTATCCGACCACCTTCAGCCGATGTTGCAAGGCCTCGATCCCGAGCTTTGGCCAGAATACGATTTTGACTGACCAAAAAAGGCCGCGCAGCATGGCGCGGCCTTTTCCAATAGTATAACCGGTTACTTCTGCTTGATGCGCCCGTCCACGTACGGCGTGTAAGGCGCGTTTTCCGCAAGATATTCAGCAGTTACATCCGCCAGATCCGGGCCAAAATCATAGGCGTTCTTGTCGTCACCCTCGAACATTTTGTATCCGTCGCCGCCGTTGCGAACATAGTTGTTTGTCACCACAAGATAAGTCGCTTCCGGATCAATCGGCACATAGCCGCCATCCTTGGCCACCATAACTTCGGTGATACGCCCCTCGTTAGGCGCAACCGATGGGTCCCACGTAAAGGTCATACCGGCCACCTGAGGGAAACGACCTTTGACCTCTTCGACCTGGCTCACACCATTTTCCAGCGCATCGATGACACCCTGGCCGCTGATCTCGAAAGTCGAAAGAGTATTCTGGAATGGAAGAACAGTCAGGACTTCGCCCATGGTCACTTCACCCTCGTCGATTGACGCGCGCAGGCCACCTGAGTTTGCAATCGCAATCTGGGCACCCTGATCCGCGACGCGCGCCAGCATTGCATCTGCAACGAGGTTGCCCATTTCACATTCCTGAACCCGGCATACATCGCGATTGCCTTCGATCGACGCAGCCGAGCTGGCGACGACCCGTTTCTTCATCTCTTCAATCGGTGCGCCCATCTCAGCGACTCGTGCAGCGATGTCCGGATCCGGCGTCACAGACGCATCCAACAGGATCGGTTCGCCTTCTGCCGAAACCAGGTTTCCATCATCGTCAAAGGTCAGAGTGACCTCACCCAGATACTTGGAATAAGCGTAAGCCTGAACCACGGGCACATCACCTACCATCAGAGGATAAGATCCGGCGGCCCCTTCCTGCGTATTCGACAGCAACGTATGCGAGTGCCCGCCGATGACCAGATCAAGCCCTGGGACCTGCTCGGCAATTTCGATGTCCTTGGCCAGACCGACGTGGTTCAGCGCAATGACAATGTCGACACCTTCGGCCTGCAACGCCTCTACATCTGCTGTCAGGCTATCGATTTCATCTTGGAACAGAACGTCCTTGCCGGGGCTGGATGTATCTACGGTATCGGTTGCCAAAGCGGATACGATACCAACCTTTTGCCCGCCGACATCCAGAACCAGATGCCCTTGTACGCGATCTTTCAAATCTGCCGAAGATGACAGATCAAGGTTGCCGGAAATTACGGGAAAACTCACCGCGTCAACGAAAGCCGCCAGACCTTCGGGGCCATCGTCGAATTCGTGGTTGCCGACCGCCATCGCGTCGTAGCCGATGGCCTCCATGAACTCTGCCTCGGCTGCACCTTTATAGGTGGTATAGAAAAGCGAGCCTTGAAACGGATCGCCTGCATCCAGCACCAGAACATTTTGTCCGTCCAACGCATTGCGACGCCCGTCAATTGCCGTCTTCAACCGCGCCATACCGCCAAAGCACTTACCCTCGGCTTCGTCCTCGGCGTCACAGGTTGAATCGTATTTGTTGATCGATTCGATACGACTGTGGATATCGTTGGTGTGAAGAATGGTCAGCTTGTACTCAGCCGCGACCATGCCTGCGGTCAGGCCCAGAACAGCGGCCGATGTCAGCAAACGGGTGAACATACTCAAACTCCCTATTGTTATTTGGCGTGATGGTGCGCCGTGATGCGGGAAGAGTCAAAGGGGGAAATCCGGCTTGATTCTACCTGCCGCGCGGGGCATCACGGCCCTATGCTGATTTACAAGATTTTCCGGTCCGACGAATGGGCCGCGTTGCAATCCAACGGGGCGACAGATGGCGCTCCGATTGATGTTTCCGACGGGTATGTCCATTTCTCGACAGCGGAACAGGCGGCCGAGACAGCCGCCAAGCACTTCGCCGGGGTCGACGGTTTGACATTGCTGGCTTGTGACGCCAATGCGATGGGCGACGACTTAAAGTGGGAGGTCTCGCGCGGGGGCGCGCTGTTCCCGCATCTCTACCGGCAGATCAGGATGACGGATGTGCTTTGGGCTAAACCTTTGCCCTATGACGGGCAGGCCCACCAGTTCCCCGAGGAGATGGAATGACCCGCTACATCGACCCCGAGCGTGCTCAGTTCGAGGCGTTCAAGACTCTGGACCGCGATCATCCGATCGAGATGCTCAATCTGGTGAAATTCCGCGCCAAGGCCGCGTACCCGGATGACCACGATCTGGCCGATGCCGGTCTGACCGGCGCGCAGGCCTATCGCAACTACGGGAGCGAAACCGCTCCGATCATCGCGCGTATCGGGGCGCATATCCTCTGGAGCGGCGCGTTTCAAACAACCCTGATCGGCCCGCAGGACGAGGTTTGGGACGCAGTCTTTATCGCCCGCTATCCCACCGCTCATGCGTTCATGGAAATGGTCACGGACCCGGATTACCAAAAAGCGGTCGTGCATCGTCAGGCGGCGGTGGACACGTCGCGCCTGATCCGTTGCGCTCCGACCCAAGGCAGAGAGAGCTTCGGATGAAACTGACCGAGAAACTGGGCCTTGCCGCCCTGCACCGGATGGATCCGGAAGCCGCGCATGGGATGTCGATCAAGGCGCTGAAAGCGGGGCTGGCACCCGCGTCCGGTCCTGTGACCTCGTCCCGGTTGCGCACGCAGGTGGCAGGGCTTGATTTGCCCAACCCGGTCGGGCTGGCCGCTGGGTTCGACAAGAACGGCGAGGTTCTGACACCTCTGTCCCGCGTGGGCTTCGGGTTTATCGAGGTCGGCGCCGTGACCCCGCGCCCGCAGCCCGGCAACCCCAAACCGCGCCTGTTTCGCCTGAGCGAAGACAAGGCCGCCATCAACCGCTTTGGCTTCAACAACGAAGGCATGGAGGTCATGGCCACTCGTCTGGCGGATCGCCCCAAAGACGCGGTGATCGGCCTGAACCTGGGTGCGAACAAGGACAGCGACGACCGCCCCGGCGATTTTGCCAAAGTGCTGGCCCATTGCGCGGCGCATCTGGATTTCGCGACGATCAATGTCTCGTCCCCCAACACCGAGAAACTGCGCGACCTGCAGGGCAAAGCCGCGCTCGGCGCGTTGCTGGCTGGGGTGATCGAAACCCGCGATGCTCTACCGCGCCCCCTGCCTGTGTTCCTGAAGATCGCCCCCGATCTGACCGTAGACGAATTGCAGGACATCGCCGAGGTCGCGCAGGAAACCGGCGTGGATGCGGTGATCGCCACAAATACCACCCTGTCCCGCGACGGTCTGCGCAGTGTGCACAAGGATCAAGCCGGAGGTCTGTCCGGCGCACCTCTGTTCGAGAAATCCACCCGCATATTGGCGAGATTGAGCCAGTTGACCGACGGCCAGATCCCCCTGATCGGTGTTGGGGGGATCAGCACGGCGGAACAGGCCTATGCCAAGATTTGCGCCGGAGCCTCTGCCGTGCAGTTCTACACGGCGATGGTTTATGGCGGCATCTCACTGGCCGCTGAGATCGCGCAGGGGTTGGACAAACTTCTGGCGCGCGACGGGTTCGACACGGTCGCACAAGCCGTGGGCAGCAAACGTGAGGACTGGTTATGATCGAATATTGGCACAACCCCCGCTGTTCCAAATCCCGCGCAGGACTGGCCCTGCTTGAGGAAAAAGGCGCGCAGGTCGAGGTGCGGAAATACCTTGAAGACGCACCCTCGGCGGATGAGTTGCGCGCAACACTGGCCCTTTTGGGCGTACCTGCCATCGACATGATGCGGACGGGTGAAAAACAGTTCAAGGAACTCGGGCTGACTAAAACCACGTCAGAAGACGCATTGATCGCGGCCATGGCGGAACACCCGATCCTGATCGAGCGTCCTTTGGCGATCAATGGCGACAAGGCCGCCATCGGACGCCCGCCCGAAAACCTGCTGGACCTGCTTTAAGCGATCTGCGCCTCAAGCCGGGGATATCGCCAGCCCAAGGTCAGTCCCCGCGCGATGTTCAGAACCATCAACGCGGCCCAAAGGCCGTGATTGCCCAGCGTCGGCACCAGTAAGAACAGGGCGACCACATAGATCGCAACCGACTGGATCATCGCGTTGCGCATATCCCGCGTCCAGGTTGCCCCGATATAGATGCCGTCAAACATCCAACTTGCCACTCCGATCACCGGGGCCAGCGCCGCCCAGATCAGGTATTCTCGCGCGGCCAGACGGACCTCGGGCGAGGTAGACATCAGGTCGATCAGCGCAGGCCCTGCAAAATAGAATATTGCGCCCAAGGCAAAGGCTCCGCCCACACCCCACTGCGACGCCATGACCGAAGCCCGCCGCACCTGATAACGGTTCCGCGCCCCCACCGCGCCGCCCACCAGTGCCTCGGCTGAAAAGGCAAAGCCGTCCAGCGCAAAGGCTGTGATCTCAAGAAACTGCAGAAGGACCTGATTGGCCGCCAGATTGACATCGCCCAGATCGGACCCCACAAACAGAAAGGTGGTGAATGAGCCCGTCAAAAGGACCGACCGGATCATGATATCGGTGTTCACTTGGAGCATCCGACGCAGGCGTGCCGAATCGAAAATCCGGGGCCAGTCGCGCCACTGATTGCCACCGAACGCACTGCGACACAGCCACAAACCCAGTGCCAGACCAGTCCACTCGGCGATTAGGGTCGCGACGGCGACGCCTTCGACACCCCAGCCCAGCCCCAGAACGAACCAAAGGTCCAACAGGATGTTCAGCCCGTTCATCCAGATCTGAAGAAGGAACACGCCACGGGTGCGTTCGATAGCAATCAACCAGCCGGTCACGGCATAAAGCGCAATCGTCGCGGGCGCACCCCAGATACGAATTTCAAGGTATGCGCGGGTCAGGGACTCGACCTCGGGACTGGCCGGGGACAGCGCGAAGGCCCCCCAGAACACCCACACTTGCGTAACGATGAATACAAGACCCGCCGCACCGCCCAGAAGCAGGCCACGCATCAACAGCGCTCCGGTCTCGGCCGTGTCGCCCGCCCCGCGCGCCTGCGCTGCAAGGCCGGTGGTCCCCATGCGCAAGAACCCGAAAATCCAGTAGATCGCCGACAGGATCACCGCACCCATGCCGACGGCTCCGATGGGGGCCGCCTGCCCCATCTGACCCACAACGCCGGTATCGACCGCGCCCAAAATCGGAACGGTTGCGTTTGACAACACGATAGGAAGGGCAATCTTCAGCACCCGTCCATGCGTTATAGGTGCCGAAGCGTCCTGCATGGTGTTCTAGCTATCCTTGGCCTTAGGTTGCGGCATCAGGAAATGCCCCGATGCCTGCGCATAGGGGCGCGCGTGGTTGTCCTGCCACGCTTCGACCCGAACCGATGCATAACGCCGCCCCGATCGGCTGACAAAAGCGCGGGCATAGGCGTCGCGTGGCAACCCCGATCGCAAATAGTCAACCGTGAAGTCCACCGTTTTTGGAAACCGGATCGACTCGTCCTTGACGATTGCATCGGCGTCCAATTCACCGCTTTCGATACTGGGCAGGAAGTACTCCCAACTCAGCGTGATGACGGCCGTCACTTCGAGAAAAGCGGCAGTGACCCCGCCGTGCAGGGCTGGCAGCAGAGGATTTCCGATCAACTTTTCGTCAAAATTCAGCACTGCGGTCAGCTCGTCCCCGCGCCGGTCGAAGGCAATATTGAGGAACCGGATATAGGGGACACCATCGACAATAGCGTTCAGCGCCGCATCGCGCCTGTGTTTGACCACCTGCATGGGTTCGGGACGTTGCCGCGCCATCACAAACCCTCCACCGTGAAAGACCCCGAGGCTGTGGCAACAGGCAACTCCTGATCCTCGTCCATCGCGGTCGCGCGCACAAAGGCGACATTGCGGGTCAAGTGGTAGCATGTGGCGTGGGTCGTGATGCTCTGACCCGGCGTCGCAGCCCTCATATAGTCTATTCTCAGGTCAATCGTAGCCGTACCGCCGGGGGCGGCAGGATGGCTCATGACGGCGGCTCCGCAGCACGTATCTAGTACCGCGAAAACAGCACCTCCGTGAATGACGCCAGTGCGCGGATCGCCGACCAGTTCGGCATTATACGGCATCGTTATTTCAGCCTCGCCATTCCCGATTTTGTTCAGCTTCATACCCAACGCGCGCGCATGCGGGATCGCTTCGATGAACTGGCGCGCGATAGCGGCTTTGTCGACCATCTGCTTGTGTCCTCTTGATTTATCCCTTTATGAGCGTGTGACCCGCAAAAGAGCAAGCCCGCCTGTTGCGCTTGAAGCCGACAGGTCATAGGCTGCCGCAGAGGAGATCAGGAATGTCCGACGACCGTTTGTCATTCAAAGAGATGTGTGCCGAGTTCGATGTGACCCCGCGCACCCTGCGTTACTATGAATATATCGAGCTTTTGCAGCCCGATCGTGAAGGCCGCTCGCGGTTTTACGGTCCGCGCGAATGTGCACGTATGACGTTGATCATGCGTGGGCGCAAATACGGGTTCCCTCTGGAAGACATCCGGCAGTGGTTGCTGATCTATGAAGATCAGGGGAATCAGGCGCAGATGAAGACGTTTGTCGAGATGGCTGACCTTCAACTGATCGAACTGAATTCACAGAAACAACAGCTTGACGATGCGATCGACGCCCTGAAACAGATGCGCGATCAGACCGCGAAATCCCTGACCTGATCGCGACGTTCCAGCCCTTCGATATAGTGCTATTCCTTTCGACCCTGCTGTCGCGCTGTTGACTGGCAGGGTTATTTTGTTGCGCCTCCACGCCCCAATCTGGTTGTTTCCGACACTATTCGTGACGTGACGTTACGGCCGCCCAGCCTCAAATCCACTTGACGCAAACGGAAGTTACGTCAACTTATTTGTGACGTAGCGTTTGGATTACGCGAACGCCATCTCCGTGTTGTAAGTGGCGCACAAACTGCGCAACTGAACCACATCAACGCCAGTGAACAAGAGTGCTGAAGCCATGACCGAAGATCTGATGACCATTCGTGAAATGTGCGAGACTTATGATGTCACGCCGCGCACTTTGCGGTTTTACGAGGCCAAGGAACTGCTGTTCCCGATCCGTGAAGGACAGAAACGTCTGTTCACCAAACGTGACCGCGCCCGTCTGAAACTGATCCTGCGCGGTAAGCGTTTTGGATTCAGCCTCGAGGAAATCCGGCAGTTGCTGGACCTTTATCATGTGGGTGATCAGCAGATGACCCAGATGACCCGCACATTTGAGATCGCCCGTGAACGCTTAGCCGACATGGAAGCACGCCGGGAAGAACTGACCCAGGCGATAGACGATCTGAAAGAACAGTTGCGTTGGGGCGAGAAAGTGATCGCCTCGATGAAAAACGACAAAAAAGCCGCCGAGTAACTCCCGGCGGTCCCAATCACCGGACATTCGAATTTTAAAGGGAGCTTCAAATGCCCGTCTACAACGCGCCAACCAAAGACATGCAATTCATCCTGCACGAAGTGCTGAACGTATCGGGATCGGACATTCCCGGTTACGACGAACTGGACGCGGATTTCACCGCTGCCGTGCTGGAAGAGGCAGGCAAGATTTCATCAAACGTTCTGCATCCGCTGAACGTGGTTGGCGATACTGAAGGCGTTCGCCACGAAAATGGTGTCGTCTACACCCCTACAGGGTTCAAAGACGCTTTCGAGCAGGTCAAAGAAGGTGGCTGGACCGGTCTGGACATGCCCGAAGAGTTCGGCGGCCAGAACATGCCCTACGTGATCGGCAGCGCGGTGGGTGAGATGTTCTCATCCTCGAACCAGGCGTTCACCATGTATCAGGGTCTGACCCACGGCGCGGCCTCGGCCATTCTGGCCCACGGCACCGACGAGCAGAAAGCCACCTACCTGCCCAACATGGTCAGCTGCGAGTGGACCGGCACCATGAACCTGACCGAACCGCATTGCGGCACCGATCTGGGCCTGATGCGCACCAAGGCTGAACCGCAGGACGATGGCAGCTATAAGGTGTCGGGTCAGAAGATCTTTATCTCGGCCGGTGATCACGACATGGCCGACAACATCATCCACCTGGTTCTGGCCAAGATCCCTGGCGGCCCCGAGGGCATCAAGGGCGTGTCGCTGTTCATCGTGCCTAAGTTCATCGTCAACGAAGACGGCTCGCTGGGCGAACGAAACGGCGTCTCGGTCGGCAAGGTCGAAGAGAAAATGGGCATCCACGGCAACTCGACCTGTGTGATGAACTATGACGAAGCCACTGGCTTTTTGCTGGGCGACCTGCACAAAGGTATGCGCGCCATGTTCACCATGATGAACGAAGCGCGTCTGGGTGTGGGTATGCAAGGTCTGGCACAGGCCGAGGCTGCTTATCAGAACGCGGTCGAATACGCCAAGGACCGTCTGCAGGGTCGTGATGTAACCGGCGCCAAGAACCCCGATGGTCCGGCCGATCCGCTGATCGTCCACCCCGATGTCCGCCGCAGCCTGATGGATCAGAAAAGCTTTACCGAAGGCGCGCGTGCGTTTGCCCTGTGGGGTGCAACGATGATCGACAAAGCGCACCGGTCGCAGGATAAGGACGCCGACGGCCTGATCTCGCTGCTGACGCCGGTCATCAAAGGTTTCCTGACCGACGAAGGCTATGACATGACCGTCAAGGCACAGCAGGTTTACGGCGGCCACGGTTATATCGAGGAATGGGGCATGTCGCAGTATACCCGCGACGCCCGCATCGCGATGATCTACGAAGGTGCAAACGGCGTTCAGGCGCTGGACCTTGTGGGTCGCAAGCTGGCCACGGATGGCGGCAAGCACGTGATGGCTTTCTTCGACATGGTCAAGAATTTCTGCAAGGAAAACGGTGGCCAGAACGAAGCCTATGACAAGGCGTTCATCGAACCGCTCAAGTCGGCGTCCAAGGATCTGCAGGCGGCGGGCATGTACTTCATGCAGAACGGCGCCAAGAACCCCAACCACGCGCTGGCCGGTTCGAACGACTTCATGCACATGTTCGGCCATGTCTGCCTGGGCCTGATGTGGGCACAAATGGCAAAAGCGGCTTATGCAGCCCTTGACGGCGGCACCTCGGATACCGAGTTCTACCAGACCAAGATTGCCACCGGTCAGTTCTACATGGCCCGTCGCCTGCCGGCTACTGCGCTGCACCTTGCACGCATTCAGACCGGTGCCGACACCGTCATGGCGCTCGAGGCGGCAAGCTTCTGATCTGAAATCGGCTGCGGGGCTGTTCCCGCAGCCGGGTTTTCGAAAGGATAGACATGCCTAAACGTTTTCGACTGACCCGCCGTTTCCCGGTTGCCATGACCGAAGACGGATATCGCCGCCTCAGGGCCTTTTCCCGCGAGGCCGGTCTGGACGAAGGTGAAGCACTGTCTTTCCTGTTTGAAAACTTCAACAGCGTCATTCACGAGGAGAACCTGACGCACCGCTTGCGTATCTTCAATTCGGAACTCGAAGCGCGCAAACGTTAAAGAACCGCAACCGCCCGGCACAGGGCGGGCGAAAGCCAACGGCACCACTCGGTCGGGCACACGTCAAGGGAGGTTAAGGATGACCATCAAACTGCACTGTTTCAGCGTCAGCGGAAACTCGTACAAGGCTGCGCTGGCTTTGGAGATGTCCGGGTTGGACTGGGAGCCGATCGAAGTTGATTTCTTTAACGGCCAGACCCGCACACCGGAATACAGGGCGAATGTCAACGCGATGGGCGAAGCGCCCGTCTTGGTAGACGGTGATTTCAGCACCAGCCAGTCTGGTGCCATTCAAGCGTATGTGACCGAAAAGACCGGAAAGTTTGGTGGTAATTCTCACGCGGAGCGGTACGAAGTTCTGCGCTGGGTTTTGTGGGACAATCACAAGCTCAGCTCAGGAGCTGGAATGACACGATTTTTGATGAACTTCCTTCCCGCAGAGCATCGGAATGCTGACGTCATTGCCTTTAATCAGGGCCGTTTGAAGTCGGCCTATCAAATTCTGAACGCACATCTGGATGGCCGCGACTGGATCGTGGGCGACGGCGTGACCAACGCCGATCTCAGCTGCTGCGGATACCTGTATTACCCCGAGCCCTTCGGCTTTGACCGTTCCGAATGGCCCAATATCGACAAATGGCTGACGCGGCTGTCTGAACAGCCGGGTTGGCAACACCCCTACGACCTGATGCCCGGCCAAGTGCCGGATCGAGCTTAAGGAGAGCATCATGACCGAAGCTTACATCTACGACGCCCTGCGCACACCGCGCGGAAAGGGCCGCAAGGATGGCAGCCTGCACGAGGTAACCTCGGTGCGACTGTCCGCCGTCGCCCTGAACGCCATGAAAGAGCGTAACAACCTGGAAGGCCACGCCGTCGAAGACGTGATCTGGGGCAACGTCACGCAGGTGATGGAACAGGGCGGCTGTCTGGCCCGTTCTGCAGTTCTGGCCTCGGATTTGGATGAATCGATCCCCGGTCTGGCCATCAACCGCTTCTGCGCCTCGGGCATGGAAGCTGTGAACCTGGCCGCAAACCAGATCAAAGGCGGTGCCGGTGACGGCTACATCGCCGGCGGCGTCGAGATGATGGGCCGCGTGGCCATGGGGTCGGACGGTGCGGCGATTGCCGTTGATCCGTCGCTGGCGATGGACACGTATTTCGTGCCGCAGGGGATTTCCTCGGACATCATCGCGACCGAATACGGCTTCAGCCGCGATCAGGCAGACCAGCTGGCGATGGAATCGCAGCGCCGCGCCGCGCAGGCGTGGGAAGAAGGCCGCTTTGCCAAGTCGATTGTCCCCGTCAAAGACCGAAACGGCCTGACCATTCTGGACCATGACGAATACATGCGCCCCGGCACTGACATGCAGAGCCTCGGTAGCCTGAACCCAGCCTTCCAGATGATGGGCGAGCAGATGCCAGGCTTCGACAAGGTCGCCCTGCTGAAATACCCGCATCTGGAAAAGATCAACCACATCCACCACGCGGGCAACAGCTCGGGTATCGTGGACGGGGCTGCAGCCGTTCTGATCGGCAACAAGGAATTCGGTGAAAAGCACGGCATCAAACCGCGCGCGCGCATCAAAGCCACCGCCAAGATCGGTCTGGACCCGACCATCATGCTGACTGGCCCGGTTCCGGTGACCAAGAAAATCCTGGCCGACAATGGCATGCAGATTTCGGACTTCGACCTGTTCGAAGTGAACGAAGCCTTCGCTTCGGTCGTGTTGCGGTTCCAGCAGGCCTTTGATGTGGACCCCGAGCTGGTCAACGTCAACGGCGGCTCGATTGCGATGGGTCACCCTCTGGGCGCAACTGGTGCGATGATCATCGGCACCCTGCTGGATGAACTGGAGCGTCAGGACAAAGAAACCGGTCTGGCCACGCTCTGCATTGCGTCGGGCATGGGTGCCGCGACCATCATCGAGCGGGTCTGATGCCCAAGCTGGATCTCTCTCAGATCCCGTTTATTGGGGGATCGTCCTATCCTGGCAAGCTGGCCGAGGCGACCGCGGGTCGTTTCGTTCAGCGGCTGGGGGATGCGGGCGGTCTGTCCCAATATGGGGTCAACATCGTGCGGTTGGAGCCTGCGGGGATGTCCTCGCTGCGGCACTACCACATGGAGCAGGACGAGTTCGCCATTGTGCTATCCGGCACCTGCACCCTGATCGACGACGATGGTGAGCATGAGATGCAGCCCGGTGATTGTGCGGCCTGGCCCGCAGGTGAGCCCAACGGCCACCACCTTGTAAACAAAACCGATGCGCCCGCGACCTTTCTGGTGGTGGGCACGCGGACCCCGACCGAGACCGGCTTTTATAGCGATATCGACATGATGGTGAAGGACGACGCAGATGGCGAATCCTTCACCCGGAAAGACGGCAGCCCGCTGACGGCTGACCAGATTGGAGACGACGGATGACCGAGTTTACCCTGACCAAAGACGCCGACGGCGTCGGCACGATCACCTGGGATGTTCCCGGCAAATCAATGAACGTGATGTCCTTTGACGGACTGACGCAACTGGACGCCTGCATCGATCAGGCGTTGGCCGATGACGAGATCAAAGGCATCATCATCACCTCGGGCAAGAAGGGTTCCTTTGCCGGCGGCATGGACCTGAACCTGTTGGCCGTCATGAAGGAAGAGGCCGGTGACGATCCCGCCAAGGGCCTCTTCGAAGGCACGATGAAAATTCACGCCCTGCTGCGTAAGATTGAATTGGCAGGCATGGACTTCAAAACCAAGAAGGGCGGCAAGCCGATTGCAGCCGTTCTGCCCGGCACCGCCGCCGGGATCGGCATGGAACTGCCCCTGTCGACCCACCGCATCTTTGCCAGTGAAGATCCCAAAGCCAAATACGGCCTGCCGGAAATCATGGTCGGTATCTTCCCCGGCGCGGGCGGCACCACGCGCATGATCCGCAAGATGGGTACGATTGCTGCAGCTCCGCTGTTGCTGGAAGGCAAGATGCTGGACGTCAAAAAAGCCAAAGGTGCTGGCTATATCGACGAGATCGCCGCCGACCCCATGGCCGCCGCGAAAGAGTGGGTTCTGAACGCCAAGGACACTGATCTGGTCAAACCTTGGGACGCCAAAGGGTACAAGATGCCCGGCGGTGCCCCCTACCACCCAGCCGGTTTCATGAACTTTGTCGGTGCCTCTGCGATGGTGCACGGCAAAACTCAGGGTGCTTACCCAGCAGCCAAAGCTTTGCTGAGCGCGGTTTATGAAGGCGCGCTGGTCGATTTCGACACCGCCCTGCGGATCGAGGCTCGCTGGTTCACCACTGTGCTGATGAACCCGTCATCAGGTGCAATGATCCGCTCGCTGTTCCTGAACAAAGAGGCGCTGGACAAAGGTGCCGTGCGCCCTGCCGGTATCCCCGATCAGTCGGTCAGGAAAATCGGAGTTCTGGGCGCAGGCATGATGGGGGCCGGTATCGCGCTGGTCTCGATTCAAGCCGGTATGGAGGTTGTCCTGATTGACCGCGATCAGGCTGCCGCGGACAAAGGGAAAGCGTATTCCGAGACCTATCTGGACAAGTCGGTCAAGCGGGGCAAGATCTCAGAAGACAAGAAAGACGTCATGCTGGGCCTGATCACTCCGACACCTGATCTGGAAAAGTTGAAAGGCTGCGATCTGATCATCGAAGCCGTGTTCGAAGACCCCGCCGTCAAAGCCGACATGACCAAAAAGGTCGAGGCGATTATCTCGGACGACTGCATCTTTGCCTCGAACACATCGACCCTGCCGATCACCGATCTGGCCAAGGCCAGCGTGCGCCCTGATCAGTACATTGGTATCCACTTCTTCTCGCCGGTCGAGAAGATGCTGCTGGTCGAGATCATCAAGGGCAAGGAAACTGGTGATCGTGCGGTTGCCAAAGCGCTGGACTACGTGCGCCAGATCCGCAAAACGCCCATCGTGGTCAACGACGCGCGGTTCTTCTACTGCAACCGTTGCATCATCCCCTATCTGAATGAAGGCGCCCGTATGGTGACCGAAGGTGTCAGCCCCGTGCTGGTCGACAACGCCGCACGTCAGCTGGGCTTCCCGGTGGGACCAATTACCCTGACCGATGAAACCTCGATCGATCTGGGGGCCAAGATCGCCCGCGCCACCAAGGCCGCGATGGGCGATGCCTATCCGGCAAGCGCCGCAGATGATCTGATCTTTTGGATGGAAGAACAGGGGCGTCTGGGTCGCAAGTCCAAGGCTGGCTTCTTTGACTATGACGAAAAGGGCAAGCGTCAGGGATACTGGAAAGGTCTGCAGGACAAATATCCGCTGGCTGAAGATCAGCCCGACCTGATCGAAGTGCAGGAACGTCTGATGTTCGCTCAGGTTCTGGAAGCTGTCCGCGCGCTGGAAGAAGGCGTGGTAGAAGACATCCGCGAGGCCGATGTGGGCGCGATCCTGGCCTGGGGCTTTGCGCCCTGGTCCGGTGGTCCGCTCAGCTGGGTCGACATCATCGGCGCACCTTATGCAGCCGAGCGTTGCGACCAACTGACGGCGAAATATGGCGATCGGTTCGCCTGCCCGCCGCTGCTGCGTGAGATGGCCGAAAAAGGCCAGACCTTCTACGGCCGATTCGACCCCGAAGCGAAAGCAGCCTGAACTAAAAAACTGGCGCATGTTCTGCATGCGCCAGTTTTCCTGTCTGCGGGTTGGCGCAATGTTGACGTCAAATCAACCCCTGATCATATCCCGAAATCATCAAAGCCGTAGCCGAACTTTTCGATATCTTCGGCACACGCCGCAGCAACAGCAGCGCGCGTCTTTGGCGTGAAATAACCTCGGTAGTCTGCCACACGGTCGGAACGGTTCGATTGTGGCAGCGACAGCCTGAACCCGAGATGTTCGAACAAAGGCTCGGCGTCTTTCTCGAACTGTTCCAAACGGATATACGCGCTGCAATGCTCGACCCCGTTTGCCAGTGTCATATAACGTCGCGCCGGGTTGGCTGCGAAAGACTGCGCTGTATCAGCGTGCAGAACGAACTCTGTGAACGGCAGTGTGCGAGCCAGCCCGACCGCAGGGTGCTCGAAGGTTTGATCCCTTAACCAGTGATAGTAGCTGACCATCCGGTCCCAAGGATTCCGAACCAGAGTGAAGGTGAACATCGACCGAAGTTCGTCCGCGGATACGATCCCGTCGATATCAGACAAAACGCCGTGTTTCCTGAGACGCTCTGCGCCCGTCATCGCCTTTAACCGCTTGCGGCGTCGCAGCGCCTTGGGTGTATCGCCCACAAGGATATCATCTTTCATAGCCCGGCCTTCCAAAGCCAAAGACAGCGATGTCCCTCCGCTTTTGGGGATATGAACAAACACGTATCGCCGACCCCTGGAAATGATCATGCGATGGCGTTCTCGGGGGATGCGCGCCCGGCTCTCCAGCCCAATACGGCGCCCGCCGTCGCGATCAGGGCAATCCCTGCGATCTGCATGACGCCGATCGACTGGCCAAAGGCAACCCAGGCGAACAGGGGGCCAAAAATCATGACCGAGTATTCGAATACCGCGACATAGGACGGTTCTCCGATCTGATAGGCTTTGATCAGCATGAAAACGGCGATTGTCGATCCAACGGCCTGAACGACGATCCAGGGGATAGCAGGTTGCATCTGCCAAACCCATCCGCGCGTGACGAACCCCGCCGGCCCCTCGGGCGATGCCAGCGGGAACACCGTCAAGGCGATCACACCGGTTACCCCCGCCAACCCCAAAGTGACGACCATGGCCGCTAAAAGAGCGACGGTGCTTTCCCCAGCGCAATGACTGCGCGTGATGACAGCGCTCAGCGCATAGAACAGCCCCCCGGCGACAGGTAGCAGCGTCTTTACATCGAACTCATACGGGTTCGGTTGCAGCACGCATAAAATGCCGGTGAACCCGAGAAAAACAGCGCAAATACGCCAGGGTCCGATCTTTTGCCCCAGCGCCAGCGTCGATATCAGAAGCACGAAGATCGGCGAGGTAAACAGCCCCGCCAAGGCCTGTGCAATGGGCATCAGGGCCAACGCGCCAAAATAGAACAACATCGCCAACGTGATCAGCACACTGCGCAACATCACAGGCCCCAGACGATTTGGGCGCAACTTCCCGAAACCCAATAGCGACAATCCTACGATCAACGGCAGCATCAACGCAGCGCGGCTTAGGTGGAACTGCCAAAGGCCGATCGTCTCGGCCACCAAGATCACCACATTATCCACCACCCCAATGATCGCCATCGAACTTATCATCAGGATCGAAGCCAAAATCGGTGAGGTCTGCGTGTCGGGCGACATGATATGCCTTGTTGTTAAATCAATAACGCCTTGCCCCCAAGGCCCTGCACCATCCAGCACATTTACAGAACCAGGCGCAACAGGTTTGCGCCATTGGATTTTTGCGTGCTAAACTGACCTCAATCAATAATGAGCAGTTCCAACCGTGATGACGGCCCTGAAACAGTACCAACGGATCGAGGCCACCGGTCTGTGGCGTCCTTCGCCCGACGTTCAACGGCGCGAGGTCGTGGTTTCCATCGGGGAAGCCACACTGACGATCTCGGATTTCAATGACAAGGCGCTGACACATTGGTCCCTGGCAGCGCTGGAACGGCAGAATCCGGGTGGTTATCCGGCGGTCTTCAACCCCGATGGCGACCCGGACGAGACGTTGGAGCTGGAAGAAACCGAAACCACCATGATCGAGGCGATAGACCGTTTGCAACGCGCCATCGACCGCGCGCGCCCGCATCCCGGGCGTTTGCGGTGGTTCAGCGTTGCGGGTGTCATTGTCGCTGTTCTGGCTTTGCTTTTGCTTTGGGTTCCGGTTGCGCTTCAGAACCACGTGGTCGCGGTTGTTCCCGAGATCAAACGGCATGATATTGGTGGCACAATCCTTGACCGGATCGAGCGCGTATCGGGGCGGGCCTGCACGTCCGAAGATGCGCAAGAAGCGTTAGATCAACTGGCCGCCCGCACAGGTGTACGCGAAGTCGTCATCCTTCCGGCGGGCGTGCAAAGCAGTCTCAGCCTGCCGGGCGGGATCGTGTTGTTGAACCGGGCGCTGGTCGAAGATCACGAGGATCCTTCGGTTGCCGCTGGGTACATCATTGCAGAACGCGCACGAACGCAGGCGCAGGATCCGCTTGAGGATCTGCTGGACCGCACCGGAGCGGGCACTGCCTTTAGACTGCTGACAACCGGCGAACTGACGCCCGATATCGTGGATGCCTATACCGAAGAGGTCCTGTCCGAGCCCCGCCCTTCCCTGCCGGATGATGACCTGCTGGAGGTCTTTGCCCAAGCCGCTCTGCCCTCGACACCTTTTGCCTATGCAAAGGATGTAACCGGTGAGACGGTGTTGGGCCTGATCGAGGCTGACCCAATGGCAGGCCGCCCCCAACAGCAGGTCCTGCCGGACCGCGATTGGGTCCGGCTGCAGAATATCTGCGGCGGATGATCCGACTTACTTGGTACCGAACATCCGGTCGCCCGCGTCGCCGAGGCCGGGCATGATATAGCCTTTGGAATTCAGCTCTCGGTCCAGTGACGCCGTGACGATGTGCACGTCCGGATGCGCCTCTTTCATCCGCGCAACGCCTTCGGGGGCAGCCAGCAGGCACAGGAATCGGATATCGGTGGCACCCGCCTCTTTCAGCAGATCAATCGCGGCGGCAGAACTGTTACCGGTGGCCAGCATCGGATCGACCGCGATGACCAGACGGTCCTTCAGCCCCTCGGGTGCCTTGAAGTAATATTGCACCGGCTTCAGGGTTTCCTCATCGCGGTAGAGACCGACAAAACCCACGCGGGCCGAGGGCACCAGCTCCAGCACCCCGTCCAGCATCCCGTTTCCGGCCCGCAGGATCGACACCAGCGCCAGTTTCTTGCCGGCCAGGATGGGGGCGTCCATCTCCTCCATCGGGGTTTCAATGTGGCGGGTGGTCAGCGGCATCTCACGCGTGACCTCATAGGCCAGCAGCTGAGTGATCTCGCGCAGCAACTGCCTGAAGCTGGCGGTCGAGGTGCCCTTGTCCCGCATGAGCGTCAGTTTGTGCTGCACCAGCGGGTGGTCAACGACGGTCAGGTGTTCGCTCATGTTCTCTCCAGTCTTGTCTTGACCCGCGCGCGGGTCTCTTCATCGCAAAAAGCCGCGTTCAGTGCGGTTTCGTTCAGCGCGGCAAAAACTTCAGCATCCCAGCCGAACGCCTTGCTCAACATCTCATATTCACGCCGCATTGTGGTGTGGAAAAACGGCGGGTCGTCCGTGGAAATTGTGACCTTCACACCCGCATCGCGCAATTTGGCAATCGGATGCGCCGCGAAATCGGGGAAAAGCCCCAGTACCACGTTCGAGCCGGGGCAGACCTCAAGCGTGATGTCCCGGTCGATGATCTCGCGGATCAGTTCGGGGTCTTCGATAGCACGCACGCCGTGGCCCACACGTTCGACGTCCAGATCGCGGATGGCATCGCGCACGCTTTCGGGGCCGCCGAACTCTCCGGCATGGGTGGTCAGGCGCAGACCGGCCTCACGCGCGCAGTCAAAGGCCCATTTATAGTCCCCCTGAGCACCTACGGATTCGTTGCCGCCCATGCCGAATCCGGTGATCCAGTCACCGGCAGTTTCCGCCGCGCAATGGGCGCTGAGCTTTGCTTGCTCCGGGCCGAAATGGCGGACACAGGTGATAACACCGCGCAGGGTGATGTCGTATTTCCGTTCCGCTTCATCCGCCGCGTCCCGAATGGCGGTCAGATAATCGCGCCAGGCGTGCAGGTCGCCGCCGCCGCAGAAATCGGGGCTGAGGAAGGTTTCCGAATACACCACTCCGTTCGCCGCGCTTTCTTCGAGGATGGCCAGTGTCAGGCGGCGGAAATCCTCGGGCGATTTCAGCACCTCACAAGCGGCCTCGTACACGCTGAGGAAATGGGCGAAATCGCGGAAATCATAGCTGCCGTCGGGTTTGAAAATCCCGCTCAGGTCGATGCGCTTTTCATGGGCCAACTGCCGGATAAAGGCGGGCGGGGCCGCGCCTTCGTGGTGCAGGTGCAATTCGATCTTGGGAAGGTCTGCGACGCTCATAGAAAACTCCGCCCCGGTCCTTGTGCCGGGATGTTCAGGTGATGTGCGATGCTAGCGGCGATATCGGCGAAATTCACCGTGCCGATCTGGCCCGCGCCTCGCCCGGCGATCAGAACGGGCACCTTTTCGCGCGTATGGTCGGTGCCAATCCAGCTGGGGTCATTGCCGTGGTCGGCGGTCAGCAGCATCAGGTCTCCGGGCTGCAGACGGGCGATGATTGCGCCTATCTCACGGTCGAACCATTCCAGCGCGCGTGCATAACCGCTGATGTCGCGGCGGTGGCCGTAGAGGCTGTCGAACTCGACAAAATTGGCGAAGATCAGGCTACCCTCTTCCGCCACATCGACCAGATTGGAGAGGTGGTGCATCAGGTCCGCGTCCGAGCCTTTGCGCAAAGTGTCGATCCCCTGCATCGAGAAGATATCACCGATCTTGCCCACCGCATGCACGCGCCGCCCGGCATCCTGCGCCCAGTTGGTCAGAACCGGCGCAGGCGGCAGGATGGCGAAATCCTTGCGGTTGGTGGTGCGGGTGAAGCCCTGTTCCGGCGTTCCCACGAATGGTCGCGCGATGACCCGGCCCACTTTCATCTCGTGCAAGCGCGGGGCCAGAGTTCGGCACATTTCCAGCAAACGGTCGAGGCCAAAATGTTCCTCATGCGCCGCGATCTGGAACACGCTGTCAGCCGAGGTATAGCAGATCGGCCAGCCGGTGCGCAGATGTTCGGCGCCCAGGTCTGCAATGATAGCCGTACCCGAGGCGTGGCAATCGCCCAATATGCCGTCGGTTCCCGCAGCTTCAGCGGCGGCCCGGCTGAGGTCGGCAGGAAAGGCTGGCTGCGTATCCGGAAAGTAATGCCAGTCCCACGGCACCGGCAGCCCGGCCAGTTCCCAATGGCCCGAGGGCGTGTCTTTGCCGGGCGAATGTTCCCGCGCGCAGCCCCACAGGCCTGTAGGTTTCGCCGCCAACCCCGGCGTGTCTGCGCCCGAGGCCAAACGGGCCGCCGCCCCCAGCCCCAACGCATCCAGATGTGGCAGGTGCAGCGGGCCCGAGCGGCCCTCCTCGGCCCGCCCTTCGGCGCAGGCCTGTGCTATATGGGCCAGCGTGTTGGCCCCCGTATCGGGAACCTCACCGTTGAAAAACTGATCCGCATCCGGCGCGCCGCCGATGCCGACCGAGTCCATCACCACCAGAAACGCGCGGGTCATGCGGTGATCCTTTCATGCACGATCCCCGGCAGCGAGGGGCTGTCCGGCCCGAGGCTGACCGCTTGCAGGACGGCCTGCGCCGCCTGTTGCGCCGCGTCCTCGCGGGCGGCGTGGATCACGGCCAACGGCGCGCCTTTATCCAGCTTGTCGCCCAGCCGGACGATATCGGAAATTCCAACGGCAGGGTCGATCACGTCGCTTTCAACTTGCCGCCCGCCGCCCAGCGCGACAACGGCCAGACCCAGCGCCTCGCCATCCATCGCGGTCACATAGCCCGCGCTTGGCGCAGGGACTTCGAGGATCACGCTGGCTTCGGGCAAGTACCGCGACCAGTTGTCGACGAAATGCAGCGGGGCGCCAACGGCGGCCATCATGCGCCCGAACCTTTCGGCCGCGCGGCCAGAGCGGATAATTTCGGCCAGTTTCTCGCGACCTTCATCCACGGTTGCGCACATCCCGGCATCCATCAGCAGCACGCCGCCCAACTCGGCCGAGATTTCGGCCAAGGGTGTGTTTTGCCCGCTGGTCATGGCCTTCATGACCTCGCAAATCTCCAACGCATTGCCCAGCGCCGGGGCCAGAGGTTGATTCATATCCGTGATCACTGCCGAAGTCCGGCACCCCGCAGCATTCGCCGTCTGGGTCAGGGCCTGTGCCAGATTGCGTGCATCTTCGTGGGTTTTCATGAACGCGCCGCTGCCCACCTTGACGTCCAGCACCAAGGCGTCCGGGCTGGCGGCCAGCTTCTTGGACAGGATCGACGCGGTGATCAGATCAAGGCTTTCCACCGTCGCTGTCACATCGCGGATCGCATAAAGGCGCTTGTCCGCAGGGGCGATCTGCCCCGTTGCACCAACAATGGCCGCACCGGTGTCGCGCAGAATCTGCGCGAGACGATCTTCGCTGATCTGAGTGGTCACGCCGGGAATCGCCTCGAGCTTGTCCAGCGTCCCGCCGGTATGGCCCAACCCCCGGCCCGAGATCATGGGGACATAGGCCCCCATCTCGGCCAGTGCAGGCGCAAGCACCAGACTGACACTATCCCCCACCCCGCCGGTTGAGTGTTTGTCGATCACCGGACCATCGACGTCCCATGTCAGAACGTCGCCGCTGTCGCGCATCGCAACCGTCAGGTCAGCGCGGCCCTGTGCGCCCAGACCGCCCATGCAAACGGCCATGGCAAAGGCCCCGGCCTGCGCGTCACTGACGCCACCATCAGCCAGACCTTGCGCGAACCAGCGCAATTCCTCGGCCGTGGGCACCTGACCCCGGCGCAGCTTGGCATTGATCGAACGGGCGTCCATGGCTCACTCCATATGCGAGGCGCCAAAGGCCCCCGGCAGCAGATCGCCAATGGTGGTTTCCATCTCAGACCCGTCGACCGAGGCCAGCGTCACCTTGACCTCGCGCTTGCCGAACTCGGCCAGTTTCTGACGGCAGCCCCCACAGGGCGGCACGGGCTGAGGGGACGAGGCGACCACATAAACCTCGGTCAGTTCCTGCTCACCTGCGGCGACCATGGCAGCAATCGCTCCGGCCTCGGCGCAGGTGCCTTCGGGATAGGCCACGTTTTCCACGTTGCAGCCGGAATAGACGGTGCCGCTTGCGGACCGCACCGCCGCCCCGACCTGGAAGTTCGAATAGGGCGCATAGGCGTTTTCGCGGACTAAGAGGGCTGCGTCTTTCAGGCTCATGGCGATTCCCCATTTTTTGATCATCTGGTCAGAAAAATACTGTTCTATTGAAACGGCGCGCCAAGGTGAAGCCCCGCGCGCCGCAATTCTTACCCCAGCCGTGTGTTGAACGTGCCCGGCAGCGTCACCTCAAGCAGTTCCACATCATCCGACGGGTTCGACAAACGAGTCCGCATCCCCGGAGGGATCACGAAGGCGTCGCCCTGTTCCAGCGGATACGGCTCACGCCCTTCACCCTCTAATGTGACCGCACCGTTCATGACAAAGGTGAAATGGATATCGGTGTCATGGGCGGCCCATTGCGGATCGCCCTGCCCTTTGCGCACCACTTGTACCCCGGCCACGCCCTTGGTGTTTTCGGCAATCGTGGTGTCGCGGCAGATATAGCCCGGCAGGCGGAACGGCACCCAATCCGCACCATCGGCCTGATTGAAGACGAACTTTTGCCCCTGCCATTCCCGATCCGGGCGGTAGTGCGGGGTGGGCAGGTCCATGTCGTGGTCAATCTCGGTGACGTGCTCGGCGGGCACGCCGATCTCGATCACCTGCACATTGTCCGAGGCCTCCAGCACCCGGTGGCGGATTTCGGGCGGTTGGATAAAGCAATCCCCCGCCGTCAGGCGCATCTTGTCGCCCTGATCCTCATAGACCACGTCGACCCAGCCGTAGATGCAGAAGATCAGTTGGAACCCGACCTTGTGGAAATGCACCATGTCCGGCACAGGCCCGCCATCAGGAATGCGGATATGGCTGGCGATGATCGACCCGCCCAAGCGGTCGGGCACCAGATCGCGATAGTGCATCCCGGCGCGACCAATGATCCATGGGGCCTGATCCTTGAGCCTGCGGACAACGAAAGAATGAACGGTCTCGGGCATGACCATGGGTGGATTCAGCTCATCAATCTCGACCTTTGTTCCGTTCGGGGCCACGAGGCTGCGCTGTCCGTCGGCAAAGCTGTCGGGGTCATCGGTCAGGATGCGCAACGTGCCGGGGCTTTCCGGCGCGTCCTTTTCAATCCGCAGCCGCAGCCCATGGCCGGAAAACACCGCCACCCGAGGGTCATCGGCGGGATAGATCATATCCATCCGCATCCCCAGCACCTTGGTAAAAAAGGGGATATCGTCGCGCAGCTCCTGCGTGGGCAGACGAATCTCAGCTTTGGTCTGGTTGTTGGTCATTCACTGTCTCTTCAGTATTGGCTTTCGGCCATCCGATCAGAACAGCGGCCAGAATGCCAATCGAAAAGAACATCTCAAGCGTTTCTTCCAGCACAAACAGGCGCAGTATCATGGTCTGAGACATATCCGCGCCCATCATCCCGGACACCTCTTCCAGCAGTTGCGCGACCACTGCCGACATGCCCGCCAAGAAAAACACCAGCAAAAACGGCGCGCGCGCCTTCAAAGCACGCCAACCCGTCGGGACACCGTGCCAGATCAACCCACCCAACACGATCACCGCCAGCACTATGCGCACGGCAGTCATGTCCAGCATCACGTCCAAACCACTGAGGATCGTATGAGGAAAGGTTCCAACCGAGTAGACATCCGCTTCAAGCTCGCGCTCGGCCAACAGAAGACACACGACACCGATGTACAGGCGCTTGACGCCGGGAAAGCGGTAAAACGCTGCAAAGCCCGCCGCCAGCAAGGCAAAGGCCGAGCCGGTCTCGATCACGCCACCCTCTTGGTTGAAACGCGATGCCTGTTCCGGCCAGATAGAGATAACGACCAACACAAGCGCCATTGCGGCCAGAGCAGCAGGAAGCCCAAAGTAAATTTGCCCTTTGGAACCAGTCCGGAGATCCTCATTAAAGCTCATGTCTGGCCTTTGTTCTTGCGTCTGAAAGACAGGTTTTCGAAGATGCACGAAACTAGTTACTTTGAATTGAAATGCAACTCGCGCGCTCGTGACGTCAAAAACATGCTGCAAAATGACGTAACGTAGCCAAGCCGGAAAAAATGGTTTAACGGTCAATCAAATTTCAGAACGGAGATAAATCGCCAATGTCTGACACCCCCAGCCTGCGGCAGGCCGCGCTTGACTACCACGCCCATCCAAAGCCCGGAAAGCTAGAGGTCAAAGCCACCAAGCCGATGGCCAACGGTCGCGACTTGGCGCGCGCCTACTCACCCGGCGTGGCCGAAGCGAGCCTTGAGATTAAGGCCGACCCCCAAAATGCCGAGCTTTATACGGCGCGCGGCAACCTTGTGGCTGTGGTCTCGAACGGGACGGCAGTATTGGGGCTGGGCAACATCGGTGCGCTGGCGTCAAAACCGGTGATGGAAGGCAAGGCCGTCCTGTTCAAGAAATTTGCCAACATCGACTGTTTCGACATCGAGGTCGATCAGCCCGATCCCGAAAAGCTGGCTGATATCGTCTGCGCGTTAGAGCCCACTTTTGGTGCGATCAACCTTGAAGACATCAAAGCCCCTGACTGCTTCATCGTCGAGAAAATCTGCCGCGAGCGGATGAATATCCCCGTTTTTCACGACGACCAGCACGGCACTGCCATTGTTGTGGGGGCGGCCGCCAAGAACGCGCTGCACGTTGCCGGCAAATCGTTCGAAGATATCAAAGTCGTCTCGACCGGCGGCGGGGCGGCGGGGATTGCCTGCCTGTCCATGCTGGTCAAACTGGGCGTCAAACGCGAGAATATCTGGCTGTGTGATATTCACGGTCTGGTCTACGAGGGCCGCGCCGAGGATATGAATCCGCACAAGGACCAGTTCGCACAGAAATCCGATCTGCGCACGCTGGATGACGTGATCGGGGATGCGGACCTGTTCCTTGGCCTAAGCGGGCCGAATGTGCTCAAGCCCGAGATGGTCGCGAAAATGGCCAGCCGCCCGATCATCTTTGCGCTGGCCAACCCGAACCCGGAAATTCTGCCCGATGCCGCGCGCGAGGTTGCGCCGGATGCAATCATCGCCACGGGCCGCAGCGACTTTCCCAATCAGGTGAACAACGTCCTGTGCTTTCCCTTCATCTTCCGCGGCGCGCTGGATGTTGGCGCAACCGAGATCAACGATGAGATGCAGATCGCCTGTGTCGACGGTATCGCCGAAATGGCCCGCGCCACCACCAGTGCCGAGGCTGCTGCCGCCTACAAGGGTGAACAACTGACCTTCGGTCCCGACTATCTGATCCCCAAACCGTTTGACCCGCGCCTTGTGGGCGTCGTGTCATCCTCGGTGGCCAAGGCCGCTATGGCGAGCGGGGTGGCCAAACGCCCGATTGCCGATATCGAAGCGTATAAAGAACAGCTCAATCAAACCGTTTTCAAATCGGCGCTGATCATGCGACCGGTGTTCGAGGCCGCCTCGGCCGCGTCCCGCAAGATCGTCTTTGCCGAGGGCGAAGACGAGCGCGTCCTGCGCGCAGCCCAAGCTATTTTGGAAGAAACCACCGAGACCCCGATCCTGATCGGTCGTCCCGATGTAATCGACGCCCGATGCGAAAGGCTGGGTCTGACCGTCCGGCCGGGTGAGGATTTCCAAATCGTGAACCCGCAAGACGACCCGCGCTATTATGATTATTGGAATACATATCACGGACTGATGCAGCGCCGTGGCGTTACGCCTGATCTGGCCAAGGCGATCATGCGGACCAACAACACTGCGATTGCCGCGATTGCCGTGCATCGGGGCGATGCAGACAGTATGATCTGCGGAACCTTTGGCGAGTACCGCTGGCACTTGAACTATGTGCAACAAATTTTGAGCGACGGAGACTTGCGCCCGCACGGGGCGCTATCGCTGATGATCCTGGAAGACGGGCCGTTGTTTATTGCTGACACCCATGTACATCAGCTGCCCTCACCCGAGGAACTGGCCGAAAGCACAATCGGGGCAGCGCGTCACGTGCGCCGCTTTGGGCTTGAACCCAAAATCGCCTTTTGCTCGCAATCCCAGTTTGGCAATCAGGCGGAAGGGTCAGGCAAACGTCTGCGGGCGGCGCTGGATATTCTGGACTCGGAGCCACGTGACTTTACCTATGAGGGCGAGATGAATCTTGACCTTGCGCTGGACCCCGAGCTGCGCTCGCGCATTTTCCCGAATTCCCGCATGGAGGGTGCCGCGAATGTGTTGATCTTCGCGCATTCCGACGCGGCCAGTGGCGTGCGAAACATTCTGAAAATGAAGGCGGACGGACTGGAGGTTGGGCCGATCCTGATGGGGATGGGCAACAAGGCCCATATCGTGACGCCATCAATCACCGCGCGTGGGTTGCTGAATATGGCCGCAATAGCGGGTACGCCCGTCACCCACTACGGCTAGGCGTGTAACCTGATCTCTCAACAATTCGAACCGGGCGCCAGCTAAGGCGCCCGGTATGATTCTGAGACTTGTTTACTCCGCACTCTTTGCAACTTTGCAAAAATTTCCTACGGCACCCACCATACTGCGCCTCAAAAGTGCATTTGCAAAAATTTGCACCTCAACTTCCAAAGATATGCAAATATTTTGCGATAAAGTGACGCTCCGACTTAAGCGTCGCTTGTCCGTTACCCTTCGGCCACCTTACACAAAGCGCACTGAACTATCGGAGGAGATCATCGTGGCTTACCAGGACGTTTTCGACAGCTGGAAATCCAACCCAGAGGAATTTTGGATGGAGGCCGCCAAAAGCATCGACTGGGTTCGTCCACCGACCAAAGCCCTGTTCGACGACAATGCTCCGCTCTACGAATGGTTCTCGGACGCCCAAGTCAACACATGCTGGAACGCCGTGGATCGCCACGTGGAAAACGGCCGCGCCGAGCAGACGGCAATAATCTACGACAGTCCTATCACCCACACCAAGCGCGAGATCTCGTATGTCGAGTTGCGCAATCGCGTCGCGATGCTGGCAGGTGCATTGCGGGCCAAAGGCGTGGAAAAAGGTGACCGGGTCATAATCTACATGCCCATGATCCCCGAAGCGTTGGAGGCCATGCTGGCCTGCGCCCGTCTTGGGGCCGTACATTCGGTGGTCTTTGGAGGCTTTGCCAGCAACGAGTTGGCTGTTCGGATCGACGATGCGAAGCCCAAAGCAATCATCGCCGCCTCGTGTGGGATGGAGCCCGGGCGCGTTGTCCACTACAAACCCCTATTGGACGGGGCCATCGATTTGGCCGAGCACAAGCCTGATTTCTGCGTTATTTTCCAACGCGAGCAAGAGGTTGCACAACTGATTGAAGGTCGCGACTTCAACTGGCATGGCTTCCAATACGGTGTCGAACCAGCCGAGTGTGTTCCGGTCGCCGGTAACGACCCGGCCTATATCCTCTACACCTCGGGTACGACAGGCGCGCCCAAAGGTGTCGTTCGCCCCACCGCAGGTCATTTGGTGGCGCTGAACTGGACGATGAAGAATATCTACAATGTGGACCCCGGTGACGTGTTCTGGGCAGCATCCGACGTGGGATGGGTCGTGGGTCACTCTTACATTTGTTACGCGCCTCTGATCCACGGAAACACCACGATCGTGTTCGAAGGCAAGCCGGTGGGCACACCCGACGCCGGTACGTTCTGGCGTGTTATTTCCGAACACAAGGTCAAAAGCTTTTTCACCGCACCAACAGCGATCCGTGCGGTCAAACGCGAAGACCCGCAAGGTGAACTGATCAACAATTACGATCTGTCCCATTTGGGCGCGCTTTACCTGGCCGGTGAGCGGGCTGACCCGGACACGATCGTCTGGGCGCAGGATGCACTGAAAGTGCCGGTGATCGATCATTGGTGGCAAACTGAAACCGGCTGGCCCATCGCAGGAAACCCGCTTGGGATCGAGGAACTGCCGATCAAACTTGGGTCACCCGCCAAGCCGATGCCTGGATATGACGTGCAGATCCTGGACGAAGGCGGCCACCCCATGAAAGCCGGAGAGTTGGGCGCCATCGCAGTAAAGCTTCCTCTTCCCCCCGGTACTTTGCCGACACTGTGGAATGCTGAAGAACGGTTCAAAAGCGCATATCTTGAGCATTTCCCCGGCTACTATGAAACCGGCGACGCGGGCATGATCGATGAGGACGGGTACCTATACATCATGGCCCGCACCGATGACGTGATCAACGTCGCGGGTCACCGCCTGTCTACTGGCGGTATGGAGGAGGTACTGGCCTCTCACCCCGACGTAGCGGAATGCGCCGTGATCGGTGTGACCGATCAGCTAAAAGGCCAGATGCCGGTTGGCTTCCTGTGCCTGAACGCAGGCTGTGATCGTGACCACGGAGAGGTCGTGCAGGATGTGGTCAAGCTGGTGCGCGACAAGATCGGCCCGGTCGCAGCCTTCAAACAGGCTGTTGTGGTGGATCGCCTGCCCAAAACGCGGTCGGGCAAGATCCTGCGCGGGACGATGGTGTCGATTGCCGACAGCAAAGACTACAAAACGCCCGCAACCATCGACGATCCGGCCATTCTGGATGAGATCACAGACGCCCTGAAAACAATCGGCTACGCCCAGAAATAGAGCACAGTGCAGCGCTGCTGCACCCCTGCCCTTGCAACCCGCCTTGGGGCCTCTAAAGTCTGACCCAGACAGTGAGGCCCCATGACAATACGTGACTTATGGCGTCTGAACGCCACCGACCTGACGAACCTGACCCGCAAGGGCGAGATCAGCGCGGAAGACGCCATAAAATCCTCGATCGACAGGATGCATCAGGTCAATCCCGACCTCAATGCCGTCGTCGAAGACCTCAGTACCGAGGCCGTCAGCCATGCGCGTGAACTGGACAATGCAGTCGCCGGGGGCGCGGAACCCGGCCCACTGCACGGCGTGCCTGTCACCATAAAGATCAACATCGATCAAAGAGGGCATGCAACCACGAACGGCGTCGTTGCTTTAAAGGATGTGATTGCACCCGATGATGCCCCGGTCGTCCGAAATCTGCAAAACGCAGGCGCTATTGTGATCGGCCGCACCAATACACCCGAGTTCTCGTTTCGGGCCGACACGGATAACGACCTGCACGGCCGCACGCATAACCCCTGGGGGCGGCATATCTCGCCAGGTGGATCTTCGGGTGGGGCCGGTGCGGCGGTGATGGCGGGGATCGGGGCCTTGGCGCATGGCAACGATATCGGTGGCAGCCTGCGCTTTCCAGCGGCGGCAAACGGGGCCGTGACCGTTAAGCCAGGCCTGGGCCGCGTACCCGCCTTTAACCCAAGTCAAAAGGTCGAGCGTGGCTTGCTGGCGCAATCCATGTCAGTGCAAGGGCTGATTACCCGTTCGGCTGCGGATTTGCACCTGTCGATGCCCAGCCTGATCGCGGCTGATCCCCGCGATCCGTTTCATGTTGCCATGTCTTGGCGCGGGAATAAGACCGACGGGCCCATCAAGGTTGCCTTTACCAAGAACACCTACGGCTATGATTTACACCCCGAGGTCGACAAAGCGCTGGATACCGCCCGTGAAGCGCTGATGGACGCGGGGTATGACGTGCAAGAGGTGAACACACCCGACGTGTTCGAATGCGGGCGCGGTGGGTATCGCGCGTTGATGGGTGAAGTTCTGACCTTGTTGAAAACGGATATCGAGGCCGCCGGATCGCAAACCATCCGCGATATCTTTGAAGTATACTTCCAGGAATTTCCGCCCATCACCGGAACCGAATTGATCGGTATGTTGGCCAAGCGAACACAGTACGCGCGTGAATGGGCATTATTCATGCTGGATTATCCGCTGATTCTGTCACCGTTTCTGCCTCAACCCTTTTTCAGCCCCGACCGTGACACCGAAGGCCCCGAGGGCGTCCACGAAGTTCTGGGCTGCGCGGTCTATTCCTACGCGATGAATTTCCTTGGCCTTCCCGCCGCCAGTGTTCCAGCGCGTCTGGCCGATCTACCAAACGGGCCACAACCGATAAACGTCCAGATTGCTGCAGCGCGCTGGCGCGAGGATATGGCCGTCGACGCCGCCGCCGCGATCGAAACGCGTGTAGGACAGATGTGCCTACCGCTGTGGGAAAGGATGGATCAGGTCAACTGACCCCTGCCAAAAGAAATTGACCCCGGGGTTTTGTACCCGGGGCCCACTTTCTAAAATATGCCCGGAGATCCGATAACAAGCGTAGCACCACCTACCCTTGCCAGCGCGAAAACTGCGCGTTCATTTCGAAAACACCGTTGGCGGCCACTCACTCCCGCCGTTGATGTGTCTCCGGGCAAGTTCAGATTAACCGATCGTTAATCAGGCTCCTGTGAACTGGTTCACATAAGCGCGAAAAAAACGTGATCGATCGAAGAAATTATGTGAATTGTTCCGAGATCAGCCGTTCTTCCAACCCATGACCGGGGTCGAAAAGGATGCGATGCTGGATCGAAGGCTCGGACCTGATCTCGACCCAGTCGATATCAGGGAACGAGATCGAATCGGCGTCGGCCATGACCGGGCGTTTATCCGCGTCCAGCACATCGAACCGAACTTTGGCGATCTTGGGCAACAAAGCCCCTCGCCACCTGCGCGGGCGAAACGCGGCGATCGCAGTCAGGGCCAGAACATCGGAGCCAATCGGCAGAATCGGACCATGGGCCGAGTAATTATAGGCCGTGGACCCCGCAGGCGTAGACAACAGCGCCCCGTCGCACACCAGTTCATCCATGCGAACCCGTCCGTCCACACTGATCTTGAGCCGTGCGGCCTGCGGACCGGCCCGCAGCAGCGATACCTCGTTGATCGCAAGCGCCTCATGCATCTTGCCGGACTGGTCCATCGCGCGCATGGCCAGTGGATTGATGACTTCTTCTATCGCTGCATCAAGGCGTTCCATCAGGTCAGTCTCATGGAACTCGTTCATCAGAAATCCGATGGTGCCACGGTTCATGCCGTAAACAGGCGTATCCAGATGCTGCATGTTGTGCAGCGTGTGCAGCATGAAGCCATCGCCGCCCAGCGCAACGACCACATCCGCATCACGCGGCGCTGCGTTGCCATAACGCTTGACCAGCGTGTCGCGCGCGGTTTGCGCCACTTTCGCGTCGCTGGCAAGAAAAGCGATTCTCTGAATCATCTGTTGCGGTTTCCGGTGCTGCACATTTGGTTCCGAAACAACCATACCTTTCCCCGATAGGCCAGTCTTGACGCCGCAGTCGGCCAAATCGTCGCTTTAAGCCTTTTGCCGCTGGCCAGTTTCCGATAGGAAATCCGCAAATTACCCCCCAGTATGTGGAGCCCCCATGAACGCCAATATTCGTGATACCGGATTTTTCACCCAATCCCTCGCTGACCGTGATCCCGAGCTGTTCGGCTCGATCACGTCCGAGCTGGGTCGTCAGCGCGATGAGATCGAGCTGATCGCGTCCGAAAACATCGTCTCTGCCGCCGTGATGGAGGCGCAGGGCTCGGTCATGACAAACAAATATGCCGAAGGCTATCCGGGCCGTCGCTATTATGGCGGGTGCCAGTTTGTCGATGTTGCCGAAAACCTGGCCATCGATCGCGCCAAAGAACTGTTTGGCTGCGGATTTGCCAACGTTCAGCCGAACTCGGGCAGCCAAGCCAACCAGGGTGTGTTTCAGGCGCTGATCCAGCCCGGCGACACCATTCTGGGCATGAGCCTGGACGCAGGCGGCCACCTGACCCACGGTGCCGCGCCCAACCAATCGGGCAAGTGGTTCAAGGCCGTTCAGTACGGCGTGCGCCAGCAGGACAACATGCTGGACTATGATCAGGTCGAGGCGCTGGCGAAAGAGCATCAGCCCAAGCTGATCATCGCGGGTGGCTCGGCCATCCCGCGCCAGATCGACTTTGCGCGGATGCGTGAGATTGCCGATATGGTCGGCGCTTACCTGCACGTGGATATGGCGCACTTTGCCGGTCTGGTTGCAGCAGGCGAGCATCCGAGCCCCTTCCCGCATGCGCATGTGGCCACCACTACCACTCACAAAACCCTGCGCGGTCCGCGCGGCGGCATGATCCTGACCAATGACGAGGCGATCGCCAAGAAAGTGAACTCGGCCATCTTCCCCGGCATTCAGGGCGGTCCGCTGATGCATGTCATCGCTGGCAAAGCCGTTGCCTTTGGCGAGGCGCTGCGCCCCGAGTTCAAGACCTACATCCAGCAGGTCATCAACAACGCGCAGGCGCTGTCTGATCAGCTGATCAAAGGCGGTCTGGACACGGTTACGCACGGCACCGACACCCATGTGGTTCTGGTCGACCTGCGCCCCAAAGGCGTCAAGGGCAACGCGACCGAAAAGGCCCTGGGTCGTGCGCACATCACCTGCAACAAGAACGGCGTGCCGTTTGATCCGGAGAAACCGACCATCACCAGCGGTATCCGTCTGGGCTCGCCTGCTGGCACCACCCGCGGCTTCGGCGAGGTCGAGTTCCGCCAGATCGCGGATTGGATCATCGAAGTGGTCGACGGTCTGGCCGCCAATGGCGAAGACGGCAATGCCGAGGTCGAAGCCAAGGTCAAAGCCGAAGTGGCCGAGCTGTGCGCCCGCTTCCCGATCTACCCGAACCTGTAATATTTCAGGATATCAAAAGGTTGAACGGCGCCCCAGCGGCGCCGTTTTTCATATGAAGCCCTGCCAGCGCAAAAACACCAGCAGCAGAACCAACAGGGCCAACAGGTTGAAAGCCAAACCACCCAGCATCCCCAGAAACCAGCCCAGCCTGCGGTCGGCCAGATTGATGCCTGTCAGATGATCCTGCACCTCTTCTGAGGCGCGGGCCAGTTTTGGCGTATCCAGCACCAACCTCAGCTTGGGATGGGCCGCCATCTGTTCCGCATTCGCCAAAAGCAGCGCCTGTTTGTAGATGCGTCGGGGCAATTGACGTTTGGCCTTTCGGACCGAGGCCGTCAGCGTCTTGTCCCGCACACCCAGCTTGTCGCGCAACAACTGCACGGTCTGCGCGATCTGAGTTTGGATATCGGGGTTTTGCGCCATATGAGGGCCTCCTGACGCGGCACCATATCCGGGCGGCGCAAGCACGACAATGGGGCTGGTTGTTTGGACCGGCGACGGGTATCACTCGGTCATGCTGAATACAATTGTCCATGGTGAGCCGACCTCGAACCCGCCTTTGCTGATTGCCCATGGTCTTTATGGCTCGGGCCGGAATTGGGGCGTAATTGCGCGCAGATTGTCGGATGAGCGGCAGGTCGTCGCCGTCGATATGCGCAACCATTCCAACAGCGAATGGACACCGCAGCATGACTATCCCAGCATGGCAAATGATCTGGCCGAGGTGATTGACCATTTCGGCGGTCAGGCCGATGTGGTCGGGCATTCGATGGGTGGCAAGGCGGCCATGACGCTGGCCTTGCTGCATGGTGAGAAACTGCGCAAACTGGTGGTCGCTGACATCGCACCCGTGACCTATACCCACAGCCAGATCAAGTTCATCGAGGCGATGCGCGCCGTGGATTTATCCTCCATCACGCGACGCTCGGACGCCGAACAGCAGCTGGCCGATCAGGGGGTCGAGAAAGCCCTGCAAAGCTTTTTCACCCAGTCGCTGGACATCAAGGGCCAACGCTGGTTGTTGAACCTGGACGTTCTGGCCGCCGAGATGCCCAAGATCATGAGCTTTCCTGACATCACCGGCACATGTACCAAACCGACCCTATTTCTGTCGGGGGGCTCATCAGACTATGTTCTGCCCGAACACCGCCCCGCGATCCGGGCGCTGTTTCCAACTGCGCGCTTCGCCAAAATACCCGGTGCGGGACATTGGCTGCACGCCGAAAAACCCCGTGAATTCGAGGCTTCGGTTCGGGCCTTCCTGAACGCCTAGGAGAAAGTCCGCAAAAGAGACCGGCGCAGTTGTACCCGCGTCGATCCTTTGGCATTCAGCTTCAAGTCATTCGCTTCAGGAGCCCGCGACGTCGCCGCCACCTTCGACCCAGTCTTTGAAACCACCCAGATTGTAAACCTGCGCGTATCCCATATCCTTTAACAACTTGCCCGCCAGCGCCGCACGCCCTCCGGCTGCGCAATACAGAACAATGGGACGATCCTTACGCAGCTCGGGGTCATGAGATTGCATCGCATCGTCGGCATGAAACTCCAACATACCCCGTGAGATGTGATGCGCGCCTGCAGCCCGACCCGTTTTTTGCAATTCAGCCCCATCACGTACGTCCAGCAGTAACCCACCCTGCCCCAGAATCTCGGCGGCGCGAGCCATATCTATCCGTTCAACAGCGGCGTTCGCGGCTTCCATCATCTCTTTCACGGTTAAGGGCATAGGCGTTTCTCCTGTTGGTGTTCCCAACAAGATAACATGCGAAAACTGGAAGGTGTAGGTTGAAGACCCTACACCCGTGATCAATGTTCGCGGAAGGCACGCGACATACTGTCCGTCACCGGTTTGGCGATGTAAGCCGCAAAAGTGCGTTCTTCGGTTTGGATCATGATCTCGGCAGGCATACCCGGTGTGGGGATAAAGCCCCGCACCCGGTCAATCTCGTCCGGCGCTAGCGAGACACGCGCCAAGTATACCTCTTGAGGGGCCCCTGATGATTCCTCAACTAAGGCGTCGGCTGATACATAAAAGACTTCCCCACTGAGAACCGGCGTCGTGCGCTGATTCAACCCAACCAGACGCACCGTCGCGTTCTGACCCGTCACGACGCTGTCAATTTCGGTCCGGGGAATCTGCGCCTCGATGATAAGGGGCGCATCGGCAGGTAGGATTTCAGCGATAGGCTCGCCAGTTTCGATCACGCCCCCAGGTGTGTGATAGTGAAGCCTTACAACAGTCCCCGTGACTGGTGCGCGAACAACGGCACGATCCAGAACACTGCGCGCCTGACGTGCCTTTTCGCGGACACTTTCCAGATCGGCTGCAATCACACCCAACTCATCCAACGCGGCTTCGCGATAGGCCGAACGTGTCCGCGTGATCTGTTCGTCATACTTCAGCAACATCTGGTTGATTTCCGCCGTCTCAGCCGCCAGCCTCGCCTGCTGTCCCTCCGCCTCAGCCTGCACGCGACGGATCGTGTTCAGATCTCCCTTGCGAACCAAGCCTTTGTCGAACAACGCCTTTTTGGTTTCAAATTCTTCCTGCAGGATTTCCGCACGACGTTTCATACTGTCCAGTTGCGCCTCGAACCCGCTGGACCTGATCCTGAGGGCCTCCATGTTGCGTTCCAACAATGCGATATCATTCAGCAGGGTTTTGCGGGATACTTCGAAGCTGATCTTCTGGCCATCAAGAATGGTCATGACTTCGACATCGTCAGTGGCCGAAAGCAACTCGGCGGAAAACTCCAACTGATCCTTCTCATTGTGCTCAGCCTCAAGGCGTTCAGACATGGCTTGCAAGCGGATTTTACGGATGAACAGTTCTCGTTCATTGGCCTCGGCCGAAGTTTGGTCCAGCGTCATCAGCACTTCCCCCGCCTGAACCGACTGGCCTTCAATCACTTTGATGTTTTCAATGATCCCGCCCTCAAGATGCTGTACGATCTTGTTGCGACCAGTGGCCACGAAACTTCCCTGCGCAATCACCGCAGCAGCCAGCGGTGCGCTGAAAGACCAGACGCCAAAGCCGCCAAAGCAGACGACCAGCATGACTAAACCAATTACGACCAACCGGTTGATCGAGCGCGGTACTTCAGCGTACCAGACAGTTGGGTCTTTGGGGTCATTATTGACCGGCACGAGATCATTCATTACGCATCCCCTTTCTGCTGGCCTTCAATCCCAGTCTGTTTGCGCGGGCCGTTCAATTGTTGCAGCACCTGTTCGCGCTGCCCGAACAAAGCAACACGTCCATCCGTCAGCAGCATGATCTTGTCGACCACGTTCAACAGCGTTGGCTTCTGCGTAATCACCACGACCGTAATCTTGTTTTCCTTGGCCTGCGCGATGGCCCGTGCCAGCGCCTGATCTCCGGCCACATCTAGGTTCGAGTTTGGCTCATCCAGAACCACAAGCCGCGGATTTCCAAAGAAGGCACGCGCAAGGGCAATCCGCTGCTTTTGACCGCCGGACAGTGGCGAGCCATCGGCGGCCACAACAGTCTCATACCCTTGGGGCAACGTGGCGATCATGTTGTGGACATCGGCTAGAACGGCAGCATCGTGGATCTGTTCGTCCGTTGCATCTTCGCGCATACGGCCAATGTTGTCCTTGATGGTGCCCGGAAACAGCTGCACATCCTGCGGCAGATAGCCGATGCTTTCGCCAAACTGGCGCGGGTCCCAGTTACGGATATCCATCAGGTCCAGACGCACGCTGCCGGATGTCGGCAAAATCGACCCGACCAGTGTTTTGCCCAACGTGGTTTTACCCGCGCCCGAGTTGCCAATGATCGCCAGCGTCTCACCCGGATTCAGCGCAAAGCTGATCCCGTTCAATACAACGCGCTTGGTGCCGCCGGGGACAAAAAGCAACCGTTCCACATCCAACCGCCCTTCTGGCCGCGGCAAGCGCAATTTCTCGAACTGAAGCGCCGAGTTGGACAGCAAGTTCTTGATCCGCCCGTAAGCGCCGCGTGTCAGCAGGAAGCCGTTCCACCCTTCGATGGAGCCTTCGATGGGCGCAAAAGCCCGCCCGGCAATGATCGACGCCGCGATCACCATCCCGCCCGTGATTTCGCCCTGCAGGGCCAGGAATGCCCCCCACCCCAGAATGGCGATCTGTGTCAGCAAACGTACCGCTCGCGAAATAGCGGCGAAAATAACGTTCCGGTCCTGTGCCCGAACTTGCCACGTCAGTGACTGCGCTGTGTCTCGGCCCCAAATACGCACGGCCTCGGGGATCATGGCCAGAGCATTAATAATCTGGCTGTTGCGCGACATCGAATCCAGATGCTGGTTGGCCATGGATTGCGCCCGGTTGGCCTCGGCAAAGGGGCCGGCTGTCATACGTTGGTTGATAATGGCAATGACCATCAACAACAGCGCCGTGACGATCACGATCATGCCCAGCTGGGGATGAACCAGAAAGATCATAAGGATGAACAACGGTGCAAATGGAACGTCCAGAAACGAGATCAAAGTCCCCGATACAAGAAAACCCCGTACCTGCTGAAGATCACCCAATGTCTGATATTCGCGCCCTGTACCGTGCAACGAAGCATGGGCGGCTGCACTGAGGACCGGAGCACCCAGCCGTGCATTAACCTCGACCGCGGTTCGCATCAGCATGAAGCGACGCACCGCATCGAAGGCCGACTGAAAGATGACAGCGCCAGCCACGATCGCGGTCAGCATGATCAACGTATCCAGCGATCGACTGGTCAACACGCGGTCACTGATCTGGAACAGGTAAATCGGGATCGCCAGAATAAGGATGTTCGTCGCACAGGTCAGGACCAGAACAAAGGCAAGGTTGCGCAGAATGGCACGCAGCGAGACTTGCAACGTACGCTGAAAATCCTCGGGCGGGGTGCGTTTGTGAAAGGTCTGGGGTGGCTCGTTACCATCTCCGCCGCCGCTTTTTTTCAACGGCAAAGGTTGGTTCGCCTTGGCCTCGATGGTGGTGCCAATACTCGCACCGCCTTTGGATCGCGACAGGGGGGGGACCCGCGCGGTCTCCTTTCTGGCGGTTTCAGGACCGAGCCCTTCAGCATCGGCCACCCCAGCATCGCAGCCCTTAGTACCGTGACCTTGATCAGGCTGCGACGTAGCGCGCCGAAGGGAATATTCAGCGCGTTTCTGAATTTCGTCAGTTTCGGACCTTTGATCGGGGTCCACTCTGATTTTGTTTGCTTCCGGTTTTTCAGGCCCTTTTTTCAAAGGCCGCACACGCATGTCTTCGCTTAATCGTAACTCGGGCAATATGCCGGACGCCGTCGCCTTTCGTGCGGCAACTGATTTGACTGGGTTGGCCCCACCCCCGCCGTCCATAGGACTGGCAAAGAGAGAGCGACTCGACGAAAACGTTCTCGACATACTCAGACTTTCGGTTCACTCGTAAAAAAACTGGGAAATTAAGCTAACATTGAGGACAGCGCATCATCTACGCTGGCCATTTCAGAGGGCGTCAGTTTGTTGTGACCCGGGGCAAGGTCTGACTTACCCGGTCCAGATGTTTCCTGCATCAGGATCGCGATGGCCTCATTGGCCAGCTCTGCACCCAGATCTTCGTCTGGGGTGTCAATCAGGCTCGCCTGATGCAGAACGACATCCGAATATTCACCCTCCGAGGCCATAACGACCGAGTCCACTCCGATGGTCGAGATACTCGCCGCATTCAGCACCGCATTTCCAGCACCCAACGCCGAAGCTATGGCACCATTCCCACCTTGTACGTGAATATCATCCTGGTCCTGCAGGGTAGTCACCTGTTCGACGACGTTGACCTGCACCAGATCACCTTCGATTTTCAGAACCCGCACCTGCTCCATCCCCGCATATTGAGGATCGTTCAGCAGTGCATCTTCCAAAGCGTCGGTGTCCATCTCTTGCAGAGGTAAGACTTCGGCCAGCGTTTCTGACAACTCTTCATGAGTGTCTTCCCCAAAGGTCGTCAGTTCCACGTGGTTCATGACAAGGTTGTCATTGTCTTCCTCGGCGACCACCCCCGAGACCACATCGTCATCGACCAACGCAATCGTCTGGTGGACAAAATCCACCGAAACCATGTCTCCGCCGATTAAAACCAGATCGTAATAGCTGCCAAGCTCAACAACGCTGACCTCATTCACCAGGTCGTTGTCACCCAACACAAACAGGCTGGTCGTGGCGTCAATCTGGGTTTCAATATGGTCGATATCAGTGGCGTTGATTTCTTGTTTTACGAAATTTGTGACGAACAGATCACCCGAAATCCAGGTGATCGCGACAAGAGGATCCTGTCCCTCTTCCGAGACATTATCATCAAGCCAGGACGCCTCATTGGATTCCACTGCAATACTTGACGACTGAACCACCGTGGTTTCGCTTTGAGTATCCTCGGGCCCTTCGTCGACATCCGAGACAATCGCCACTTGGCTTACGACGGTTAGGTTGACCGACTGCCCACCGACCGCAATTACCGGAGCATCGACCCAACCGACGGTAATGGCGACCTCGTTTATCGCTAGGTTGCCCCCCGCGATAACGGTGTGACCATCGCCAAAATCGGCATCGTCTGACTGATCCCACTCAGTTGGCAACAAGTCAGGGTGGTCACTGTCGTCTTCTTCATCAGGAAGATGGTGACTTGGCACTAATTCCAGAAAATCCGGAAGTTCCTCGACATGTTCACCGTTCACAATCGTTCCCATGGCTTCTTCGCCTTGGAACTGGTGGACAGTCACATCCTCAGACGGGGCTTCGAATGGGGCCTGTATCTCGGCAACAATCGATTCGAGGTGCTCGATCGACTGATAATCGGAAATGCTAAAGGATGGGGACGATACCGCGTGTAGAGAAAGCGCAACATCAGCCAGTTCCTGACCTTGCTGCACCAATGAGTCCACATCGCGGAAATCCCCCTGACCGATGGTGTCGTTGTCGTTCAGGTCCAATGTCTGAATCGCATAGGTGACAGCCGAGCCGATCAGTTCGGGGATCAAAATTGGTTTCGCGACCAAGATCGGTATCGAGGTCGAAGCGATCGCCGCATCGGGAAGCACTTGATCGGGACCCGGGCCAGTTTGCAATGGACCATCTGGAATCGGCCCCAACGGTTGCGGGTTTGGAGCCAACGGAATGTCAGTGTGACTAACCGATGGCGCATAGGGTAAAGCGTCGTATTTTCCGGGGTCAAGGTTAAGGTCTGCCCGTACTTTCACGGCAGCACCTTCTTCCAGCTCTTCCATCTCAGCCTTGCGCCTGAGAGCGGTAAATTCCTGATATTGATCTCGCAACCGAGCTTGCTCGGTCGTCAGATCAAAAGTTCCGATGAAATGGGCAATCGTCTCACTGATACTATCAAACGACATTTCAATTTCCTTTCCCGCGGCGTTCAAAATCAACTGCCTTGGGTTAAGTTGAGTCGGGGCCATCTGTCCTTGGCCCCGACAGTTTTTCAGAAGCGGTCAGAGCCTGGAAACCCAAGCTCTGACCCTGCCACTACGCAAGTTACGCGTCGGCGTCGTCGCTGGCGAAGCTGGAGGTCATCGAGCCACCGACCATGGTTGTGTCGACCGTGTTGCCAAGAACGTTGGCGCCCATGACAATCGACTGGTTGAACGCCGACGTGTCGACCACCGCAGCCGCCGAGGCATAGGACTCGCCGTTCACAATGCCGTCTCCGCCGTTGCCAGAGCCCCACTCGCCTGCATGGCCACCGGTCCCGCCAGCACCCGAATAGGCACCCGCAGCGTCACCGCCGTTGACCATTGCGCCGGTCGTTGCACCCGAGGTCGCAGAGCCGATCGCGTCGCCACTGGTTCCGCCGTTACCGGCACCAGCGCCGCCGCCACCACCAAAGCCGGACATGGCCGACCCGGTCGCGCTGCCCGCGCCCGTCGAGGTTGCGTCATTGTCGGACATCGCGTCACCGCCATACCCTGCAATGGCACTTGCCAGACTGTCTGCAGACCCGTCCGTATCCGCGACCGAGAACAGACCAGAGTCGCCGCCCTCGCCTGCGGTGTTGGTTGCATCAGCAGACCCCGCACCTGTGCCGCTGGACATCGCATCCTGCTGGATCGCGCCGCCACCGCCACCGAAACCATCGGCAGTCGCGGTTCCGGTACCGGTACCTGTTGCCGACCCGTCGGTGGTGTTGCTACCGGCCGCGCCACCGTCACCGCTGTTGTTCTGCGGCAGGCTCGCGTTTCCGTTCACATCGCCCGGCGATTGGGTGACGTTCGGGCCAGTCGTGGTTTGATCGCCAACGCCTTGCGCGCCAGAAGTCGCACCCGCGGTGCCTCCGGTTGCCATTCCGCCCGAGCCATCGCCGCCCGAACCAACGCCACCGGTCCCGTCGCCGCCACCAGCGCCACCGCCGGTTCCGTCGCCACCCGAACCGAAGGCACCTGTGCCATCGCCGCCAGAGCCGACTGCGCCCGAACCAACGCCACCGGTGCCCGGATTACCGTGATTTGTGTCTCCGCCACCATTGCTGGCATCAGCATGACCAGCATTCAGTCCAAGCAGACCATTCTGCTGATTCAAAGCTGCCAGAGCTGCGTCAACCTGACCCGAGTCACCACCGGTACCCGCGCCGCCAGTTCCGGCACCGCCAGTTCCAGCTGCACCATTACCGCTGCCGCCCGTTCCGGTTGCACCGTTGCCGTTGCCGCCGGTACCGCCACTGCCGTTACCGTTGCCACCGGTGCCACTTGCACCTGTGCCATTCCCGGTATCCGCATCGGCCGCACTGCCAGCCAGGCTTCCTGCAAGCCCAAGGCCCAGATTGCCGGCGTCTGCGTCATTGGCCTCGGTCTCGCTGCTTCCGGCGTTGATCGCGACACCATCGGTGTCGGCATAACCGTCGCCACCATTTGCACCGTTTGCGTCAGAGTCATTGGTCCCCTGACCAGCACCCAGCGCACCAGCATGCGATACGTTATCTCCGCCGCTGGACAGACCGCCGTTCTCGGCACCCGAGAGACCCAGGCCCAGGCCCAAGCCGACGGATCCGGCATTACCGCCTTCTCCGGCTACGCTGGTGCCATCGGAAACCGAAGCGCCGCTGTTATGCGCGGCCGAGTCACTGATAGCTTGACCACCTGCGCCTGCACTGCTGCTGCCGTTGGATTCCGCACCAGACAAGCCCACGCCCAAACCGACATTAGACGCATCACCCGCGTTACCGCCGTCACCACCGACACCGGTACCATCGGCATCACCGGTGTGACCACCCAGTGCGTATGCATCGCCGCCAGTCGTATTGCCCGAGGCATTCCCCGCATAGGTGCTGCCACCTTGGCCCGAATTGCCGCCGTCGGAATGCGTGCTGATGCCCTCGTCGGCTGTCGCTGAGCCGCCGCGCGCGTTGCCGTTCTGGTCAAAGCTACCGGTATTGGTTACCGCAGCCGATCCCAGATGATCATCGTCGCTTAGGTTGGCGTACTGGTGGTTGATGGCGGACATGTCGTTGCCCTCACCACTCAGATCGATATCCAGGTTCAAATCGTCGCCCGGATCGTAGTCGAAATCGTTTCCAACAGTGATCACATCATCAATCGACGACCCGCCGGATACGTCGACGTCGACCAGATCGTCGTCACGGCCCAAAGGCTCGGCATCGCCAAAGTCGATGTTGACCCAGTTCGAATTGTCATTGTTGCCATTGGTCTGGCTTTGACCCTGGCCCTGGTCCTGACCTTGACCCTGGTCTTGGCCTTGGCCCTGATCCTGGCCCTGCCCCTGATCCTGACCCTGTCCATTCTCGACCACGGTCGCCTGACCCTGGATTTGATCCTGGCCCTGACCCTGTTCATTTTCGACATTGGTGTCCTGATCAGTCAGATCAGCTTCAATATAGGCGTCATCAACGTGAACATCTGCGTCCACGGGAACATATGCCGTACCGATGTTAACTTCATCAATGTCTGTGATGCTGTTATGCGGTTGTTGACGTTTACTCATATCAATAATTCCACTTACTGAGCGCACGGACCGTCATTCATCTCCAAAACGGTGACTGGCGCGTTGAAACAATGAGGCACACAAGCGCAAACCGCGCATGGGTGCGTGTCTTTTCAGTGATTCCTCTCCCACCCTCCTTTCTCGGCCAAGCCGAAACTACGTCTGAAGAAAAACGTCGCGAAAATGCGCGATGTGCAGACGCAATAGGAAATTCAACTCCGCAAATTGGAGTGCAATCATGGTTGCAGCAGTAGGGTGATCTGGATAGCTAGCCGTAAGCGCTAGAACGGTTAACTCTATATTTTATATAGCAAAAATTTAGATCAGCCATCAGCGAGCAGTTAAGATGAAACAAAAAATTGGTTTAAAACCTGCAAGTTACTTCCCGCAAATATCCAGATTTAATTTGGAAAATCGCACCGATGACGCCTATCCGAAAGTTCTAGAACTATTCACAATTGAACGACCGGGTACGGAAGAAAATTATACTTTCTTCTATGGTCATCTCCCCAAGTACGTTAATATTCAGTTAATATTAATCTAATGTTCAGTTAATGATTTCGCCGCTTGTGTGGCGTGGTAGTGATAAGGGGGAGGTTATGAACATTCCGCTTCAGGATAATACCCTGAATAGTCAATATTTATTGGAAGAGTTCTCAATCAATTTCATCGGCAAGGAACTGTTTTATTCAGAGCAGACCATCGAAAGTGTTCAATCTGAATTTGGTGTCTCTACGCATCGCTTCGAATCGATTGCGTCCCTGCCAATTTACGAATCGGAAAACAATGGACCCGGAAGAATTTTGATTGTTGACCAGATGTTGACAGAAGATTTTCTGGCCCGCCCGCAACATTATAAGGACAGCGCAGGGCTGGGTAGTCTTGTTTTTGCGTATCGCAAGGAAGATGCGGCTCGGTTTGTATTTGACCGTTGGGATCCCGGTGCACACGGGGACATAGGTTACCTGCCGATGAATATTGCACCCGACGCGTGGCGGTCGATCCTTCGCCTTCTGTTACATGAAGAACTTTATCTTCCCAGTTTTCTCGCCAACTCAGTGTGCAACACAACCACTCCAACGCAGAAACATTCGGTTGAGACGACAGACCCGCACCCGCTTTATTCCAAACTGACGCGAAGGGAAAAGCAGGTGTTGCGATTGGTCTCAAAAGGTCAAAGCAACAAGATTATTGCATCAAATCTTGGGATCACTGAACATACGGTGAAGTTACATATACACAATGTCGCGGGAAAGATCGGTGTCAGCAATCGAACTGCGGCGGCACAGTTCTTTTTTGAGGTCGCCCCGCAAGAGGCGCAGCACACGACAATTGACTGAAGATTTTGAAGCCCGTTTCGATCGTCTCATCCTGCTTGTCGGCAGGCTGAATTACATGTGGACCAACACCGAAAGCCTTTTGATCCATTTGATCGCTGGCCTGTCTGGCACGCCCAAAGACACAGCTGTCATCATCTTTTTAACCTTGAACACAACAAGGGCGCGCATCGACCTTGTAGAACGTCTAGCCAAAATGGAAGGGCGGCCTGCCGAAATACGGGACCCGATACTCGAGCACACACACCGCCTGTCTAAACTGTCTGGCATCCGGAATCGGTATAATCACTGCATCTATTCCTTCGATCCAGACAGCGGGAATCCAAAAACGATTCTTATGCGCATCGCTGACCGAAAAACCGACATCAGACTGGGACGTGAAGACACAGTCGATGACGAGGCCATGCGGGAAATTGAAAAAGTTGTCACCCAATTGTCCGAAGCCAACCGCGATATCTGGCGACTTATTGGGCAGCTTGGCTTTCCGGTATGACAAATGGTGCTGATGGCTGGGAACGAGCCCGAAAGCCTTAGGGCGATGCATTTTAAGTAGATGTTTTTAAATCATTTTATTACCTAATAGCACCTGCTGAAGGTCCGCGCAGTCAAGAAAACAAAACTGGTCGTCTCATGGCACATTCTGAGGTCTCTCAGAATCCAATCGAAACATGGCCGATAGCGGCGATCAAAGATAACCACGAACTCACTCAGACGGCAGTGCACCTACTAGCCGAGAACCATCCATCGGGCACCCAGATTTACGACAGCGAGGCGAAGGGCCTCTGGCTGGTCTCAGGCATGCGCAAATCTTGCTGTCGCCTAAGAAGTTGGTACCCGCGGCCGGACTCGAACCGGCACGGCCTTTCGGCCCAGAGATTTTAAGTCTCTTGTGTCTACCATTCCACCACGCGGGCGAGCGTGTCGGGCCTAACTCGGTCCTGAAAATCTCAATACGGCCACAAGGCTATGAGTACAATGCGCTTTCGGCGACCTGAAGTGTTAAAAGACGCAGCCTCAAGAATATTGCTTCAAACATCTAGCAATCTGAATCGATTTGACCCGGCAAAGAATTTCAAGTTGCGCACTCGAACAGACCGCTCTCTTCGTTTGCTGACGCCCTTTGTGCTGTCCATCTCGGCAAATGAATCTCGGTTTAGAGATGAAACTCTACTTACGAAGACCACAAACCTGATCTTAGATCGATAGACTAAGCACGCCTACAATGCACGGATGGCAACATAGACGAGGCATTGATCGAGGCATATTCGGCAACGCACTGAAAACAAGCGATAGATGCCCACTGTGTCCGAGAACTTCACAGTCTCGCTCACAGGCGGCGGGTTTTCCCCAGCTTAACCGCCCAAGGCAACCCTCAAACGGTGTTTCCTGGGCCGATCCACACTCTGAACCCGCAAGTGGAACCTGTACTCGTCCAGTTGTTCCGCAGCCCGTCTTTGACGTTGGGTTGCCACTGAAGCCGGCCGGATCCTCAGAGAGTAGGTGATTTTCGATGGGTCACAGTGATGTGAGAGGTCCTGCGGCACTCCTCGATCAGAATAGTATGTGACGTTCTTTTTGAAACAGAAGGGCACTGAAATGTCCGTTGCCTGCGCAGCTTTCTTAAGAAGCCGATGTGTATCAATGAGTTGACAAGGTAAGTGGTGCCCCCACACGGACTCGAACCGCGGACCTACTGATTACAAATCAGTTGCTCTACCAGCTGAGCTATAGGGGCATTGCGTGTCGATTAATGGCTCTGGCGAGGGACTTCAAGCCTCAAATTTCATCCTTGCTTAAGGAAAGTTCGATTTCTTCTTGTCCAATCCGGCAAGCGCTTTGCAATAGCTCGGGTTTGACTGTACCACGCTCAGACTGTAATCCGGCAGACAAGGCCAAAGACGTAAGGACGTATACCAACGATGCAGGTTGCCATCCACGCTGGTGCTGCTTTTACCGACGAAGGCCGGCTACTTACGTCTTTACAGACCAACAATACAACTCTGTCCCAAACAGGAACCCGATTTTTTGGCCCCAGAAGATTTCGGCAAGTTTTTAATCCGGTGTTTCAGGCGTTGCACTCGGGCTCTTTGACCCCAAAAGGCGAGGATCGGTTGCGAAATGTGTTACCCTCGGACGAAAACGCACAGCGCGCGATCTTCCTGAGCAACGAGTTCGCTGGTGATCGCGGAGCAACTCTTTTGGACGGGCAGCTTTACCCACGCGCGGGCGAAAGAATGGCCCTGCTCGAGCACGCGTTTCACGGCCATCAGGTCGAGATCTTTTTGGCCCTAAAAAACCTTGGGAGCTTTATCCCCAAGTTGTTAATGTCATTGCCAGAAGCGGAACGCGCTGCGGTTATCGATAATACTGACCTGAGCTGTCTCAGCTGGATCGGTATGATTGACGATATTCGCGACCTTGCCCCCAACGTGAAAATAACGCTTTGGTGCAACGAAGACACGCCGTTCATTTGGGGCGACATTATCCGCGCGATTGCGGGTCTGCCGGACGATACTCCGATCAACAAGGAATTCGATCTGCTTCTGTCTTTGCTGACGGACGAAGGAAAACAGAAGGCGGCAGATTTAACGCAGCCAGATTCAAACCTGACTCGCGGTGAGATCACGGACGCCCTTGCACTGATTCTGACAGAGAATGCGCAGCCGGACAAAATCGAAGAAGAACTCGACCTTTCTGGCTGGAATTCGGATATTGTGGACGCGTTTTCAGAGCTTTACGAACAGGATATCGACCGGTTGGAGACCACAACCGGCGTCCGCTTTCTTCGACCGTAGACAAGCAAATCGAAAAACGCATTCTTTGCACCTCAATGATCGAGATGCCACCTCTACTGCCCCTACAATTTCGGTCAAATAGGGACCTGTCGCCCGCTAAATTAGGCTGTAAGGGCCTCGGAATTACTTAGTTCATACCCAGCGCTTCTTTGTACATTTCAAGTACAGCTTCTTCCTCGGCAATATCATCCTGGTCACGCTTGCGCAAAGCGATAACCTTACGCATGACCTTGGTGTCGTAGCCACGCGCCTTGGCCTCGGCCATGACCTCTTTTTGCTGCTCCGCAATGTCTTTTTTCTCGGCGTCCAATCGCTCGAAGCGTTCAATGAACTGGCGCAATTCACCCGCTGTCACACGATAGTTGGCGGTGGCCTGATCTTCGGTCATATCTTCCATTTTCGTCTCTCTCAGCGATTGCGGTTTGATGCTGTAACAGCGGCTCTCGCGGGATACCTTGCCTCTGAACCTACCGCAAGCGCGCAATCCATGGTCAGGCTTGTGTGACGCAGTACGATCCGATAAGCGCTGAGGAAATCAGTGAACCGTTTGTGGGGAACCATGTTTCAAATCATCACTTGGGGCGGTGCTGCCCTCTCGCTCGCAGGCCTTCTGGGATTGGTCTGGTGCATTTTACGGGTGATGAAGGCGCGCAAGTCCGGTTTGTCGGATGATGAGTTGCGCGCCGTTGTTCAGGGCGTTCTGCCTTGGAACCTGGGTTCGCTTTTCCTGTCGGTTCTCGGGCTGATGCTTGTGATACTTGGAATTTCGTTCAGTTGAGAATGCGCCTTAGACTGGCAGATTATCAAATCGCGCTTCCATCGCGTCTTCGCACAACGCCGCATCCAAACGCCGCAACCGCGATGGGATGTGGACACCTTGCTGACGCATACGCTCGATGATTTTGGTCACGCTGGGTTGAAGAGCCAGCCGCGTCTCAAGACAGGCACCCTGCAACTTCGCTTCAAGCTGCTCAGCTTCGGAATACAAATTGCTTGTAGACATGTTCATCCTCCCAAATGCTGTCTGATTAACCTCATATAGGTAACCGTTTTAAGACTTGCCGATCTTAGCCCGATTACGGGCGAAAACTCGCCTGCCAAGTGCCCGGTCATCGCGTGGTTTTGCGGATTGTTTAAATTCTATGCCAATCCAGCCTAAGCTGCCTTGACAGACATCAAGTCACGAACTGTTGATTGCCTTATATTCCGCATTTAATATATGAATACTGAGGCACGGACGGAGAGCAAAATGACACCTAAGGTGAAAGCGTTTTTTGATACAGACACATTTACGGTGTCCTATCTGGTTCAGGAACCCGAAGGTCAAGCTTGTGCGATCGTCGACAGCGTTCTGGATTTTGACCATGCCTCGGGGCGGACAAACACGAACTCGGCCGACATGATCATAGACTTCGTCCGAAAGCACGACCTCAAAGTAGAATGGATCTTGGAAAGCCACGTGCACGCCGATCACCTTTCGGCTGCTCCATATTTACAGCGGGAACTTGGTGGCAAAATCGGTATCGGCGACCAAATCGTGACCATTCAGGAAACCTTCGGCAAGATCTTCAACGAAGGGACCGAGTTTCAGCGCGATGGCAGCCAATTTGATGCCTTGTTCCGCGAAGGTGACAGCTTTCACGTGGGCCAGATGCGCGGAGATGTGTTGCACACACCGGGCCATACACCCGCCTGCCTGACCTATGTGATTGGAGACGCAGCCTTTGTCGGCGACACGTTGTTCATGCCGGATTTCGGCACTGCGCGGTGTGACTTCCCTGGGGGGTCTTCTGAGATGCTGTATGCATCGATCCAAAAAATATTGTCTCTGCCGGATGAAACCCGAGTGTTCGTCGGTCATGACTACAAAGCACCCGGTCGGGACGAATACGCGTGGGAGACAACAGTGGGCGAGCAAAAAGCTCTGAATGTGCATATTGGTCAGGGACGACCGGTCGAGGAATTCGTCGAGATGCGCGACGCGCGTGATGCGACCCTTGGTATGCCACGCCTGATCCTGCCGTCTCTGCAGGTCAACATGCGGGCAGGTCAGATGCCGCCTGCGGACGAAAAAGGTGATGTTTTTCTGAAGCTTCCCATCAACAAACTTTAGCGTCGAAAGAGGGCAAACAATGCAAATCGCGTGGATGTGGGGATTGGCGGGGGGCCTACTGATCGGCTTGGGCGCCGCAGTTTACCTGCTTGGGAACGGTCGCATCATGGGGGCCAGCGGAATCCTCGGGGGGCTGGTCGACAGCACGGATCGCACCGCCGAGCGGCTGGCTTTTGTCGCGGGGCTGATCGGAATGCCCCTGGTGCTGTGGCTGTTCATGTCCCCTGCCCCGCAAACTCATCTGACCGGCAATCTGCCTGTCGTTATAATCGCAGGAGTCCTGGTTGGTGTCGGAACCCGGATCGCGAATGGTTGTACCTCGGGGCACGGAGTTTGCGGTATTTCGCGGTTCTCGCTTCGCGGTATCGTGGCAACGCTTATCTATATCGGTTCAGGTGCTGTAACTCTGTTCCTGCTGCGACACATGTTGGGATGGGTTTGATGCGCGTTCTGATCTCTTTGCTGGCTGGGTCACTGTTCGGATCAGGTTTGTTGATTTCGGGCATGACCGACACGACGAAGGTGCAGGGCTGGCTGGATGTGTTCGGCAACTGGGACCCGACGCTTGCCTTTGTAATGGGCGGAGCGATCCTGCCGATGTTGGTCGCCTGGAAAATCGCCGCGCGCGGTCAACCATTGACAGGGGGGCAGTACCCGCAAGCGTCCCCACCCGAGCTGGATCGTCGCCTGGTCGCAGGTTCCGTTATGTTCGGTATGGGATGGGGTCTGTCCGGCTTATGCCCCGGTCCCGCGATTGCCTCTGTCACCTATGGTGGCATCGGTGGAGTGGTGTTCCTGATCGCCATGATTGCCGGGATGTTCGCCGCACCCGTCGTCGGGGCGCAACTGGACAGATCCGCAAACCCGGCCTAATCAATTGTCATGGAGATTCGACCAATTACCCCCCGCTACGCTGTCTCGCCGCAAATTTCGGTCGAGGACGTTCAGACCATTGCTGATTTGGGCTTTGTTCGGGTTATCTGCAACCGACCCAACAGCGAAGTTCCGATGGACCTGCAATCTGACGCGATTGGACAGGCGGTTCGCGCGGCTGGAATGGAATACGAAGTGCTGGAACTGACCCACCAGACGATGACGCCGGAAAACGTCGCCCTTCAGCGAGAACTTGCCGAACGCTGCAGCGGCCCGGTTCTGGCCTATTGCGCCTCGGGCACGCGCTGTTCGGTTGTCTGGGCCCTTGGGCAATGTGACCGGATGAGCACGGATGACATTCTGGATGCAACTACCAAGGCCGGTTACGCGCTTGAGAACCTCAGACCGGCGCTGGATCAACTTCGCAGCGTGAGCGACTAGGCAGCATTAGTCAGGTTTGCCATCCAGCCCCGCAAGCTTTGAAATCTCGGCTGCAATCTGATCTGAGTCGCCCAGGGTCAACTCACCCTCAATCGTTTCCAGTGCCTTTGGGGTGATCGGAACAATATCTGTTTCAAGATCATGCTCGGGCTTGGATTGCGCCATTGGTGATCGGGCTTCAAGAAACTCATGTTCAGTCGCGTTTAGCGGGCTGGGTATAGTTTCGTGTTCGTTCAATCGCACCGCACGCATTCCGCCACATTGACCCAAGCGACCCACAGCAGCCCGTGATCGGTCAATCGTCAAGACTTCGGCCTTGTCCACACGCGCCCCGACCAGCGGAAGAACATCACCTTCCGACAACCCAGACAATGACGCAAAGGGCAACGACATACGGCAGATCACCGTGTTCAGTTCCGCTCGCAATACGCCCGACGACTGCTCGAGATTGGGGCCTGCGACCTGTTCGTCGGGGTCATCAAGGTCACCATCTTTTTGACGATCCGGCAGAAACACGGAAATCTGTCCCTGTCGCACTCCTCCGCCAAGCTCGACTGTCAGTTCGTATACGTCATAAATTTCTTCGACCATAGCCAGTGTCAGCGTGCGCTTGTCCGGCAAACGCGCCTTGTATTCATACCCCGTCAAACCGGCCTGATCGCCCGAGGATTCGACGATACGGGATGCGCGGGTCAGCACCTCTTCGATCAGAGGTGCAACCATGGCCGCATCCGTATCCGTGCACACGCGCGCGGAAGGCGGGTCCGACATGACCTGCCCAAATGTCTGCACCTGAACGATTGCAGACACTGCGCCAAGATCAAGGCACACGGCCGCTGAAACACCATCCCCATTTCCCAACAGCACGAAAAGCCAGTCATCCTTGGCAACTTCAGCCAATGTATCCGCCGGTCGACATGATTGTTTTGCGCCGATCACCGTCAGCGGCAGCTGCATCACATCCCCTGCCGCTCGTGCGAATGCCAATCGCAGAGCCCGCAGAACAGAGCGCGGTTTGTCACCCCGCTCCTCCTGACTTGCCGAGAGCTTGCGCGCCAACGCCGTGCCGATCGGTTGCGTCATTCCCAAAACCGCCCTTCGTTCCTGTGCCTGACATCTGGTCTAACCCAGCGGAGGTTACGAATGTCTTTACGCGCCCACTACTGAGCTGCCTGACGGTAGGCCAATGGAACACGGACCCGGAACGCAGCGCCGCCCTGACCGGGAAGATAGGTGATCTCGCCCCCCAGCCGCTGCATGATTTCGCGGCAAATCGCCAGGCCCAGGCCCGCGCCTCCGGCCTTTTCACCGCTCACACGGGCAAATTTCTCGAACACCATTGAACGAGCTTCCGGAGGAATGCCGCTGCCGTTATCGGCAAAATCAACAACCACTTGCCCACCAACGTCATGAGCCGAGATGGTCAGCACAGGTTCATCCGCGTCGCAGTATTTCTGCGCATTCGAGATAAGGTTGATAAAGACTTGCCCCAACCGGTCCAGGTCGGTGTGAAGCGGAATACGTTCAGCCGCCTTGGATCGCCGCACCTCGATACCAGCGCTTGATCCCGCCAGGGCGCTAGATACGGCCCGGTCCAAAACCGAGCGCAGCGTATCGCCCCCCATGTTCAGGTTCACCCTGCCACTTTCCAACACGCTCAGGTCCAGCAGATCATCCAACAGGCGGGTCAATCGAAGCGCCTCATCGTGGATGATCGCAGCATAGCGCGTCTGTTCCTCGGGACTTAATCCGTCAGTGTCGCGCATGATTTCGGAAAAAGCCCGAATTGAGGTCATGGGCGTGCGCAATTCATGGCTGACCTGGCCCAAAAAATTGTCTTTTTGCTCAGATATTTGAGTCAGTTTTGTATTCGCATCCCGCAACTGGCGTGCCGTGCGGGTCAGCTCGGCCGACTTTGTCTCCAACTGGCTGGAGTATTCCAACAGTTGCGCCGATTCATCGGCCACAGCCAGCAGGTCTTCGACCGAGACCGACGAGCCACCCACAATCTGCCCAATCATCGCATGCGCCGTCGCCGCGCCGACAGAGCCACTGAGCTCTCGCTCAAGCCGTTCCAGAAAGGCAGGTGTCGGCTCTGGCAGACTGGAACGTCCACCTTGCCGTTCCGACTCGGCCTGAAAGAAATCCTGCGCCGGCCCCGCGCCCAGAATACGCTGGGTCATGATCATCAGATCTTCGCTCTGCGCCACGAAGCCGCTCCAACCGCGAGGCGCTACGGAATGGTCGAACACATTGACGAACTGCGCGCCCTGCAAACGCTCCAGCGGGCTGGGAAAACTCAGCAACGACGCCACGCAGAACGCCACCGTGTTCAGAGACAGTGACCACATGACCGAATGCACGATCGGGTCCATATCTTCGATCCCGAACAGCGCCTGAGGACGCAGCCACTCCAAACCGAAAGGACCGTTCTGAATGATGGTACCAGACATGAACCCGCCACCCATCTCAGGCAGCAACAAGGTGTAAATCCACAACACAAACCCAACGGTCAACCCGACAAGAGCCCCTGTCCGGGTCGCCCCGCGCCAGAACAAACCACCCACAAGGGCAGGCAAAATCTGGGAAATTCCGGCAAAAGCTATAAAGCCAATAGAAGCCAGTGCCGCACCGCCACCGGACAAACGGTAGTAAAAAAACCCAAGCGCCATGACGACTGCAATGGATATCCGCCGCGCCATAAGAACAACATGCCGGACATCCCCCGAGACCGATCCTGCCCCCCCTTGCGTGCTAAGCCAGATCGGCATGACAACATGGTTCGACACCATCGTCGACAACGCCATGGCAGTGACAATCACCATGGATGTAGCGGACGAGAACCCGCCGATGAACGAGAGCATCGCCAGCCACTCATTCCCTTGAGACAGAGGCACGGTGAGTACGAAAAGGTCAGGGTTGGATCCTTCGGGTAAAAGGTCCAACCCCACAACTGCGATGGGCACGACAAACAAACTCATCAGCAGCAGGTACAGCGGAAACGCCCATGCGGCTGTCCTCAGATGCGCCTCGTCCGAATTTTCGACCACCATGACCTGAAACATCCGAGGCAAGCAGACGAAACATGCGGCCGACAGAAACACAAAAGTAGTCCAGCGCCCCGCATCCACGTTCCATTGACCGATTTCGGACGAATCGATCTGGTCCAACATAGGACCAAGCCCGCCCGCGACGCCCCAAACCACAAAGATTCCAACAGCCAGAAGGGCAAACAGCTTGACCACCGACTCCAGCGCGATGGCGGTCACAACCCCGTGGTGCCGTTCATTGGCGTCAAGGTTCCGTGTTCCGAACAGAATCGCGAAGACTGCCAATCCGGCAGCGACCCAAAACACACTGGATCCTTCGCGATAAAGACCTGTCGGATCGGCCTCGGCGAAAATCGAGAAAGACAGGGTGATGGACTGAAGCTGCAAGGCGATGTAGGGCGTGCCCCCCAGAACGGCCAACACGGTCACACAAATCGCCAGGGTGTTGGATTTTCCGTAGCGCGAAGAAATAAGGTCTGCGATCGAGGTCACCCTCTGGCTGCGCCCCACCCTTACCAGTTTGCGAAGCCCCCACCACCAGCTGATCATGACCAGCGTAGGACCAAGGTAGATCGTCACGAATTCCAACCCCGATCGCGCAGCGTTCCCGACCGCGCCATAGAATGTCCAGGCGGTGCAGTAGATCGACAGCGACAGCGTATAGAACAAAGGGGATCGCAGCCACGCCCCACGGCCTGCAGCTGCCAGCCTGTCGGCCGCAAAGGCTACACCGAACAACAGGACAACATAGCCTAAACACACCAGAATCAGGACGTTCAGCGTTGCCATCAGTCTGGTCTCTGATCGGTTTCGTCTTGAGTGGCCATACGTCTGGCTGCAAAACCAAAAACCAAACTGATGCCAATCAGAACGGCCCAGCATAAGAATATATAAAGAATGGCCGACGATAGCCGGATGCCGTCTCCTGCCTCATCAGACCCCGGCCACAGCAATGGGATGGCAAACAAAGCGGCGCCTAGAATCGGCAGAAAGCGCGCAGCATCCGACAGCCGGCGACGGCGATAGCTTTGACGTTCCAAAAACAGCGAAGGCCGAACACCCTGAGGCCGTCGATCTTCGCTAATGCTCATGACCGCGTAGCCTGAGCGTGCAAGTCCCGCACCGCGGTCAAAACCTCGGCATTCGAGAACGGTTTGGTCATGAAACGACTGACTCCGGCATTTTCAGCCATCTCGCGATCCCGCAGCTGTCCGCGCGCGGTCAGCATCAGAACCGGCAAGGTCTTCAGGTCTTCAAGCTCGCGCAGGTCGCGCAGGATTTCCATCCCGCTCTTGCCCGGCAGCATGACATCCAGAATAACCAGATCAGGGTCGGCGCTTTGGATAACCCGCAATGCGTCCAACCCTTCGGCATGCGTTTCAACCTGCCAACCCTCGCGCGTCAGCAAAAACCGAATAGCCTCGGCAATGTTCGGCTCATCCTCAATTAACAGAACCTTACGGCTCATTTGTAGTATTCCTCCCCGTGACGGGCTACCCATCCGTAAACCTGTCTAGGCCAGCTTACGCCGTCTGTCAGGAAACTGTCAAAAACCTTCGCTCAGAATTGAAGGTTCACGACGAGATTCACATTCAGCGTTCGGACACACGCGACAGCTGGGGCCAACACGAGCCACATTCTGCGTATCCTGAGGGCCTTCATCCACTGATCGCACCAACATCACAGAACGATACACTGGTGCGTCGTCATAGCCCAAAGCCGCTTGCGGCCATGCATAGGCAAAACAGTCAAATTCGGCCGCTGAACGCCCCAACTGAACAATCCGCTTTCGGATGGGCACAAGAGGTCTGTTTAATGCCTGAAACAAGGGCCACAACGGGCACGCCTCGCCAAAGCGTGGCATCGCAAAGCCCGGCACCGCCTTGGTGAACAAAATACTGCCTGAAGCATCACATATCACCAACCCAGTCGGTCGCGACAGAACGCCCGGCGGCAAAGCAGCCAACCGGCGCAAGACGGTCGCGATATCCACCGAAAACTGCCGCGACAGCTGTAGCGGGTCAGGTTCAGACCCTTTAAGTGCAGCCTTTACGGCCTCCAACGGCATCGCCAGCGCATCCTGTGCATACACATCCAGAAACGCGCGGGTCACGCTTTTTACCGCGGCGGAATCAAGCGCCTCAAGATCGACTTCGCTGCTGCTGCCGCCGCTTTCGATTTCAGGAAAATGGTGACTGCGCGCCTCGAAAAAAGCCTCCGCCTCCTCCAGTGGTACGCCGCGTCGGTCATCCGCCGAGTCAGCATCGTCCAGATAAGTCACCAACGATTTCGAACTGTCTGCAAGCCGTTCTGCATCCTGATGCAGGTTGCGGTGAAAACGGTCCTGCCATTCCGGCTCGATTTCCTGAGTTTCAGCCAGAATTGCAGCGGTCGAACGAATGGCGGCGGCGGTCGACAACACCTCATGCATCGAAGCCGCAAGATGCGGATCATGGGTTAGACGGTCCGACAGCGTTTCGACGGTGCGTTCCAGCGAGACTACGCGCCGATGCATCTGTGCTAGCACACCTGCCCAACCGGAGAACCGCCCCGCGAATTCCTCAACCGCATCAATCTCGGCGTTTTGTCCGATTGCGTCCGCCGCCGCTTCCCGCAATGCCGAGATCAAGGTGGCTTCGACCCCCTGCGTCAGCACCGAAGGTTCGACAGCAAGAGCCGATGCAATGTCAACAAGCAGCTTGCCCCCGATCCTTCGGCGATTATGCTCGATAAGGTTCAAATAAGACGCTGATATCCCGACCTTTCGGGCCAATTCCGCCTGCCGCAACCCCGCGATCAGACGCCGCTCGCGAATTCGGCTACCTGTCAGTGTGTCGCGCATGTTTCGGCCCCTCCCCAAAGGCATATTCCGCGACTAACCTACCTTCTGTTTTCAGAACTATTCAATAAATACTTTTACTTAAGGACCAGTTTTCAAGCTAAGTTTACATAGTTAACAATTCTGACAGAACGCACGCTCGCACCCCAAACGTCAGTTTCTGAGCCCAACCCCTTCAATTCCGTGTCAATTCCCGGCACGATGCAAGAATGAGTGACCCTGCGTTCGAATACGCCCCCATTGGCCTTGTAGAGCTGGAGAACCGGATCATCCGGCGCTGCAACCTGCAATTCGCGCGCACGTTTGGCGGGGAAGAGACAGAGTACCGCAATATGCCGCTGCTGCACCTTTACCCATCAGTCGCGGATTGGGAGAGAATCGGCGCGCGCAGTCTGCAGGTGATGCGTGGGACAGGCTACTACACGGATGAACGAGTCATGCGTCGACGCAGTGGCGATCTGTTCTGGTGCCGCGCGCGTGGACGATCCTTGACCCCTGACGACCCGTTCCGCCACGGGATCTGGAGCTTTTCCGACATCTCCGAGGAACGCCCTCTGGTCGAGCTAACTCAGCGCGAACGCGAGGTTGCCATTCTTTCATGCCGCGGCTTATCCGCCAAGGAAATCGGCGTCGAACTGGGCCTGAGTTACCGCACTATCGAAGCCTACCGCGCTCGCCTGCTTGAGAAATTCGGCGCCCGAAAACTACCTGAACTTGTGGCGAAACTCTCTGGAATGCCGCTTTAGCGACTTTTTGCTTGAACTACTCGACCAAAACAGCACCGCGACAGGTCGAGACGCGCTTTTCATGGCAGTGCGCTTGGCTTATAACGCTGCGTAATCAGACCAAAGCCCGCAACGCACAGACGGGCCAAAGGGGAACCGTCGAGGACACTCATGACAGACACCAAACACGAAGCGGACGTGGCATTCATCAAAGCTCTGGCTGAACTGCTGCGCGAAAATGACCTGACCGAATTGCAGGTCAAACGCGAGTATGGCGAAGAAGACAGCCTGAACGTCCGCGTCAGCCGTATGACCCAGACTGCGGCCGCGCCGGTTCAGATGGCCGTTCCCGCTGCTGCTCCTGCAGCGGCACCCGCCGCTGCCCCTGCCGCGCCCGAGGCTCCCGCAGCGCAGGAAGATCCGGCCAGCCATCCCGGTGCCGTGACTTCGCCGATGGTAGGCACTGTTTATATGCAGCCCGAACCGGGCGCGCCTTCGTTCATCTCGGTCGGCGCATCGGTGTCAGAAGGCGACACGTTGCTGATCGTCGAAGCGATGAAAACCATGAACCACATCCACGCGCCTAAATCGGGCACCATCAAGCGTATTCTGGTCGGTGACGGCGACGCTGTGGAATTCGGCACCCCTCTGGTCATCGTTGAGTAAGGCGGGCCCATGTTCGACAAAATCCTGATTGCCAACCGAGGCGAGATCGCCCTGCGCGTCATCCGCGCCGCGCGCGAGATGGGGATTGCGACGGTCGCCGTGCATTCAACAGCCGACAGCGACGCGATGCATGTGCGCATGGCGGACGAATCGGTTTGCATTGGCCCTCCGCCCAGCCCGCAAAGCTATCTATCCGTGCCCGCCATCATCTCGGCCTGCGAGATCACCGGCGCACAGGCGATCCACCCCGGCTATGGCTTTTTGTCCGAGAATGCCGAATTCGTGCAGATCGTCGAGGACCACGGCATCACCTTCATTGGCCCCACCGCTGAACATATCCGCGTGATGGGTGACAAGATCACCGCCAAGGACACGATGAAAGCCCTTGGTGTTCCTTGTGTTCCCGGCTCGGACGGCGGCGTTCCGACGCTGGAAGACGCCAAGCGTATCGGTGAGGAGTTCGGCTATCCCGTCATCATCAAGGCCACCGCCGGCGGCGGCGGACGCGGCATGAAAGTCGCGCAGACCGCGGATGAGATGGAAAGCGCCTTCATGACCGCGCGTGCCGAAGGCAAAGCCGCCTTTGGCAATGACGAGGTCTATATCGAGAAGTACCTGACCACGCCCCGCCATATCGAGATTCAGGTCTTTGGTGATGGTAAGGGCAAAGCAGTGCATCTGGGCGAACGCGATTGTTCGCTGCAACGTCGCCATCAGAAGGTGTTCGAAGAGGCCCCCGGCCCCTGCATCACCCCCGAAGAACGCGCGAAGATCGGCAAGATCTGTGCCGACGCGGTCGCCAAGATCAACTATATCGGCGCGGGCACCATCGAGTTCCTGTATGAAAACGGCGAGTTCTATTTCATCGAAATGAACACCCGTCTGCAGGTGGAACACCCGGTGACCGAAGGCATTTTTGGCGTCGATCTGGTGCGCGAACAAATCCGCGTTGCCGCTGGCGAGGACATGTCCTTCGGCCAGGACGATCTGGAAATCAACGGCCACGCCATCGAGGTTCGGATCAACGCGGAAAAATTGCCAAACTTCTCACCCTGCCCCGGCAAGATCACGGCCTATCACGCGCCCGGCGGTCTGGGCGTGCGAATGGATTCGGCGCTCTATGACGGATATTCGATCCCGCCCTATTACGATTCACTCATTGCCAAGCTGATCGTACAGGGTCGCGACCGGGCCGAGGCGTTGGCGCGGCTGGAACGTGCCTTGGGCGAGCTGATCGTGGACGGTATCGACACCACCGTGCCTCTGTTCCACGCCCTGCTGCAAGAGCCTGATCTTCACAGCGGTGACTACAACATCCATTGGCTGGAAAAGTGGCTTGCCGAGAACATGGCAGACTAACATACTAAGGGCGAAGGGTTTTTACCTTTCGCCCTTTGAGATTCCAGTATGAGCCTGACCCCCGACCTCTTACTGCACGGCTACTCCATCGGCATTTTCCCGATGGCTGAGCACCGCGATGACCCCGAGCTGTTCTGGGTCGACCCCAAATTTCGTGGTGTCTTCCCGCTGGACGGATTCCACATTTCCCGCAGTTTGGCACGGCGCATACGCAACTGCGGGTTCTCCATCACGATCAACCGGGACTTCGCTGGGGTCGTCGATGGCTGCGCCGACCGCGCCGACACGTGGATCAATGACGAGTTGCGCAACCTGTACCAACACCTACATCACACGGGCCATGCACACTCGCTGGAAGTGTGGGAGGAATCGGCCCTGATAGGCGGCGTCTATGGCGTGTGCCTTGGGGCAGCGTTTTTCGGCGAAAGCATGTTTTCGCGACGAACGGATGCGTCAAAGATCGCATTGGCCTATCTGACGGACAGGCTTCGCAGAACAGGGTTTCATCTGTTCGACACCCAGTTTCTGACAGCGCATCTGGCCTCTTTGGGTGCGATAGAAATACCCCGCACGCAATATCGGCAAGAACTGGAAGAGGCGATCAGCGCCAGCGCGGATTTTACCGCTGACTTAACTCAATCGCCGGATGGCGTTATACAACGAATAACCCAAACGTCGTAGCGCGAATGGTCCAGCGCATTCAGCGCCGGTGACGTGGCGATCATCCAACCGTCAAACAGTTGGTCAGTCTTGCCATTTTCCCAAATCGTGAGATAGGCAAAAGCATCACCTGTCGGGTTCTCGGCCGGATAGCGGCAATCGCCCAACGCGACGTCCAGACCAAAAACGGGCTGTGTTTCACCGTTCCGCATCTCGACGTCAACGGTTTGGCCGCTGACCTTGTCCAACCCACGCAGCATCGCACCCAGCCCCGACTGGACCTTTTGCTGCGCCGATGCGCCCGTGGCGGCCAGCATGGTAAGCACAATGGCGAGACGCCGCATTAGCTGCCATCCCCGGCAACAAACTTGACCAGAAGCGAAATCAGGCTGACCGCGCCCTGTGTATCCGTGACCTCATCACCAGGCTCGAAATAGAAGGGCGAACCGCCCGGCATCACTTCAACGAAGTTTCCGCCCAACAATCCTTCGGATGAGATAACGATCGCGCTGTCATCCGGAACCAGAATACCGTCCGAGATCGAAAACGTCGTATCAGCTCGGTAGGTTTCGGAGTTGAGCGTTACGTCCGTAACAGTGCCGATCTTGACCCCGGCCAATCGTACATCCGTTCCAACACCGACGCCTTCCAGCGACCGGAAAGATGCGCCCAGTTCATAACCCGTACCACCTTGCGACAGGCCGGTGGACTGGCTGGCATAGACCCCAAAAGCAACGGCACAGGCCAAAACGGCGCCGCCAACCAGGACTTCGGAAATATTGTAGCTCGACATAATCTGCCTCGTTTATTCGGGGCTCCAAGCCTCGTAATCGGAACGTTCAATCGGGTCCGGGCGACGCAGGGACCCGGCAGGAGTATAGGCAAGCGCCGAGCCGGTCAGGTTTTCCTGATGTGGTTTTTCCCACGACTTGTGCGGCAATGGTTTGTCAGTCGGGGGCTCGTCCCATGTACGGTGCAGCCAACCATGCCAGTCAGGGTCGACGCGGCTCGCCTCGGCTTCGCCATTGAAAATGACCCAGCGCTTGCTGTCATCCGCATTGCGGTAGAACACATTACCCTGGTTGTCCTCGCCGACCTTTTCACCCTTGCGCGCAGTGTAAATCTGCGTGTTCAGAGTGGCCCCGTTCCACCAGGTCACGGCTCGCAAAAGACTGTTCAGGATACCCATGGGCTGCCTCCGGCAATTCTGTTTCCGCAGATATGGACCAAAGGCGCGCCAAGGTCCAGTGTCACAAGGACCGCACCCCCTATTCCGGCAAATACGCGGTCACTTCTATTTCAATTCGGTATTTCGGGTCGATCAAATCGCATTCGATCATTGTTGCGGCCGGAGGATTCGCACCAAATGTCTCGCTCAGAATTGGCCAGCATGACTCGAACTCAGCCTTGTCGGGTAACATGTAAGTTACACGAACGACGTCCGAAAAGCCTGCACCAGCTTCGGTCAGCGCTTTTTCAATCACCGTCAGTGCCGAGCGGCACTGCTCGACCACGGTATCACCCTGCCCGACCGTACCAGAGACATGCACCCAACCTCCGGCAACCACGGCGCGGCAATACCCTAGCTTGGGTTCAAATTCGCCACCTGATGAGATGCGCTTGATCATTTCAGTATCCTCATAAGAAAACGGCGCGGAGAACCGCGCCGCATGGATCAGATCTGTAAGGTCTTAACCCGCCGAAGCAGATTCGGCTGCATCCGCATAAATGATTAGCGGCTGCGATTCAGATGTCACGGCCTCTTCGTTGACCACAACTTCGGTCACGTTTTTCAGACCCGGAAGCTCGAACATCGTATCCAGCAGGATGTCTTCCAGAATCGAGCGCAATCCACGTGCCCCGGTTTTCCGTTCGATGGCTTTCTTGGCAATCGCCTTGAGCGCGTCATCGGTAAAGGCCAGCTCGGCATCTTCCAGTTCAAACAGGCGCTGATATTGCTTGACCAGTGCGTTTTTGGGCTTGGTCAGGATCGTGACCAGAGCATCCTCGTCCAGATCCTCAAGCGTTGCCAGAACCGGCAGACGTCCAACAAATTCAGGGATCAGACCAAATTTCAACAGATCCTCAGGTTCCAGATCCTTGAAAATCTCACCTACGCCACGCTCATCATTGTCACGCACGTCTGCCCCGAAACCCATGGCCGAGCCCTTGCCGCGCTGCGCAATGATCCTGTCCAGACCGGCAAATGCACCACCGCAGATGAACAGGATGTTGGTCGTGTCCACCTGCAGGAACTCCTGCTGCGGATGTTTACGCCCGCCCTGCGGCGGAACGCTGGCCACGGTACCTTCCATCAGCTTCAGCAGCGCCTGCTGTACGCCCTCACCCGATACGTCGCGCGTGATCGACGGGTTTTCGGATTTGCGCGTGATCTTGTCGACCTCGTCGATATAGACGATGCCGCGCTGCGCACGTTCGACATTGTATTCTGACGCCTGCAGCAGTTTCAGAATAATGTTTTCGACGTCCTCACCCACGTATCCCGCTTCGGTCAGAGTCGTCGCATCCGCCATCGTGAACGGCACATCCAGAATCCGCGCCAGTGTCTGGGCCAGCAGCGTCTTGCCGCACCCTGTGGGGCCAATCAGCAGGATGTTGGACTTGGCAAGCTCAATATCGCTGCCCGCCTTCTGTGCGTGGTTCAGACGCTTGTAGTGGTTGTGCACAGCCACCGACAGGACCCGCTTGGCCGTGGCCTGACCGATCACGTAATCGTCCAGCACTTCACAGATATCCTTGGGTGTCGGCACTCCGTCGCTGGATTTCAGGCCGCTGGCCTTTGTCTCTTCGCGGATGATGTCCATGCACAGTTCGACGCATTCGTCACAGATAAACACTGTGGGTCCGGCAATCAGCTTGCGCACCTCATGCTGGCTCTTGCCGCAGAAGCTACAGTAGAGCGTGTTTTTGCCGTCACCGCCTGAATTCGTCGCCATGTTCTACCTTTCGGGCTTCGTCCCTGCGGCCCCGCCCGGGGCCGCGCTTGCCGCATGTTGCTGCAGCTTAGGCCACCACTGAGGCGGCTACAATCTCAAAAATGTACCTCGCGCACGTGACGCGAGGACTTATTCTCAGCTCTCGTCGCCGTCCATTTTCGCACGGTTTTCGACGATTTCGTCGATATGACCCCAGTCTTTCGCTTCTTCCGGGCTCATGAAGTTGTCGCGATCCAACGCTTTCTCAACAGCCTTTTTTGTCTGCCCTGTATGACGCACATAGATGTCATACAGTCGATCTTTCAGCTTTTGCGTCTCGGCGGCGTGGATCATGATGTCGCTTGCTTGCCCCTGATACCCACCGCTGGGCTGGTGAACCATAATGCGGCTATTGGGCAGCGAAAAGCGCATTCCTTTCTCGCCCCCGGCCAACAGAACCGACCCCATCGAGGCCGCCTGACCGATCACCAATGTCGAACACTTAGGTTTAATATACTGCATTGTATCGTAAATCGACAAACCGCTTGTCACGACACCGCCAGGCGAATTGATGTAGATCGAGATTTCCTTGTTCGGGTTCTCGGCCTCAAGATGCAGCAACTGAGCCACCACCAGATGGCTCATTCCGTCATGGATCGGGCCATTGATAAAAATGATCCGCTCTTTCAACAGGCGCGAGAAAATATCATAGGCGCGCTCACCCCGGCTGGTCTGCTCAACGACCATGGGGACGAGCGTATTCATATAGGTATCAACGGGATCGAACATTCTGAACCTGCCTGCTTTGCTATGGATCGGGACAATACCCGAAGAAACGTTACCCGAGTCTTAGTGCTGCCATAGAGGGGCTGCAAGGGGGGCCGGAGACTTCTGATCAACACATTGCTTTTTGTCGGCCATCGGCAGTTGTTTCTGCGCGGCGCGACGCCGCCACTGCCCGTTTTCAACTAGGGGCGTCTTTTGTCTGCGGATGCTCTCTTTCCCATCACGTCATTTTGATTCATGCATATGGACATATTTGGTCAGTATGTGCACTTAAGCGGCTCAAGTAACCGAGTCCGGATTTTACGTAGACCATCGCCCGACTGGGCATAAAGGACAAGATAATGGCACTGGCGCAGGTTAAGCAGGACATCCCAAACGACAACATCGAACTCATTGCAGGAAGCGCGACGCGGGCTTCGAATTTTCTGAAGGCGATCAGCCACGAAGGACGGCTGATGATCCTGTGTCATCTTGTATCCGGCGAAAAATCTGTGACAGAGCTGGAAGAGTTGCTGTCAGCGCGTCAGGCTGCTGTGTCGCAACAGTTGTCGCGACTTCGCCTTGAAGGGCTTGTTATGCCGCGCCGCGAGGGCAAGGCGATCTACTACCGCCTTGCTGATGACCGCCCCAAACGCATGCTCGAAGTGGTCTATGAATTGTTTTGTGAAGAACAGACAGCCTGAGCCGAACTGTTAAAATCACGACCCGTTTGCGCAAACCAGAAAGCTCTGTGCCATAGCCTGCAGCAACGTGGGATAGAGCTTCGGACCTGGATCAACAGCGATTCCGACAGGGTCCAGATCAAGGATCGTGGCGCCTGACCCCTCAATCGCGGTCTCTACCAGCCGGGTGTCGAATTGAGGCTCGGCAAAAGCGCAGTCTATTTGATCTGCTGAGACTTTTTCCCGAAGCGTTGCCAAGCGCGCGGGACCGGGGTTGGCCGCGTCCCCCAAGCTGACAGAGCCTGATGTTTCCAACCCAAAACGCTTTTCGAAATACTGATAGGCGTCGTGGAACGTGATGAAACGATGCGCCTTCATGTCGGCCAAATCTGCGTTGATCTGGTCACTAAGCAGAATCAATTCATTGTCGAATGCCTTGGCATTGTCTTGGTATGCCTGCGCATTTTCGGCGTCGACCTCGGCAAGAATATTGGCAATCGCAAAAGCCCATGTCCGCGCATTCTCCGGATCAAGCCACGCATGTGGGTCTACTCCGTCGTGGTCATGAGCATGATCATCATGACCATGGTCGTCGTGGTCCTTGTGACCAGCATGGTCGTCGTGATCCGCGTGATCTTCGTGACCATGGTCGTCGTGGTCCTTGTGACCAGCATGGTCATCATGATCCGCGTGATCTTCGTGACCATGGTCGTCGTGGTCCTTGTGACCAGCATGGTCATCATGATCCGCGTGGTCTTCATGATCATGGTCGTCGTGATCCGCGTGACCAGCACGATCATCATGATCCGCGTGGTCGTCGTGCCCACTCTCACCGACAACATCGCGGTATTCATGCAGGATCGTACCGTCGACATCCAGCAACGATATCTTTTGTGATCCTGCCGACAAAGTGCTCAGCGGTTTGTCCATCCAAGGCGTCAATTCCTCACCAACCCAAAAGACAATGTCAGCAGATTGCAACGCGCGCGCCTCGGACGGGCGCATGGCGTGGCTGTGAGGCGATGCCCCAGGCGGCACGATCAGTACCGGCTCCGCGACACCATCCATAACGCGCGCAACAAGCGAATGAACCGGCGCAATATCAGCAACTACTTTGGGGGGGTCCGCAACAACCTGACTAGCCATAACAGCGCCAAGAACGCATACCGTGGAACGCAGCATAATGCCTCCTGAATGATATGTTATTACATTTACTGGTCGCTTGATATGCCCCACGTTATAACATATCAAGCCACAAAATGACGGAGCCCCTAATGAGTACAGTCGGTTTCAGGCAACATGATCACACGCATTGCGTTCAGACTGCCCTTGCGCAAGCCGAGGCCAAATGCAAAGCGAAACGCTTGCAATTTACGCCTGTCAGGCGGCGCGTCCTAGAGATCCTGCTAGAAAAACATAAGGCCATGGGAGCCTATGAAATCCTTGCAGTGTTATCCACCGAAGGGATGGGGTCGCAACCGCCTGTCGCGTATCGAGCCCTGGATTTTCTGGTCCAAAACGGGTTTGTCCACCGTATCGAACAACTTAATGCATATGCTGCCTGCGCACATCCGACACACGACCATGTACCGGCCTTTCTGATATGCCGGGCCTGCAAGGCCGTCGCGGAAACAGAAACTGAACTGACTCAGGGCAGGCTGGGTGCTGCCGCGAACACTTCGGGCTTCCAGATCGAACGCGTCGTTGTCGAAGCCGAGGGTCTGTGCCCCGAATGCATAGGATTGCAGGCGTGAAAAGAACTCTGATTACGCTGAAAGACCTGTCGATCCGCGCGGACGGCAGAACTATCCTTGAACATGTGAACGCAACTGTTTCGGAAGGTGAGATCGTAACGATTGTCGGGCCAAACGGATCAGGTAAGTCCACGTTACTACGCGCGATGATCGGGGCGGCTTTGCCCGCACACGGGACTGTCAAACAGGCCAAAAACCTACGGATTGGTTATGTTCCGCAAAAGCTGGCACTGGACGCGGCTTTGCCCATGACGGTTCAACGGTTCCTCAGCCTGCCCCGCCGCGTTTCCGCACGTGACGCCATAACCGCCTTGGACCATGCGGGTGTACCTGACTTGCGAAACCGTCAGATGACCAAGCTGTCCGGCGGCCAGTTTCAGCGTGTCCTATTAGCGCGCGCGTTGCTGGAGAAGCCGCAATTGCTTCTTCTGGACGAGGCAACCCAGGGGCTAGATCAGCCGGGTGCCGCCGCATTTTATCAACGCATCGAGCAGGTTAGACACGATCTGGGATGCGCGATCGTAATGGTCAGCCACGACTTGCATGTCGTTATGGCGGCCTCAGACCGGGTGCTGTGTCTGAACGGGCATATCTGCTGCGAGGGCTCTCCGCGCTCGGTTGCAGACGCACCGGAATACCGCGCCTTGTTCGGAAGTGGGACGAAGGGAACAATGGCGCTTTACCAACACCAGCATAGTCATTCACACGACCATGATCACGGCTCGACACTCTCGCAGGAAAAGGCAGACTGATGCTGGATGACTTTATGGTACGTGCGGCCCTCGCTGGCGTCGGAGTAGCCATCGCAGCCGCTCCTCTTGGATGTTTCGTGGTTTGGCGCCGCATGGCTTACTTGGGCGAAGCAACCGCGCACGCTTCTGTGTTGGGAATTGCTCTGGCCCTCGCATTTTCCCTGCCAATTTTGCCAGCGATCATCGTTGCGGCCCTTACAATGGGACTAACCGTGACGTTGCTGAGGGGAAAAGGCTTCGCGATGGATACTCTGTTAGGAGTCATCGCCCATACCGCACTGGCGGCCGGACTGGTGAGCGTCGCACTTCTGTCGGACGTCCGGCTTGATCTGGATGCTTTTCTATTCGGCGACATTTTGGCCGTGGCAAAAACAGACTTGCTGACGATCTGGGTCGGTGGCGCTCTTATTCTGGCCGTGATGGTTCAGAGATGGTCTGCCCTGCTGGTTTCCACACTTAATCCAGACTTGGCCTATGCGTCTGGTATTGATCCCAAACGCGAGGAACTCTGGCTGACATTGGCTATGGCCCTGGCTGTGGCCGTGGCGATCAAAGTCGTGGGTATTCTGCTGATTGCGGCGCTTCTGGTCATCCCGGCAGCGGCTGCGCGATCTTTGGTCCGAACCCCCGAAGCCATGGCTGTCTGCGCTGCGATCCTTGGCTCTTTGGCGGCGTTGGGTGGGTTGGCGGGGGCTTATATGGCCGATACGCCCGCCGGCCCCAGCATTGTCTGCGCCGCAGCCCTGGTGTTTCTGGTAACCGGGGTCAGCGGCCCCTATCTTTACCGAAATTGAAACCGCCCAAACCGCTGGTTACATACGGGAAAAACTGCTACGACGCTCAGAGAACAAAACCTATGGAGCAAACGATGATCCGCACTCTACTGATTGGGGCCGCCCTATTGACTTTGACAGCGTGTGAAACGGCAAAAGGTGTCGGGAAAGACATCGGCAAAGCTGGCGACGCGATTAGCAACACTGCAAGTGACGTACAGCAGGCTATTTAACGACCGCGGCTTGTGACCTGAAGCCGGTGATACAGCAGCGCATTCTCTATACTCGGTGACGCGATTGCCGGGGCAACCAAAAATCTGGCGAACGCGCAGCCACACCATTTTCAGGATTTCCAACAAGTTGGGTCGGACAGCGGCTTCGTTTCGCCACACGAGGCTGCGCTGAAGGTCCGCACGGGTTAGGAAACCGATGCCGTTAACGCATTCCGACATCGGACCATCCTGCCCTTATTGCGAGCGATCCAGCCACCGCCCGACCCGTCTCCTCCCTGTGGAGACCAATTTGAGAAGCGCTCCGACCCGGTCGGGATTACCTACTATCGGCTGCATAACATCGCAGCCAGTACCCCCTACAGACCGACCGGGCCAGAGACGCTTCAGTTCACCTGACGTTCCAGAACGGTGCTGTAGGTCGTTCCGCGACGCAGGCTACGGAAATCCGCGTAAATCTTGCCGTCCTCATACCGGGCATCGATCAGCGCATTCACACCGATCTCGGGATTGGCCGAGCTTTCGACGATGCTGATCCGGGTCGGGTCGTCCAGGCTGATGGTCCCGGTGGCATCCAGCATCCGCCAATCACCGTCCGGGGAGGACCGCCACTTGCTGGGCCCCCAGAACACATTGTCCTGCTGCTTTTGGATATCCAGCACCCACTCGGCATTGTTGAACCGAGGCGCGTCTCCGGTCGAGGTCCGGTTCGGTCCGACGGCGGTATAGCTGCCCGTCCACGTCCCGCGCAGGTCCGGCGTATCGGCTGCGGCTGCGGTGGCAAGGCTGAGGCTCGAGGCCAAAGCGGCTGCTCCGGCAGTCATAAATCTGGTCATGGTCTCTTCCTCCGTTTTGTCCGGGCCGGTGCTGGCCTGTTCAACAGATTGGGAGGAGGCGGAGCCGTTACAACATTTGTGAAGGAAGCTTCATGAAGGGTTTAGATTGCTCCACCCCACGATTGATCAACGAACCTGAGCGACCTGCCGAAGCGAGAGCTGAGGGAAGTGCCGGCCCGAGGGGAGACGCAAACGCGCCGCCCGTTTTGCCGGAAGCAAACCCACAGTTTGACGGGGGCGGGTCGGCGCGGCCCGGCAATGCCACCGGGCGGGAGGGTTCGGCGCAAAGTAAATTGCATCTGCGCATCACTCTGTGTTTTCAAGCAAAGAAAAACCTACTATTGGCACAATTTCGTTTATCGTTCTGCAAACAGTAAAACGTGAGGGCACAATGAAGGAACTATATACCATCGGATATGAAGGTTCCTCAGTCGAGAATCTTATCGAAACGCTTGTCGCACTGCAGATCAAAGTGCTGGCAGACGTTCGTGAGTTGCCGATTTCGAGAAAAAAAGGACTTTCGAAGAACAAGCTTGCAGAACGTCTGGGTGAAGTAGGCATTAAATACATACACTTCAGAGCATTGGGAGACCCCAAGGAAGGTCGTGAGGCAGCCAAATCCGGTAACTTTACTAAATTCGAATCCATTTTTCTTAACCATTTTGAAACTCAAAATGCGCAAGATGCATTCAGTGAGCTTCTCATGATTGCTGCCGACGAAAAAACTTGCATGATGTGCTTTGAAAGATGCGCAACCCATTGCCATCGCTCCTACATTGCGGATGCGGCTGCATGTGAAAACTTTGAAATATTTAATTTAGTCGCAGACAAACCAGAGCAGTATCAACAAGATGGAATTCAAATCCCGCGTTACCATCCTCGTCAAAGCCTCGCCGCAGCCGAGTAAGAAACACTCAGAAACAGTTTGCTGTGCGGGTTTGCGCGAAGATGGGACTTGGAAGAGGCTTTTTCCCATTCGCTTTAGGCGTCTAGCTGGCAGTCAAGCTTTTTCGCGGTGGGACATCGTGGATTTTACCTATAGCCCTCCAAGAGATGACAATCGGACCGAGAGTTGTAGGGTGCACGAAGAAAGCATCAAAATTGTAGGCAAGTGCAAACGATCAGAAGAAAAATCTAGTCTAATTGAAAGAGCTATTCAGCCTTCGGAAAAGTCGGCGATTGAGCGCGGCCATTCGTTAGCTCTCGTTCGGCCAACCGATGTTTCGCTATCTTGGGAGCGGCTATCCAAATCTGAAATTGAAGCTGACCGGCAGAAGTTTGCAGATCAAGCTAAGCAGCTATCGCTTTTAGAAGAAGAGCTTGCGTCCTACGAACCTTGCCCTTTCAAGTTTAAGCTTCGGTACAAAGATGCTGATGGTGAACACACCAAGACCTGTGCAGACTGGGAGACTTCCGCCGCGTATTTTAGCCTTCGCCACTCTTACTCTGAACTCGAAGTTCTCCAGCATCTACAACGAACCTATTGCGAAGAATATGTCGGCACCGGATTGGTGTTGGCGCTTGGGAACATGAAAAGACGCCCCCAAACGTGGCAACTTCTTGGAGTGTTTCCAGTTAAGGAACCAATTCAAAAAGACCTGTTTGACCTCTGAACACGCACGCGGTCGGACAGCCCTAACTATCCATTTTCAACGCCGAAATAAACGCCTCCTGCGGGATATCGACCTTCCCGAACTGACGCATCTTTTTCTTACCGGCCTTCTGCTTGTCCAGCAGTTTGCGTTTCCGCGTGGCGTCGCCTCCGTAGCACTTCGCGGTCACGTCCTTGCGCAGCGCCGAGAGGGTCTCGCGGGCGATGACCTTGCCTCCGATGGCGGCCTGGATCGGGATTTTGAACATGTGGCGCGGGATCAGGTCCTTGAGCTTTTCGCACATCGCCCGGCCCCGCATCTCGGCCCGGTCGCGGTGAACCATGGTTGACAGCGCATCCACCGGCTCGTCATTCACCAGCACCGACATTTTGACCAGATTATCTTCGGTATATCCGGTCATCTGATAGTCAAAGCTGGCGTAACCTTTTGTTACGGATTTCAGTCGATCATAGAAATCGAACACAACTTCGTTGAGGGGGAGGTCATAGACAACCATCGCGCGTGAACCCGCATAGGTCAGGTCCAGCTGAATGCCGCGGCGGTCCTGACACAGTTTCAGCACGTCGCCCAGATATTCATCGGGCACAAGAATGGTCGCCTTGATGCGCGGTTCCTCGATATGGTCGACCTTCGAGGGGTCGGGCATGTCGGCGGGGTTGTGCAGCTCGATCATCTCGCCGTCTTTCATATAGACGTGATAGATCACCGAGGGCGCGGTGGTGATCAGCTCGATATCATATTCACGCTCGATGCGATCGCGGATGACCTCAAGGTGCAAAAGCCCGAGGAAGCCGCAGCGGAAGCCAAAGCCCAGTGCGGCTGAGGTTTCCATTTCGAACGAGAACGAGGCGTCGTTCAGCGCCAGTTTGTCGATCGCCTCGCGCAGGTCTTCGAATTCCGCCGAGTCCACCGGGAAGAGACCACAGAACACCACCGGCTGCGCGGGTTTGAACCCGTCCAGCGCGTCTTCGGTGCCGTTGCGGTCATTGGTGATGGTGTCGCCCACACGCGTGTCGCGGACCTGCTTGATGGAGGCGGTGAGAAAGCCGATCTCACCCGGGCCCAGCGAGTCCACCATCTCCATCTCGGGGCGGAAGACACCGACGCGGTCCACATGGTGCAGGGTGTTGTTCGACATGAACTTGACGCGCATGCCCTTTTTCAGCGTGCCGTCCATGATGCGGACCAGAACGATGACGCCCAGATAGGCGTCATACCACGAATCCACCAACATCGCCTTGAGCGGCGCGTCCAGATTGCCCTGCGGTGCGGGCAGTTGCTGTACGATGGCCTCAAGCGTTTCGTGGATGCCCTGCCCCGTCTTGGCGCTGACCTGAATGGCGTCGGTCGCGTCGATGCCGATCACGTCCTCGATCTGTTCGGCCACGCGGTCACAGTCGGACGCGGGCAGGTCGATCTTGTTCAGCACCGGCACGATCTCATGATCGGCGTCGATGGCTTGGTACACATTCGCCAGCGTCTGCGCCTCGACCCCTTGGGTGGAGTCGACGACCAGCAGAGAGCCCTCGACCGCGCGCATGGACCGCGAGACCTCATATGCGAAATCCACGTGGCCGGGCGTGTCGATCAGGTTCAGCACGTATTGCTCGCCATTGTCGGCGGTATAGTCGATGCGAACCGTGTTAGCCTTGATGGTGATGCCACGCTCGCGCTCGATATCCATGCTGTCGAGCAGCTGTTCCTTCATGTCGCGATCCTTGACCGTTCCGGTCTCTTGGATGAGTCGGTCAGCAAGGGTGGATTTGCCATGGTCGATATGCGCGACGATGGAGAAATTGCGGATATGAGCGAGGTCTGTCATGGGTTGGGGATATGTAGAGGAATCGTGGGTTGGTCAATGGGGTTGTGAATGATCAGACTTGGGGAGTTGTATCCGCAGGACGCTGAAGCGGAGAATTGGTTTTTCAGCTTAGATGACAAGATTGCAAATCAAGTCGCGGCTTTGTCAGCTCTGCGCGCCTTTTTAATCTCCTTGTCGATCGCAACCAGAGAGCCTCAATTTGACCTCGTGCACTGGAGCGATACTCACGATGATATTCGCCTCATCCTATTTCTCGTAAACAAGTACCAAGTACCACCGCCAACCATCTTACCGTCGTCACCAACGGCGCTCCATCAAATTGCTGATTTTGAAGGGGAAATGACGCTATCCATCCAAGCCAAGTTTGCGACTTACTGCATGCAAAATGCTGTCAGCGCTCGACGAGAACACTGGTTTGAAGCACTCAAATTCTGCTCACTAGCATTGGCTAAACTCTCCGTACAATCCGTGGATGCCAAAGCGGCAGTAGAGTTTGCATGGTCGAAGGTCATTGAGCATGCAAAAAATGACGCGATAAACATTCAAAACAAACAACACGTTGAATTTTCATTTCCACTTTTCTCAGAAGATTGGCTCAAGGATGAGCTCTATTACCATTGGAAATCAGCGGTTGGCCAATTTGAAGATGACCCGACCAAAGGAACTCGCTTTCGCTATTGGCGTGAGTGGTATCGCAACATTGCCGCAGGAGCACCCATTGATTGGGAAATTCAAAGGCGACTCGCGTCGATCGAAGATCACATCTGGAACAATGGACCAGACGCTGTTGAACTGGAAATTCAGCAGATTCGAGCAAGACGACAAGTCGAAAGAGCGGAGATCGACTTAAGAAATCTCTCAAAAGCTCAGACCACAACACGCCACGGCATCGGAGGGAACAACCCTCCTGAAAGCATTCCAGATGAGTATTTAGCAAGTTCTATTTCTTTGATCTGGGAGGCGGAGAACGAACTTTCGAGCGCCTTAGAAGAGGAGAAACCTGATCATGAGCGGATTGAGGCAATTTTGTCCAAGCTCAAAGCAGGTTTTGCGGGCCTTCTGAAATGGCTTGGTCGAAAAGCCGACCTAGCGGTCGATACAACAATCACCGCAACAATTAATACAACAATCAAGGCCGGAGGTCCCGCTGCCGTCGGAGTGTACCTAATGGCTCACCCCGAGAAGGTTCAGGCACTGATAAACGCTGTCGAAGACTGGTTGCCACTACTGCGCTGACCGGTGCCCTACTGAAGCCCAATCATTTACCAATCCGCGCAATCACAATTTTGCAACGCCCGATTGATCCGAAATTCAGTTTGATTCATACTTCGCCAAAGACCGAGAGGGGCGCAAGATCCCTCCGGGCAGGCAAAAACGAGGCATGAGCATGAAAAAGTTCTTCCTAATCGCATTCTGTGCTGCGTCAGTGGCAAGCTCTCCGTTGGCGGTTGAGGCCGCGCAAATCAAGCAGGCGTGTCTGGCATCGGACCGGTCGGCAGCGACGCGGGATCGGTGCACCTGCATTCAGCGCGTGGCCGACCAGGCACTGACGCGCAGCGATCAGAAGACCGTCTCGAAATGGTTCGCTGACCCACATCAGGCGCAAGAGCTGAAGATGTCGCGCACCGCGCGCGATGATGCGCTGTGGGATCGGTATCAGAATTTCGGCCAGATGGCGCAGGCGATCTGTAGCTAAACACCTCAGCATCCTTGACCTGACCCGTCCTGCACCGCAGAAAAGGCGCAGCGAAAGGGATGTGCGATGGTGATGAAGGGGCTGACTCTGCGGGGCCTTGAAGTGTTCGAGGCCTTGGCGCGCACCGGTTCGGTGGCGCAGGCGGCCGAGATCACCGGACTCAGCCAGCCATCGGTCAGCCAGCAATTGCGCAATCTGGAAAATGCGTTGGGCACCGAACTGGTCGACCACGGACGCCGCCCAATGCGGCTGACCCAGGCCGGGCGCAGCTTTCTGGCACGTGCCGAGAACGTTCTGGCCGAATTGCAAATTGCTCAGAGTGAGTTGACCGTGATGGACCTTGGCCATCTGACCACCCTGTCCATCGGTTTGATCGACGATTTCGACAATGACCTGACACCCAGGCTGGCGACATTGCTGGCCGACAGCCTGACTCGTTCGAAGTTCAAACTGATCACCCTGCCCAGTCTTGATCTGTTCGCCGACCTAGAAGCCCAACGCCTGCACATGGCAGTATCAGCCCATTCAGGTGAAGTGCTTGAAGGTGTTGCCGAATACCCGCTGGTGCAGGACCCGTTCATTCTGGTCACCCCTAAAGGAGCGCAGGATGCAGTGCAGACCCTACCCTTTCTGCGCTACGCCCGTGAACAGCTTATCAGCCGCCAGATCGAGGCACATCTGGCCCGCCGGAAACTGGAGTTCGAGGAACGGTTCGAGATCGGTTCGCACCTCGCTTTGATGGCGATGGTCGCGCGCGGCCTTGGCTGGGCCATCACCACGCCGTTGGGGTTCATGCGCGCCGCCCGGTTCCACGACGGGCTTGAGGCGCACCCTGCCCCGTTTGGGGACTTTTCTCGAATGATCTCGCTGTTCACCCGCACCGACTGGTCCGATCAGGTTCCGCAAGAGGTGGCCGATATGATGCGCCGATTGATGCGCAGCCAGATCGTGGACCCGGCCTTGACGCAACTGCCTTGGCTGGACGGTCGGCTTAAGGTGATGGCCTAACCACGCAGATGCGCGGCGAGGCCTTCTACAGCGGCCTCGATCAAGTCCAAAGCTCCGTCAAAATCACGGGTGTAATAGGGATCGGGCACATGGTCCGCGCCGGTTTCCGGGGCAAAATCGGTCAGCAAGCGGACCGGAGTGTCGCTGCCCTTGGGGCGCAGATCCTCGATATTGGCGATGTTGTCGGCATCCATGCCAAGGATCAAATCAAACCGGTTGAAATCCTCGGTCACAAATTTCCGGGCGCGCAAATCGCCCAGCGCTACCCCTCGTGCCATTGCTGCCTTCTGCATCGGCCCATAGGGCGGGTCGCCGACATGCCAGCCCGAGGTCCCGGCGCTATCAGTCGCATAATGTGGTGCACGGGCGCGCAACACGCCCTCGGCAGCGGGTGAACGGCAGATATTGCCCAAACAGACAAACAGGATACGGTAGCTCATGCACCAAGGTGTAACGTGTGAGGTAGGAATGGAAAAGATTGTCATCCTGACCGGAGCCGGAATCTCGGCCGAAAGCGGGTTGGGCACATTTCGGGACGAAGGCGGGCTTTGGTCTCAGCATCGAATAGAAGATGTCGCTACACCCGAAGGGTTTGCACGTGACCCGGCCTTGGTACAGGGGTTCTACAATGCCCGCCGCATTCAGGCGGCGAGCGCGCAACCCAATCCGGCCCATCAAGCGCTGACCCGGTTGCAACGCAACTGGCCCGGTGATGTAGTGATCGTGACCCAGAACGTAGATGGCCTGCACGAAGCCGGCGGGGCCAAAAACGTTCTTCATATGCACGGAACCCTTGCAGTGGCGCTTTGTGCCGCGTGCGATCACCGCTGGGTTGCCCCCGCAGAGATGTCCGTGGGTGAATCCTGTCCCGCATGTGCCGCACCGGCCGCCAGACCCGACGTAGTTTGGTTCGGAGAGATGCCTTATCACATGGAAACCATCTACAATCACCTTTCCGAGGCTGCGATCTTTGCCTCGATCGGCACTTCTGGGCAGGTCTATCCGGCCGCCGCTTTCGTGCACGAGGCTGCCAAAGCTGGTGCACGGACCGTCGAATTAAACCTTGAGCCCTCAGATGGCGCGTCCAGCTTTGAAACGGTCATCCTCGGCCCGGCGTCGGAAACAGTCCCACGCTGGGTCGACGACCTGTTGGGGCAACAATAGACGCCGGATACAAAAGAGATTTACTGTATACTGAACCCGCGACCACAACCGGAGGCCCACATGACCGACCCTCATACGCCGCACGAAGAAATCCTTGATAGCCACAGCCTGGACGGTCGCGAAGCGATGGGAGAGCAGCTGGCCAACCTGTGGTGGACTTTTTTGTTGCGCGGCATTCTCGCCGGTGCGTTGGGGGTTGCAGCGTTGTTCTGGCCGACGGGCAGCATTTCGCTTCTGTTGCGTCTAGTCGGCCTGCTACTGGTGCTTGACGGCGGCGTCACCCTGCTTGGGTTCGGCCGACGCGGCCTGATCGGAGGGTTCGGAATAGGCGCCTTGCTTATTGGGCTGGTCCTGCTGATCTGGCCCGAGGGCGTGGCGCGACTGACCTTCTTTCTTTTGGGTGCATGGGCCCTGATTGTTGGCGTCGGTTCGCTGGCGGCGTGGCGACAAATACCGGATCAGCATCCGGATTCGGCAACCTTTCGCAATTCAGGGATCGTCGCGTTGCTGATTGGGCTGGTTCTGATGTTTTGGCCGGGTAGCGGAATGGTGGCACTGGGCTGGGCCATTGCGTTCTCGGCGCTGGCCTTCTCGGGGGTCATGATCTTCCTCGCATTGCGTTTCAAATCCGCCCGCGACCGCGTTTCGATGCGCGTCGTCAACCGCTAGACTCGACACAAGCAGGCCGGGCTCAGCCCGGCCTGACGCGTGGATGACCGCCGCAAAGCGGCGCGAAGACGCGCGTAGCCTCAGTGCGAATGCGACCCGTGCCCACCAGCGTCGTGACGCTTTAGATCAACAGGAATGTCGACCTCGACCTCACCTGCCTTTTCGAAGATCAAAGTGACGGGGACAGTGGATCCTTCTTCGAAAGGCGCCGTCAGCCCCATGAACATGACGTGGTCCCCTCCGCGTTTCAGCGCACGCGCCTCACCCGCCGGGATCACGAACCCTTCTTCGACATGGATCATCTTGGCAACGCCGTTGGCATCAACCTCATGCGTGTGCAGTTCAACCCGCGCCGCAGCCTTAGATTCAACGGCGATCAACCGGTCATCAGCGTCTCCGGTGTTTTCGATCATCATGAACGCCGCACCGGCTTTGGCAGTCTTGCCGGACGAACGCGCATAAGCATCTTCGACTGCAATCGAATCCTGTGCCACCGCAACGGTTGCAATGGTGGCGGCGGCCAGAGTGGCCAATAGTTTGAATGAAAAGCGCATCTGGCTTCTCCTGCTTTAAGTGTCTGAGAATAAGTTGATTGTCAGAACACGGCAGGAGGAGCCCGCGCAGGGTGATGTGGAATTGGTGCCGCAATCAGGTTGCGGCGTGTCCGTGCGGGTAGAACCTGATCGGGCTTTGGCGCTTCGGGCACGCGGGACGAAACATCAAGGACTGCCCCAAGCAACGTCATCGCATAGTCCGGACAGAAATGCGGAGGCTGCGTGGGTTGTCCATCCGCATCCGTATAGACGACCACAGGGCCGTCTCCGGTACACAAGACCATCTGCCCAACAGCAGTTTCCATGCCCCTTGACGCGGCTACTCCCTGCCCGGTGAGCAAGACAAGCAGCGACAATACAAAAGGCAACGTCTTATGCAGAACAGCTTTCATTTCGCCCTTGATATAGGCCGGACGATACGAGGGCTTCAAGCGCAATCGAATACGCTTGAAGCCCGTGGGTCAGGAGGAAAGTATCAACCGTCCCGCTCGGTACGCTTGACAGACCCTTTGGTCAGGCTTGTATGCAACCTGTTCACCTGACGTTGCATCCGAAAACATGTCCCAAAGGTTTTGCCGAAAAAAGCGGCCAACAGGGAGAAAGATTCGAGAGATTTGAAAGACATGAGAGTGATCTCCGTCGGATGAATATGCTTAAACATAACGTCATTCAGAGCGGAGGTATGTGAACAAAATCACTCCATATCCACGGATTGTCACCAAATCGCGCTTTTTGACTTTGATGCAATAGAAAAGGCCCTGCGCCATCATGGGTACAGGGCCGAATATTTTACATGTGACAAAGGCTTAGGCCGAGGCTTGTGCCTTGGCGATTTCCTTTTTCACTTTCAGTGCGTTAGCCGACAGTTCGTCGTCCTTGGCTTTGGCCAGGAACGCGTCCAGACCACCGCGGTGGTCGACCGAGCGCAGAGCAGCCGCCGAGATGCGCAGCTTTACGCCACGACCCAAGGTTTCCGACTGCAGGGTAACGTCGTTCAGGTTCGGCAGGAAACGACGACGAGTTCTGTTTTTGGCGTGGCTGACATTGTTGCCAGTCATCGGGCCTTTTCCGGTCAGTTCGCAACGGCGCGACATGGTTTCTTCCTTTGTTTCTGGAGGCCCGGCATAACACCTCGGCCAAATCACAAGGGGCGCAACCCGAAGTCGCGCCCGAAAACTGGTTGGATGCGTGTAGTGGGAATCGCCGGAAGGGTCAAGACGGATCGCGCGGATTCTTTACGCCAACTTCGTTTGTTCAGCCAGCAGGTCCCGCTTGCGACCACAAAAGCGGTTTAGCGTTTTTACGATGACGTTCCAACAACCGGGCTTGTTGCCGTGCCTCAGGTATTAATCTGGCGGTTTCTCGCGTGGGAAGACCCTTGGCCAAGTCCGGGAAAATCTCGAAAATCTCACGCCGCGCATTGGGGTCCAACGCCCGCAACGCCTCAACACCGGTGAAAAGGCTTTCAGTCGGCGCACCCGCGGCAAAAACAACTTGATGCTCATCAAACAGCAGGTGGAAATACTCCACCTCATCCACGTTCTCGTCAACGTAAATGCCGGGCGTATCAACAAGTCTGATCGCGGCAACAAGAACTTCGGGCGCACCAAACATCCGCTGCGCGATCCGGGACCGCACCAGCATTCGATGCTGTCGCGATACCAAAAGGTCTTCGTGCGGCAGGCCATCGCCAAGCGCCCCTGCTGATATACGAACCGGTCGCAGACGAGGGTTGGCCTGTAAATCTGCCTTGAAAATGCTGCGTCGCCCAATCCATCGCAGCGCTTGCACGCCTTGTCCCAGCGTCAGAACTTCTTCCCCAACCCTCAGCGTCTGGATGCAGCGGTCACCTTTGGGCGTCAAAATCTTGGTGTTTCGTGTAAAGCACGGCACGCCCGACCCGTTTTCGAAAGCACTGTATGTGACGGTTGCGCCCGACGGCAGCGTGAACGTGCCACTGGACACCGAATAGGCAACGCCGGCCTCAACCGTGAACGTACCGAATGTGGCGTCGTTAACGACCGTGCCTTCCGGTAGGTTCAGCGTGTCTGTACCGCTTCCGCCGACGACGTCATCGCTGACAGTTGTGCTGCTGAAATTGAGCGTGTCATTACCCGCCCCAAGCCTGATAGAGCCGACATTCGACCCGCTGACAGTTATCGTATCGGAATTTGCACCGCCCGACACTCGTCCCACCACAGTACTATTGGAAATGACGATGTTGTCGTCACCCCTATTCCCAACCACGTTGTCGGAAATCGTGCTGTCCGTGACCGTGATATCGTCATCGCCGCCTCGACCGCGAATGTTATCAATAGGAGACCCTTGCGGAGTGCCGTTCAGCGTCCCGCTGTCGTTTGTGACGTCAATATCATCGCCACTATTGGTCCCATTGATACGAGGCATCGTCTCAGGTCCTGCGATTTATACGATCAGGATACCATCTTTAGGCGCACTCGACAGCCCCCCGCACGCAGTGCGGGAAACTCGGTTTAACATAACGCAATTCTTGTCTTCAGGAGTATCCCCGGCCCGGCATCAGGTTCGATAACAGTGTTTCTGCCGCCACTGACGGGCTTAGTCCCTCTTCTCGAACCGCGTTGCCCAGCCGTTCCATCTCGGCGCGGGCCTGTGGGGACGCAAGCCGCGACAAGAGCGCATTGCGCACTTCCTGTTCAAACCAGAACTGCGCCTGCTCCGCTCTGTTCGTGGACCAATACCCGCTTTCCTTGCGCCAATTTGTTAAAGAGCGCATTTCGTCCCAGGATTGCTCAAGCCCATGCTCTTCAACCGCAGAGACCGTCATGGCCTTGGGGAAACCTTCAGGGTCCTGCGGGCGCTTTCTCAGCAAACGCAGCGCTCCGGCATAGTCGGCACAGGTCCGTGTGGCCGTCGCCTTGAGATCTCCATCCGCCTTATTGACAAGGATGATGTCGGCCATCTCCATGATACCGCGCTTGACCCCTTGCAGCTCGTCCCCACCTGCAGGGGCCAGCAGCAAAAGAAACAGGTCTGACATCTCGGACACCACGGTTTCCGACTGTCCTACCCCAACTGTTTCAATCAAAACCACGTCAAACCCAGCTGCTTCGCACAGGGCGATGGCTTCGCGCGTTCGACGCGCAACACCGCCCAAATGGCTTTGACTGGGGGAAGGTCGGATAAAGGCGGCAGGTTCCCGGCTCAGGCGCTCCATCCGGGTCTTGTCGCCCAAAATCGAGCCCCCTGAACGGGTTGAACTGGGATCGACGGCCAGAACCGCCACGCGCAATCCCTGACCGATCAGCATCATGCCAAAGCTTTCGATGAACGTGGATTTACCAACGCCCGGCGTACCTGACAGCCCAATCCGTAATGCCTGTCTCCCTGCGCCTGCGAGACGCGCCAGCAATTCGCTGGCCTGCGCTCGGTGGTCGGCGCGGCCGCTTTCTACCAAGGTTATTGCACGAGCCAGCGCGCGCCGATCCCCGTTTAAAATCCTGTCACTCAGGCTGTCTATTTCCATTTTAACCCCGATCTTTTGCGGCACGACTACTTGCCGTCGCTGAAGCCGATTTGTCCAGACCGGACTGCGCCGGAATCCGTTTGGATGTAAGCAAGTCGTCACCCGCAAACCACAGAACTGGACGCGGCCCGGTGCTTGGCGGATAAAGCCCGCATGACTCGCCTGCCCATTGAAGACGCCATCCCCGATCTGCTGGACGCCCTGAGAGCTTCGGGGCGCGCCGTGCTGCAAGCGCCTCCGGGTGCGGGCAAAACGACTCGTGTGCCTTTAGCGATGCTCGAGGCAGGGCTGTGCGCTGACAAGATCGTGATGCTGGAACCCCGTCGGCTGGCTGCACGCGCCGCGGCGGAACGCATGGCCGAAACGCTGGGCGAACGCGTGGGGGAGACTGTCGGCTACCGGGTGCGTGGCGAGGCAAAAGTGTCCAAATCCACCCGGATCGAGGTTGTGACCGAAGGCATTCTGACCCGGATGCTGCAATCCGAACCCGACCTGCCCGGCGTCAGTGCGGTGATCTTCGATGAATTCCACGAACGGTCCTTGAATGCCGATCTAGGGCTGGCGCTTTGCCTCGAAGTGATGGGCGCGCTGCGCGACGATCTGATCCTGCTGGCAATGTCCGCGACATTGGACGCTGAACCGGTCGGACAGTTGATGGGCGCTCCGCTCGTGACGTCTGCGGGCCGCAGTTTTCCGGTCGAGACACGCTGGCTGGATCGCCCGCTTGGTCCGCAAGCACGGCGGGTGGACGCGTTGGTCGATCTGGTGGTTCAGGCCGAGCGTGAAACGACCGGTGGGATGCTTGTGTTCCTGCCAGGCGAAGGTGAAATTCGCCGTGCCGAGACCGCTTTGGCCGGACGCTTGCCAAACGGATGCACGCTGCGCCCCCTGTTCGGCGCAATGCCCTTTGCAGCGCAACGCAAGGCCATAGCTCCGATTGAGGACGGGCGTAAGATCGTTCTTGCCACGTCGATTGCCGAAACCTCTCTGACCATTCCAGATATTCGTGTTGTGGTCGATATGGGGCAGGCGCGACGCGCGCGGTTTGATCCGGGCTCGGGGATGTCCAGGCTGGTGACAGAACGTGTCACACGTGCCGAGGCCACCCAGCGCGCAGGCCGCGCGGGGCGCGTGGCAGAAGGGGTCTGTTATCGCCTTTGGTCCAAAGGGGAAGAGGGGGCGCTTGCCGCTTATCCCCCAGCCGAGATCGAAGCCGCCGACCTAACCGGTCTGGCGCTGGAGCTTGCGCTTTGGGGGGCTGAATCAAACGACCTCGCCTTTCTGACCCCTCCGCCCGAAGGCACCATGGCCGAAGCCCGCAGCCTGTTGAGCATGTTAGGCGCTTTGGACGGCAAGGGGCGGATCACCGATCACGGACGCGCCCTATCGGCCCTGCCCCTGCATCCCCGGCTAGGACACATGCTAGAGCGTGCCGGGCCGGACGCATCCTCTCTGGCCGCGCTGATGGCCGAACGAGACCCGCTGCGCGGCGCACCGACCGATATGTTGCTGCGGCTTGAAGCGCTGCGCGATCTGCGCGCCTTTCAACGCAATCGCATCTGGCACGTGAATTCGGGGGCGATTGACCGCATAAAGGCCGAAGCCAAGCGGCTGCGCCGAAAGGGAAAGCCATCTGATCTGAGCCCCGCCGCCATGGCTGCGCTGGCCTACCCCGACCGTATCGGCCAGCGTCGCAAGGGTGACGATCCGCGATATGTTTTGTCTGGCGGAAAAGGTGTGGTGTTGGACAGTGCCGACACTTTGGCAGCGAGCCCTTATCTGGTTGTCACAGACACCGACGGCAACCCACGTGAGGCGCGCGTGCGCATGGCCGCGCAAATATCCGAGCGCGAAATTCGCGATCTGTTCGCGGATCAGATCGACTGGGTTGATAGCTGCGTCTGGTCCAAACGGGACCGCCGCGTTGTTGCGCGTCGGCAAGAGCGGTTGGGTGCCATAACTCTGGACGACCGCATTTGGAAAGACGTGCCCGAAGACATCATGGCTAAGGCAATGCTGGATGGAGTTCGCGATCTGGGTCTGCGGTTGAACGGCGCATCGGCGCGTCTGGCCGCGCGGGTCGAATTGGTCAGGGCCGAGGGCGTTGACCTGCCCGATTTCTCGCCTGACGGGCTGGCTGCGTCGTTAGAAGACTGGTTGCTGCCGATGCTCTCGGGCGTGCGATCGGCTGACGACTGGAAAAAGTTCGACCTGCTACCTGCATTGCGCGCCCGGTTGGATTGGAACCAGACACAGGAACTGGACCGGCGCGCGCCCGGATCATTCGAAACACCTTTGGGTCGGAAAGTGCCGATTGACTACGGCGGTGCGGCCCCCGAAATCTCGGTCAGGTTGCAAGAGCTGTTCGGAGTAACCCGCCATCCGATCGTGGGCGGCGAGCCCCTCAAGATCACGCTGCTGTCCCCGGCCCAGCGTCCAATCCAGATCACACGGGACTTACCAGGGTTCTGGGCCGGCTCGTACGAAGACGTTCGCAAGGATATGCGCGCCCAATATCCCAAACACCCGTGGCCAGAGGATCCAACCCAAGCTGATCCGACACTGCGCGCAAAACGCCGACGTTGATCCGCTGGTGACAGTGTGATCATTTTCCAGTCACAATGACCGCCAACACGTATCAAACCTCACCCGTTCATTGAACATATACCATTTCGTTGTTATGTGCTGCTCTGAGGAGGCGCCCTGACCACAGGGCGTAAGAGCATGACAAAATGGCTGCACAATATTTGGGAAGAGGTCGCAAGACCTCTGATCCTGCGCCCGCGCAGGGTGCAATTTGCCGCGTTGTGCACTCGGGATACAAACGAAGGCGTGCAGGTTCTGCTGATTACTAGCCGCGATACCGGACGTTGGATCATACCAAAAGGTTGGCCGATTGACGGGCTCAATGGCGCGCAGACCGCGCGGCAGGAAGCCTGGGAAGAAGCCGGGGTAAGGGCTCGAACCGTTCAGGAAAAACCCGTCGGGCAATTTGCATATGAGAAAATCCTCAAGGATGGCTCGGCACAACCCGTTCTGACGACGATTTTCCGCATCGAAGTTCAGGACCTGGCCGAAGACTTCCCAGAAAAAGATCAGCGCACACGCGAGTGGGTATCGCCCACGACTGCGGCCGAAAGGGTGCACGAGCCCGAGCTGCGTGACTTGCTGAGGCAATTGTAACAATTAAGCGACAAATTAATGACAACGGTGTTGTCCTTGAACCGGAAACCGGATAGCGGCATGCGTCGATCCGATTTTCGGTATGAAACACTATGTCAGACCAAAGCTCAAAAACCCGATGGCAGACGCTGGACAGCGATCTGAATCGTATCTCACGCGTTGAAACCGCGAATGTCCACGTGGCACGCCCCATGCTGGCACCGGGGATTGCGCTGGCCTTTATTGCCCTTGCCGGTTTGTCGGCGGCAGTTCTGTTTGGCCAGGCAGATGGTGGTTTGATCGTCATCGCAGCAGCCGCGTTCGGCGCTTATATGGCAATCAACATCGGCGCCAATGACGTGGCCAACAACATGGGCCCAGCCGTCGGCGCCAAAGCGCTGTCCATGGGTGGCGCCATTGTTATAGCAGCAATTGCCGAAAGCGCGGGGGCATTGCTTGCCGGAGGGGACGTGGTTTCCACGATTTCGAAAGGCATCATCGACCCGGCCTCGGTTCAGACAAGCAACGTGTTTATCTGGGCTATGATGGCTGCGCTGATATCTTCGGCGATGTGGGTGAACCTTGCCACTTGGGTTGGCGCTCCGGTTTCGACCACACATTCGGTCGTGGGTGGGGTTATGGGCGCAGGTATTGCTGCCGCCGGTCTAAGCGCCGTCAACTGGGCAACCATGAGCGCCATTGCGGCAAGCTGGGTCATCTCTCCGGTATTGGGCGGGGTGATTGCTGCGGGTTTCCTTGCCTTGATCAAGGCCAAAATTCAATATCAGGAAGACAAGATCGCTGCTGCACAGCGATGGGTTCCCATTCTGGTCGGCGTAATGGCCGGAGCGTTCGCGACATATTTGGCCGTTAAAGGGCTGAAGCGGATCGTGAAAGTCGATCTGGAAATCGCACTGCTGGTTGGGCTGCTGTCGGGAATTTTGGCGTGGTCGGCAACTATTCCATGGGTGCGCCGGAAATCCGAAGGGCTGGAAAACCGGACCAAATCACTGAAGTCGTTGTTCGGTTTGCCGCTGGTCATCTCGGCTACATTCCTGAGCTTCGCCCACGGCGCCAACGATGTCGCCAACGCAGTCGGCCCCTTGGCCGCAATCGTGCACGCGGCCGAGTTCGGTGACTTTGCTTCGAAAGTTGCGATTCCGACATGGGTCATGGTGATCGGGGCCTTCGGGATATCTTTCGGCCTGTTCCTGTTCGGGCCCAAACTGATCCGCATGGTTGGCAGCCAGATCACCAAACTGAACCCGATGCGCGCGTTTTGCGTGGCTCTGTCGGCAGCGATTACAGTGATCGTGGCAAGCTGGTTGGGTCTGCCCGTCAGTTCGACACACATCGCTGTTGGCGCCGTGTTCGGAGTTGGTTTTTATCGTGAATGGCATTCAGATCGCCGCTGGAAAATGTCGAACCAGCAGCGACCGCCCCAGCGTCGTTTGGCGCGGGAAGAGCATAAGCGGCGCAAACTGGTGCGGCGTTCGCATTTCATGACCATTATCGCGGCATGGGTTGTTACGGTTCCGGCTGCTGCTGCTATGTCAGCCGTGATCTTCTGGATGCTGACAGCCTTTCAATAAAACAATGCTCAACCCCTGATTTGCCGTGGGGTCATCGACGTGGTGGGGCGACCTTTGATAAGGTCGCGAACCTTCTGGCAAATCGGCGCAGCCCGGCCCTGGACAGCTGCGAGGCGAATGATCTCACCTTGCAGGCTGTCAATCTCGGTTGGCCTACCGTCCATCAGATCATAGGCCATGGATGTGCGCGCCGAAGGATCAATCGTCAACATCCGTGCGGCTATTCGACTAAACAGCGGGGTCGGCAGGCGCAGGATGTAAGGCGTCATCCAAGCCGGAAGCGGTGTGGTCGAGGCCACGGAAAGACCTGCTGATTTCAGCACCGCGTGCGCTTCGGCCATCTGATCGGCCATCAGCTTGCGCCATTCCCGATCCAAAAGCTGGTCCTTTAACGTCAGTCCCGACAAGGCATTCAACGCATTATTGAGGTTGATCAGCAACTTGCCCCATTGCACCGCCTCGATCTGATCGCTTTCAACAACTGGCAGGTTTGGACTGCTCAGCTTTTGCCCCAGCGCGCCGGCACCACTCTCGATCACAATCTCTCCCGAAGTCGCCCGGTGGAAACTGCCGGGGTCGGTCGGGACCACATTAAACGGAACCATCCCGGCCCGCACATCCCGCCCCGGTAGGGCCGCGCGCAAAGTCCGGGTGTTTTCCATCCCATTCTGCCATGACAATATTGGCGCTGACGACGGTGCGTATCGCGCGATCAATTCAGCCATCTCGGTCGTCGCCGGGGTTTTAACAGTCACGATGACGGCTTCGGCATCTGCAAGACAGGCCGGAACCTCGGAGAGGGTCAGGTCCGAGACATGTTGCTGCAGACCCGAGAAATCGGTGACCGTCAGACCTCGGTCCTTGATCGGAGCAAAGATGCGCGCACGTCCAAGCAGTGTGACATCGTGGCCGCCCTGAGACAGCAAAGCCCCGCAATAACACCCGATACTGCCCGCGCCAGCGATCACGATTTTCATGGCGACCCTCCCCTTTTGGTAAAGATCGCCGGGATCGAAGTCGTGGACAAGGCCCCCTGACGCCTCGTCAGCGCGCAAGTCTTGGGCGGGTGCGTTCCAGCTCGGCCGAGATCGGAATGTACTCTTGATCATCGCCGGGCGGCAGGTGGAACGCCCCGTTCGCCCAATCTGCCGTTTTCCATTCCCGTGTCGCGACCTCGATCTTTTCTTTCGAGGACGACACGAAGTTCCACCAGATGTAACGATCCTCGTTCAGCGTTGCGCCCCCCAACAGCATCAGGCGCGCGCCTGTCGGCCCGGCCTTCACAGACAACCGGTCGCCGGGGCGGAACACCATCATGCGGCCCGCATCAAATGTATCGCCTGCAATCTCGACCGCGCCTTGGGTGACATAGACCCCTCGGTCCTCATGATCATCTGGCAAGGGAAAGGACGCGCCAGGATCAAGCTGCACATCCAGATAAAACGTTTCGGACAGCATCGTCACAGGGCTGGTCTCGCCATAGGCCGAACCCAGAATCAAGCGGGCGGACACGCCGTGATCCTGGATATGGGGCAGCGCGCCTTGCTTGTGATGTTCAAAATCCGGGGCCATATCCTCGTGTTGTTCAGGCAAGGCGATCCAGGTCTGGATGCCGAACAGGCTGTGACGTGTACCGCGAGTCTGGTCGCTTGTCCGCTCGGAATGGGTCACGCCGCGCCCAGCCACCATCCAGTTGACCTCACCGGGATAGATCATCTGATGGGTGCCCAGACTGTCGCGATGTTCAAATTCGCCCTGATACAGATAGGTCACGGTGCCCAAACCGATATGAGGGTGCGGACGTACATCGATGCCGCCATCGGTTATGAATTCAGCCGGGCCCATCTGATCGAAGAATATGAATGGCCCCACAAGCTGCCGCTTGACTGAGGGCAAAGCCCGGCGCACCTCGAACCCGCCCAGATCACGCGCGCGAGGAATGATCAACGTCTCAAGAGAGGTGTTTTCGGACAGGCATTCGGGGCTGTGGGTCGGGTTCCAACTCATTGCTATGCTCCTGCGATCTGAGTTTCGTGCATTTTTGCAATGTATGTCGCGTTAACCGGCAATGATATCATCATATGCGCACATTGCCAGTGCGCTGCCCCCACCCCAGTTGATGAGATCAGCTAACTTGACGAGGCCATAACTGCGGAAAAAACGGCCCCGCGATGCGATCACCCTCGCGATATCCTGCGGCCTCGAACTGTGCGCGTTCGCCCTTGGCCCAGTCCCCACGATACCGGATCACCCCGTCCGGTGCCGTCATGCGCAGAGTAAACCGCCGAACCGTCTGGGTTGGTGTGACCGAGGACAACCCGCCATGCAGAGTTCGCATGTCAAAAAAGATACAATCCCCAAGCGCCATATCCCATTGCAACAGTTCAAAAGCATCTGGGTCCGCGTTTACGTCGGGCGGTGGATGATATGTACGCCCGGCAACTTCGGTCGGTTCATAACTTGGGTGGCCGTCAGCAAAACGAACGCGCATGAACAGTTTGTCCCATAAATGCGAGCCTTTGACGAAGGCAATACCGTTTTCCTTGGTGACAGGTTCAAGCGGCAGCCACAAAACGCACATTGTCCCTTCGAAATCGAAATAGGACAAATCCTGATGAAACGGTGGGCGCGAGGTGGATCCCGCCTCTCGCAGGAACCAGTTGTCCATGACCAGATTGATCGCTTCGGCGTCCAAAAGCTGTGCAGCAAGCGACGCACAGGGCGAGTTATGGACGAAATCCCGGAACTGAGGAATTTTGTTCCAAGCCCAGTAATCCTCGAAATACGCAGGTGCGCGCAGGTCTTTGGTATGCCTAGTAAAATTATCAGTCGGGCTTGCCAGATCGGCATCGATCCCGGCGCGCAAAAGATCAAGCCAATTGGTCGAGAACTTGGATCTTAGAACAACTGCCCCGTCGCGCTGAAAGGCGGCAATTTCGTCGGGGGTGATGCGATCTGTTTGGGTCATGTGGCGGGCCTCATGGGCAACAACGTCCTGTAGGTCAGGATTGCAGCCGACTGGCCATCCGTCAAAGGAATTCACAATTCGCAAACACCCCTCGGAATGGATGGCAAGCGTGCTATCTATTATACGGTTGCAGGCTGCAGGAGGTTTCCATGACCCGTTCATCACTCAACCGTCGCTTTCTGATCGCGGGCGGAGGGGCCGTGTTGGCCTCGGGTCTGTTTGTGCCTGCTCGGGCAAAGGGCTTGGCGGCAACACCATCCATGCGGGGCGGGTCCAACAACTATCGCGCGGGCGCGCCAATCGTTGAACGGATCGGAGGAGGCGGGTTCTGGATGACCGGAACTGTACGCCGCGCCGGCGATGGCGCGCCCCTGCCCGGTCAGCGCATCCAGATCTGGGCCCACACAACCGAAGGCCATGAACGTGACCCTCAAAGCCATGGGGCCACGTTGACAGATGCCAACGGAGAGTTTCGGCTGGAGATGCCGCAGATTGTGCCTGCATTTGGCCAACCGCATGGCCATCTTGCCTATGACAGCGGTGAATTCAAAACGGTGTTCCTGCGCCCGGTGATGTCCAGTGCGAGGGACAAAACACTTGCAGCACATTTCGTACTTCAACCTGCCTGATACATGCGTCAGATCACGGCGATTTGGGCGGTTCTGATCGCCGTCGTATTGATCCCGGTCATTGCCGCTGGGTTCAGCCCATACCTCGCGTGGCGGGATCCGGTCTATATCGCGGCGGGTTTTGCAGGTGTCGCCTGCCTGAGCCTTTTGTTGTTGCAGCCGCTATTGGCCGCAAAGGACTTGCCCGGTCTTACGCCTGTGTTCAGCCGCCATCTGCATCGCTGGGTTGGGATGGCATTGGTGGGCGCGATTGTGATCCACGTCGGAGGGTTATGGATCACCAGCCCGCCGGACGTCGTTGATGCCCTCACCTTCACGTCGCCCACGCCATTCTCGGCTTGGGGCGTGATCGCGATGTGGACGGCATTCGCGGCCGCTGCGTTGGGGATATTGCGTCAGCGCACAGCCCTTCGATTTCGGGTCTGGCGATTGACGCACACCACGCTGGCATCAGTAACAATCGCAGGCAGCATCATCCACGCGCTGCTGATCGAAGGCACGATGGAAATCATGAGCAAGATCATACTATGCGTTTTGATCTTTCTGGCGAGCGCTAGAACGCTCGCCAAGTTACGTGTCTGGGATGTTGCCCGGCGCTAAACGCCCAGACACCAGCGCATGACTGCCTTTTGCGCGTGCAGGCGATTCTCGGCCTCGTCGAAAATCACCGAATTCGGGCCGTCCATGACCTCGGACGTGGCTTCTTCCTCACGGTGGGCCGGCAGGCAGTGCATGAAAAGCGCATCCGGCTTGGCATGGGCCATCAGTTCGGGATTGACTTGATAGGGGCGCAGAAGATTGTGGCGACGCTCCTTGGCGGATTGGCTGTCATGCATCGAGACCCAAGTGTCAGCTACCACCAAGTCAGCCCCTTCAACCGCTTTGAACGGATCACGTTCCACAACGATCCGCGACCCCTTCTGACGGGCAAATCCCATAAATTCTTCCTCGGGATCAAACTGCGCAGGGCCAGTGAAGGTCAGGTTGAAGCCGAATTGACCCGCCGCGTGCAGGAACGATGCGCAGACGTTATTGCCATCGCCGGTCCAGACCACTTTTTTACCCGCAATGGGGCCACGGTGTTCCTCAAACGTCAGAACGTCGGCCATGATCTGGCAGGGGTGGGTACGATCGGTCAGGCCGTTGATAACGGGCACGTCCGAATATTCGGCCATTTCGGTCAGGATCGTCTCGTCAAATGTACGGATCATGATCATGTCCACATAGCGCGACAACACGCGGGCGGTGTCGGCTATGGTTTCGCCATGGCCCAGCTGCATATCCTTTCCGGACAGCACCATTGTCTGCCCACCCATCTGGCGCACGCCCACATCAAAGGACACACGTGTCCGGGTCGAAGGTTTTTCAAAGATCAGCGCAACCATCCGGTCTTTGAGCGGTTGCTCATCATCCAGCGCCGCCTTGGGCTGCCCAAGGCGCGCCTGTTTCATCGCGCTGGCCTGATCAATCATGCCACGCAGCGCGGCGGCGTCGGTTTTGTGGATATCAAGGAAGTGGTTCATATCATGTCACTTTTTATTCAAGTATCTCTCAGGCCGAGGCCATGTTTGCAGCAACCTGCGCGGCCGCTTTTTCCAGACGGATCACGGCCTGCGCGATGTCGTCCTCGGTCAGGGTCAGCGGTGGCAACAGGCGGATCACGTTGTCGGCGGCAGGCACAGTGATAACTTCGTTGTCATAACCTGCGTTCACCACGTCGATATTGGTGGGCTTACACTTCAGACCCAACATCAGGCCGGCGCCACGCACCTCTTCGAATACATCAGGATGATCGGCGATCAGCCCTTCCAGCTTTTGCCGCAGCAGGCCCGCCTTGCGGTTCACGCCCTCGAGAAACGCAGGGGTCGCCACCTGATCAATCACCGCGCACCCCACGGCACAGCCCAGCGGGTTACCGCCATAGGTCGACCCATGTGTGCCTGCCGTCATGCCATTGGCGGCATCCTCGGTGGCCAGAACCGCGCCCAAGGGGAAGCCTCCGCCAATGCCCTTGGCGACCATCATGATATCGGGCGTCACTCCTGCCCATTCATGGGCGAACAGCTTGCCGGTGCGGCCAACGCCGCATTGCACTTCGTCAAAGATCAGCAACAGGCCGTTGTCGTTGCAAATCTGGCGCAGGGCTTTGAGTTCTGCATCTGGCACGGGACGAATGCCGCCCTCGCCCTGCACCGGCTCGATCATGACCGCGGCGGTTTGGTCGGTAATTGCGTTGGCCACACCGTCGAGATCGCCGAACGTGACATGTACGAAACCGGGCAGCAGAGGGCCAAAGCCCTTGGTCATCTTCTCGGACCCGGCCGCTGCGATCCCGGCAGAAGACCGACCGTGGAACGAGCCGTCAAAGGTGATGATCTCGACCCGCTCGGGCTGGCCTTTGTCGTAGAAATGCTTGCGCGCCATCTTCACGGCCAACTCGCAGGATTCGGTGCCGGAATTGGTGAAGAACACCGTATCGGCAAAGGTATGTTCCACCAGCTTGTCGGCCAGCGCCTGCTGTTGCGGGATGTTATAAAGGTTCGAAACATGCCACAGCGCGTGCGCCTGTTCCGTCAACGCATTGACCAGCGCCGGATGCGCGTGCCCCAGCGCGTTCACCGCGATCCCGGCGCCCAGGTCCAGAAAACGTCGGCCATCCGCCTCGGTCAGCCAAGCACCTTCACCCTTCACAAAGGTCAGGGGCGCGCGGTTATAGGTCGGCAGAACGGACGGGATCATCGGATCATCCTTTTCGATATGTTAAGCCCCGTGAGTGATACACGAAGGCCCTAGTCGTCAACTGATTTGGTGAGGTTTGCGCGGATTTACAGCGCAATAGATCAAACGGGCCGGTTACGCAGCGATGCGTCGGCGTCGGAGTTGCAGTATATGCGTGTGTTTGATCATGCCCGTCGTATAGCGGGGCGCGCCCGGTCAGGGAACCCCAAAATTGCGCACGACTCAAAATGCGATTGTTGTGTGAAATTGACACTTGTCATTTAACCAAGAGTGCCCCACCGCTTGACCATGACACCTGCGCGCCACAACCCGCCCCTTGCGGCCCTTCTGATCCTTGCCGCCAGTGCGCTGTTGGCAGGAACAACCCTGCTGGCCAAAGCCCTTGGAACCGACGAGCTTGGCCCGCCCCTGCACCCGATGCAGATCAGCCACGGGCGCTTTCTGTTCGCATTTCTGGTGATCGCCTGCACAGTTGGCGTTTTGCGTCCGCGCCTCAGTCGTCCACATTGGGGTCTACATATCGGGCGCACCAGCTTTGGGTGGGTCGGCATCACGCTGATGTTTGCTTCCGTTGCTTATATACCAATCTCGGATGCCACGGCGATCTCGTTCCTGAACCCGGTTTTTGCGATGATCCTGGCCATTCCGCTCCTAAAAGAGAGCATTGGCCCCTGGCGCTGGCTCGCCGCCGCCGTCGCTCTGGCGGGGGCTCTCGTTCTGCTGCGCCCCACGCCCGACAGCTTTCAACCTGCGGCATTGCTGGCGCTGGCAGCTGCGGCATCAATCGGGATGGAATTAATCTTTATTAAAAAACTTGCGGGTCGCGAGGTGCCATTGCAGATCCTGCTGATCAACAACGCAATGGGACTAGCGATCGCCTCAGTCGCAGTCAGTTTCGCTTTCCGAACGCCTACATCAGAACAATGGGCAGCATTGGCGGGAATCGGCGTGTTGATGGCCTGCGCGCAAGCGTGCTTTGTCAATGGCATGGCACGCGCCGATGCGTCGTTTGTGGCGCCGATCAGCTATGCCACCCTGGTGTTCGCTGCGCTTTACGATTTTACCGTGTTTCACGTAGTGCCGGATCATATCAGCCTGACGGGTTCTGCCATCATCCTGTCCGGTGGACTGGTGCTGGTCTGGCGCGAGGCGCGTAACGCCCCCCCAATCACTTCAAGGAAAGATCCAAACCGCTGATATCCGTGGCGCGCGGGCTGAGCCAATGCGCGACCTTAGGTGGGTGGACCGGGTCAATTGCATTGACAACAAACTGGCCAATCTGCGCATCCGGGAAATTGTTTCTTGCGTCTGAAAGAGCAACTTCGCGGTATTGGTCAGTCAAGACCTCAACAATTTTCAGGACTTGAGCGACAGAAATCGCACCATCTTTTCCAATCTTTGCCCAGAACAGATACTCGGGGCCGTGCTCGGCCTCGGCCGCACGTGTATAGGCCTGCTCGATTTCGCCAATGGCGTCCTGCGCCGACATCCTTTGTTTCTCAGCGAGTTTGGCAGCCAAGGTCAGCAGCGTCCGGTCCGTCTCAAGCGTTATGGTGGTGCCGCCTTCGACAAGAGACGATGTGGTCATCGCGCAGGCTCCACCGCCGGTTTCTGGTTTTGCACAAGCCGCAGGCACATCTTTTCGATTAGCTTGCCGCGCGAGTGCAATGGGCGTGCAGGTGTCGGTTGGGTAACGGTCAGTTCCGGGAAAAGGAATGCCAGCTCTTCCAAAGCGTCAGGACCCAGCATCTTTAGCGCTTCGCTTCCGGTGTACAGCGACTCGGTGTAGGCGTGTTCAGCAATGACGATCGAATGCTCTTCCAGGACAAAATGAAAGTATTGGACTTCAGTGCAGTCCGCCTGAACGTCGATATCGGGCAGGTGAGTTAGCTTTTTGGCAGGAACCAGTGCTTCCGCGTCGCCCAAAACCCGTTGAGCCACCTTGGATCGCAACATCAACCGGTGCTGTGGTGACACCTTCAGATCATGATTGGGCATCCCCTGCCCCAGAGCGCCCTGGCGGATCAGAACCGGACGCATGTTCGGATTGGCCAAAAGATCAAACCGATCCAGGGTTCTGGAGCCAATCCACCGGATCGGTTTTGCTTCACCTTCCAACGTCGACACAAGATCACCGACCCGCAAATCTTCGACCCTTACATCACCGTGCGGCGTTTTGATCCGCGTGCCGGCAGCAAAACAGACCATAAGCGAAATATTATCGAGGATGCTGCCAAGGCTGTTGTCATCCCCCCCTTCGGTAAATCGCAAAGTATAGTCGCCTTCGGCACCAAAATCGAAATTGAACTCTACCCGTGTGAATGACCCGTCAGAAGTGGGCGTCACGGTCTGCGTAAAAATGACGTTGTTATCGGAATCGAGAACTTCGACCAACACAGGATCATCAAAAGGACCACCGCTGCCGGTTTGACGAGCTGCGATATCGAAGCTGAGTGTTGCGGATTTGTTGTCACCAGTGACTGTAAAGGTTTGTTCCGCGACAGAGGTTTCGTTTCGGTTACCATCCAGTTCCAGAACCAAGTTCGTCGTATCGCCTGTGTTCAGAAACAGGTTTTCGCGGCCAATCTCAATTTCCGTGCCTGTCCATGACCCATAGGATCCGAAAATCTGGAAATTGCTGGCATCCGAAATACCGGGGCTTTCAAAGTCGCCCCCAACAATCAATTCCTGCATGTTCAGCCTTTCAGACCGCGCCCTGTTATCTGCAACGACCGTCTAACACACAAGCCGTTAACATTTAACCAAATTTTCTCACTTTAAAGATTTTTCCGCTTCTACGATTTCAATCTGTAGCCTGTCCGCAGCATTGTCCACGCCGAACCGCCAATCACGAGCGTAGCCACACCGCAGATCACCACCCCTACCCATACTGGGCTGTCAGAAACCCCGATCATTCCAAAGCGCAATCCGTCGATCAGGTAGAAAATCGGGTTTGCATGGCTGAGGACATTCAGCACTGGTGGCAATGCCTGAACCGAGTAAAACGTGCCTGACAGGAAGGCCAAGGGCGTCACGATGAAGTTGGTAATCGCGGCCATCTGGTCGAACTTGTTGGCAAAAATCCCAGCCAATAAGCCCAAAGCCCCCATCAATGCTCCACCGAAGACAACAAATACCAGCGCGATCAGGGGATATTTCGGCACGATTCCCAACACCAAAGCCAGCGCGACGGCCACGACCGATGCGATAAGTACCCCGCGCACGATGGCTCCGGCCAGATAGCCCAGAAGGATTTCCAACGGCGACAGCGGCGGCATGAGGGTGTCAACGATGTTGCCCTGTACTTTAGCAACCATCATCGAAGAGGACGTATTGGCAAACGCGTTCTGGATCACTGTCATCATCATGATCCCTGGTGCCAGAAAAGTTAAAAACGGAACCCCCATCACTGCTGATCGACTGGGGCCGATGGCAATATTGAAGATCAGCAGAAACAACCCGGCAGTGACCAACGGGGCAAGTAAAGTCTGGGTCCAAACGGACATGAACCTCAGGGTCTCACGTCTGGACAGCGTGTAAAGGCCCATCCAGTTGACCCTGCCAAAGCGACGTTCGGTGTGTTCTGCGGGAATCTGCATGCTCTGCCTCTGACCTGATTCGAAGACCGCTTGTAACTCGGGCGGCAGTGATTAAAATAGGGGGCTGAGACGATTTCCCAAGGCGGCCCGAATCCGGGGCCGCTTTCCGCTTTTGAAAGGCAAATGATGTCCTGGACTGACGAGCGTGTAGAGCTGCTGAAAAAGATGTGGGGCGAGGGCCAGTCGGCCAGCCAGATCGCCAAGGAACTGGGCGGCGTGACCCGCAACGCGGTGATCGGCAAGGTGCACCGTCTGGGCCTGTCGAACCGCGCAACTGGCGCGACCCCGGCCAAGGCCGAACCCAAGGAAAAACCGGCCCCCGCTGCGCCCAAGGCCGAGGCCAAACCGAAACCCGCGCCCAAGACCGAGCCCGCGCGCCCCGCACCTGCTCCGGCCGCCGAGGCGAAGCCCGCCGTGCCCGCCCGCCGCCAGATCATCCCGGCCGGTCAGCCGCTGCCGCCACAGCCCTCGGCCAACGAAATCAGCCCCGAGGCACTGGCCAAGGTCAACGAGGTCGAGAAAAAGGCCAAAAAGCTGACGCTGATGGAACTGACCGAGAAAACCTGCAAATGGCCCGTCGGCGACCCCGCAACCGAGGATTTCTGGTTCTGCGGCCTGCCGGTTGAGGCGGGCAAACCCTATTGCGAGGCGCATGTGGGCGTGGCCTTCCAACCCATGAGCTCGCGTCGCGACCGGCGGCGGTGATTGGGAACGCCAGAACCCAAATCTATATTGTGGGATGTGGAAAGGTTTTAGCCGTTTCTCAGACCCTCTTATAGGCAGTTTTGCAAAATCACGGACCCTTTCGGGGAAGACACCCTCGCAGAAAGCCGCGAGGGTGTTTCAAGTCAAGGCGTCGAACGTGCATGACGTAACTGCCGTTACCAAGTTGGGCAAACACGTGAAACTGACCTGTCCGAGGACAGGTCAAAAACGACACCTGGGGATTAGATCAGCGACTTCCAGAAAACGACTTTGTCATCCCCCGCCGCCCAGAAATCCCTGATACGAGCTTCCTCGCTGTAGCCGTTTTTGCGATAGAACGCGCGTGTCTTTGCGAACTCGTCTGAACCCGAAGTGTCGGCTATCAAAATGCGTTGTCCACGCTTCTTGAGTTCGACTTCTAGATGGTTAACGATGGCGCCGCCAAAACCTTTACCCTGCTCGGTTGGCAGAATTGCGATGGCAAGCATGTTCCATGCACCTTCGGCAAGTTCCTCGGGGACAGCATAGCAAAACCCAACAGCCTTACTGTTTGTTTCACATGTCAGCCAAATCTCGAGGCTTTGACCGTCGGATAGAAATCCATCCACCATGTCAGGGAGCATTTCACTGGGGAAAAGCTCTGTGCCGTTAAGCACCTCCTGCAAGGCAGCGATATCATTTTGCTTTGTTAGTCGAATTTTCATTGATTTTCCGTCTTTCTTCGTGCCGTCAATCAAGCAAATACGCATGATGTGACGGACGCAAAGCTCATGCATCGGTGATGTTAGTTTGAGCGTTCATGAGCCATGCGAAAATGAAAGCCTAACACTTTCGTGCAGGCACTATTTGGCTTGGTCGTCCTGCATTCAGGACTCAGCGGTTTCCCGCAATCGTAAACATGAATTCTCCACTGCCCAGCTTATGTGCTAAGCGCATAGTGAGGATATCAGTACAGTAGCTTACGAGCAAGGCGAAGTAAGATTGGGACAAACCCCGACATTGAGGTTCCGGTAATCTTGGAGGCACTGGCCCAACTTCAAACTTTCACTGCGCCGGATGCGACGGCAGGTCCGGCATCGGTACCCAGCCCGGCAGATCATCAGGTGAGACTGAGACATGCAGCCTCTCGGACCGGTCACGCCCCACCTTCCGGTGCTTGCGCAGCAGGAAAATCTTGCCCCAGCCGCGCCATGTGCCGACCGAGCGCGCGGATGTGTCGGTCGGGAAGCGGTCGCGCCATCCGTCAGGCAGGGGCAGGCCGTGCATCTCGGCCTTGTCCAGCATCCAGATCAGAGAGATGTTGCTGAGCGGGCGGGCCTCTTCGAACCCGTTCAACTGGCCTCCGACATCGCCATGGGTGCCGCGGAACCAGACTTGTTCCACATGACCTTTGAACTCGGGGGTACATTTCCACAAAACCGGTTCGAAAACCTCGCGGGTCTCGTCCAGTGCCATGGCGTGATAGCCGTGGCGCGTGGCCGGGCCAAGCTGGTGGTTGTGGAAGGCGTGACGTTCCTCGGCCCAGCGCCACAGCAGCGGAAGACGCAGGCCCAGCGCTTTGACCGTGTCCCAGACGCCGACCATTTCGATCGCCACATCCTCGTGGCAGAAGGCTTGCCGGAATTCAGCCGCCGCCTTGCCGTTGGCGTTGCACTCATAATGACGATAGGCCTGTTTGATGTTCCGCTCGGTCGCATGCTCGGCCTTGAGCAACCCGATCAAATCGATCACCCCGGCAAGGCTGCGTACGCCGTAGGCCCCGCGCGAGTAGCCGATGAAGTAAATCCGGTCGCCGGGTTTATAGCGCGAGGCCAGATAGCCATAAGCGCGCCTGATCTGGCGGTTAATCCCCCGCCCCATCATCACGTCTAGCGAGGATTTCCAGCTGTCCCACTGCACCCCGGCTTCGTAAAAGACAGAAACCTTGCTGCCCATCTCGCAGCACAGGCGCAGGGTCTGGCCCGCGTGGGTCTCATACCCCGGTTCCAGCGTCGACATGGTCCCGTCGAGGATAATCACATGGCTGATCGGTTCACGGTGGCGCGACTCGGCCGAGTGTTCGGACCGCAGAGGCCGTCCGAGCCATCCCAGTACCTTTCTACTCAGCCGCGACAGACCCATGCGTCAGCAACTCCCATACTCTTTGAGGTGTGAAAGGCATATCCGCCTGTCGCACCCCGTGATCCCAGAGCGCATCCTGAACCGCATTTGCCACTGCAGCCAGCGCGCCCACGGTGCCAGCCTCACCGCATCCCTTCATCCCCATCGGGTTTGAAGTTGACGGAACCGGCGCCGAGGTAAACTTAATCATGGGTATCTCGGCGGCGCGCGGCAAGGCATAGTCCATCAACGAAGCCGTGAGCAGTTGCCCCTGCGCATCATGCACAACACGTTCGGTCAGCGCCTGTCCAATTCCTTGGACGACGCCACCATGCACCTGCCCTTCGGCCAGCATCGGGTTGATAAGGTTACCAAAATCATCGACCACTGTATAGCGATCAACCCAGGTTTCTCCGGTGTAAGAATCAATAACGATTTCGGCAACATGTGCGCCATTGGGATAGCTGCGCGAGTCCAGGTTGGCGCGGGCGTGATGTTGCAGCAGATCAGTGCGGCCATCGGCGCGCGCCATATCCGCCGCCTCGGTCAGGGTGGGCGTCAGGTTCGACCCCGGCGCGCGGAAGGTTTCGTGATCGAAGCTCACATCGTTTTCCTCCACCCCCATCTTATCGGCCAGATAGGGCGTGAATGCGGCGATCATGACGTCGATTGTCGCCAGTGTGGCTGTGCTTTGCACCGTAACGGACCGAGACCCACCAGTACCGCCACCATGAGGAAGTTGATCGCTGTCGCCCTGCACAACATTGATCCGGTCCACCGGAATTCCGGTCTGATCGGACAGGAAATGGGCATAAACCGTCTCATGCCCCTGCCCGTTCGATTGGGTGCCGACATATAGGTTCACGGTGCCATCCTCGCAGAACTCCACTTTCGCGTTTTCGGAAGGATCGCCCAAAATACTTTCGATATAGTAACACAGGCCCTGCCCCCGGATCAGGCCGCGTTCGGCATCGGCGGCCTTGCGGGAAGCAAACCCCGCAGTCTGTTCGCCCGCGCGGGACAGGATCATGTTGAAGTCGCCCACATCATAGGTCTCGCCGGTGGCCGAGGTGTAGGGAAACGCCTCGGGGCGGACGAAATTCTTGCGGCGCAACTCCCATGGGTCGATGCCCAACTCGCGCGCGGCACGGTCCATGACGCGCTCTAGCACATAAATCGCCTCGGGGCGGCCCGCACCGCGATAGGCATCGACCTGTGTGGTGTTGGTAAAAAACCCTTCGACCCGCAGATAGGTTGTCTGGACGTCGTAGACGCCCATCAAAACCTTGCTGAACAAGCTGGTCTGAATCGCCTGCCCGAAATGGCTGTTATAGGCCCCCAGATTGATTTTGCTGTGAACGCGATAGGCCGTGATCCGATGGTCGGCATCAAAGGCCAGTTCGGCCAGAGAGGTCAGGTCGCGGCCATGATGGTCGGACAGCATTGCCTCGGACCGGTCCGACATCCAGTGCACGGGTTTACCCAGCTTCTTCGCTGCAACGGCCGTGCAGAAATATTCCGGGTAGGGCATCACCTTCATACCAAAGCCGCCACCGACATCCGGAGTGGTGACGCGGATGTCTTCAGGCTCGACCCGCAGCTTTTGCGCCAGTTGAGCCCGCATGGCCCAGACGCCCTGCCCGCCATAGGCAAAATGCAGGCGACCATCGACCCAGTTGGCCTGACAGCCGCGCGGCTCGATCGAGGCAATGATGACCCGATTATCCACCACGTTGAGCGATACAGTATGCGCCGCAGCCTGAAACGCGGCCTCGGTCGCAGCCTCGTCGCCCAGACCCCAGTCAAAGGCGCGATTGTCCGGCGCTTCGGGGTGCAAGGTCTCTCCGCCCGCATCCACGTCCAGCTTGGCGGGGCGTTCGTCAATCTCGACCAAGACCAGTTCGGCAGCATCGCGGGCCTGAGCTTGGGTGTCAGCGATGACCACCGCGATCGGTTCGCCAACAAAGCGCACGCGGTCGGTCGACAGCATGTGACGCGCAGGCGCTGCTGCGGGCGAGCCGTCCCGGTTCTTGACCGTCGCCGCATTGATCACGGTGTCAATCCCGGCCTCTTTCAGATCCTCCAGCGTCATCACCAGCCGAACCCCATCAGCCGCGCGCGCCGCGTCCAGATCAAGCGCCGTGATCACCCCATGCGCCACCTGCGAGCGAACAAACACGGCATGCAGGGCGCCTTGTGGTACAACATCATCCATGTAGTGCCCCTGCCCGGTCAGAAACCTTTGATCCTCGATCCGTTTGACGGGCTGGCTTTTGCCGAATTTTTCCATGGGGCGACCCTCCTGCGCGGTTCCGAAAGCGACCCTAGCCCGCGTGTGGGCGATGTCCAGAAAAAGACAGGGGTTTGGACTTTAAGTTCCGCAGGATTCCGATAGCCTCAGACCCCATGACATGGACCCATGATACCGTTTTCGCCTTCTCCGCCACGATGACCAACGGCAAGACCGCAACCCATGACGTTTATGCTGGCGGTGAGGGCCCACCCATCCTGATCCTGCAGGAATTGCCCGGGATCGGGCCGGAAACGCTGGATCTGGCCAAACGTCTGAACGGGGCGGGGTTTCGCGTCTACCTGCCACATATGTTCGGCACCTTTGGCAAGGTCACGATGGGCCGCAACATGGCCCGCCTGTTCTGCGTCCGGCGCGAGTTCAACATGTTCCTCAAAGGTCGCCAAAGCCCCATCGCAGGCTGGATGCGATCGCTGGCGGCCGAGATAAAGTCCCGCGACAACGCAGCAGGCGTGGGTGTCATCGGTATGTGCCTGACCGGAAGCTTTGCCCTGACCCTGATGGCAGAAGACGCGGTTCTGGGCGGCGTTTCCAGTCAGCCCGCCCTGCCGATCTTTGGCGGCGATGAACTGCACATGAGCCCCGATGATGTCGCACAAGCCCGCGCGGGCATGGCTGCCAAAGGCCCGGGGCTTGCAATGCGTTATGCGGATGACAAACTGGCCCCGAAACGGCTGATGCGCGCGCTACAAGACGCCTTTGGTGACGACCTTGAAACGCAGGAATATGAGGGCAAGGATCACTCTCTGCTGACGTTGGATTTCCACGAACCGGCCTATCAGAGGGTGCAGGATTACTTCCGTGCCCGATTTGCACAGGCTGGATAGCACACGCACCCTTCCCCTTCCCGCCTCCATTCGCTATTGCAATCGCTGACCCGATATTGATGACGCAGGACGCACCCCATGGCGATGGAAAAGACATTCAACGCGGCCGAGGCCGAGGCCCGCATCTACGAGGCCTGGGAACAGGCCGGAGCCTTTAAGGCAGGCGCGAACCGCTCGCGCGACGAGAGCTTTACCATCATGATCCCCCCGCCCAACGTGACGGGCGCGCTGCATGTGGGTCATGCGTTCAACAACACGCTGCAGGATATCCTGACCCGCTGGCACCGGATGCGCGGCTTCGACACGCTGTGGCAGCCCGGACAGGACCACGCCGGTATCGCCACCCAGATGCAGGTGGAAAAGATGCTGGCCGCGACCGGCCAACCCGGCCGCCGCGAGTTGGGGCGCGAGGCGTTTCTGGACAAGGTCTGGGAATGGAAAGGCGAATATGGTGGCACCATCATTGAACAGCTGAAGCGGCTGGGCTCCTCCTGCGACTGGTCGCGCAACGCCTTCACCATGGCGGGCGCACCGCGTGATCCGCGCACAGGCCACGAAAATTCTGCGAATTTTCACGACGCGGTCATCAAGGTTTTCGTCGATATGTACGAAAAGGGCCTGATCTATCGCGGCAAGCGACTGGTCAACTGGGACCCGCATTTTGAGACTGCGATCTCGGATTTGGAAGTCGAGAATATCGAAACGCCCGGCCACATGTGGCACTTCAAATACCCGCTGGCGGGGGGCGAGACCTATACCTATGTCGAAAAGGACGAGGACGGGAACGTCGTGCTTGAGGAAGAGCGCGACTATATCTCGATCGCCACGACCCGCCCCGAAACCATGCTGGGCGACGGCGCGGTTGCGGTTCATCCGTCGGATGAACGCTATGCGCCAATCGTCGGGAAACTCTGCGAAATCCCGGTTGGCCCGAAAGAGCATCGCCGTCAGATTCCGATCATCACCGATGAGTATCCCGATCCAGATTTCGGCTCGGGCGCGGTGAAGATCACTGGCGCGCATGACTTCAACGACAACTTGGTCGCCAAGCGCGGCGGCATTCCGATGTACCGCCTGATGGACACCAAAGGCGCGATGCGGGCCGATGGCGCGCCTTACGCCGAAGCGGCGGGTTTAGCGCAGGAATACGCGCGCGGCAAAGACTTTACCGAGAACGAGATCGACGCGATCAACCTGATCCCCGATCACCTGCGCGGCCTCGACCGGTTCGAAGCGCGCGCCAAGGTTGTTGAGGAAATCACCGCCGACGGTCTGGCCGTGATGACCCGCGCGGATGATGCGCGTCTGGGCACCAAGCTGGGCGAGGACGACGACCCGGCGGCGCTGGTCCCGCTGGTCGAGAGCAAACCCATTATGCAGCCCTTCGGCGACCGATCAAAAGTGGTGATCGAGCCGATGTTCACCGATCAGTGGTTCGTAGATGCCGAAAAGGTCGTCGGCCCCGCGCTGGATGCGGTCAAAGACGGCACGGTCAAGATCATCCCCGAGTCGGGCGAGAAGACCTATTACCACTGGCTGGAAAACATCGAGCCCTGGTGCATCTCGCGCCAGCTGTGGTGGGGGCATCAGATTCCGGTTTGGTATGGCTTGGACTTAACCCAGAACACAGCAGGTCCAGAACTTTGGGATTTGACCACCGTAGATATCGGGAACACGGAACTACGGAATGAATTATTCGTTGCATCTCCTAAATGGGAATGCGCCGAAGATTTTGCGGCTGTTTCACAGAAGTTTTCTGCTCAATTGGGATCACTTCCCTCCCCTCTTGATAGCGCGCAGATCGTGGAAGCAGAAAACTACGACCATGCACTAACTCTCTTTGTGAAAGGTCTCGCGGACCGTGCAGAAGGTCGTGGACCACTACTCTATCCGGTGTGGCGCGACCCCGACGTCCTCGACACGTGGTTCTCCTCCGGCCTCTGGCCCATCGGCACGCTGGGCTGGCCCGAGCAGACCGAAGAACTGGAACGCTATTTCCCCACCGACGTGCTGATCACCGGCGCGGATATTCTGTTCTTCTGGGTTGCCCGGATGATGATGATGCAACTGGCCGTGGTAAACGAAATCCCGTTTCACACCGTCTACCTGCACTCGCTCGTCCGCGACGAGAAGGGCAAGAAGATGTCCAAGACCACGGGCAACGTCATCGACCCGCTAGAGATCGTGGACGAATTCGGCGCTGACGCGCTGCGGTTCACCAACGCCTCGATGGCGGCGATTGGCGGCGTACTGAAACTGTCCCGTGACCGCATCACAGGCTATCGCAACTTCGGCACCAAGCTGTGGAACGCCGTCCGCTTTGCCGAAATGAACGAGGTTTTCACCGACGCCGTCCCGCAACTGGACGTGGCCGACCTGAAACCCAAGGCCGCCGTGAACCGCTGGATCATCGGCGAAACCGCCCGTGTGCGGGAAGAGGTTGACGCGGCGCTGGAAAGCTATCGCTTCAACGACGCGGCCAACGGGCTTTATGCCTTTGTCTGGGGCAAGGTCTGCGACTGGTACGTAGAACTGTCGAAGCCGCTGTTGCAGGGCGATGACGCCGAGGCGCAGGCCGAGACCCGCGCCACCATGCGCTGGGTTCTGGATCAGTGCATGGTCCTGCTGCACCCGATCATGCCGTTCATCACCGAGGAACTGTGGGGCCTGACCGGCGACCGCGCGAAAATGGTCGTCCACGCCGACTGGCCGACCTATGGCACCGAACTGGTCGATGCCGATGCGGATCGTGAGATGAACTGGGTGATCTCGGTGATCGAAAACACCCGCTCGGCTCGCGCGCAGATGCGGGTTCCGGCGGGGCTTTACGTGCCGATGCTGGTGACAGAGATCGACGATCACGGCCAAGCCGCCTGGGACCGCAACGAGGCGCTGATCAAACGATTGGCGCGCATCGACAGCCTGACCAAGGCCGATGAGTTGCCAAAGGGCACGATCTCAATCGCCGCCCCCGGTGCAAGCTTCGGCCTGCCGCTGGCCGATATCATCGACATCAGCGCCGAAAAGGAACGACTTGAAAAAGCCAAGGGTAAACTGGCCAAGGAGTTGGGCGGTCTGCGCGGGCGTCTGAACAACCCCAAATTCGTGGCCTCGGCCCCGGAAGAGGTGGTTGAGGAAGCCAAGGCCAACCTCGCCGCCCGCGAGGAAGAAGAGGCCAAGCTGAACGAAGCCCTCGCCCGTCTGGCCGAGATCGCCTGATCTTCAGGCATATACGCTAAAGCAGACCCCGCCCCTGTGGCGGGGTTTTCTTTTGCCATCAAAGGGCTTGTCGTGTGGTTCAAAGGCTTGTTAGCTCTGGCACAGGACAACGCCCGAGGCCCAGATGACACGCGCAGCCCCTCCGTTCCAGACCGTCTCGACCGGGTTGGTCGTCGCGATTGTCGGCTTTTTCAGTTCCTTCCCAATCGTGCTGCAAGGGCTGGCCGCGATGGGGGCATCGGCGGCGCAATCCGCGTCCGGTTTGATGATGGCGGCGATTGCGATGGGGCTGACGGCAATCGGGTTAAGCCTGTGGTACCGGCAGCCGATCAGCGTAGCCTGGTCCACGCCGGGCGCTGCGCTGCTGGCCGTATCCGCCATGCCTGCCGCCGGGTTTGCCGAGGCCACGGGGGCCTTTCTGTGTGCAGGTGCATTGACGGTGCTGGCAGGGCTTTGGAGGCCCTTGGGCCGGCTCGCCGCCGCGATCCCCACAACACTGGCGCAGGCGATGCTGGGCGGCGTATTGCTGCCATTGTGCATCGTCCCTTTCAAAGCCGCTGTCGAGTTGCCGTGGCAGGCCCTACCCGTGATCCTGACATGGTTCATCGCCGGTCGGATCAACCGCCTGTTTGCCGTGCCCGCAGCCGTCGTGGCCGCCGCCATCGTGGTCATCCTGAACGCGGGTGAGGCATCGGTGGCCCCGGCGCAGTGGATGTCGGCCCCGGTCTGGACGATGCCCACAGTCTCATTGGCCTCGGTCATCGGAATCGGCATCCCGCTGTTCATCGTCACCATGGCCACCCAGAACATCCCCGGTATCGCGGTGATGCGCAGCTTTGGCTATGACCCCGCATCGGGTCGGTTGTTTTCGTCCGTTGGCGCGTCCAGCATCCTGTCGGCCCCGTTTGGCGCTCCGGCCACATGTCTGGCAGCGATCACCGCTGCAATGTGTTCGAACGAGGACAGCCACCCCGACCCTGCCCAGCGCTACTGGTCCGCGGTGATGGCGGGCGTGTTCTATTGCATCTTCGGCATTTTCGCCGTGGCCATAACCGGCTTTGCTTTACACGCTGATCCGCTGCTGATGGGCACCCTGACCGGAATTGCACTGATCGGAGTGCTGGCCAATGCCACCGCCGCCGCACTGGAGGTTCCGGCCGAGCGCGAGGCCGCTATTCTGACCTTTGCGATCACGGCCTCGGGTATCTCGGTCTTTGGTCTGGGGGCAGCGGTTTGGGGCTTGCTGGCCGGGGGGCTCGCCTATCTGGTGTCGAACCGCATCCGCTAGCGCTTAGCCTTACTCTCACCTATAATCGGCCTATGTTTGGATCGTTTGGAAAACTCATTGAACGCCAGATCAGGAAGGCGCAAGCCGAAGGGCAATTGAAGGGCCTTGAGGGGGAAGGCAAACCTCTGCCTGATCGTTCGTCCGAGGCGCTGTGCGATCCAGCCATCGCAGCTGGTCACAGGATTATGGCACAGGCGGGTGTTCTGCCCGAGGAATTTGCGATCAAGAAAGACCTCGACACCGCCCGTAACGACTATGCCAAGCTGACCGATCCGAAGGCCCGCAAGCGGGCGATGGCGCGCATCGCTGATCTGGAAATGCGCTATAACATGGCCCGCGATGCGCGACGCACCTTCATGCGGTGATCACTTGAAGACCGGCTTGCGGCCTTGCATCTGGGCTGCGATGACCTCCATCTGCTCGGGCTTGCCGATCAACTCCACCTGTTCTGAGGATTCGGCCAAAAGCACCTCGGCACGTGGTTGAGTTTCGGCCAAGTCGATCAGGCGCTTTGCCGCGCGCACGGCTGAGGGGCTTTGCCCGGCTATGTTTTCAGCCAGCGCAATCGCTTCGGTCAGCGGGTCATCTGAAAGCTTGGTTACCAGTCCCCATTCCTCCGCCTGCGCCGCGCCGATGGGTCGCGCAGTATAGGTCAGCAGGCGCAGCACATCCGTGCGCACCAGTTTGGGCAGCAACACCATCCCCCCCATGTCGGGAATAATGCCCCATTTCATCTCCATCACCGCCAATTTGGTGTCGGGATGGGCAATCCGGATATCTGCGCCCAGCGCGATCTGCAAACCACCACCATAGGCCACGCCCTGGACCGCACAGATCACCGGCATGGGCAAACGCCGCCAGATCAAAGCGAGTTCCTGCATCTCATTCGCGTCTTCATGGCTGCGTGTCATCAACCATTCCGACGGATCCATATGCGCCATCTTGGCAAAACTTGCCATGTCCAACCCCGAGCAAAAGCTTTTGCCTTCACCCGACAGGACTACCGCCCTCGCGTCCGAGGCGGCCACTTCCTGACCCGCGTTCAGGATGGCTTTGATCATCGCATCATCCAACGCGTTCATCTTGTCGCCGCGTGTCAGCGTGACGTGGGCGATATGATCTTTGTATTCGACGGATACGCGTGACATGCGGGCCTCTCAAAACAGGTTTGCACAACAATGCCCCGAAGGACCGTAAAGTTCCAGATCAACGTGGGGGCAGGTCTGATGCAGACATCCGACCAAACCACGGCGAATCCAGCGTCATGACATAAAAATCTTCCCCCACGACCCGGCCACCGGTCGTGATACCCAGCCGCCCGCCCGGATCTTGCAGGTTCTGAAGGATGTTTCCTTCACCGTCGAACTGAATCAGCATTCCCCTGTGAATCGGTGCCGGCCTTACCATTGGCCCAAGTCGCCAGATCACCTTGCGCAGAAATGGATAAGGCATAAGCGCCTCGGTTGGCACGCGCGGACTGGCGAACGCCATCCAGTAAGTCCCGTCGCCCTGCGCCTCGATATTGTCCGGATAGCCCGGCAGGTTATCCAACAGAACCTCGCGCTGGCCGGATTTTGGACCCTTTAGCCACAGCTTGTGGACGCGCGCGCGACCGGTTTCGGCGATCAACAGAAAGTCTTCTTCCGGGGACAAGGCGACCCCGTTGGTATAGACAAACCCCTCAGCCACTTTCTCGGTGCTGCCGTCAGGATTGCGTCGGGCCACATAGCCTGTATCCGACTGCTCCCAGATGGTCAGCACCGAGGTTGGCTTGGTGCCGCCCATTGTCTCGGGGTCGAATCGATCGGATGAATTCGAGAAATAGACCGTGCCGTCCTGCGCCACATCCAGCTGATTGGCATAAACCACCGGCGCACCCGCAATCTCGGAAACCAACGTTTCCAGCGTACCGGGGCCGGTCCAGCGCATCAGGCCACGGAAACTGTCGGCAATGTAAAGCGCCCCATCCGGTCCGGCCTTCAGCCCCAGCGGGCGACCGCCAAGATCATCCACTTTTTCCGGCGCATCCCCATCAATTCGGTACAGCGCACCGGACAACGCAGTCGTGTAGATCGCCCCATCTGCCGTGATTGCAAGGTCTTCAGGGCCCTCTGCATCTTCGGGCAGGCGGATCAGCTCCAGCTTATCCAGCGCGTTATTTTCCGCAAATTCGCCGGAAAATTCCGGGGCTTTTGGGGGCTCCCATGCAACGGGATCAACATCAACCGGCCAGAATACCAGATAGGCAAGCCCGATCAGAATCAGGCCGAATACGATGCGCATGAATGTTCCTCCCGCTGCCTTGCAAGCAGACTGCGCGGCGACAGCTTGGAACACAAGCTTGCCTGACGGGTAACCTTACGTTTATCTGCCCAGATGACCCAACCTCGATACACTCCTCTTGCCCTGTCTTTGCCTGCCACAGTGCCGTTCGTCGGCCCCGAAACGCAGGAGCGGCAGCAGGGCGCACCATTTGTGGCCCGATTGGGAGCGAATGAAAGCGTTTTCGGCCCCTCACCACGGGCGATCGAAGCGATGGCCGACACCGGCATCTGGATGTACGGCGATCCTGAGAACTATGATCTGCGTAACGCCTTGGCCGACCATCACGACGTCGCGCCTGAGAATATCGTCGTGGGGGAAGGAATTGACGGTCTTCTTGGATATCTTGTGCGCTTGTTCGTTGATCACGGCGATGCGGTGGTGACCTCGGACGGGGCCTATCCGACTTTTAACTATCACGTGGCCGGGTTCGGAGGGATCCTTCACAAGGTACCCTATCGTGGTGACCATGAAGACCTTGACGCGTTGTTTGCTAAGGCGGCAGAGGTTGACGCCAAGTTGGTTTATTTGGCCAATCCAGATAACCCGATGGGCAGTTGGCACATGGGCGCAGACATCGTTTCTGCAATGGAAAAACTTCCCGCAGGATGTTTATTGGTGCTGGATGAAGCCTACGTAGAATGCGCGCCAGAAGGTACTGCTGCGCCGATTGATGCCGGTGATCCTAGGGTGATCAGAATGCGCACGTTTTCCAAAGTCTATGGCATGGCGGGTGCGCGGGTGGGATATGCGATTGCTGCGCCCGGTTTAATTTCGGCATTCAACAAGGTTCGCAACCATTTCGGGATGAATCGCGCGGCGCAAGCCGGTGCGCTGGCGGCACTGCAGGATGCCGAATGGTTGGAGCAAGTTCAGGCGAAGATCACCGACGCGCGCGATCGGATTGGACAGATCGCACGGGACAATGGGTTGGAAGCCTTGCCCTCGGCCACGAATTTCGTAGCAATCGATTGTGGCCGGGACGGGGCTTTTGCCAAAGCTGTGCTGGAGGCACTGGTCGCTCGGGGTATTTTTGTTCGAATGCCATTTGTGGCGCCCCAGAACCGTTGCATTCGGGTCAGCTGTGGCGCCGTTTCTGATCTGGATTTGTTTGCAGCCGCGCTGCCAGAGGCATTGGCCGTAGCACGGGGCGGCTGATTGCAAAGGGGGGCTGTCCGCCCCCCATCGCGCAGATGCGCGATTCCCCCCGAGGATATTTTTGGCCAGATGAAGAGCGGACCCTCTGTTCACTCGGCCAAGATCGCGGCAGCGGCCTCCAGCGCGCCTGTGCCGCGAGGTATGTTGAGGGCTGCCATGGCCGTTTCCATCCCGCCAAGCATCGCCATCACCATTTGGCCATTTACGTGACCCATATGGCCAAGGCGGAAACAGCCGTCCCAATCCTCCATCCCAAGCCCAATTCCAAGGGTGAGGCCAAGTTGGGTTTCGGTGAAGCGGCGCAGCGGGGTTCCCTGCCCGTCGGTCAGGCGCAGGGCGGTGACGGCATGGCTGCGGTGAGTACGGTCGGCGACGTTGAGGTGGAGGGCTCCACAATCGGCCCATGTCTCGCAGGCCGCCCAAATGGCTGTGGCGAGACGTTCGTGGCGGGCCCAGACATGTTCGATCCCTTCGGCGTGGATCAGGTCGAGCGCAGCCCTCAGCCCATACAAATGATGCGTCGGCGCGGTGCCATTGAAATACTGGTAGAACAGTTCGGGCTGGGTGCGGGGTATCCAGTCCCAATATTGCGAAACACGGGGCATGGCGGCGCGTTTGGCGGCGGCTTTTTCGTTGAAATAGACAAAGCCGATACCAGCCGGAGTCATCAGCCCTTTCTGGCAGGCGGTGACCATGACATCGACGCCCCAGGCGTCCATCTCGAACCGGTCGCAACCCAGTGAAGCGATGCAGTCAGCCATCAGCAGCGCCGGGTGGTTCAGGTCATCCAATAGGGCCCGCAGAGCCGGGATATCATTGCGGATCGAGCTGGACGTATCCACATGCACCGCCAGTACGGCCTTGATCTCATGCGCTTTGTCGGCGCGCAAAGCATCCGCGATCAAGTCAAAATCCCACGCCGAGGATGTGCCGAAATTGATCACCTGCGCCGTGGCCCCGATCCCTTCGGCCATTTCTGCCCAGCCATAGGTGAACCGACCCGATGCAGGGGCCAGCACCGTTTCCCCGGGGGCGATCACGTTGGACAAGGCTGCCTCCCATGTGCCGTGACCGTTGGCGATATAAATCGCCACATGGTGGTCGGTTCGGGCCACACGTTTAAGGTCGGCGGTCAGGGCGGGCATCATCTCGATCAGTTCGCCATCATAGATATTGGGCGAAGGCCGATGCATAGCTTGCAACACTGCGTCGGGCATTACTGAGGGGCCCGGAATGGCCAGATACTCGCGCCCCTGCGCGAGAGAGATGTGGTTTGTCATGGGGTCAACCTGTCTGAATTGACGCCCAATTTAGTGACGCCCGGCGCGGCGTCAATCCATCAGCTGCGACGCTTCACGTGCAAGTTTTTCGATGCCGGTCCAGTCACCATCCATGACCATCTGTTTGGGTGCGACCCAGCTACCGCCTGCGCAGGCAACATTCGGCAAAGACAGGTAGTCCCTTGCATTTGACGGCGACACGCCACCTGTTGGGCAGAATGTGATTTGCGGCAGGGGCGCGCCAATAGCCTTAAGCGCCGGGGCGCCCCCGGACGCTTCGGCCGGGAAGAATTTAAGCATGTCGTAGCCCTGTTCCAGCAGACGCATCGCCTCGGAGGCAGTGGCAGCACCGGGCAGTAACGGCAAGCCCTCGGCCTCACATGTTGCGATCAAAGCATCGGTAGCGCCCGGTGAGACACCAAACTGCGCACCCGCCTCTTTCGCGGCGCGGACGTCTTCGGGGGTGATCAGCGTGCCTGCGCCGACTACACCGCCCGGCACCTGCGCCATGGCGCGGATCGCACTGAGCGCCGAGGGGGTGCGCAATGTGACCTCAAGCGCAGGAAGGCCACCTGCGACAAGCGCCTCGGCCAGAGGCCGTGCTTGAGCCGCGTCATCGACCACCAGAACCGGCACGATTGGGGCCAGTGCGCAAATCTCGCGGGTGCGTTGGGTTTTGGACATGTCTTACACTCCGAAAATGCTGGCGCCAGTGTCAGCGGACCCGACATTCTGGCGGAAGGCTCCGAACAGGTCGCGCCCGACACCGTGCTGATTGGCGCTGAGGTCGGCGGTTGCAGGCGTGCGATCCAGCACGCCGGGCGTCAGGATTTCCAAATCGCCTTTTACCGCATCAACGCGCAAGATATCACCGTCTTGCAGGCAAGCGATGGGGCCACCGTCCAGCGCCTCGGGAACCACATGGATCGCAGCCGGGACCTTGCCGGATGCGCCCGACATGCGACCATCTGTGACCAACGCAACCTTGTGGCCCCTGCCCTGCAGGATCGACAGCATGGGCGTCAGAGAATGCAGTTCAGGCATTCCGTTGGCCTTTGGCCCTTGAAAGCGGACGGCTACGATGACATCGCCAGTGAACTCTCCGGCCTTGAACGCGGCTTTGACCGCGTCTTGGTCGTGGAACACGCGGACCGGGGCCTCAACCACCTGATGTTCAGGCGCGACAGCCGAGACCTTCATGACGCCCGTTCCCAGATTGCCCGTCAGGCGTGACAGGCCACCGGTGGGTTGAAACGGGTCGCTGGCCGGACGGAGAATTTTTTCGTTCAGACTTTGGCCCGCGCCTTCTTCCCAGACCAACTCGCCATCTTTCAGCTTGGGTTCCTTGGTGTAGTTGTGCAGCCCCTGCCCTGCGACTGTCAGCGTGTCGGGGTGCAGCAGCCCGTCTTCGAGCAATGTACCTATGCAATAGCCAAGCCCGCCTGCGGCGTGGAAATGGTTCACATCGGCCAGACCGTTGGGATAGACCCGCGCGACCAAAGGCACCACGGCTGAGATATCTGAGAAATCTTCCCAATCCAGCACAATTCCTCCCGCACGCGCCATGGCGATCAGGTGGATCAGCAGGTTGGTAGACCCCCCTGTGGCCATCAGGCCGACAATCCCGTTCACAAAAGCGCGTTCGTCGAGGATCTGGCACACAGGCGTATAGTGATTGCCCAGCGCACTGAGCGACAGGGCGCGGCGCGCGCCTTCCTCGGTCAGCGCATCGCGCAGGGGGGTGTTGGGATTGACGAAGCTAGAGCCCGGCAGGTGCAGGCCCATGAACTCCATCAGCATCTGATTGGTATTTGCGGTGCCATAGAAGGTGCAGGTGCCGGGGCCGTGATAGGCAGCCATTTCGGCTTTCATCAGTTCGTCGCGGCCGACTTCTCCGGTCGCGAATTTTTGGCGAACCTTGGCCTTTTCATCATTCGGCAGACCGCTGGTCATGGGGCCTGCGGGCAGGAAAACAGCGGGAAGATGGCCAAACGCCTGCGCCCCGATGATCAGGCCGGGGACGATCTTGTCGCAGACCCCGAGGAAAACCGCCGCGTCATAGGTGTTGTGGCTGAGTGCCACGCCGGTGGCCAGCGCGATCACATCGCGCGAGAACAGCGACAGTTCCATCCCCGCCTCACCCTGGGTGACGCCATCGCACATGGCGGGAACGCCGCCCGCGACCTGCGCCGTACCGCCCGCTGCGCGGATCGCATCGCGGATCAGGGCCGGGTAGCGCTCGAACGGCTGGTGGGCCGAGAGCATGTCATTGTAAGCGGTGACGATCCCTAGATTGCCCGCTGTTCCGATGGCCATTGATTGTTGGTCTTCGCCCGCGCCCGCATAGGCGTGGGCCTGGCCGCTACAGGACAGGTGCGCGCGGGCCGGGCCTTTGGACTTGGCCTGTTCCATCCGCTCCAAGTGAGGGCCGCGCAGATCGGCGCTGCGGTCAATGATACGTTGGGTGACGTCGGTGATGACAGAATGAACCATGTTTATCCTCCGATCTGACGCCAACGGCGCCCGTCGCGATGCATTAGCATCAAGGCTTCTTCGGGGCCGGAACTGCCCTGATCATAGCGTGCGGGCCGGTCGCCGCGGTCTTCCCAACCCTGAATAATGGGATCAACCCAAGCCCAGGCGGCCTCGGCCTCGTCCCCACGCATGAACAGGGTCTGGTCGCCGCGAATGACGTCCATGACAAGCCGTTCATAGGCGTCCTGTGCCCGTGCATCCGCGCCCAGCGCCTCGGCAAAGCTCATGTCCAGCGCCACGTCGGACAGACGGAACCCACCCGGACCCGGGTCTTTGATCGTAGTGCGCAGGGTGATGCCTTCGTCCGGTTGCAGGCGGATCACCAGCACATTGCCGTGCAGAGGGCCAACATTCGGGAAAATCGTATGGGGCGGGTCGCGGAAGAACACCGCGATCTCGGATTCGCGGGCGCGCAGGCGTTTGCCCGTGCGCAGGTAAAACGGCACACCGGCCCAGCGCCAGTTGCCGATATGAACCTTCAACGCGATATAGCTTTCGGTGCGGCTGGCCGGATCACCCACATGATCGACATAGCCGTCTTTTCCATCCGAGGCGCGGTACTGACCGCGGGCGATGTCCTTGGGCTCGACCGGTTCCAGCGCCTCGATCACCTTGACCTTTTCGTCGCGCACCGCGTTGGGCGCGAATTTCGAGGGTGGCTCCATCGCGGTCAGACACAACAGCTGAACCAGATGGTTCTGGACCATGTCCCGCATTGCACCAGACTGGTCGTAATAGGCCCCCCGCCCCTCGACCCCCACGGTTTCGGCCACGGTGATCTGGACGTGGTCGACATGGGTGGCATTCCACAGCGGCTCGAACAGGGAATTGGCGAAACGCAAAGCCATCAGGTTCTGCACGGTCTCCTTGCCCAGATAGTGATCGATCCGGTAAATCTGATGCTCTTCAAAGCAAGCCCGCAACCCTTCGTTCAGCGCCCTGGCCGAGGCCAAATCATGCCCAAACGGCTTCTCGACCACGATACGGCTGTCCGGCGTCGCAAGTCCGTGATCGTTCAGGCGTTGCGCAATCCCGGAAAACAAGCTGGGCCCGACGGACAGGTAGAACGCGCGCACCACATCAGGGCGCAAGGTCTTGGCCAAATCCGACCACCCCGCATCACCCAACGCATCCACCGGCACATATTCGACCTGTGCCAAAAATCGATCCAGAACATCCTTTTTGAACCCGGGTGCGAATTCCTGCATCGACGCTCGAAGCTGTTCGCGGAACCCGTCACTGTCCATGTCAGACCGCGCTGTACCAATCACCCGTGCGTCAGGCGGCATCTGGCCAACCTCGAATCGATGGTAAAGTCCGGGCAGAATCTTGCGCTGCGCCAAATCCCCGGTCGCGCCAAAAAGCACCAGATCAAAGGGGTTAACGGGAATAACGCGTGAAACCATCGACGGGCTCCTTCAGATTCAATGGCATCGCCAGATATGTTATCGCTAACATTTACCGTGGAACTAGTCAAAACCAGCGCTAAAATCAACACCAGATTTGAATTATGTCCCCTGCAGCGCTGCGATCACCCCTGATTACGTAGCCATTCCATCACTGCGGGTCGCACGGATTGTTCACCACGGTGCCGGGCATCCGCGATGATCTTGCGCAGCGATTGCAGATCGGCACGCAACAACACGCTTTTGACCGGACCAATCGAGGCCGGGCGCATCGACAATGACCTGATGCCCATAGCGGCCAGGCACAAAGCCTCGACCGGGCGACCGGCATCCTCACCGCAAAACGAAAGTGGCGTGTTCGAGATGTTACAGCGCTCAACAATACGCTCGATGAAGCTGAGGAAACTGACGTTCAGAGTATCATAGCGGCGGCGCACCAGCTCGTTTTCGCGGTCGGCGGCAAAGAAGAACTGTTTCAGGTCGTTGCCCCCGATCGAAACAAAATCCACCTCGTCAAAGAATTTCTGCGGGGCAAAAGCCAACGAGGGCGTTTCCAGCATCGCGCCGACCTCGATGGTTTCGGGCAAGGCGTGACCCAGTCGTTTTTCGCGCTCGATGATCTTGTCGACTTCCCGCCGCGCCTCACGGAATTCATCAGCCTGCGCCACGAAGGGGAACATGATCGACAGCGGGCGGCCATTGGCTGCGCGCATCAGGGCCTGCAACTGCATCCGCATCACGCCGCGCTTGTCCAGCCCGACCCGGATCGCACGCCAGCCCAGCGCGGGGTTGGGCTCGGCCACATGTTTCATGTAAGGTAGTACCTTGTCAGAGCCGATATCCAGCGTTCGGAACACCACGCGCTTGTCACCCGCCGCATCCAGTACGCGCTGATACTGCGTCACCAATTCCGAGCGTTTGGGCATCTGCGTGCGGATCAGGAATTGCAGCTCGGTCCGGAACAGGCCCACACCCTCGGCCCCGGAATTGTTCAACGACGGCAAATCGGCCATAAGACCGGCGTTCATCACCAGATTGATCCGCTCACCATCGCGGGTCACGCACGGGGTTTCGCGGATCGAGGCATAGCGTTCCTGCGCCTTCGCCTGCATCGCGATCTTATCGCGGAAGGCCGAGACCACCGTATCCTCGGGGCGCAGATGCACGGTGCCGTTGTCGCCATCTACCAGAATATGATCGCCGTTCAACGCCTCGGTCGTGATGCGGCCCACATGCACCACCAGCGGAATCGCCAGCGCGCGGGCCACGATGGTGGCGTGGCTGCCGACCGAGCCTTCCTCGAGCACGATGCCTTTCAGCGACCTGCCATATTCCAACAGATCACCGGGGCCGATATTGCGGGCGATCAAAATCGGATCAGGGGGCAGATCTGCCCCATTGGTATTGCCCTGCCCCGTCAGAATACGCAGCAGACGGTTCGACAGGTCATCCAGATCGGCCAGCCGTTCGCGCAAATACGGGTCCGTCACCTGGCCCATGCGGGCGCGGGCCTGAGACTGCTCTTTCTCCACGGCGGCCTCGGCGCTGAGGCCACGCGCGATGTCTTCCTCCATCCGGCGCATCCAGCCTTTGGAATTGGCAAACATCCGATAGGCTTCCAGAACCTGCAACTGCTCGGTGTCGCCATCCTTGGAAATCTCGAGCATCTTATCGACGCCCACCCGCAATTCATCCACCGCTTCGATCAGGCGTTCGCGTTCGCGGTGTGGATCTTCGGCGATCGGGTTGGTGACAACGACACGAGGCTCATGCAACCAGACATGACCCTCGGCAGATCCTTCCTGCGCCGGCCCCCCGGTCAACTGTACAGATTGCTGATGACGGGGCGACAAGGCCGCGCCTTCGCCCACAAAGGCGCCAAGCTCGGCCATTTCGGCCAGAACCATGGCGACCACTTCCAGCGCGTAGACCTCATCGGCTGAGTATTCCCGCGCGTCCCGCGACTGAACCACCAAAACGCCCAGCTTTTCGCCCAGGCGCTGGATCGGGACACCCAGGAAAGAGGAAAACCGCTCTTCGCCCGTCTCGGGCATGTACCGAAAGCCTTTGGCCGAAGGTGCATCCGCCGTATTGACGATCTGGCCGGATTTGGCGACCCGCCCAACCAGCCCCTCGCCCATGCGCATCCGGGTCTGGTGAACAGCTTCGGGTGCCAACCCCTCGGTCGCGCACAGTTCAAGCGTATCTTCGTCGCGGAACAGGTAAATCGAGCACACCTCGGCCCTGATGCTATCCGCAATCAGGCTGGTGATCCGGTCAAGACGTTCCTGACCGGCGGCCTCGCTCGCCATCTCTTCGCGCAGCCGCCCCAGCAGCTTACGAGATTCTGTTTCGGTACCGTCCGCCATGGCCACCCAAATTAGTGCGTCAGGCAAGACCCTTGGCTGAAACGCTCAGGCCGCCTTGTCCAGTTCAAAGGCATCATGCAGTGCCTGAACCGCAAGTTCCATGTATTTCCTGTCCACAAGCACGGAAATTTTGATCTCGGAAGTTGTGATGACCTTAATGTTGATCCCCTCATCCGAGAGAATTTTGAACATCTTGGCTGCAACACCCGATTGCGACCGCATGCCGATGCCAACCACCGAAACCTTGCAGACGTCTTCGTCAGCGACCAATTCGGCATAGTTCAGCTCACCAGCATCCTTGATCGCCAACAGCGCTTTCTCGGCGCGTGCCACCTGATCGGTCGGGCAGGAAAAGGTCATATCCGTGCGACCCTCGTCCGAGATGTTCTGAACGATCATGTCCACATTCACGCCCTCTTCGCTGAGGGCGGTAAAGATGATCGAAGCGATACCGGGGCGGTCGGCCACGGACACGACGGTCATCTTGGCTTCGTCGCGGGAATAGGCCACACCGGCCACAACATTGGATTCCATGATATCCTCCTCATCGACGACCAGCGTACCGGCCTCGTCGGATTGTTCTTCGAAACTTGAGAGAACGCGCAGTTTCACCTTGTAGCGCATCGCCAGCTCGACCGAGCGGGTCTGCAGAACCTTGGCCCCCAGCGAGGCAAGTTCGAGCATTTCCTCGAACGAAATCTTGTCCAGCTTGCGCGCCTTTTCACAGATGCGCGGGTCGGTGGTATAGACGCCATCCACATCCGTATAGATGTCGCACCGCTCGGCACCAAAGGCCGCAGCAAAGGCCACCGCCGTCGTGTCCGATCCACCGCGACCCAGCGTGGTGATGCGGCCTTCGGGGCTGATGCCCTGGAACCCGGCGACCACGGCCACTCGCATGCCTTCTCCGAATTTCTGGTTCAGATTGTCGGTCGGGATTTCCTCAATCCGGGCCTGGCTGTGGGCGCTGGTGGTCATCAGCGGCACCTGCCAGCCCTGCCAGCTGCGCGCGGGTATATCCATCTCTTGCAGCGTCAACGCCATCAGACCAGCGGTCACATTCTCGCCCGAGGACACAACAGCATCATATTCGCGTGCATCAAACAACGGAGAGGTTTCGTTCACCCAGCCCACCAGCTCGTTGGTTTTGCCGGACATGGCCGAGACGATGACGATCACGTCATAGCCTTTTGCCACTTCAACGCCGATACGCTTGGCCGCGCGGCGGATACGGTCCAGGTTGGCGACGGATGTGCCGCCGAATTTCATCACGAGTAAGGGCATGGGGGCAGTCGTCTCCGCGCCTTGGAATTCAGATCCCGTGCGTCTTAAGTCAGGGGGGCGTTAAGGGCAAGTGTTCAAAACCTGTTCGGTCGCGTCGTACGGTCGCTTTACAACCGCTCCTAGCGGTGTCAGCTTGCTCTCATCCGTTATTTCAGGAAATCCAACATGCCCCGTCTTGCTCTTGTCTTTGCTCTTTTGTCCACGCCAGCGCTGGCCCAGGTTTCAACACTGGCCGGAACAGACGGGAAAAATGCTTTGGGAACTGTCCCTTGCGCAACAAATGCCGGAGAGCCGCTGCGCAGTTGCAATGCCGAGCTGCGCCGCCATGACGATGGGCAAATAACTTTGGCTGTTGGAATGGGCAACGGCGAGGTCCGCAACATCTATTTTACCGATGGCGTGCCGGATTCAACAAATTCAGCCGCGCGTCTTAGCTATGAGACGCAAGGCAATGTCATGGTGATCTTCGTTGATCCCGGCGAAGTTTATGAGATCCCGACGGCTGCACTGGCCGCTCAGTAAGCATGGGCCTGGCCGTCAAAGGTATCAAAGCAGCCCGTATTTTCTAAAGAAAGGTCTTTGAACCGAGCCATCAGGCCATCCACGGCCTGATCTACGGTGATCTCAGCTGCGGGCCCGCCCATATCTGTCTGAACCCAACCCGGATGATAGATTCCGACAGCAATGCCGTCCTGACGAAGGTCCGTTGACAGGTTGCGACCCAAATTCAACACAGCCGCCTTTGAAGAGCGGTAAATATAGCTGCCACCCGGAGCCCGCGTGTGCGAGGCCATTTGCGAAGACAAGATGGCGATTTTCCCCTTGGCCTTGCGCAGATTGGGTAAAAGCGCCTGAACTGTCAGAAATACTCCGGTCACATTGGACGCAAATGTCTGAGCCCACATTTCGGCTGGGTAACCCGCGATGCTTTCCGATTTATCCAGATATACACCAGCATTGCAGATCAGCAGATCGACGGCAGTGTCTCCAAGCTGCGACGCCATCGCGCGCTGCTGGTCGGGATTTGTGACATCCAAAACGACCTCGGCACTGCCATCACGAGCGGTTCCGGTCACACTATGCCCCTGCGCCCGATAACGATCCGCCAGAGTGCGTCCGATTCCACGCCCTGCTCCGGTGATCACAATATGCATGGGTCAGTTGGTCTTTCGCGTTGGAACAAAAGGCAAAGGCGCCACCGGAACACCGTCATCTATCAGGGCCTTTGCCTCTTCGGGTTTGGCCTCGCCATAGATCGCCCGCTCGGGCGCATCACCCAAATGAATTTTGCGAGCCTCACTGGCAAAGTCCTTGCCGACATAATCCGAGTTCTCTTCGACCTTGCGACGTAGATCGGCCAGCGCCTGCTTACCATCCGGTGTAGGCGTCGCCATATCCACCGACTTTTCCGAACGTTCAGTGGGTTCCGAGCGCGCCTCAATGGTTCGGGCTGGCCGGACACGCGGCGTCATAATCGCTTTTTCGACCTCGCTGTTGCCACAAACAGCACAGCACACCATCCCTGCAGCTGCCAGCTTGTCGTAAGCTGCAGCCGATTGAAACCAACTGTCAAAACTGTGACCGTTACTGCATTTCAACGCGTATTGAATCATGATCCGTCCAGACTTCAGATGCGGAATAGATACCGCCCATCAGCGCAATATCAATACCCCTATGGCTGCAGGTAACCGTAAGGGCACCGCTGTCGCATCACGGTTAAGCGATGCGCTGTCCAATAGCCTACATTCGCGCAGAGAGCTTACTTAAAAGCTGATCGTGAGGAATGTCCGCGTCAACAGCAAGGCGGCGCAAGCCAAAATGGACCCGGGCGATTTGTTGGTAATACCGGCTGTACACGAAATTCGTCCCGCCGCCAGCCAACGCCCCAAGGACGGGAATAGATTGCGCCGCAAGCTTTTGCCCCAGAACCACTGACAGTTTCGGCGCGACCGCAGCAATCAGCTTTTGCATGGCCGGCCCTGTCAGAGTCAGGCGGACCGAGAAAAAGCCCAGATCGGCGCCGTCATCGTATGCAAGTGGCCCTGCAGCAGAAAGAACGCGAACACAATCGAACTTCACTCCGTCCTCTGAAGGATTGAACCCCTCATACGCGGCGGCACCCTGTATCGCACGAAGCAGCATTGTTGTGGTCGCTGGCAGCTCCATCAATGCGGACGACACACCGCCCATCCCACCTGCCGCGCCCATTGCGGTGGTCACCGCTGTGTTTACCCAGGGCTTTTGATCCGGCACCGCACGGCGCGAACCTTCTGCCGCGTGCATAGCAGCCCATAGTGCCTGTTCAGTCGCGCCTGTCAGCCCCCGCCTGACCGGGTCTGGCAGCTGTTCCAGCAAAGTTTCAGCCGATCCGCCAAGACTGTTGAGCAGTTTGACCCCCGCGCCCCCCGCAGATTTGTAATGCGCGGCAAGCCGATCCAACTCGGCCTCTGTATCCAGCTTTTCTACAAGAGCGATGTCCTGCATGAAATCCTCCTGACAGAAACATCGGAACTTGTTGACTGATTTTCAATAGCTCAGCGCGACCATCGGGTCACCGAGCCCGTGACTCCAAACCATGCCGCTTCACTCAGCTCCGCGCCCAAAACCCTATCTGGGTTGGTTGGCGGAGGCATCTTGATGTGTTCCAAACGTGAGAACCCGAACCTTGCGTAGTAAGGCGCATCACCAACCAGCATTACGCGCTGCCACCCCTTTTCGCGCCCCGCTTGCAGGCCTTCGTGAATGAGGAATCCGCCCAAACCCTCGCCCTGGTGTGTTGGGTGCACGGCGACAGGTCCTAAAAGCAGGGCATCATGACCCCCGACATGCACGGGCCAGAACCGGATCGCACCTGCCAAAATCCCCTGCCCATCCCGTGCAACCAATGAAAGCCCGGAAACAGGTGGCACATCATCACGCAAACGGTACGAGGACAATGCCTCGCGCCCCGGCGCGAAACACAGGTCGTACAAAGCCTCGACCTCCCACCAATCGTCCGGTTCCTCCGGCTTGATCGCGAATTGCTGCACCCCTGCCCTCTTTTCCTTGCTGGAATTCGCCCTAGCACTTCGTTACGCCTTGGGCAAACGCTTGGAGTACATATGTTCTATCGCCCCGAAGACGGCCACGGTCTGCCGCATAACCCTTTCAACGCTATCATCACGCCACGCCCAATCGGCTGGATATCGTCCCGCGACATGGATGGAGTGAACAATCTGGCCCCGTATTCGTTTTTTAACGGCGTCGCATACACTCCTCCGCAGGTTATGTTCGCCACGACGGGCACGAAACCAGATCAGGACGGTGGAAAAGACAGTATCGCCAACATCGAAGCCACAGGTGTTTTTTGTGTGAATGTCGTGGCGCATGCGCATCGGGATGCAATGAACGCAAGTTCTGCGGGATTGCCGAAACACGTAGATGAATTCGACCATGCAGGTTTGACTGCAATAGAGTGTGAAACCATTCCTTGCGCCAGGATTAAAGGGGCGCCGGCCGCCCTTGAATGCAAGCTAACCCAGATCGTGAAGTTGCCCGGAGAAGCAAACCGCGTTGTATTCGGAGAAGTAACCGGCGTGCATTTAAGAGACGACTGTTTGAAAGACGGTAAATTCGACGTCACCACATTCCAGCCGCTCGCACGGCTTGGGTACCGCGACTACTCCGTGGTCACGGAACTGTTTTCCCTCAACCGTCCGGATGACTGATCGCAAAAGGGGCTCTGCCCCCGTCGCCCATTGGGCGACTCCCCCGAGATATTTTTAGCCAGATGAAGCAGGGGATCCTTCATTCATCTGGCCCCAAGCATCCCGGAGCGCGAGGCAGAGCCTCGCTATAGGCTTAGTGGCCACCCAGAATGCCGGTTCGGACCGAGTAGTCCACTGCGATTTCATAATCCGGGTCATCATCACTATCGACCATCAGATGGCCCGCCTTGTTCAGCAGTTTGTGGCAATCGCGGCTCAGGTGGCGCAGCATAACCCGTTTACCTGCGGCTTCGTATTTTCCAGCGATGTTCTCGATGGCCTGAAGTGCTGATTGATCGACAACGCGGCTTTCGGCGAAATCCACAATGACGGTTTCAGGATCGTTCGAGACATCGAAGAGTTCCACAAACCCGTCGGACGACCCGAAGAACAGAGGGCCTTGGATTTCATATACCTTGGCACCTTTCTCGGTCGCCGAGTCCCGAGTGATCGCGTGGATGCGTTTTGCGTTGTTCCATGCGTAAGCCAGCGCCGAGACGATCACGCCAACTACGACAGCGACCGCGAGGTCCTCCATCACCGTCACAACTGTCACCAGCACAATGACGAACGCGTCCATCAGGGGCACTTTTCGCATGATGTTAAACGAATTCCAGGCGAATGTGCCGATCACCACCATGAACATCACTCCGACGAGTGCAGCCAGAGGAATCTGTTCGATCAGTGGTGAGGCAAAAAGGATGAAGATAAGCAGAAACAGCGCAGCGGCGATCCCGGCGATGCGAGTCCGCCCCCCTGATTTCACGTTGATCATCGACTGTCCGATCATCGCACAGCCACCCATGCCGCCGAAGAAACCGGTTGCGACGTTGGATACGCCCTGCGCGATACATTCCTGCGATGCACCGCCGCGTTTGCCCGTGATCTCACCCACAAGGTTCAGGGTCAGCAGTGATTCAATCAGGCCGATAGCAGCCAGAATGACGGCGTAGGGCAGGATGATTTCAAAGGTTTCCCAGGTCAGCGGCACCATCGGGATGTGGAAGGGCGGCAGGCCACCTTCGATCGAGGCCAGATCACCGACGCGCGGCACGTCCAGACCAAAACCGATTACCAATGCGGCAACGACGACAATCCCGGCCAGCGGGGCCGGAACAACCCGCGTGATGCGCGGCATAACCCAGATCACCGCCATGGTCAGCGCCACCAGACCCAGCATGGTATAGAGTTGCAGACCCGAGAGCCACTCACCTCCGCCCATGCCGTGGCCGGTGTTCTCCATGGTGCCGGGCACCTTGAACTGGCCCAGCTGCGCCAGAAAGATAACGATGGCCAGACCGTTCACAAAGCCCAGCATCACCGGGTGCGGCACCAGACGGATGAACCGCCCCCAATGCATCGCCCCTGCGATCACCTGCAAAATTCCCATAAGAACGACGGTCGCAAACAGGTACTCGACCCCATGTTCTGCGACCAACGCCACCATGACCACCGCAAGCGCCCCGGTCGCGCCAGAGATCATACCCGGACGCCCCCCGATCAGCGCCGTGATCAAACCGACCATGAAAGCCGCGTACAAGCCCACCAGCGGATGAACCCCCGCAACAAAAGCAAAGGCCACAGCCTCGGGCACCAGCGCAAGGGCCACGGTCAGGCCGGACAAAAGCTCGATCCGCAGGCGCGAGGCGGTCAACCCCTCATCCGGCACCCAACGCAGGTCGGGTTTGGCGATACGGTTGGCAAAGCTTGCCAGCATGGCTCGGGGCATAAGATGTCCTGTCGGTTGGTGCGCGCGCGAAAGGGGCTTTCTACCCGTCAATGAACCTTGGAGCCACCGCATCAGGTGGGAGGCTGCTATGCAAAAAGCGCATACCGAGCGATCGCAGAGTCGTGAGTTGAACCGGGCGTCACGGGTACGCACCTATTGGCCATGCGATGGTTGATCCTTTTCCTACTAGCCCCGATGGCTGCGTTCGCGCAGGACCTGCAGGGTAATGACACGGCCAGCAATTGGCGCGTGACCCATTATGAATCGTTCGGCGTGTGGAACTCTATCTGCGACGAGCGCGAGGAATACGGCGCGCTGAAGCAGCGCTGCTATATTCGCCGGGCCGAGGTCTTCTCGTACCGCCCCAAATTCGGCGCACAATACGTCTTTATTACCCCTGCCCCGACCGGCGTTCAGGTCGAATTCGGAATAGAACCCGGCACCTTGTTCTGGCCGTCCGGCTTCCGCATTGACGGCAGCGACGGCGTTGTCTGGCGCACCCGCAGCCCTGGATGCCTGACCGGCCTTGGTTGCACCTTCGACGGAAGTGGCGCGGATGAGATCATCGCTGCCATGTTGGACGGAGACGCTTATCGCTTTGTTTTCCGTGACCGCCATGGACAGCCGCAGGACCTGACATGGCCATTGCAGCAATTTGATGCAGCGTGGAGCGATTTTCAGCAGCAGGCGCAAACCCGTAACCTTTTGACGCTGCAGTAACTCATATTGACCCTTGTCAAACCCAAAACTGCGGCGCACAAATCCCGGATCAGGCACCACAACCCGGAGAGAACAAGTGACCCAGACCAAGATTGCGGTTATCGGCGGATCAGGCATCTACGACATTGACGGGCTAGAGAACGCTGAATGGGTTACGGTTGAAACACCATGGGGCGACCCGTCAGATCAAATCCTGACGGGATCACTGAACGGGGTCGAGATGGCGTTCCTGCCGCGTCACGGGCGCGGCCATGTGCATTCCCCGACCGAGGTTCCATATCGCGCAAATATTGATGCGCTGAAACGGCTGGGCGTGAGCGATATCATCTCGGTCTCGGCCTGCGGGTCATTTCGCGAGCATATGGCGCCGGGTGATTTCGTGATCGTGGATCAATTCATCGACCGGACTTTTGCCCGCGACAAAAGCTTTTTCGGTACTGGCTGTGTAGCCCATGTCAGCGTCGCCCACCCGACGTGCCCCCGCCTGTCGGACGCATGCGAAACCGCTGGCAAGGCGGCAGGGATAAATATCCACCGGGGCGGAACCTATCTGGCGATGGAGGGACCGCAATTCTCGACGCTGGCGGAATCCAAAATGTACCGCGAACACTGGGGCTGTGACGTAATCGGAATGACCAACATGCCCGAGGCCAAGCTCGCCCGTGAGGCCGAGCTGTGTTACGCCTCGATCGCGATGGTCACCGACTACGACAGCTGGCACCCGGACCATGGCGAAGTCGACGTGACCGCAATCATTGCAACTCTGACCGGGAATGCCGAGAAAGGGCGCGCACTGGTCAAGGGACTGCCCGATCTGCTTGGGCCGGACCGTGCGCCTTGTCCGCATGGCTGCGACCGGGCGCTGGAATATGCGATCCTGACCGCGCCTGAAAAACGCGATCCGGCCCTGCTGGCCAAATTGGATGCTGTGGCTGGTCGGGTATTGTAATCCGGCCTACCGCGAAAGGGCTGTTTGCACCTCATCCCACAGGCCATGTGACCATAGGTCGTTATGCGTTCCGCCTGGGATGACGAACAACTGAACGGTCTCGCCTGCCAGTGCGGCCAAAGCCTGACCGTGCGCAACCGGAATGGTCTCATCCAGAGTTCCGTGGAAGATCAGAGTCGGCACTTTAACACTCTCAATCAGGTCCCGAGTTCTAAACTGGTCCTTCATCAGGGCAGAGACAGGCAGAAAGGGATAGCGCTCGGCCGCGATGTCCACTGTCGCTGTGTAAGGAGCCTCAAGCACCAGCATTCGGGCATTCGGGCGTTCGGCTGCTACGGCGGCTGCAATTCCTGTTCCCAGGCTTTGACCATGCAAAATGACCGCGGCACCATCGGCCCCTAGCCGGTCATACATCAAAATCGCATCCGCGATCAGCGCCTCTTCTGAAGGTTCGCCGGCACTACCGGGAAAACCACGGTAACTTGGGGCGAACAGGCCAAACCCACTGTTGAGAATTTCGCGCAACCTGTCGGATCGGTCGCTTAGGTTCCCGCTTTGACCATGAAAGAACAGTACCGTCGGCGCACCTTCTCGCACCGCAGGGGCTGACCATGCTGTGAGCAAAGTGCCATCAGCCATGGGCAGTGACACAACCTCCATGTCCGCCAACCCGACTTCTGATGGTTTCGGCAATTCACCATCGGGTTTGAAAACCAATGATTGCTGGTTGAAATAGATGTACCCAAGCACGCCTGAATAGAGCACTCCGACCAACAGAAACGCCACTACAAGGCACAGCTTCAGCCGCCCGAACCCGGACCGCGCAGAATTTGCGTGCGCGTTCGTATCGGTCGTCTCGATCACCATTATCAACTCCTTTGCGCAGCACGTGGTTTCGTCTGAGGTCATGCATCACGTGCCACGTTTCAAGGCGCAACTCGCGGGTTTAATCCAATCTTTATCTGCGGCGGTGGGGCAGGTCACCTCTTGTGTACCGCAACGAAAATGAACCATTGCCCGCGCTCGCGATTTGTTTATCCCGGCTGGGAATTTAAGCCGCAGTTGCGCCACAATGGCGTGTCAAACCGCAGTCGAGACCGCATCAGAGGGCAGTATGCAAAGATTTGAGGCTTTGGACGCAGCCAGGTTTCTGGCCTATTGCGGCATGGTGTTGGTGAACTTCCGCATCGCGGCACAGGTCGTTCCGGGTCAGGATTGGGCCTCTGGTGTTGTAGACGCACTGGAAGGGCGCGCGGCGGCCTTATTTGTCATTTTGGCAGGCATTGGGATCGGGTTGGCCCGGCTCTCGGTCAGCGTGTTGCTTCGACGCGCGGCGTTTCTGTTTGTGCTCGGCCTAGTCAACATGACGGTATTTGACGCCGACATCCTGCATTTCTACGCGTTGTATTTCCTGATTGGAGCCACATTTCTGGCATCCTCTCCACGCGGTTTGTGGCTTGGGGCACTGGGAATCGTTGGGCTATCTGTTCTGGCGCACCTGATCTTCGATTATGATCGGGGTTGGGATTGGAGCACACTGACCTACACCGACCTTTGGACCCTGCCCGGCTTTCTGCGCAACGCTGTTTTCAATGGCTGGCACCCAGTGTTGCCATGGGCTGCTTTCCTTTTGATCGGCATGGCCATCGGGCGGTCGCAACTGCATACGATCTGCATTCAACACCGCCTGATCATGTGGGGATTTGGAGCCGCAGTGTTGGCCCTGTTTCCCAGGATACTGGTCTCGGACCCCTACCTTGGGACCGCGTCGATACCACCCGGCCCGTTCTATATCCTGGCAGGAACCGGATCATCCTGCGTCGTAATCGGGTTGCTGCTGAAGCTTTGGCCACGCATTCAGCGACTGGGAATTGCTGCAGCCCTGACAGCACCGGGACGCATCAGCCTGACGCTGTATGTGGCGCATATTCTGATTGGCATGGGTATTCTGGACGAAGCCGGATTGCTGAACGGTTCTCTGAGCGCGGCTCAGATTTTAGGGTATGGCGTTGGATTCTGTGTCGCATCCTCTGGATTTGCACTGGTTTGGCGTCGGCGTTTCCATCGCGGTCCGCTTGAAGCTTTGATGCGCTTCGTGACGGATCGTTCGAGGGCTTGACCTGACGCCAGCACACGGGCTTTGTGGTGCGAAACGTTTAACAGGATGCCCTATGTCCCTTGATCTCTGGCTTGCCTTTGTGGCTGCTTCGACCGCTTTGCTGTTGATCCCCGGCCCGACCGTTCTGCTGGTTCTCAGCTATGCGTTGTCGAAAGGGCGCAGCGTTGCTGTCGCCTCGGCCACGGGGGTCGCTTTAGGCGATCTGGTCGCGATGACAGCGTCATTGCTTGGATTGGGGGCGTTGGTGCTGGCATCAGCAACCTTGTTTTCGGTGCTGAAATGGGTAGGCGCGGCTTATCTGATCTGGCTTGGAGTAAAGCTGTTACGCAGCGCGCCCGTGGGCGGCGTAGAGACGGTAGAGACCGGCCGCGATGTTACAACGCGCAGTGTCTTTGGGCACGCTGCGGCTGTCACGGCCCTGAACCCGAAATCCATTGCGTTCTTCATTGCATTTGTCCCACAGTTCATTCGTCCAACAGATCCCCTGGGCCCGCAATTCGCCATCCTTATCGCGACATTTGTCGGCCTCGCATGGCTGAACGCTCTGGCCTATGCGTTGATGGCTGACAGGTTGCGCATGATGATCGGACGCGCAGGCGTCCTGAATGCCATGACAAAATTCGGAGGGTTGACCCTGATCGGAATGGGCGTGGCGACCGCAGTCCTGCGACGCCCGGCCTAATCCTCGGCGTTTTCCTTCATGAAACCGCGGATGAACCGCCGGATTTCCCGTGCGGCCGAGGTATCCAATTCTTTGCACAGTTCAACGAAAGCATCACGCTCGTCTTTGTCTAAACGCAGAACCAATTGACTGTTTTTCTTGGTAGAACCTTTACCGTCTTTCTTAGCCACGCGCCCTATCCCTGACAGACCCTTGATTCTCTGTGCGATGCAATGTATATACATAGCATAGAAATTGTAGTTATCGAGCACCTAACAATAAAAAAGGATTATGGCAATGAATCTGCATGCTGCTCAGGCATTTCTTTTGCGAGACCAACGCAATTGGCGCAAACCCCATTTGTCGTGGCTGCCTTCGTCTCTGTACCGATACAAGAGCTTGCCGAACGTTCTTTTGAAACGCCGCAAATAAGATCACACAATCAATCCTTGCATGACTGACCCCAATGGGCCAAACAGCCCAGCGTATTCTGACGCCAAAGGGGTCCGCCATGTCCAGAAACAAGTCGGTCAAGGATTACATCCGCACCATCGTCGATTTCCCGCATGAAGGGATCATGTTCCGCGATGTGACCACCCTATTCGCAGACCCGCGTGGGTTTCGCATGGCGATTGATCAGATGCTGCATCCATATGCAGGCGAACGCATCGACAAGGTCGTGGGCCTAGAGGCACGTGGTTTTATTCTGGGTGGCGCGATTGCTCATCAGCTGAGCGTTGGCTTCGTTCCAATCCGCAAGAAGGGCAAGCTGCCCGGCACCACGATCAGCCAAGACTACAAACTGGAATATGGTGAGGCCATCGTCGAAATCCACGACGACGCGATCCAGCCCGGCGAGAAGATTCTGGTCGTTGATGACTTGCTGGCCACAGGTGGCACCGCGGCGGCCGGCATCAAACTGATCGAACGATTGGGAGGAGAGATCGTGTCCTGCTCGTTCATCATTGACCTGCCCGAGCTAGGTGGCCGTAAAGTTCTGGAAGATCTGGACATGGATGTGCATGTTTTGTGTGAATTCGAAGGTCTTTGACGTCCCTTCGATCACAAAAACGTGAGTGGAAATTCCAACCCGCGTCGGCTTAGCGCGGGTCATCGCATATTCAATAACAATTTATCGATATATTCAGTGATCTTGTTTTGACTGGACGCCGTACCCCTTGTCGATGCCACTGACGGCATTCCAACAAGGGAATCTGTTACCATGTTTCGCAAACTCGCTATTGCCGGTGTGTCCGGCGCTCTGATCGCATCGGCTGCATTCGCCGGAGCCAAGAAAGACATCGTGGACACTGCTGTTGGCGCGGGCAGCTTTGAAACTCTGGTCGCCGCCGTTCAGGCCGCCGAGCTGGTTGATACGCTGAAAGGCGATGGACCGTTCACTGTCTTCGCCCCGACCGACGAAGCCTTCGCAGCACTGCCCGAAGGTACCGTCGAGACACTACTGAAGCCCGAGAACAAAGATCAGTTGATCGCCGTTCTGACCTATCATGTGGTACCGGGCAAGGTAATGTCGGGCGATCTGTCCGATGACATGACGGCTGCAACCGTTCAAGGCGGCGAAGTGACGATTGATCTGGACAATGGCGTGATGGTCAACGACGCGTCTGTCGTTCAGGCAGATATCGAAACAACGAATGGCGTTATCCACGTCATCGACAAAGTAATTCTGCCGACCTCGTAAAACGGCCACAAGCGGCTCGGGGACACCCGAGCCGCATCTATGACTTCAGAACGGCCCCGGGGTTCATAATACCCTTTGGATCAAGCGCGGACTTGATTGCCCGCATGGCGGTCAGTTTGGCCGGATCCCCATACCTTTCAAGATCATCCGTTTTCAGGCGGCCAACCCCATGCTCGGCGCTAACTGACCCGCCGAACTTATCCACCAGATCGTGGATAGCGTTTTTTATTTGTCCGCGCTGCGCATCATAGTCCGACCGTTGGCGCCCGGCCGGAGGGAACACGTTGTAGTGCAGATTCCCATCACCCAGATGGCCAAAGCAATTGATACGGAACGGTCCAATCCGCGCAATTTCGCCCGGACCCTGCCGGATGAACTCGGGAATATCCGAAATCGGCACTGAAATATCATGACTAGACACCGAGCCGATCAACCGGTTCGCCTCGGGGATGCGCTCGCGTACTGCCCATAAGTCCGCCCGCTGGGCCTCGCTTTGCGCGATCACGGCATCCATCACAAGACCCCGTGTGTCCGCAGCAGCGTACAGCGTCTCTAGCGCTGCCTGAGGGTCCAATCCGCCGAACAAACCAACCTCGATCAGCACCGACCATTCGGGTGAAACCGCGAAAGGCTGGCGAACGTCAGGCAATACCTCGGACAAAAACTGCAACCCCTGCCTGTGGATCAGTTCGAACGTGCTGACACCATCGCCCAACTGATCCCGCGCCAGAGCCAGCAGATCTATGGCCGCCTCGGGCGATGTAACCTGTACCATCGCCGTTCCGACCCCAGCCGGACGCGGGGACAGCTTGAGAGACGCCGCCGTGATGATGCCCAACGTCCCTTCGGACCCGATCAACAGATTGCGCAGATCATAGCCGGTATTGTCCTTGCGCAACCGGCTGAGCCCGTGCCAGACCTCACCATTCGGCAAGACTGCCTCAAGCCCCAGGCACAAATCGCGCGCATTGCCATAGCGCAGCACATTGACCCCGCCCGCATTGGTCGCAAGATTGCCGCCTATCCGGCACGATCCTTCTGCAGCCAAGGACAAAGGAAACAGGCGGTTGTTACTCTGGGCGGCGGCCTGCACATCAGCAAGGACAGCGCCTGCTTCGGCAATCAGGATATTCTCCGTCGGATGAACAGCGCGGATCGCGGTCATCCGCTCTAGCGATATCAAAAGGGGCGCAGGTCCGGCGGACATGACTTGTCCTCCAACCAATCCAGTCCCGCCTCCGTAGGGAACAACAGGCACCGACGCGGCAGAAGCCAGTTGCACCAGGGCCGCGACCTCTTCTGTTCTGCGTGGGGCCGCCAATAGACCGACCTGCCCTGAAAACCTGCGACGGGGCTCCTCAGAATAGCGCGGTTCAGGCTTGCGCAGGACCTCGTCGCCAAGGGCGTCACGGACGGATTGGGCAAAGGCGTCATCAGCGGGATTCAAAGTCATAGGCTTTCCTTGCCCAAGTCCGGCAGACCCGACAAGCTTTATTCGATGTCAATCAGGTATTGAGGCTCCAAAACCACGACCGTTGGCCGGTCCGGAAGGGTGCGAAGCGAAACGACCAACTCAGAAACACCTTCCCGCTCGACTGGAAATTCGTCCCGGATATCGACGAGAAACCGATCCAACGAAAAGCCTGAAAACCAATGCATCGGAATAATGACCGAACTTTTCAACCGTTTCAGCACCTGCACCATCTCGGGCAAAGGCATGGTCGTCCCCCCATCCACGGCTGCCATGACCACATCCAACCGTCCCAAGGCCGCAAACTGCGCATCTGATGGGATATGGTGCAAATGCCCCAGATGGCCGATACACAGCCCTTCAATCTCGAACACAAAAATCGAATTCCCGCGCTCTTCGACCCCGCCATAGACAGATCGGATATCGGTCGAGACATTTCGCACCAACATCTCTCCCAGATCCAGATGATGCTCGATCCCCTGCCCGAACTCTCCCCAGCCTGGCAACACATGGGGAATCGCCGGATCCGGGTTCGCGGTCCAATGGGTGCTGTGTGCATGGTTCATCGTAACCACATCCGGGATCAGGTCCGCACCGCCAATGAAACCCGTGAAATCCGTGACCGCGTTCAGCCCCCCCTGCGTCTGAATCAGAAACGAAGCATGAGCGACATAGCTGATCCGGACCGAGAACTCAGGCACCGGATCCGTCCAAGCCGCCTTGTGAACATATTCAATGCCGGGCGCTGCATCAGCAATAGCAATGCAATGGCTCGGCCGACGCTCCTGCGCGACTGCCCCGCCTGCCATCACCAACACTGCTGCAACCACCCAACGCATGACCCGATATTAGCGCAGTTGCGCCCCAAGTCATGCCCCTTGTTCATCTGGCCATAAATATCTCGGGGGAGGCGCGGCCTGCCGCGACGGGGGCAGAGCCCCCTACCCCGCGTCTGTCTTGCCCCGCCGGTCGGATCGCAGACAGGCATACAAAACATGCGTCCGCCATCGCCCGTTGATCTGCAAATAGGACTGCGCCACGCCCTCGTATTTGAATGCGGACCGCTCCAGCAATCCCCGCGACGCTTTGTTCTCGGGCAGACACGCCGCTTCGATCCGGCTCAGGTCCAGCCGGGTAAAGGCGTGGTGAACAACCGCCCCGATCGCTTCCCGCATATACCCGTTGCGGGCATAGGCCTGACCGGTCCAGTACCCCAGTGTCCCAGCTTGTGCCGGGCCACGTCGAACATTGTCCAGAGTGATCGCGCCAACAAGCGTGTCATCTTCCCGGCGAAACAAAAACAGCGGGATCGCCGTACCGCTGGCCACCGACCTCTGCGCCCAATAGACCCGGTTGGTGAATGACTTGCGGCTCAGGTGATCCTTGGCCCAGATCGGCTCCCAGGGGGTCAGGTACTCTTTCGAGGCCCGCCGCAGCGCCGCCCAATCGTTGAAATCCGAATGCACCGGCGGGCGCAGGCTGAGGCGCGCTGTTTCAAGTTTCAGCTTGCGTCGGCCCAGAAGCATCACGCCGCGCGCCTCTCCTGCAATTCCACCAAAGTGGGCGCGCCCGAGACCGGACCATAAAGCGCCAGCGCCGCCGGGGCCTGCACCGCCATGGTTTCGGCAAAGGCGCGCACGTCCTCGGTGCTGACCGCGTCAATCTTGGCGACCGTATCCTCAAGCGAAGGCACCGAGCCCCAAATCTGCACCAGCCGCGCCAGACGTTCGGCCCGGTTCGATGGGCTTTCCAGCCCCATCAGCATCCCGGCTTTCATCTGGGCACGGGCGCGGGCGACTTCTTCCGGGCTCATATCCTCGGCTGCGCGCTTCATCTCGTCGATGGTGATCGTTGCCAGCTCGCCCACCTGATCGGCCGAGGTTCCTGCGTAGATCGTCGTCGTGCCGGTATCCGCATAGGCCCCGGTTTGGGCGAATATGGTATAACATAACCCCCGACTTTCCCGCACTTCCTGGAAGAGACGCGAGGACATGCCGCCGCCCAAAGCCGTGGAATAAATCTGCGCCGTATAGATCGCATCATCACGATAGCCCGGGCTTTCGATTGCCAGCGCGAAATGCGCTTGCTCCAAATTCTTTTCCTGCCGCGCTTCGCCACCGGTGAACTTCGCGGCCTCGGCAATCAACCCTTTGCGCGGTTGCAGATGACCGAACATCTCTTCGGCCATTTTCATCAGCGCATCGTGATCAACGGCCCCTGCCGCCGACAGGATCATCTGTTCCGGCCCGTAATGTTCGGACACGAAACCCGACAGGTCTTCGCGCGAAAACGCGCTGACCCGCTCGGTCGGCCCCAGAATGGTGCGGCCCAGGGGTTGATCGTGATAGCTCTGCTCTTGTAGCCAGTCGAAAATCACATCGTCGGGCGTGTCATAGGCCTGACCGATTTCCTGCAGGATCACGCCGCGCTCGACCTCGATCTCACGCGGGTCGAAAATCGGGTTCAGAACGATGTCGCCGATCACGTCCATCGCCAGCGCGACGTCGTCTTTCAGAACGCGGGCGTAATAGGCCGTCACCTCGCGCGAGGTATAGGCGTTGATATAGCCGCCCACATCCTCGATCGCCTCGGCGATTTGCAGCGCAGACCGCCGCTCGGTTCCCTTGAACGCCATATGCTCAAGGAAATGCGCAATCCCGTTCTGCTCGATCCGCTCGTTCCGCGCACCCGCGGTCACCCAGATGCCGATGGCCGCAGATTGCAGCCCCGGCATGTTCTCACTGACGATCCGAAATCCGTTCTTCAGTTGGTCTTGTCTGACAGTCACTCGGCGATATGCCCTTTGATATGATCCTCGAGGGCGCCCAGATCATTGGCAATCCGCGTCACCCGTTCCGGACGTTCATACAGATCAGACATGCGGGATGGAAGAGGCGGATGTTCCCCGCTTGCCTTCTCGACCGCCGCCGGGAATTTCGCCGGATGCGCGGTGGCCAGAGTGATCATCGGCACGTCTGTGGAGCGGTGATCTTCACCGACCTTGATCCCGATGGCCGAGTGCGGGCAGACCAGTTCGGCGCTGTGGGCCAGCGTGTGTTTGATCGTCGCCAGCGTTTCATCCTCGGAGACACGACCCGAGTCGAAGCTTTCGCGCAGGGCTTCCATCGCGCCCTGACTGACGTTGAAGCCACCGCTTTTCAGCTCATCCATCAACTGCGCCACAGCGCTGCCATCTTCACCATAGGCGTAGTACAGAGCTCGCTCAAAGTTTGAACTGACCTGAATATCCATCGATGGGCTGATCGAAGGGATGGTGTCGCCCTTGAAATACCCCTCGCCCGACAGGCAGCGGTGCAGGATGTCGTTCTGGTTTGTCGCGACGACCAGACGGTCGATGGGCAGCCCCATACGCTTGGCCAGATAGCCCGCGAAGATGTCGCCAAAGTTGCCGGTGGGCACGGTAAAGCTGACCTTGCGATGCGGCGCGCCGAGGCTAACCGCCGCCGAGAAGTAATAGACGATCTGAGCCAGCACGCGTGCAAAGTTGATCGAGTTCACGCCGGCCAGCTTCACCCCGTCGCGGAAGTCGAAATCGTTGAACATATCCTTCAGCGCGGCCTGACAATCGTCGAAATCGCCATCCACGGCCAGCGCATGCACGTTGCTGTCGGCGGGCGTCGTCATCTGGCGGCGCTGCACCTCAGAGACACGGCCATGGGGGAACAGGATGAACACATCCACCGCGTCCAGCCCGCGAAACGCCTCAATAGCGGCTGAGCCGGTATCACCACTGGTCGCTCCCACGATGGTCACACGATCATTGCGCCGTTTCAGCGCCACTTGGAACAGCTGGCCGATCAGCTGCATGGCAAAGTCCTTGAAGGCCAGCGTGGGGCCGTGGAACAGTTCCAGCAGGAAATGGTTCTCGTTCAGTTGCTTCAACGGCGCGCGGGCGTCATGGCCGAAGCCTTCATAGGCACGCTCGATGATATCTTTGAATTCCTGCTCCGAGAACGAGCCGCTGACATAGGGCCACATCACACGGAACGCGATCTCTTCATAGGGCAGACCGGCCAGAGCGGCGATCTCATCATGGCTCATCACCGGGATCTCGGCGGGTAGGTACAAGCCGCCATCGCGGGCCAGGCCGGTCAGCATCGCCTCTTCAAAGGTCAGTTCCGGCGCTTGGCCACGGGTCGAGATATATTTCATTGCTCTTCACTCTGTGCAGGGGCGCGGTTGCGCCACAGGAAATAACCGGTCATCGCGGCCCAGACCAGAGCCAGACCAAACCATGTGATTGCATATTGCAGGTGATCGTTGGGAATTCCCGCTGTATCGACCGGCAGAGGCGTGATGCCGGGGTCGGTTTCCGACCGCGCGATAAGAAGGATCGGTTCGGCTCCAAGCGCGGCGGCCAGATTGGGCACATCGCGGGCAAACCAGATGTTGTCGTCAATATCGGGTTCTGGCGTGTAGCTGTCGATCTCATCCGGCCAATGCAGGTTGCCGGTTACGGTCATTGGCCCGGTCAGTCGCTCGGCCTGTTTTGCCGTGGTCGGTACAAAGCCGCGATCGACAAGAATGGTGCGGTCCTCAGTGCTGAACGACTGGATGATCCGATAGCCCGCCCCGACCTGCTTGACCGAGACCAGAACGTGGATCTCCCCCGGCTCCATATCCCCCGAGATTGTCACCGGCAGGTATTTGTCGGTGTCTTCGGATACGCTCGGCGGCAGGCCCACGGGGTCTGCTGCAATGCGCGAGTCGATCTCGGCCAGAACGGCCTCTTTCCAGGCCAAACGCTGCACCTGCCAGACGCCCAGCGACAGCAGCACGCCCAGACCGGCAAGCCCGAAGATCAGCAGGAACAAAATGCGGCGCATAGTTCAGGTGAAACCTTGTTACAGAAACCGGCGTCTTGTTAAGGGCAGCGTGATCCCGATTGCAACCACGCAATTGTACGGGGCGCAATCTTGCGCCCCTGATCGAGAAAAAGCCGCCCCTTGGGGCGGCTTTTGCAATTTACCTATCTGAGCGGATCAGAACAGCGGAGCCTGCCCCCAGATGTAAACTGCGAAGAACAGGAACAGCCAGACAACGTCGACGAAGTGCCAGTACCATGCAGCCGCCTCAAAACCTACGTGTTTCTCAGGCGTGAAGTCGCCCTTCAGCGCTCGGATCAGGCAGACCGTCAGGAAGATCGTTCCGATGATCACATGCGCACCATGGAAACCGGTTGCCATGAAGAAGTTCGAATAGAACTGGTCGCCACCAAATTCCCAACCTTCATGGGCCAGCAGTTCGTAATATTCGTAGCCCTGCAGCGCAGTGAAAAGGATACCCAGAACGATACCGATGGCCAGACCGTTGATCAGTGCCTTGCGGTCGTTGTCGTGCACCAGCGCGTGGTGCGCCCATGTAATCGCGCAGCCCGACAGCAACAGGACCAGAGTGTTGATCAGCGGCAGGTGGAACGGGTCAACCGCGTGGATATCAGGCTGGATGTACTCGGTTCCGGCATAGTCGTACATCGGGTACATGCGATGTTTGAAGAATGACCAGAACCAGGCAAAGAAGAACATCACCTCGGACATCACGAACAGGATGAAGCCATAGCGCAGGCCGATGCGCACCACCGGCGTGTGGTCGCCCGCGCGGCTTTCGGCCACCACTTCGGACCACCAGGCGAACATGGTGTAAAGAACGGCGACCAGACCCATCCAGAACATGAACGACGTGACGCCGTGCATCCACAGGACGGCTCCGAACAGCATCACAAAGCCGCCAACGGCGCCGATCAGCGGCCAGATCGACGGGGCCAGAATGTGATAATCGTGGTTTTTAGCGTGTGCCATCAGCGTCCCTCACCTAAAGGCATTAGTTCGTGTTTGTATCAGCCTGCGCATCAAGGGCGGCATAGCCCTCGGGCAGGTCAATTTCGTAGAATGTATACGACAGAGTGATCGTATGCACATATTTCGCTTCCAGATCCTCGACCATTTCAGGGTCGACGAAAAAGCTTACCGGCATCTGAATCCGTTCACCGGGTTGCAGAACCTGTTCTTCAAAGCAGAAACAGGCAATTTTCTGGAAATACCCACCCGCCGAATAAGGCGCGACATTGTACGACGCCTGCCCGGCAATCGGGCGGTCGGTCGGGTTGAATGCCTCGTAGAAAGCCAAGCCAGTTTCGCCGATGCGCACTTCCATTTCGCGCTCGACCGGTTTGAACTCCCACGCCATATCCTTGGCTTTTGACGCGTCAAAGCGGACGGTGACAGTGCGGTCCAGAATATCCTCGGGCGCAGTTTCGGCCACGCCAGTCGTGCCGCCGAATCCGGTGACGCGGCAGAACCAATCGTAAAACGGCACAGCCGCCCAGGCGAGGCTGCCCATCAGCACCACGACGCCCACGGTCTGCGCAACCGTCTTTTGAGGACCGGACAGAGCCATCAGTTCTGCACCTCCTGCGGCGCCATGTTGAAATCCGTGCCCGAGACTTTAACGATCGTCAGGCCGAAAATGATTACGATGAACGCAGCCAGCGTCAGGCCCACGCCCAGATTGCGGCTAAAGCGGCGTTCGTGCAGTTCATGGCTTTTGCGCAAGCTCATGACCAGCCTCCCAGCCCGTAGGGTTTCAGCAAAGCCTCAACCAGAATCGCGCCAAAATGCAGGAACAGATACAGCAGCGACAGTTTGAAAAAGCTCCGCTCAACCTTGAAGTTGTCCACTTCGGAATCTTCCTCGGTCCGGCGCGAGATCTGCCACGCGCCGCGCAGGAACAATGCATTCATCACAACGGCGACAGTCAGGTAAATCGGACCACCAATGCCCGAGAATGCGGTGCCCACGGCCAACGTGGCAAGCAGAGCCGTGTAGACCAGAATATGCCAGCGCGTCGCGCGGCGGCCATGGGTGACGGTCAGCATCGGCACACCCGCATCGTCATAGTCTGAGCGCATGAACAGCGCCAGCGCCCAGAAATGCGGCGGGGTCCACATGAAGGTCAGGGCGAACATCAGCCAGGGCTCGATCGACATCGTCCCAGTGGCCGCGACCCAACCGATCACCGGAGGGAAGGCCCCTGCGGCACCGCCGATCACGATGTTCTGCGGCGTCGAGCGTTTCAGCCACATCGTGTAGACGACAACGTAAAAGAAGATGGTGAACGCCAGAAATGCACCGGCAAACCAGTTTGTCGCCAGCCCCAGCATGATCACCGACAGGCCAGACAGGGCAAGACCCAGCGACAGCGCCTCGCCTTCCTGAACCTTGCCAGATGGGATCGGACGCCCCTTGGTGCGTTTCATCACCCGGTCGATATCCGCATCCCACCACATGTTCAGCGCGCCGGACGCACCGCCGCCGATAGCGATGAACAGAATGGCACAGAACCCGACAAAAGGATGCACCGGTACTGGTGCCGCCAGCAGACCCACCAAGGCCGTGAACACGACCAGTGACATCACGCGCGGCTTCAGCAGGGCGAAGTAATCGCCAAAGCTGGCCTCATCCGCGTGCGCCGAGGCGGTCACTTGGCTGGCATTGATGCTTGCGTCGCTCATTTCGGGTCCTTCTGGGGCAGAAGCTGCGCGCTCCCCGCGCAGCCTGCGTGTTTCAACCTAGGCCGCAAAGGGCTTAGTTCGAGGCAACTTGGTACGAGACAGGCTGGCCAGCATACTCTTCCAGAGCACCTTGCAGCCATTCCTCATACGCTTCTTCGCTGACCACTTTGACAGTGATCGGCATATAGGCGTGATCCTTGCCACACAGTTCGGAACACTGACCGAAATAGATGCCTTCTTTGTCGGCCTGGAACCACAGCTCGGCCAGACGACCCGGTACACCGTCCTGCTTCACACCGAACGAGGGAATGGTCCACGAGTGAATCACATCTGAGGCCGTAACCTGCATCACGATCACCTTGCCGACCGGGACGACAACGGCTGTGTCGGTTGCCAGCAGCCACTCGTCATCGCTGTAACCCGCGTCAGCCAGTTTGGCGCGCATGGCATCATCCAGAACGAACGGCGTCACGTCAGCATCAGCTGGGCGCGCACCTTCATCCAGTGTCGCAGGATGGCCCAACAGGTAGCTGTCGAAGGCGAAGTCGTGATCGACATACTCATAGGTCCAGTACCACTGGTTACCTACGACCTTGATGACCACATCGCCTTCGGGAATTTCCTGTTGTTTGAACAGAACCGGCAGTGAAAACGCACCGATGAAAACAAGAATCAGGATCGGGCCAAGCGTCCAGGCGATCTCGACCGGAGTATAATGCGAGAACCGCGCCGGAGTCGGGTTGGCACGTTGATTGTAGCGCACGATGCAGTAAACCAGCAGGCCCGCAACAAAAATACAGATTGCGGTGATGATCACCAGAATCATCCCGTCCAGCCTTTGGATTCCTGTTGCCAAATCCGTCACAGCGGGCTGGAAGCCAACACCGCCTGCGACCGGTTTGCCAATAATCTCAAGCTCCTGAGCCATGGCGGGCAGGCTGGATAGGGCTGTCATAAAGCCCGAAAGCATCAAAGCATTCTTCATATTCTGTCCTGATCGTTTGATCTTTGCGTCCCTGGCGAAAAGGTGTGAATCAGTCGCACCTCTCCCGTTGTCTTTAGCCGCGTTAAAAACCATATTCCGGTGGGTAGATAAAGCAAAATGCTTGCGTCAAACAGACGCTATTTTTGATCTGGATCAAACCCGAAAGGTCCCAACCCATGCCCAACGACCCGTTTCGACCATTTGAAAGCGCTTTACCACACGACGAAGCGCTTGCGGTTTTGCGCTCTGCCACTGCCGGCGCCGAGGACGGAGAATTGTTTGTCGAACGCAGGAAATCCGAGTCGCTGGTCTTTGACGACGGGCGTTTGAAAACGGCATCCTACGACGCCTCCGAAGGATTCGGCCTGCGCGCCGTGCAGGGTGAAGTGGCCGGTTACGCCCATTCGACTGATGTCTCGATTGGTGCGTTGAAACGGGCCGCAGAAACGGCGCGCCTGGCGGTTGGCGATGGCGGCGGCACCCTGGCCGATGCGCCTCGGGCCACCAACACCCGGCTTTATACGGACGAAGACCCGATCGAATCCGCCAGCTTTCCGGTCAAGATCGAAACGCTGCGCGAGATTGATGCTTTTTCCCGTGATTTGGACACGCGGGTCGTACAGGTCAGCGCCACTATCGCCGCGTCAGTACAGGAAGTCGAGATTCTACGCCCCGACGGCGTGATCGTTCGGGACGTGCGCCCTATGACCCGTCTGAATGTCTCGGTCATCGTGGAACAGAACGGACGGCGCGAAAGCGGCTCGGCGGGCGGAGGAGGTCGCGTGGGCCTGGACGGTCTGATAGACCCCGCCGACTGGCAGGACAAAGCACGCGAAGCGCTGCGGATCGCATTGGTCAATCTGGACGCCGTCCCTGCCCCGGCAGGTGTAATGGAAGTCGCGCTCGGCCCTGGCTGGCCAGGCATCCTGTTACACGAGGCGATCGGCCATGGACTAGAGGGCGATTTCAACCGCAAGGGCAGCTCGGCTTTTGCCGGGCTGATGGGGCAGCAAATCGCCTCAAAAGGGGTCACGGTTGTGGATGACGGCACGATGGTGGATCGGCGCGGCTCGATCTCGGTTGATGATGAGGGCACGCCCAGTTCGCGTACCGTCCTCATCGAGGACGGCGTCCTGACCGGCTACATGCAAGACCGCCAGAACGCGCGCCTGATGGGGGTTTCGCCAACCGGCAATGGCCGCCGCCAAAGCTATGCACATAAACCCATGCCACGTATGACCAATACTGTGATGCTGGGCGGAAATGCCGACCCTGCATCACTGGTGGCCGAAATCAAAGACGGCATCTGGGCCGTCGGTTTTGGTGGTGGTCAGGTCGACATCACCAATGGTAAATTCGTGTTTTCCTGCACCGAGGCGTATCGGGTGGAAAACGGCAAAATCGGAGCGCCGGTAAAGGGCGCAACCCTGATCGGGGATGGACCATCCGCGCTGAACCGCATTCGAGGGTTGGGCAATGATATGGAATTGGACCCCGGCATGGGTACATGCGGCAAGGATGGGCAATGGGTGCCGGTGGGCGTGGGCCAGCCGACCGTTTTGATGGATGGGCTAACGGTCGGCGGATCAGCGGCATAGGTCAGAATCAAAACGGTTTTTTCGGGGTGGAGGGTTAACACTGCGCCCCGATGGCCGCCTATCGGCTCCAGAAACACTTTGGTTTTTCGCGCAGCGCCTCGAAATTTTCCCATTCTTTTCATAGCACTATAGCATCTTCACGACTCAATTCGAAAAAATATTGGGAAAATTTGAAGCGATTCAGAAGCTGTTAACTCCTGCAGTCGTAAACCAGTTCTGCAATCAGGCGGAGCAACGGATGACCGAAGAGCAGCTTTCTTCCTATCACCCCACACTCCCACCCACCACGGAAGAGGATCGGTTTTCCTGGCTTCGTCTGTTGCGCTCTCGCAAGGTTGGTCCGGCGACGTTTCGTCGGCTGCTGCGGGAACATGGCTCAGCGCAGAATGCGCTGGCCGCGCTGCCGGAAATGGCACGCGCTGCCGGTATTGAAGGGTATGAAACGTGCCCGCCCGGCGTGATTGAGGCGGAACTCAAGGCCGCAAAAGCTGCCAAAGCGCAGCTTTTGTGCCTTGGGTCCGCTGATTTTCCTGACGCTTTGAACGATCTCAATGACGCCCCGCCGATGCTGTGGGCAATTGGCGACGTGTCGATCTTGCACCGCCCCTCGATTGCCATGGTAGGGGCGCGCAACTGTTCGTCACTGGGCGCGCGGATGGCGCGCGGGTTGGCGACCGATCTGGGCAAACAGGGACATGTCATCGTATCTGGCTTGGCACGCGGGATCGACACTGCAGCGCACATGGCCACTTTGGATACAGGTACTGTTGCTGTTATGGCCGGTGGCGTCGATGTGATCTATCCCGCCGAGAATACTGATCTCGCCCATAAAATCGCCGAATCCGGGTTGCGTGTATCGGAGCAGCCCATGGGCGTGACACCGCAAGCCCGGCATTTTCCGCGTCGCAACCGGATCATCTCGGGTCTCGCGCAAGCGGTTGTGGTGGTCGAAGCCGCCGCAAAATCCGGCAGCCTGATCACCGCGCGCGACGCACTGGATCAGGGGCGCGAGGTTCTGGCCGTCCCCGGCCACCCGTTTGATGCCCGCGCGGGCGGTTGCAACCTGTTGATCCGTGATGGCGCAACTTTGGTGCGATCGGCTGAGGATGTGATAGAAGCTCTGCCAAAACGCGATCTTCTTTCCGACCACCAACCCAAAGAACCGCCTGTTCAATCGACAACCCCCACGACGGTTGCAGCGTTGCACGAGGCGATTCTAACATGCCTTGGCCCCTCGCCCATGGCCGAAGATCAACTTATCCGCGATATCGCCGCGACGGCGGGAGAGATCGGCCCCGCGCTTGTCGATCTGGAGTTGGATGGACGCATACAAAGACAACCCGGCGGGTTGTTGTCCCTCTCGGCCTGACCTGCCGGACGTACCGTTATTCTGTGCGTATCAATTTGAAATTCCCGCTAAATTCCTATGCCTCAAGGAACGCATTGACAATTCGCTCTTGCCCTCCACATTTTGCACCATCATAGAAGGCGCATAATCCGTCGAGCGAGGTTTCACCTTAAATGCCTGTAGTTGTTGTAGAATCCCCTGCCAAGGCCAAAACGATCAATAAATATCTTGGCCCCGACTACACGGTTCTGGCGTCTTATGGCCATGTGCGCGACCTTCCACCCAAGGATGGATCCGTCGATCCCGAACATGAATTCGAGATGAAATGGGAGGTCGGCAACGACAGCCGCAAGCATGTCAAAGCCATCGCCGACGCGCTGAAAGAAGACAACGCCCTGATCCTCGCCACTGACCCCGATCGCGAGGGCGAGGCGATCAGCTGGCACCTGCAAGAAGCGCTGACCAAGCGCCGTTCGATCAAGAAGGACACGCCGGTCAGTCGCGTGACCTTCAACGCCATCACCAAGGACGCCGTGACCGAAGCGATGCAGAACCCGCGTCAGGTCGATATGCCTCTGGTCGAGGCTTATCTGGCCCGCCGCGCGCTGGATTATCTGGTGGGCTTCAACCTGTCCCCCGTCCTGTGGCGTAAACTGCCCGGCGCGAAATCGGCCGGCCGCGTGCAATCTGTCTGCCTGCGCCTGATCGTCGAGCGCGAGATGGAGATTGAGGCGTTCAAACCGGTCGAATACTGGTCAGTCAAAGCGCTGTTCGAAACCCCACGCGGCCAAACTTATGAGGCGCGTCTGGTTACTCTGGCCGGAAACAAGCTGGACAAGCATGACCTGAAGAACGCCACGCAGGCCGAACTGGCCGTTCAGGCGATCACCAGCCGCGCGCTCAGCGTGACCTCGGTCGAGGCGAAACCAGCGGCGCGCAACCCCAGCGCGCCGTTCATGACATCGACCCTGCAGCAAGAGGCCAGCCGCAAGTTCGGCATGGGCGCGCGCCACGCAATGCAGGTGGCACAGCGCCTGTATGAGGCGGGCTACATTACTTATATGCGGACCGACGGCATCGACATGGCACCCGAGGCCGTGGCCGCGACCCGCGACACGATTTCGGACCGCTATGGCGCGGAATACGTGCCGGACAGCCCACGTATCTACAAGAATAAGGCTAAGAACGCGCAGGAAGCGCACGAATGTATCCGCCCCACGGATATGACCTGCGATGCCAGCGACCTGAAGGTCACGGATGAGGATCAGCGCAAGCTTTATGATCTGATCTGGAAACGCACCATTGCCTGTCAGATGGCCGCCGCACGGCTTGAACGCACCACGGTCGAGATCGGCAGCGATGACGGTCAGGTCGGCCTGCGTGCCACCGGTCAGGTCGTGATGTTCGACGGGTTCATGCGCGTCTATGAGGAAGGCCGCGATGACGTGGCCGATGACGACGACAAGCGCCTGCCGCAGATTATGCAGGGCGATCCGGCGCGGTTCGCCAAAACCTCGCTCAAGGATCAATTCGTCAAGGCCACCAGTGACGACAAACCGGCGGTGCTGTCCGAGAATGAGGCCGTTCTGGCCCTGCAGCACCACACCCAACCGCCGCCACGCTATACCGAGGCCACTCTGGTCAAACGGATGGAAGAGCTGGGGATCGGGCGCCCGTCCACTTATGCCAGCATCGTGACCACGATTCAGGACCGCGAATATGTGCGCAAGGACAAGAACCGGCTGATTCCCGAGGAAAAAGGCCGGATTGTTACGATCTTTTTGCTCAATTTCTTCCGTCAGTATGTGGGCTATGAGTTCACCGCCAATCTGGAAGGCGAGCTGGACGATGTGAGCGCCGGCGACCGCGATTACAAAGACCTGCTGGGCAAATTCTGGCGCGATTTCTCAGCCGCGATTGGTGAGACGTCCGAGCTGCGGATTTCCGAAGTGCTGGACAAGCTGGACGAGGCGCTTGCGCCTCAGTTGTACCCCCCACGCGAAGACGGGTCAGACCCGCGCGTCTGCCCGAAATGCGGTGTGGGGCAATTGCACTTGAAAACCTCGCGCACCGGCGGGTTTGTGGGCTGTGGCAACTACCCCGAATGCACCTATACCCGCCCCATCGCGGGCGAAGGGGCCGAAGGCGACGAACGTCTGCTGGGCGAAGATGCGGGCGATGAGATCTGGCTGAAATCCGGTCGGTTCGGGCCTTATGTGCAGCGTGGCGAACCCACGCCCGAGAACAAGAAGCCGCCGCGCGCCTCTCTGCCCCGTGGGTGGAGCAAGGACGACATGGATCTGGACAAGGCCCTGACCCTGCTGTCCCTGCCCCGCCAGATCGGTGAACACCCCGAGGGCGGCATGATCAGCTCGAATTTCGGGCGGTTCGGGCCGTATATCATGCACCAGATGCCGGAAGAGGCGAAGCCCGTCTACGTCAATGTCAAAGACCCCAATGACGTCTTTGAAATCGGCATGAACCGCGCGGTCGAAATGCTGGCCGAAAAGCGCGCCAATCCGGGGCGTGGACGGCGGGCGGCGGCCAAGCCGCTGAAAGAGCTGGGCGATCACCCCGATGGGGGCGCAATGCAGGTGCTGGACGGGCGGTACGGGCCGTATGTAAAATGGGAAAAGGTCAACGCGACCATTCCCAAGGACATCAAGCCCGAAGACGTGACGCAGGAAATGGCCATCGAACTGGTCAACGAACGCGCGGCCAAGAAAGGCACCAAAAAGAAGGCTGCCCCCAAGAAAAAAGCCGCGCCAAAGAAAACCGCAGCTGCCAAAAAGACGGCCAACAAGGCGGAATAGGTAGAAATACCACCACCCCCTTGGTTTCATTGACTTCCCCGTGACGTGGCGGCACAACTCGCCCAACACCATGTCATTGGGGGAGTTTTCCATGAAGAAAATCTATGCCAATGCCTCTGAGGCGCTCGACGGAGTGATCTCGGATGGCATGTTGATCGCGGCGGGCGGGTTTGGCCTGTGCGGTATTCCCGAACTGCTGCTTGAGGCGATCAAGGACTCGGGTGCTCAGAACCTGACCTTTGCCTCGAACAATGCGGGCGTCGACGATTTCGGTATCGGCATTCTGCTGCAGACCCGTCAGGTCAAGAAGATGATCAGCTCGTATGTCGGCGAAAACGCCGAGTTCATGCGTCAGTACCTGAATGGCGAGTTGGAGCTGGAGTTCAACCCGCAGGGCACACTGGCCGAGCGGATGCGCGCAGGTGGCGCAGGTATTCCCGGTTTCTACACCAAGACAGGCGTAGGCACCGTGATCGCCGAGGGCAAAGAGCATAAGGACTTCAACGGCGAGACTTATATCATGGAGGAAGGCATTTTCGCCGACCTCGCCATCGTCAAAGCGTGGAAGGCGGACGAAACCGGCAATCTGGTGTTCCGCAAGACAGCGCGTAATTTCAACGTGCCAGCGGCCACCTGTGGCAAAGTCTGTGTGGTCGAAGTCGAAGAGATCGTGCCCACCGGGTCGTTGGACCCCGACAGCATCCACCTGCCCGGCATCTATGTGCACCGCATCATTCAGGGCAGCCACGAAAAGCGCATCGAACAGCGCACCACCCGCAAGAAGGAGGACGCATAATGCCTTGGGATCGTAATCAGATGGCCGCCCGCGCGGCGGACGAGCTGGAAGACGGCATGTATGTGAACCTCGGCATCGGTATCCCGACGCTGGTGGCAAACTATGTGGGTGACAAGGACATTACCCTGCAATCCGAGAACGGGATGCTGGGCATGGGCCCCTTCCCTTTTGAAGGCGAGGAAGACCCCGACCTGATCAATGCGGGTAAGCAGACGATCACCGAACTGTCCCGCACCGCTTATTTCGACAGTGCGACCTCATTCGCCATGATCCGCGGCGGCAAGATCGCAGCGGCCATTCTGGGCGCGATGGAGGTGGACGAGAAAGGCGATCTGGCCAACTGGATGATCCCCGGCAAGCTGGTCAAAGGCATGGGCGGCGCGATGGATCTGGTGGCTGGCGTAGGCCGCGTGATCATCGTTATGGATCACACCAACAAACACGGCGACTCGAAAGTGCTGAAAGAATGCACCCTGCCCCTGACCGGTCAGGGTGTGGTCGATCGCATCATCACCAATCTGGGCGTGTTGGACGTGGTTGAAGGCGGCCTGCGGATCGTCGAACTGGCCGATGGCGTCAGCGAAGACGAGATGCGCGCTGCGACTGAAGCGACAATCGTCGCCTGAACCAAAGAAGGCCCACCAACCTGCGTGGGCCTTTTTTAGTTTGCCGTTTGGAAAACGCACCCGTCCGAGATGAGCTGCGGAGGGGTCAGACACAAAGCCCGCGCGACCTGAAACGCAGCAAGTACTTTGGGCACGTAATCGCGAGTCTCTTTATAGGGCGGTACGCCGCCATGTTTGCGCACGGCCCCTTCACCTGCATTGTAACCAGCCAATACAAGGATCGGGTCGTTTCCGAACTCTTCCATCAACCAGTTTAAATACTTCACCCCGCCCGAGATGTTCTGACCGGGATGGAAGCTGTCCTCAACGCCAAACCGCCTTGCCGTTGCTGGCATCAATTGCATCAACCCCTGAGCACCCGCGTGGCTGACCGCGTCAGCCCGGCCAGCAGACTCAACCGATATCACGGCCAACACCAGCGCAGGCGAAACGTTCGTACCAACTGTCGAACGCAGGATATCGACCCCTTGCTGCTGAGCGATGTTCTGCAAAGTCTGCAATCGCGGAGAGGACACGTTGACGGCCGCCAATGCCTGTATCGCTTGATCAAGACGTCCTGCGCCGGCTTGCTCTAGCGCGGGCGACACTTCTTCCCAAAAAGCCGTATAGGACCCGGCGGGTTTGTCGGCCCCGCCCGGCAAACTCGGCGGCGCGACTCGTGTACGTGTAATAATCTCGGATTCTTGCAGGTCCGCACCAGTGCTGGGCGCCGAAGGTCGGGCTGCGTGTTCCTCTGGCGATATCTGCACGGTGATCTTGGGCCGCGACCCAGGTTTCGGCGGCTTCACCCTTTTATAGACGCCGCGTGGTTCAATTGTCTGAGCAACAACAGAGCCCGGCCCCGTTAACAGCATCGCCACCGCACCGGCGCAGAGTATTGCGTCCCGCAGATTCATTTCGCCCGCCTCATAGATTTTATCTTTTGACTGATTTGAACCAAGATTCTGCGTTCAAAGCCATAAAAACAACGTGAATTGGGGCATTTTCGCCTCATTTGCCGTAAAATTACATCGGAGCAGTGAGGTCGACACACGTTTTTCGTTTTTTTATTTATTTATTTTCAATGCGTTACCCAAACTCCTGCGAAAAAGTTAAACTTCCGCGGAAAAAAATGTGATTTGGCCCAATTCCTGCCACGCCTGACCGTCAAACATAATGCCATACCGAGACGGTCGAGAGCGGACTGAGAGAGAAAGCTCTGAAAGACGCCAAGGTTTAATTGACTTTTTTGATCCTTTAGGAGGGACGTAACATGATCAAGTTCATCAAGAACTTCCGCAAAGACGAAGACGGCGCAGTAACAGTTGACTGGGTTGTTCTGACCGCAGCCATCGTTGGCCTGGCAGCAGTTGCTTACACCCAGGTTGGTGAAGGTACCAACCAGCTGGCAGACACCGTCGAAGGCGCGCTGTCGGGTACTCAAGTTTCGACTCCGGTGACCACCATCGCGCCGGCAAGCTAAGTTTAGTACTTAACGTACTTGAAGGGGGCCACGGTTTCAGAGCGTGGCCCTTTTTTTATAAACATTCTTTATATGTTAGGTCTCTCATGATGCACAGACTTGCAAACTTTGCTGCACACGAAGATGGGGCCGTTACCGTTGATTGGGTGGTTCTAACGGCCGGCTTGGTTGGTTTTGGATCAATCATTTTTCTGAACCTTTCAGATCCGATTCAACACGTTGATTCGGAAACAGGAACTGCGCTTTCTTCGATGGAAGTTCATCAACCTGAATTCAATATCAGCTACTGACTCATCAGTCGGTGACCAAATCCGTGATTTGGCTTGGACGAAAAAAAAATCAAAGATTGTCCCCCTTTTCGACACAATTCGTCGATAGCTGTGATTGAGATTAGCTGCGCATGACGGCAGCAAAACCAAAACAGAAAAATACGAGGGTACGCAAATGCGCGCAGTATTTGGACTTGTCCTGATTGTCGGGGTCGCTTTGGCCGGTGGCGCTGTTTATCTGGCGCAAGACTACATCGCACAAACTCAAGCCCAGCTTGAACGAGAGAAAAAAGCCGCGCAAGACGCGATGGCAAATGCCACCAACATCGCCACTGTGGACGTTTTTGTATCGAACCGCGCGTTGAAATACGGAGAGCGCCTGGTTCAAGAGGATGTCCGACTTGTCAAATGGCCTGAAGACGCACTTCCAGAAGGTACCTTCCAGGACTTGGCCACATTGTTTCCCGAAGACGCAAAAGGCGACAGGTATATTCTGAGAGCCATGGAGAAAAATGAGGCTCTGCTGGAAGTCAAGGTCACCAAACCCGGAGAATCTGCTGGATTGACCTCGCGCCTTCAAAAGGGAATGCGGGCCTTTGCTATCAGAGTCGATGTTGCATCAGGAGTATCCGGCTTTTTGCGGCCAGGTGACAATGTCGATGTTTATTGGACAGGTTCAGTTTCAGGGGCCCTTACGGGTGAAGGTGGTGAAATTACGCGTCTGATCCAAACCAACGTCGAACTGATTGCCGTCGACCAAACGGCAGGGTCTGATCTGACGGGCGCAAGCATCGCGCGTACGGTGACCGTGGCCGCAACGCCTGAACAGATTGCGTCTCTGGCGCAGGCACAAAACACCGGACGGATGTCTCTGGCCTTGGTGGGTGTTCAGGACGAAACGGTCGCCAGCGCGATTGAGGTTGATCAGCGGAAGCTATTGGGAATCAAGGAAGCCGCGCCTGTCGAGGCAAAGGTGGAAGAGCGCAAGTGCTACACAAATATCCGGCGTGGTGCAGAAATAGTTCAGAGTCAAATTCCCTGCACAAACTAACGTTAAATCAGGGATTTACTGGCACAAGCCGCGCACCCAGCGCGGCTTGTTTCATTTTGGTTGTTGCGAATTGTCCACATAAGGAAAATTCCAGAAACCATTGATTATTGCAATAAATTAGCAATTGACGCAGTGTTATTGCACATAAGGCATTAGCCCTAAAACGAGGCGTGATCGGAGAGGCAGGTCACATGAAAATACATTCTTGGATTAGCGCAACCCTTCTGGGGTTGACGCTTGTAGTGAGTTCCATCGGCGATGCCGCCTGGGCTCAAAATCTTCGTGTGGTAAAGAAGGGCACAGCGGAAACGCTCGACGTCCCGATGAACCGCGCAATTGTTGTTGAGAGTGAGGAACCGTTTGCCGAACTCAGCATTGCCAACGCGGGAATCGCTGATATTTCGTCGCTTTCGGACCGTACCATTTATGTATTGGGCAAGGCGCCCGGTCTGACCACTCTGACATTGTTCGACGGTGCTGGCAATTTGCTGGCAAACGTGCGCGTTCGGGTTTCCCCGGATGTATCCGAATTCAAAGAGCGGCTGCGGCAGATCCTGCCGAATGAGCCGATCGAAGTGCGGACCGCAAATGATGGTATTGTACTGTCGGGCACCATCTCTAGCTCAGCTAAACTGGCGCGGGCATTGGAACTGGCCGAGCGCTACGCGCCCGAGCGTGTTTCCAACCTGATGTCAGTCGGCGGCGTCCAGCAAGTTATGCTGAAAGTGCGCTTTGCCGAAATGAGCCGATCAGTGGCAAAAAGCCTGACGGCGTCGCTGGGCTTTGCTGGAAGCGACGTAACCGGGGGTTTCAACACACTTAACTCTGCCGGTGCTTTGGCTAACGCGTTGAATAATAACATTCCTCTGCAACAAACCAACACAGGTGCGATTCTGTTCGGGTTTGGCGCAGGCTCCACACAGGTTCGCTTGTTGCTGGAGGCGCTCGAAGCCAAAGGTTTGGCGCGTAGCCTTGCGGAACCGAACCTGTCCGCGCTGTCGGGTCAGGAAGCAGAATTCCTTGCTGGTGGCGAAGTTCCGATCCCGGTTCCCGCGGATGACGGCAACATCGCAATTGAATACCGCGCATTTGGTGTTCAGATCCTGTTTGTTCCGCGCGTTGTGGACGGCGACTTGATCAACCTGGAAATGGGTACGTCAGTGTCGGCCATCGACAACAGCTCGGACTTCACGATTGCGGGGAACAACGTACCATCCTTCATCACTCGCCGAACCAGAACCACAGTTGAGCTGCGGGATGGTGAAAGCTTTGCGATTGCTGGTCTTATTCAGGATGACTTTACTGACCTGAACAACCAGGTTCCGTGGCTCGGAGATGTTCCGGTGCTGGGTGCGTTGTTCCGCAGCGCCGAGTATCAGCGTCAGCAAACCGAGCTTGTTGTGATCGTGACCGCCCATCTGGTTTCGCCCACACGTGGTGAAGCGCTGGCTCTGCCGACGGACCGGGTGAAACCTCCTAGCGAGTTTGATCTGTTCATCAATGGCAAAACCGCGCGTACCGAGCGTGTTGGCTCGGGTGGTGCATCTGAAGTCGCCAAGCAGGACTTTGGTAGCTCATACGGCTACATCCTGGAATGATTAGGAGGATAGGACCAATGCAGAAGTGGATTATAGCACTGGGTCTTTCGGTCGCTGTCGCCGCTTGTACGCGTGAGGCCGGATATGAAGTCGACCAAGGTGCCTTCGGAAACGCAACTCTGAACAACCAGCAGGTTCTGACAGGTGAACTCACCTATGCTCAGATCCTGGGTCGCAGGTTCGCGGCGGAAGTGCCAACGCAGATCAACTTTGCGTTCGACAGCGCACAGCTTGATGCAAACGCACAGCGTGTACTGTTACGGCAAGCCGATTGGATCAAGCAGTTCCCCGAAGCGCGCTTCCGCGTGTACGGCCACACGGACCGAGTCGGCTCTCAGTCGTACAACCAAAGCCTGGGCCAGCGTCGCGCCAATGCAGCGGTCGCGTTCCTGACGCGGCAGGGTATTTCGCGGTCGCGGCTAGAAGCTGTTGTTTCCTTTGGCAAAACGCAGCCTCTGATCGATACGCCGAACAGGGATCGCCGCAACCGCCGTACGATTACAGAAGTGTCTGGCTTTGTAGATCGCAAACCTCAGTTGCTTGACGGCAAGTACGCGGAAGTCATCTACCGCGAATACGTTGAGAGCGCGACAACCGAAAGCTCGATTCAAGATGCGGATGCTGCTGAGGCATCTGAACAATAATAACGCGAATTGGGCGACATCGTCGCCCAATTCCCAACAATTGGTTCTTTTGCGCCCCATTCTCGCCTAAGTTCCAAGCCAAATTCTCAACAATTGGGTGTAGTGCGGCAGAAAAAGCCGCAACCGGGCATCAGCTCGCCGAGGCAAACCTGAACGGTTCGTCGCGGTTTGCTGCCCTCTGGACGAGGATTTTGTTAATGACGAACGCCACGACAAACGAAGACAACAACGCCATTCTGGCCTGCACGATCAGTCGTGACGTCCAGAACTTTGATCTGCTGATTGAAGATATGGAAGCGGCACTGGGTGAGCGTTGGGGCGATCTGGGATTCGCAGAAGCTCTTGCGTTTTTCGGCCAACCTGAAGCCGAAAGTTTAGAATTCGTGGCCCTAGCTATTGATGGTGAGGACGAAGATGACCTGACCATGATGGGTGAAATCATCTCTCGCGCGAAGGAAAAGAGGATCAAAGTGGTCCTGATCGCCGAGGACGTGACTCCTGCAGCGTTGCACCAACTCTTGCGGAAAGGCGCTGACGAATTCGTCCCCTACCCACTTCCGGAAGGTGAGTTGCAGGAAGCCATTGCGCGTATGAACAAACCTGATCCCGCGGTTGTTACGCAGGAAACGGCCGTATCTCTGCCCCAAGGGGCATCAAAGGAAGGTGCCTTGTTTGTGGTTCACGGATTGGCTGGTGGAGTCGGATCGACCACCATGGCCGTGAACCTGGCTTGGGAACTTGCGACCACGTCCGACAAGGCTTCTCCCAAGGTATGCCTGATCGACCTGGATCTACAGTTTGGTACGGTCTCGACTTACCTGGATCTGCCACGCCGAGAAACAGTGTTCGAAATGCTGTCTGACACGGCGTCCATGGATGACGACATGTTCTCTCAGGCGCTGCAGTCCTACGAGGACAAGATGGAGGTGCTGACCGCGCCGTCTGACATGGTGCCGTTGGATCTGATCACTCCGGAAGATATCCAGCGTGTTATCGACACCGCGCGCAAGCATTTTGACTATGTGATTGTCGACATGCCGTCGACCTTGGTGCAATGGTCCGAGACCATCCTGCAAGCGGCCCATGTGTATTTTGCAGTCATCGAACTCGACATGCGCTCGGCACAAAATGCCCTGCGTCTGAAGCGCGCTCTTCAAGCGGAAGAGCTACCGTTCAACAAACTGCGTTTCGCGTTGAACCGAGCTCCGAAGTTTACCGATCTGAATGGGAAAAGCCGCGTCAAGCGGATGGGCGAAAGCCTTGGAATATCCATCGACCTGCAGCTGCCGGACGGGGGAAAACCCGTCATGCAAAGTGGTGACCATGGTTTACCGCTGGCAAGTTCAGCCGCCAAAAACCCGCTGCGCCGTGAAATCGCAAAGCTGGCAAAATCGCTCCACAGCCTTGGCAGCAGCGACGCGGAAGCCGCGTAAGACAGGTCCGAAAGGGGAAACGTCGTGTTTTCAAGATATAAGAAACAGCCAGAAGCGCAGCCGGTACAGGCTGAGGTTAAGGCAAAAACGCCGTCACCTGTTGCACAACAGGCGTCTACAGAAAATGCGGTAATCCGCAAGCCTGCAAAGAAAAAGGCCGCCGAACCAACGGCATCCGACCGTGAGCGCAAGCGCAAGGAACGTTTGGGTGCAATCAAGATTGAATTGCACCAGGAACTGCTTGAGAACCTGAATCTTGCAGCCCTTGAAAACGCAACCGAGTCTGACCTGCGCGCCGAAATCAGTGCGATTGCCAGCGAAGTTCTTGAGACCAAGAACATTGTTCTGAATCGAGACGATCGCTTCCAACTGAACAAGGAGCTGTATGACGAGGTCACGGGTCTTGGCCCGCTAGAGACCTTACTGCAAGACGACACGGTCAACGATATCCTGGTGAACGGTCCGCAGCAGATTTTTGTGGAACGTGCCGGTAAGCTGGAAATCAGCGACATCACCTTCAAGGACGAAAAGCACCTGATGCGGATCATCGACAAGATCGTTTCCGCTGTGGGTCGTCGCGTTGATGAATCCAACCCTTATGTTGACGCCCGCTTGGCAGATGGGTCGCGTTTCAACGCCATGGTGCCGCCGATTGCGGTTGATGGCTCGTTGGTGTCCATTCGTAAGTTCAAAAAAGACAAACTGGGCATCGACGACTTGGTCAATTTTGGTGCGTTCACCGAAGAAATGGCCGCCTATTTGCAAGCTGCGGTGTCGACACGCCTGAACGTGATCGTTTCGGGCGGTACGGGTTCTGGTAAAACGACCACGCTGAATGCTCTGTCCAGCTTTATCGACGATGCCGAACGCATCCTGACCATCGAGGATACGGCGGAACTTCAGTTGCAACAGACCCATGTGGGCCGGATGGAAAGCCGCCCACCAAATGTGGAAGGCAAGGGCGAAGTCAGCCCGCGCGACTGTCTGAAGAACGCCCTGCGTATGCGTCCCGACCGCATCATCGTGGGTGAGACGCGTGGCGCCGAGGTGATCGACATGTTGCAGGCCATGAACACCGGCCACGATGGTTCGATGACGACAATCCACGCCAACTCGGCCCGTGATGGCATTTCGCGATTGGAAAACATGATCGCAATGGCCGGTATCGAAATGCCGATCAAGGCGGTCCGCAGCCAGATCTCAAGCGCTGTGAACCTGATTGTACAGGCCAGCCGTCTGCAGGATGGTTCACGCCGAATGACCTCGATCACCGAGATCACGGGCATGGAAGGTGATGTTATCTCAATGCAGGAAATCTTTAGGTTTCAGCGTGTTGGCCTTACGCCCGACAACAAGATTATAGGCCATTTCACGGCCACCGGCGTGCGCAGCCACTATTCCGAACGCTTCCGGTTGTGGGGCTTTGACCTGCCCGCCGCCATCTATGATCCAACTACGATGTAAGGAGAACCTGAGATGCAACTGCCTATTGAGGCTCTCATATATGTCGTGATCTTCGTCGCCGTTCTGGCTCTGGTCGAAGGTATTTATCTGGTCGCATTCGGCAAATCCATCAGTCTGAACAGCCGCGTAAACCGGCGTTTGGACATGTTGGACAAAGGCGTCGGTCGAGAACAAGTGCTTGAGCAGCTGCGAAAAGAGATGCAGCAGCACATGCAAACGCAGTCCATCCCGCTTTATTCACTGCTCGCGGATAAGGCGCAGAAGGCTGCGATTGCGTTCTCGCCGCGCCAATTGATCATGATAATGGTGCTGGTTTCTGCTTTCGCCTTTGTCGGGCTCAGCATCGGCACCGCCACTGCAACATTTCTGAGGATAGCCATCTCGATCGCTATCGGTGTCGGTGGCGTCTATGCTTGGGTCAATCATAAAGCTTCGAAAAGGATGGCTTTGCTAGAGGAACAACTGCCCGACGCAGTAGAGCTGATGGTTCGTTCTTTGCGGGTGGGCAATCCGTTTGTATCCTCGATCCAGATTGTTGCAAATGAAGTCCAAGATCCCCTGGCAACCGAGTTTGGCGTCATCGCAGATGAGTGCGCCTATGGCCGTGACGTCGGCGAAGCGCTGAAAGACCTGGCGCAGCGGCTGGACATGCAGGACCTTCGCTTTTTGTCTGTTGCGGTCGGTATTCAACAGCAATCCGGTGGTAACCTTGCAGAAATTCTCGCCGGTCTGGCGCAGGTGATCCGCGCACGTTTCCGCCTGTTTCGCAGGGTCAAAGCCATCACCGCCGAGGCCAAATGGTCGGGCAAGTTCCTGTCCGGTTTCCCTGTCTTCTGCCTTGTCTTCATCCTTGTAAAAGACCCCGGTTATTATGACGAGGTGATTGACCATCCGTGGTTCATTCCGGCCTGCTTCTTTGTCGGCATCATGCTGACGTTGAACCTTATCGTCATGCGCATTTTGACAAACATTAAGGTCTGAGGGCAGCACCATGGAAATTTTGACCCAAATCAACACCTTACTGACTGAAAATCTTGGGCAGTTCGGTCCACTTATCGTCGTCGGTGTCCTCGGCCTGATCATGATCCTGGTCGCGGTTCCTTTGATGATGAACCAACCAGAAGATCCGCTGAAAAAGCTGCAGCGTTCGACAGCCGCTCCGAAAAAAACGAAAAAAGGCAAGCAGGATCGCCTTCGCAACGCCGGTCGTAACGAACAGCTTGAAAAGTTTTCTACGTTTCTGGAGCCGCAAAACCAGGAAGAACTGTCAGCAATGCAGCTCAAACTGCGGCAGGCGGGGTATCATTCCAAGGACGCAGTACGGTTCTTTCATTTCGCTCAGTTCGCATTGGGGATGATTGGTATTCTAATCGGAGTGATGTTGGTAACCGTCTTGGCTGGCGACAACGAATTTACCGGCCAACAGATGGCGATCCGCATTGGTTTCCCCGCCATCGCCTTATACTTCCTTCCACGGTATTGGATCACGCGCCGTGTGGCAGAGCGCGAAGAAGCTATCGTTGCCGGTTTTCCTGATACCCTTGACCTGATGCTTGTCTGTGTTGAGGCAGGCCAGTCTTTGGATCAGGCTATCGTGCGCGTCGCGGCTGAGATGAAGGCTTCCTATCCTGACATTGCGCAGGAATTCGAGGTTGTAGCCCACGAAATGAAAGCTGGTAAGGACAAGGACACTGTTCTTCGGGATTTCGGAACACGTTGCGGCGTTCAGGACGTCAGTTCATTTGTGACCGTTATGATCCAATCGGCCACATTCGGTACTTCGATTGCCGAAGCCCTGCGTGTTTATGCCGGCGAAATGCGTGACAAACGCGTGATGCGTGCAGAAGAAGCTGCTAACAAGTTGCCAACGAAAATGACACTTGCCACAATGATGCTGACGGTGCCGCCGTTGCTGGTCATTCTGGTTGGACCTTCGGCAAAAGGTATCGCAGAGTTTGCAGGCGGTAATCCAGGGGGCTGATAGCCTTATGATTTCAACACTCAGGTGTGTCCGGCCTAGGATTCGCCACGTGATCGGGGCCGCCATGGTATTTGCTATGGTGGCCTCTTGCACAGAAACCCTGCCTGGTGATTTGGATGCTCCGGGCATTGATCCACAAGGCCAAGGTCAAGATCCTTTGGTGGTCGGGAACCGACTGCTGCGGGCCGGTGAATATGACTTGGCATTGGATTCCTTTGCCCGCGCCGCGCTGAACCAGGGCATGACCGCCGAAATCATGGCTGCCATGGGTACTGCCAACCTGGGATTACGCCAGTTGAAGCCCGCCGAAACTCTGCTGCGTCGCGCCGTTTCCGAGGAACCCGACTGGCCGGTTGCATGGAACAATCTGGGCGTCATTCTGATGGAGAAAGGCGAGTATCCAGAGGCGGCTCAGGTGTTTCGACGGGCTTTTGCGTTAGACAATGGCGAAAGTGACGCAATTCGGGACAATCTGCGCTTAGCACTCGCAAAAATGGAAAATTCTGATAATACTGAGATCGAAGAACAAGAATACACGCTGGAGCAACAAGGCGACGGGCAATTCAAGCTTCGGAAGCTCCGGGAAAACAGGCAAGAGCAGTAAGGGACGCAAAATGCGCCAACAATTCTTGATTCCGGCAGTGCTGACATTTGGGTTGATCCTATCTGCCTGCGCGAAAGAGACCGAAGAAGAAAAAGTCGAAAAGACGTTTCAGGAAGTGAACGTCATCGACGAAACCAACCTGAACGAAGTGTTGCTAACGGCTGCCGATCCAAACGAGGCCGTCACCTATTTTCAGGGTGCTGCAGCCAAAAATCCCGGTCGCATAGACCTGCAAAGAGGGCTGGCGATTTCACTGGCACGGGCAAAGCGCACCACCGAGGCAGCAGCCGCCTGGAAAAAAGTGACCACCATGAAGGGCTCGGCCAGTGTTGATCGGGTCGAATACGCCGACGCACTGGTTCGCGCAGGAAACTGGACCGAGGCGAAAAAAGTACTGGATTCCGTTCCGCCGACTTTCGAGACCTTCAAAAGGTATCGGTTGGAGGCTGTTGTCGCCGACTCAAACCAGGATTGGAAACGGGCGGATCAATTCTATGAAACGGCGATTGGCCTGACCACGCGGCCTGGCGGCGTGATGAACAACTGGGGCTATTCCAAACTGACACGCGGTCAATATGAAGAAGCCGAGCGCTTGTTCGCTGAAGCCATTCGACAGGACAAGTCTCTGTTCACAGCCAAAAACAACCTCGTTCTTGCGCGCGCGGCGCAGGGTAATTACAGCATGCCGGTCGTGCCGCTGACTCAGGTCGAACGGGCTATGCTGTTGAATACTATGGGCATTTCCGCAGTCAAACAGGGCGATGTAACAACCGCCAAGAACCTGTTCCGCGAAGCAATCGCAACGCATCCGCAGCATTTCGAAGAAGCCGTCCGCTCGTTGCGCGCGCTCGAGGAAGCCTAAATTGATGCAAATTCCGGCAGCCGCGGCAGGGTGGTTTTTGCCTTTCGTTCTGCCGATCTGCTTCTATGTCGCGTTCACCGATATGCGCGACATGTTGATCAAGAACCACGCTGTCGTTGCTTTGGCCATGGTCTTTGTCATTGTGGGCCTGATCGTTGTTCCGCCTTGGGGAACCGAATGGTCAGAAGGCTGGATCGGCCCCTTTGCGGTAACGCTTCCGCCCTACCTTTGGCAGTTGCTGCACATTCTCGTCGCTTTAGTAATAGGCATTCTTGCCAACGCCGCCGGGGTCATGGGAGCAGGCGACGCCAAATTCATTGCGGCTGCCTCCGCGTTCGTTTGGGGCGGTGACTATGTGACGATGTTGTTCATTCTGATGTCCACAACGCTTGCTGCGTTTGTAACGCACAGGCTGGCCAAAAACACTGCTTTGCGCGCTATCGCACCTAATTGGGAAAGTTGGTCCCGCGACAAACAGTTTCCCATGGGATTTGCACTTGGCGGCAGCCTCGCCATCTACCTGATCCTTGGGACTGTTTACGGCTCGTAAACTATCATTACTCCGCCTTGTCCCCGCCTTGGTGATGCCACAAAGCGGGACCAGATTTTTCGCAAGCGGCCCGAGTGGGCCAATGGCGTGAATACTGGATGGATGAGCACCCCTCATGAATATGCAGACGACCTCGGTAATGGCCCCCCCTGCCCCAAAAGGCTTGGGCGAAATGCAATTGCCCATCGTGATGATGCGGGACATTTTGTTGAAAACCATTTTTCGCAAGAACGTTGATACGGTCTCGGAAGTGGCGGAAGCGATCTGCCTGCCGGGCTCGGTGACCCAAGAACTGATCGATATCTCGCGCGAACAGAAACTGATCGAGGCGACAGGTACCCTGAACGCCAACAGTGGCAACGAGATGGGCTATCAGCTGACAGATGCAGGTAAAGCCCGTGCATTGGACGCGCTCAGCCAGTCGGAATATTTCGGTGCCATGCCGGTTCCACTGGATGTCTACCGCGAACAGGTCAAACGCCAATCCATCCGAAACATTCAGGTCACCCGCGACCAGCTAACCGGGGCAATGGGGCATCTGGTTCTGCCCGACAGTCTTTTGGATCACCTTGGACCTGCGGTAAGCGCAGGCCGTTCGATTCTGATGTATGGTCCTCCGGGCAACGGTAAGTCGTCCATCTCAAACGGTATTCGTGACGCGCTTGGCGACAATGTCTATGTCCCGCGTGCAATTGAGTATGCCGGTCAGGTGATTACAGTTTATGATCCGATCGTTCATACAGCCATCGAACAAGAGGCCGACGACCCCAACAGCCTTCGCCGCCGCAAACGGTTCGATTCACGCTATGTACAATGCGAGCGCCCCACCGTTGTGACCGGGGGTGAACTGTCGCTCAGCATGCTGGACTTGGTCTACAACCCCACCGCGCGGACCTATCAGGCCCCGCTGCAGCTGAAATCCACGGGCGGCATCTTTATCGTGGACGACCTTGGGCGCCAGGCCGAGCCTCCGCAAGCGCTGATCAACCGCTGGATTGTTCCACTGGAAGAAAGCAAAGACATCCTTGGCCTGCAATCGGGTGAAAAGTTCGAGGTGCCTTTTGACACGCTGGTGATCTTCTCGACCAACTTCCACCCGAATGAGATCTTCGACCAAGCGGCCCTGCGCCGGATTTTCTTCAAGATCAAGATCGACGGCCCGAACCAGGAAAACTTCCTGAAAATCTTTGCCATGGTGGCGCGCAAACGCGGGATGCCTCTGGATGAGGCCGCGCTGGTGCATCTGCTGAAGGTCAAGTATCCGACCATCAACAATATCTATGCGAACTATCAGCCGATCTTCCTGATCGACCAGATGATCTCGATCTGCGAATTCGAGGGCATCCCCTATCAGATGAGCCCCGACCTGATCGACCGCGCCTGGGCCAACATGTTCGTGCGCGAAGAAAAGATCGTTCACTAAGCCACTGTCATTTCGATGCCGGGCAGGTAGTCTGCGCCCATGACGCAGATTCCCGCCCGGATCACCGACTGGTTCACCGCCAAAGGTTGGTCGATCCACCCTCATCAGCAACAGATGTTCGACCGGGCTGCCGATCCGGCGACGCTGCTGATTGCGCCGACGGGTGGGGGTAAGACCATGGCCGGATTTCTGCCGACTCTGGCGCAGCTGGCCGATGGCGCGCATAGCGGTCTGCACACGATTTATGTCTCGCCCCTGAAAGCGCTGGCTGCCGATATCCGCCGCAACCTGCGCGGCCCTGCTGACGAAATGGGCCTGCCCATCCGGATCGAGGACCGCACTGGCGACACCTCGGCCACGCAGAAGAAACGGCAGCGGGTGGACCCGCCGCATATCCTGCTGACGACGCCGGAGAGCCTTGCTCTGCTGACCTCGTATGAGGACGCACCACGCATGTTTGCGGGGGTGCAGCGGGTGATCATCGACGAAATTCACGCGCTGGCCGAAAGCAAGCGCGGTGATCAGTTGATGCTGGCGCTTGCGCGTTTGCAATCATTGTGCCCTGATCTGCGCCGGGTGGGTCTGTCGGCCACGGTCGAAGACCCGCAGGCCATCGCGCGCTTTCTGGCACGCCATCCCGACCCCTGCCAGATCGTGCAGGCCGATCCAGATCCGGACCCCGACATTCGGATGCTGGAAACGCAGGAGCTGCCGCCTTGGGCCGGGGGCGGTGCCGCATATGCCATCCCCGCTGTGCTGGAGCAGATCAAACAGCACAATACCACGCTGATCTTTCACAACACCCGCGCGCAAGCCGAGATTTTCTTTCACAATCTCTGGCTGGCCAATGACGATGCGTTGCCCATCGGTATCCATCACGGCAGCCTGGATCGGCAACAGCGCGAACGGGTCGAGGCCGCCATGGTGCGCGGCGATCTGCGCGCCATCGTCTGCACCGGCAGTCTTGATCTGGGCATCGACTGGGGCGACGTCGACCTTGTGATCCAGATCGGCGCACCGAAGAACGTCAAACGGCTGGTCCAGCGGATCGGGCGAGCCAATCACCGTTACAACGCGCCCTCCAAGGCCCTGCTGGTGCCGGCCAACCGGTTCGAGGTGGTAGAATGCGTCGCCGCGCTTGAGGCCGCTCGCGCGCATGATCTGGACGGAGAGCCACGCGGCGCAGGCCCCCGTGACGTGCTGTGCCAACATATCCTGATCGCGGCGGCGGCGGGGCCGTTTGATGCGGATAAGCTCTATTCCGAAATGACAACCGCCGGGCCTTTTGCCGATCTCAGCCGCATGCAGTTCGATGATTGTCTGGAGTTTTGCGCCACCGGCGGCTACGCCCTGCGCGCCTATGACCGCTGGCAGCGGCTGCAACAGCGCCCTGACGGTCTATGGCAACTGCGTGACCCCCGTGCCGCACAGCGTATCCGCATGAACCTTGGCACGATTCAGGACACAGACACGCTGAAAGTGCGCCTGAAACGCAGCCGGGGCGGCAAACCTCTGGGCGAGGTTGAAGAGGCCTTTGCCGCCTCGCTCACCCCCGGCGACACCTTCCTGATCGGCGGTCAGATCGTGCGCTATGAAGGGCTGCGCGAGATGACGGTCGAGGTCAGCCGCCGCGCAGACAAAAAGCCCAAGATCGCCACCTTCTCGGGCACCAAATTTGCCACCTCAACCCAGTTGAGCGATCGTATTCTGCGCATGTTCGCGCAACCCAATTGGCCGCAACTGCCCGCGCATACGGCCGAATGGCTGACGCTCCAGCGGCAGGTCTCGCGCCTGCCCAACCGCGACAGGCTGCTAATCGAAAGCTTTCCCGATAATGGGCGCGAACATCTGTGCGTCTACGGTTTTGCGGGTCGCAACGCGCAGCAAACACTGGGCTTGTTGCTGACGAAACGGATGGAAGAAACCGGCCTTGCCCCCTTGGGCTTTGTCGCGACCGACTACGCAACGTTGATTTGGGGGTTGGATGCCGTAACGGACCCCCGCCCACTGTTTCAACTAGAGGCACTACGCAATGGGCTTGAGACTTGGTTGGCCGGGAACGCGGTGATGAAGCGGACCTTCCGCGCCTCGGCCACCATTGCCGGGCTAATCGAGCGCAACACAGGCGGACAACGCAAAAACGGTCGTCAGGCAACGTTTTCTTCAGATATTTTGTACGACACATTGCTGAAATACGACCCCGATCACCTGCTGATGCAAATTACCCGTGAAGAAGCCATGCGGGGTCTGGTCGACTTCGGACGGATCGAAGCCATGATTGCGCGTATCGGCGACCAGATCGACTTGAAACGGCTGAACCGGGTGTCGCCCCTTGCGGCACCTCTGTTTCTTGAGGTTGGAAAGGTCCCAGTCAAAGGATCAGCCGAAGAGCGCCTGCTGGCCGAAGAGAGCGCGCGTTTGCTGCAAGAGGCGGGCTTGGAATCACTTGCCTCGGGCGCGTAAACAAGCAAAGAACGTATCATGAACGAATTGTCGTTTTCCTTCGCTGGCCATGACCTGCGCGCACTTGGATCCGGGGCTTTGTGGTGGCCGGAAGAAAGCCTTCTATGCGTGTCGGACTTGCATCTGGGAAAGGCAGAACGCATCGCACGGCGAGGAGGCGCTTCACTACCGCCCTACGACACGCTGGACACGCTGGTACGGTTAGCAAACGATGTGGAATACACCAAAGCAACCACAGTGATTTGCCTTGGTGACAGCTTTGACGATCTGGATGCGGCCTCGGCCCTTGGAAATCGGGAAAAGCTGCAAATCGCGGCGTTGCAAGCCGGTCGGTCCTGGATTTGGATCGAAGGCAACCACGACCCCGGCCCGGTCGAATTGGGCGGCACCCATCTGGCTGAGCACAAGCTGCGATCGCTTGTGTTCCGGCACATAGCCCTACCGGACGGTCAAGCAGAGGTTTCAGGTCACTACCATCCCAAAGTACGGTTCCGACTGCGCGGACGAACAATCACGCGTGCTGCGTTTCTGGTCGACGAAACGCGCCTACTGTTGCCCGCGTATGGTACATACACCGGCGGTCTATACAGCTCTGACGAAGCGCTAAAAGGACTAATGAGCGACCGCGCTATGGCTATTCTAACGGGCCAATCCCCGCAGATGATCCCGATGCCTCGCTGAGGCGTTTAGATCACGCCGTCTTTTTCAAGTATGGGTTTGTACTTGCGACTGACTGGGACCAGTTCGCCATTTGTCAGGCGTAGAAAAGTTTTTCCATGGCTCTTTTCAATCCCGGTCACAGCAGCGTCGACCACCCAGTGCGAGCGGTGGGTGCAATGCCCACGCTCGGGCTCCATCTCGGCAATGGCATCGGTAAACCTTGATCGGATGGTGAAAAGTCCCTCGGTGGTGACGACGTCAACGGAATGATCCCGGACTGCCAGACGCAGAACCTGCCCCGTGAACTCTTGCGGCAATCGTCTGTAAAGTCGTGGCGCAAAACGGTTGATGTCATGATCCGTAGGAGGCTGAACCGGAGCCCGCCGGATGATCAACAACCCGGTCGTAAACAAAGCTCCGTAAGATACCACTGACAGAACGTCTGGTGCCTGCTGCCCACCAGCCGAGAAGACGAGCAATGTCATCAACCACAGCGAAGGAACGAACAGCGCAAAAGCAACAAACGTAAAAGCAAGATCCCACCCCGTGAAAGAGGTTTCAGCGAACCATTTCTTCAGCAGTTGTCGCGCCGCCCATGTCACCCCCAAAGCCAAGGCTGTGACCCCGGTCCAAAATATCAGGCGCAAGGAAAAGCTCAGATCCATATTCTGGAACGGTTGAAATGCAATGGCCATTAAGGGCAGGAAAATCGCACCGGCAACCACCCGGCGCATCGTAAACTCGGCAAACAATGAGCTTAGTTTATTCGGCATGACAGCTCAGATACTCTCTCCTGTTTCCAGTCGGGCATGACACTGAAACGTCTAACTCGCTGAGATCATAGGTTTATCATCGTTCTCGCCATATTCAAACCCTGCTAGATTAAGTTTCGTTGATTGTTCCGTGAAACAATCGGGCCGGTAAGTGTTTCCACTCCCGGCCCGTCGTATTCTTTGGTTCGCGCGGATCGTACGCGCTAGACCGTCAGCCCTTCAGGTTCCGGCAGGCTGTTTGCACGGCAGCAGGCGGTCAGGGTGTTGGCCAGCAGGCAGGCGATGGTCATCGGACCCACACCACCCGGAACCGGCGTGATCGCGCCTGCGCGCTCGGCCGCGCTGGCATAGTCCACGTCACCGACCAGCTTGTTCTTGCCGTCACGCTCGATCCGGTTGATGCCTACGTCGATTACCGTTGCGCCTTCTTTGATCCAGTCGCCCGGCACCATTTCGGGGCGGCCAACGGCGGCGACGACGATGTCGGCCCGGCGCACAACGTCTGGCAAGTCCTTGGTGCGCGAATGCGCGATGGTCACGGTACAGCTGTCACCCAGCAGCAGCTGCGCCATCGGCTTGCCCACGATATTCGAACGGCCAATAACCACCGCGTCCATCCCCGACAGCGACCCGTGGTAGTCACGCAGCATCATCAGGCAGCCCAGCGGGGTGCAAGGCACCATCGACTTCTGGCCGGTGCCCAGCAGACCCACGTTCGAGATGTGGAAGCCATCAACATCCTTGGCCGGGTCGATCGAGTTGATCACCAGATCTTCGTTCAGATGCTTGGGCAGCGGCAGCTGCACCAGAATACCGTGCACGGCCGGGTCGTTGTTCAGCTTGTCGATCAGCGCCAGCAGGTCTTCTTCCGAGGTCTCGGCATCCAGCTTATGCTCGTACGAGTTCATGCCGACCTCGACGGTCTGTTTGCCTTTCGAGCGCACATAGACCTGGCTGGCCGGGTCTTCACCAACCAGAACTACGGCCAGACCGGGCGTGATACCACTTTGCTCTTTCAGCTTTGCAACCTGATCCGCCACCTGCGCGCGCACTTTCGCCGCAAAAGCTTTACCGTCGATAACCTCGGCTACCATCCTGTCATCCCTTCTATCAAAAACGGATCAGGCGCCTGAAACGCCCGATCAGTCGGTGCCGAGCACACGTTCCTCGCGTGCGATCGACCAATCAATCAATATGCGCCACAGCTGTTCAGCCAGGTCCGGGTCCATACCCAGATCGTCCGAACTTGCGCGCACGCGCTGCACCACTTCCTCGACACGGTCCGGGATGCGGGCGGGCAGCCCCTCGGCCGGTTTCAACTGCGAGGCGCGGTCGATATATCCCGCACGCATCACCAACATCTCGATCAGTTGGCGGTCCAGCTTGTCGATCTGGACCCGCAGTTCCTGCATTGAATGACAGTCCTGCGGAGGTGTCAAAGTGGGCATGTTCGTCTCCTCATGGCCCGGGGGGATATCCCCGGACCACGAGATGTCTTATTTGCGGGCTTAGAACAAGCCCTCGATCTCGCCTGCGTCGTTAAGGCAGATGGTTTCCGCGGCCGGTTTGCGGGGCAGACCGGGCATGGTCATGATCTCACCGCAGACAACCACGATGAAGCCGGCACCTGCGGACAGGCGGACCTCACGCACCGGAACCGAGTGGCCGGTGGGCGCGCCGCGCAGGGTCGGATCGGTCGAGAACGAGTACTGGGTTTTCGCCATGCAGACCGGCAGGTTACCATAGCCCGCGTCTTCCCACTCGCGCAGCTGGTTACGGATTTTGTTGTCGGCCAGAACCTCATCGGCGCGGTAGATGCGCTTGGCGATGGTTTCGATCTTCTCGAACAGCGGCATCTCGTCAGGGTAGATCGGCGCGAAGTTCGCGGTGCCACCTTCGACGATTTCGACAACCTTCTCGGCCAGCGGGGCCGACCCCTCGGACCCAAGCTCCCAGTGACGCGACAGAACCGCTTCGACTCCGTGATCGGCGCAGTATTTCTTGACCGCATCAACTTCGGCATCGGTGTCGGTGACAAAGTGGTTGATCGCGACGACAACAGGCACGCCAAAGGACTTCACGTTCTCGATGTGACGACCCAGATTGGCACAGCCCGACTGAACCGCGTCGACGTTTTCAGCACCCAGATCAGCCTTGGCCACGCCGCCGTTCATCTTCATCGCGCGCACGGTGGCAACCAACACCACTGCCGACGGAGCGATGCCCGCCTTGCGGCACTTGATGTTCATGAATTTCTCGGCGCCCAGGTCGGCCCCAAAACCTGCTTCGGTGACGACATAGTCCGCCACTTTCAGCGCGGTCTTGGTCGCGATGACCGAGTTACAGCCGTGCGCGATGTTCGCGAAGGGGCCGCCATGGACGAAGGCCGGGTTGTTTTCCAGTGTCTGCACCAGGTTCGGCTGCATTGCGTCTTTCAGCAGAACGGTCATTGCGCCTTCGGCCTTGATGTCGCGGCAGTAGACCGGGGTCTTGTCGCGGCGGTAAGCAACGATAATGTCACCCAGACGTTTTTCAAGGTCTTTCAGGTCGTTGGCCAGGCACAGGATCGCCATGACTTCCGATGCCACGGTGATGTCAAAGCCTGCTTCACGCGGGAAGCCGTTCGACACGCCGCCCAGCGAGGCGGTGATCTGACGCAGCGCGCGGTCGTTCATGTCGACCACACGACGCCATGCAACGCGACGGATGTCGATGTCGCACTCGTTGCCCCAATAGATGTGGTTGTCGATCATCGCCGACAACAGCGAGTGGGCCGAGGTGATGGCATGGAAGTCGCCGGTGAAGTGCAGGTTCATTTCCTCCATCGGAACAACCTGTGCGTAACCGCCACCTGCAGCGCCGCCCTTCATGCCGAAGTTCGGGCCCAGCGAGGCTTCGCGGATACAGATCATCGCGTTCTTGCCGATACGGTTCAGACCGTCGCCCAGACCCACGGTGGTGGTGGTCTTGCCTTCACCCGCAGGGGTCGGGTTGATCGCGGTGACAAGGATCAGCTTGCCGTCTTCGCGGTCTTGAACCGAGTTGATGAAGTCCTGGCTGACCTTGGCCTTGTCATGGCCGTAAGGCAGCAGATCGCCGGATTCGATGCCAATCTTGGCACCGATTTCCTGAATCGGCTTCTTATTCGCTTCGCGGGCGATTTCGATGTCGGATTTGTAGCTCATTGGGCAGGGTCCCTGATTGAATGCCGTGCAAAACCGACGCAGGGCGTCGGCGCTGGTCAACCCATACCGTCGTGTACCGTGGCGATAGATGTGGATTCCGACATAATCATGTCTTGAAACGGCGTAGCGTCACTTACAGGGTGGCGTCACGTAACTTTGATCGTTTCGCATCGGAAAGCCTGTGTCTTAAGGTGCCCAAGCGCGCTGATCGGGAACAAACAACGTCAGGGAATCACCCAAGCTCAGAACACCGGGGCGTTCGACCCAAGCCGTCACACCGCGCCGTCCCTGCGCGGCAGGCTTGAAAGCGGCACCGTGACCGGGCAGATCGGCTTCGACCTCGCGTCCCGGTATCACACAGGGGCGGTTCTCCATGTCGATCGTGATCGTTACTCCATCCGGCCCTTGCAGGCGCGATGAAGGGGGCACATGGGTGAAGTCAGGGATGCCCTTCAACAGGATACTGACCCCAAGATAGGACGGATCGAGCGTGTCCAACCCCATCTCGGTCGCAGTTTCCTGCATTTCCTCTTGGGACAACACCGAGAGCTGCCGTACATTTCGGATTTCCGTGCCCTTCGGATAGATGTTTGTCATGCGCACACAGGACGCGCGGTTTTCCCCCTCGTGTCGTTCTCCTGCAACCCCCGCGAACCCAAGAGACAATGAGGCCGCGGCCTCGGCCCTGATGGAAGCCCCAGCCGGCACCTGACCAAGCCAGACAACTTCGGCCGTGAATTCCGTTTTGCGTAAGACCGGCATGGCTTCTCTCCTTCGCTCTGCTCCAGTCGCCACTAGAATGCAGGCGCACGGGAAAGAAAAGAAAAACCCGGGTCTTAGCCCGGGTTTTTGAATTATGCCGTCGGTTCCGGCTCCATCCCGCCATCGGGTGGAGATTTTTTGACCTTGGTCTTTGGGATAGCCGTCACACTGGGTGCGCTGCCTTCGTCCGGCTTGTCACTTTCGTCATCATCTTCGGTTGGCTTGTCACCGTTCATGACGCGCTTGATCTCATCGCCGGTGAGGGTCTCATACTCCAGCAGGCCTTGGGCCAGACGTTCCCATTCCTCGTTCTTGTCGGTCAGGATTTGGTGAGCGCGCTCATACCCTTGCTGGATCAGGCGCTTTACCTCTTCCTCGATCAGCTCTTTGGTATGGGCCGAGACCGAGAAGCCAGCGGTGTTACCCTGATAGCCCTCATGCGCTTCGGCATAGTCGATATTGCCAACCTTGTCCGACATGCCCCAGCGCATCACCATCGCGCGCGCCAATTGACTGGCCTGCATGATGTCGCCGGCAGGACCGTTCGAGACGTGATCTTCACCATACTTGATGACCTCAGCAGCCTTACCGGCCATAGTCATGGCCAGCTTTTGCTCGCATTCATCGCGGTGATAATTCAGGCGATCCATTTCCGGCAGCGAGACCACCATACCCAGCGCACCACCGCGCGGAATGATCGTCGCCTTATAGACCGGATCGCAGAGCGGCAGTTCCAGACCAACCACAGCGTGACCGGATTCGTGATACGCCGTCTTTTCCTTCTGATCCTGCGTCAGCACCATGCTGCGACGCTCGGCCCCCATCATCACCTTGTCCTTGGCGTTCTCGAAATCTTCCATGGTGACAAAGCGGCGGCCTACACGCGCGGCCATCAACGCGGCCTCGTTCACGAGGTTCGCCAGATCAGCACCCGAAAACCCCGGCGTCCCGCGCGCGATAATGCGCAGATCGACATCGGGGCCCAAGGGGGTCTTGCGCGCGTGAACGCCCAGGATCTTCTCACGACCTTTGATGTCAGGGTTGCCAACGGTCACGTTCCGATCAAAGCGGCCCGGACGCAACAGCGCGGGGTCCAGCACATCCTTACGGTTGGTAGCCGCCAGAATGATCACGCCTTCATTGGCCTCGAACCCGTCCATCTCGACCAGCAACTGGTTGAGGGTTTGTTCGCGCTCGTCATTGCCGCCGCCATAACCGGCACCACGATGACGGCCCACGGCGTCAATCTCGTCGATAAACACGATACAGGGCGCGTTTTTCTTGGCCTGTTCGAACATGTCGCGCACACGGGATGCACCAACACCCACGAACATCTCGACAAAGTCCGAGCCTGAGATGGTGAAGAAGGGCACGCCTGCCTCGCCCGCAATCGCACGAGCCAGCAGCGTTTTACCAGTACCCGGAGGGCCGACCAGCAGTGCGCCCTTAGGGATCTTACCACCCAGACGGCTGAACTTCTGCGGGTTGCGCAGGAATTCAACGATCTCTTCCAGCTCTTCCTTGGCCTCGTCGATACCAGCGACGTCGTCAAAGGTCACGCGGCCATGCTTTTCGGTCAGCATCTTGGCCTTGGACTTGCCAAAGCCCATCGCGCCGCCTTTGCCGCCGCCTTGCATCCGGTTCATGAAATAGACCCAGACGCCGATCAACAGCAGGAACGGCAGCAGAGTGATCAGGAAGGACTGGAAACCCGACTGCTGCTGTTTGACCGCCTGCACAGGGATGTTTTCATCGATCAGCAGTTTTGTGACTTCGGCGTCAGCTGGCTTGATGGTCACATAATTCGCGCCGCTTTGCGTGGTATAGCGAATCTGTTCACCATCCAGCGTAACGTTTTTGACTTCACCGCTCTGCGCGGCGGCCACGAAATCGGAATAGGTTCTTTCATTGCTCTGAAGCGTTCCACCCGGTCCGCTGAACAAATTGAACAGTGCAAGGATCAGCAAAAACAGAACGACCCAGAAGGCGATGTTACGAGCGTTGCCCAAGGAAAATCTCCCAAAAGATTTCGGCGGATGCATGTCCGCCGGGTTGCTTCTTAAAATAGAGAGGATTCAAGCAGGTTCAATGCGATAAAAACGAAGAGTGAAAGTCGGGCCATTTCGACACGATTTCTGCGCGCCATCCGTTGCAAAAACCGGCCAATGGGGCCGAAATTAACACATCTTTGTTCCAAATTGCGGGTGAGGCGACTAAAGCCGCACGTGGTTTTCCAAGATCACGCCAACCTGAAACCTGCGCGATGCCCTCTTCACCAAGTGGTTTTATTTGCAAATCGCTTCCGGAGGGGCCGGACAGAATCCAGCGTTTATCCCAAATCTGGTCCGAGCCGCATGTTTCGCCCGAAATCGCGCTTAGCTCTCGACAAATCCATGTTTTCTGCCCCTTTGCGACAAGCGCGCAGCCCCCTAATGTGGCCCCATTTCCCTGTTTGATCGCATGCAGGGCGACATCTACCGCTGATTGGCGCGGCGGGTAGTCACCGCCCGCAATCCATCGGATGCAGCCAATCAACAAGCGACGCCTAATCTCCTGGGGCAGAGCATCAAAGCCCTCGCGATCCAAACAGACATCACCGGACCCCGGAACCAACACCTTGGCAGCGGATTCCTGCGTAAAGTGATCCAAGGCATCACGGGCTTGTGCAAGATTATCAGCAACCCGTGCCAAAGACTCGACCGTTATACCGATTTCACCAAGTCCGACCAACCCATCACGGGCTTTGACACGATCAAACCGGCGATCCTGATTCGAAGGGTCTTCGATCCACTCGACCCCGATCTCGGTCAGGTATTCCCGCAGGGTTTGTCGGGTGATCTTCAGCATCGGGCGCAACAGGACGAACCCGTCACGATCGCGAACAGTCGACATACCGGACAGACCGGTCACACCTGCCGCGCGACCCAAACGCATAAGAAAGGTCTCGGCCTGATCATCTGCAGTATGACCCAAAGCAACCGCACCGATCTGGTTTCGCCGCGCCCAGTCCGCCAGCAAATCGTACCGTGCGCGACGCGCCTGATCCTGAAGGTTTCCCGAGTTTTTCCAACCGTGCCACTCCAGAATGTCATGCGACAAACCCACAGACTGTGCGTGGTCCGAAACCCACAGCGCCTCGGTCGCCGCTTCCGCGCGCAGATGGTGGTTTACCGTCGCCGCACGCAGTTCAATACCTTCGTCATGAGCGAGATCATTCATCAGATGCAACAAGGCGACCGAGTCGCCTCCGCCCGATACGGCAACACCTAATCGAGAAGGCAACCGTTCAGGCAGCCCGGCACGAAGCTCGGATCGTAACCTGTCGGCAAGTGCGCTCAAGAACAGCCCAGCGAGGTCATTTCCTGCGTTGCGCTAGTCGCTGCAGGAGAGGTGGGAAACCGCACTCCGACTTCCCCAAGCGTGATGCATGCCTGATCCCGCTGCCCAAGACGCCCAAGGGCCGAGCCAAGTTCAAACAACGCTTCGGGTGCAAATGCGCCCTCGGAGTCGCCGGTAAAGCTAGCCAGGAAGGCACGCGCAGCTTCGCGCGTGTCGCCGAGGCCCTCAAGCGCTTGCCCGCGTTTCAGATTGGCTTCGGGCGCCAACGGGCTACCCGGGTAAGAGACGTCAAAATTGGCAAATTGGTCGGCCGCTGCTTGGAAATTACCTTCAGCCAATGCTTGCGCCGCAGCATCAAAATCCGCCCGTTCGCCGATTGCCAGCTCTCCCTGATCAATTGTGGCCGGTGCACTGGGCGAGGTCGGGGCTGCGGCAGCAATCTCGGTTTCACCGCCCAAGGTCGAGGTCTCTCCTAGCGCGCTCAGGTCACCACCTTCCAGTTCGACCAGACGGAACTCTAGGTCACCAATGCGGTTGGTGCCATCGGTGACGATATTCTGCACCCGCTGGTTCAACTGCTCGGTCTGACGGGTCAGGCGCTGCAACTCGGCCTCAATCGCACCGACACGTTCAAGAATGGAACTGCCGGACAGGTTCGGCGCCGGAGAGCCCGTCGTCGAAAACTCGCGCTTCAGACGCTGGATTTCCACATGCAACACGGTCAGCTCCTGCCGGATATCGGCCAGGGTCTGCTGATCCTGTGCTTGTGCCACCCCGGCGGTCGCCAGAACCGCCGCCAGAACCCATCCTGCAACTTTCATCGCCTTACCCCAGTGTTGACCCGGTCAGCACAGTAACCGCACGGCGGTTCTTGGAATAGCATTCCTCGGTGCTGCAAATCTCGATCGGGCGTTCCTTGCCATAGCTGACCGTGGTCAGACGGTTGCCCGCCACCCCGCGCGAGATCAGGTATTCGCGAGCTTCATTGGCCCGACGTGCGCCCAGTGCAAGGTTGTATTCGCGGGTGCCCTGTTCGTCTGCGTGGCCCTCGATGGTTGCCACGAAATCCGGGTTCGCCAGAAGCCAGTCCGCCTGACCTTGCAGAACGGTCTGCGCCTGCGGCGACAGGTTCGAATCATTGACCGCAAACAGAACCCGGTCGCCGACGGTCTGCTGGAAATAAGCCGGTGAGCGCGGATCGCTGGGCGATCCTGCCGCCAGTCCACCGCCATTTGCCCCGTTGCCAAAGCCTCCGCCCAGATCGGATGGATCGTTGCTGGTACAGGCAGCCAGAATGCCAAGCGCGCCTACTGCTACCACTTTGCCCAATACGTTCATTTCAAGTGCCTCGTTGTTTTATCTGTTTATTGCCGCCTGTGTAGCACAGCGCGGGTTTCTTGTGAACTTTTCCGACCGCCCCCGCGATCAATTCTGCAGCGGCCCCCAGGACGGATCGCTGCCGCCATCAGGTGTGCGCACCGGGCGCAGGTTTCGGCCCGAGATATCCACCGAATAAAGCGTCGCCCGACCGCTTGCGCCTTGGGTCTCACGGGTGAACATGATCACCCGACCATTGGGCGACCAGGTTGGCCCTTCATCCAGGAAGGACGAGGTCAACAGGCGTTCCTCATCGCCGTTCGTCCGCATGACGCCGATATGGAACCGGCCCTTGTTTTGCTTTGTAAAGGCGATCAGATCCCCGCGCGGCGACCAAACCGGCGTGCCATAGCGCCCTGCACCAAAACTGATCCGCGTCGCCTCGCCGCCATTGGCGGGCATGATATACAGTTGCGGCGTGCCCGAGCGGTCGCTTTCGAACACAATCTGCGAGCCATCTGGCGAATAGCTGGGCGCGGTCTCAATCGCTGGCGTGTTGGTCAGACGAGTGCTTTGCCCCGAGGCCAGATCCATCTTCCAAAGATCGGTATTCCCTCCTTGAATCGACGAATAGACGATCGAGCGTCCATCCGGCGAGAAGCGGGGCGAAAAGCTCATGGTGCCGCCGGGCGTGCTCAACTCGCTACGGCGGACGCGGTCCACGTCCAGCACATAGATACGCGGCTGGCCGGTCTCATAGCTGGTATAGAGCAACCGATCCCCCGTCGGAGAAAAGCGCGGGGCCAGCACGATGGCGGCACTGTCGGTCAAGTACTGCACATTCGCACCGTCGTAATCCATGATCGCCAGACGTTTCAGGCGCTGATCCTTGGGGCCACTTTCCGACACGAAGGCCACGCGGCTGTCGAAATAACCGCCCTCACCCGTCACGCGACTATAGACCTGATCGGCCACCTTATGCGCCATGCGCCGCCAGCCATCCGTAGTGCCTGCGAACTGCAAACCGTTGCCAAGCTCCTGCCCGGAAAACACGTCCCAGACCCGGAAGCGGACCGTCAGCCGATTGCCCGAGACATTCACTGCCCCGGTCACAAGTGCCTCGGCATTGATGGCCTTCCAATCGGCAAATTGCAGCGGAGCCTCAAAGCTGCTGACCCGGCTGATAAAGGCATCAGACGAGATTTCGCGGAACAGCCCGGTACCGGTGAGGTCCGCTGCGACAACTCGCGTGATATCCTGCGCGTACTGAGCCGCAGCGGGACCGTCGGGCACGAAACTGGGCACCGCGAAGGGCAAGGGCTCAATGATCCCCTGATCCAGTTCCAAGCGCAGCGGTCCGTTCTGGGCATATACCGGCGCTGTCAAAAGCGTCAGGCCAAGCAACAGGCTGGTCAGAAATCTTATCATTTGATCCGCATCCTCTCGGGATTGAATGTAATCTCAATATCCTGCCAATGCTCATACTTGTCAGCAGGCAGGTCATATCCTCTGGCTCCACAGCGCAAGATTGCACGCCGGGCGGCTTCGTAGGCCTGTCTTGAAGCGCCGGAAGATCCGCCGGAACTCTCGATCAGCCGCAAGCTGCCGCCTACCACATTGCCATCCGGCGTGAGTGAAAACCCGACGACGACCACAGTCTGCAACGCGTCGGTCGATAGCGACCCTACATTCCAGCACTTGGACACTGCCAAACGCATTGCATCTTTCTCACCACTGGTCAGCGGCGGGCCAGAGGGTTCTGTGCCCTGCCCGAGCGCCTCGGCCAACGCATCTTCGATGGCGCTTTCATCCGCAGTCTGCGGCACAGGTGTCTCGGACTCGGCTTCAGGCGCTTCCGCCACCTCGGGCTGCGCCGGAGGGGTCGGTCGGTTTGGCCGAACCTGCGGACGCGGAGAGCTGCGCGGGGCGTATTCCTTGGCTTCCTCGGCCTCGGTCACGATTTCATATGTCGCCTCTTTGGGGGCGGTTTGATCCTGCTGTTCCTGTTGAACCTCGGCGCCTTCGTCCAAAGACACAGCGGGTGTTTCGATATCATCCGGAGCGGCCTCGGGCGGAGGCGGCGCGACGGGCTCGGGCGCAACCCTGTCCGCAGGGCGCGGCTGTGCTTCGGGCCCCGGCGGCACAGGCAAGGCAACTACGTCCGGCTCGGGAGGTTCAAGCGTCGGGGGTTGTTCTATCACAACTGGTTCAGGTGGTGGCTCAACCGCTTCGGGAACCGTATCAGGCTCCGGCTCAGTCGGTTCCGATACCTCTGGCACCGGCTGCTCTTCTTCGACCTGTGCGGGGGGCGTTGCATCTTCAACCGGGGCTTCGGGTTGCGGCAACGCGGCCGGGGTGGCCACTTCGGGCGCGTCCCGTTGGGCGGTCATTGCCGCAAATTGCTCAGCCGAAATCACAGAGACATCCTGTACGGCCATAGGCAAGGGTTCGGACCGGAACGTACCGCCGAACAAGGCCCATCCGATCAGACTGACATGGGCAATAGCCGAGATCTTGGTGCCGGTATCCACCGTGCCGCCTCACTCTCCACCTTCGTCAAGCGTCGGACCGCCGGTGTCAGTCACAAGCCCGACATTGGAAAACCCGCCCGCATTCAACGCACCCATTACCTGCATCACCTGCGCATAAGGGATCGAGCCATCCGCCCGCAAGAACACGCGGTCACTGCTGCGCTCGGACGCGATGGCGCGCAACCTGCCAATCAATTCTTCACGCTGAACATCTGTCGTCTGAATCTGCACCTGACCATCAGCGGTCAGCGTCACGGTCAAGGGTTCCTCATTGTCACCGGGCAATGCGCTTGCCGCCGTCTTGGGCAGATCCACCGGCACCCCGACCGTCAACAAAGGTGCGGCCACCATGAAGATGATCAGCAGCACCAGCATGACGTCCACAAACGGGGTCACGTTAATCTCGGCCATGGGCTGCGCACGACCGCGACGCCGTCCGCGTCTGCGCCCATTCCCGCCCGAGCTTTGCTGAACCGCCGCACCCATCTTAGCTGTCCAACTGGCGCGACAGGATGGTGGCGAACTCGTCGGCAAACGCCTCGTAACCGCCCACGATCCGATCACTATCCGCGCTGAGTTTGTTGTAGAAAATCACCGCCGGGATCGCGGCTAACAAGCCCAGACCGGTCGCCAGCAAAGCCTCGGCGATACCGGGGGCCACAACCGCCAGGTTGGTGTTTTGCTGCTCAGCGATCTCGATAAAGGCGTTCATGATGCCCCAAACCGTGCCGAACAGGCCGATAAAGGGTGCGGTCGAACCTACCGTTGCCAAGACAGGCAGACCCTTTTGCAGCGTCTCAGCCTCTTTCGCGATGGCCACATCCATCGACCGGTCGATCCGGGCCGTTGCCCCGGCGATCAACCCGCCATCCGTACGGTGCGAGCGACGCCATTCGATCATGCCCGCAGCGAAAATCTTTTCCGAACTGCCGTCAGGCTGTGTGCCGATCTGTTCGAACAACTCATCCAGGGGGTTTCCGGACCAGAACGCCTCATCAAACACCTGCGCCTCACGCCGGGCGGCCCGATAGTTAATGATTTTCTGAATGATAATCCCCCAAGACCAAACCGACGCACCGATCAGCATCAGCATCACCAATTTGACGATAAAGGTCGCGCGGGCATACAGCCCCCACATGGAGAAGTCGATCTCCTGCGCCAGCGCCAGCGTTTCAGCTTCCATGAACCTGCTCTTTAGTTTTTGCCTGACGGCCGTTTCTTTGGCCTTGTTTTGATAAACGCTAACGCAGTTGGATATGAAAAGCCAACAGAACCACCCGGGCGGCCGAAATTGTTACATCAATGCGCGAATCTCTGCCGGAAGACGCACCGGTTTGCCCTGTCCATTCATACAAACTGCCGTGACCGAGGCAGTGAATACTTCGGTTTCCCCTCGCGTCACGCGCTGTGCCATCGTTAATCTGGCACCCGAAAGCGCCGTGATCCAGGTTTCGATCTGCAGCTCATCATCGAATTTAGCTGTGGCCAGGTATTCAGCTTCGATTTTACGCACGACCCAGACAATGCCAGCATCCCGCATCGCGTTCTGGTCGTTACCAATATTGCGTACATAGTCCGACCGGGCACGTTCAATGTATTTCAGATAGTTCGCGTGGTAGACCACGCCGCCCATATCGGTGTCTTCATAATAAACCCGGATTGGGAAAATGTGCTTTTTCAACGCGTCTAAATCTTGGGTCATGATCTGAATTCCGGCCACATAAGGACTTCTGAACAAACGGGGCATCCCCTATTCCAAACAGATGCATGTCCGCCGTGCCACCTGCAATCCCCTAGACCTGTTAATTTTCGTGATCAGGTACAGACGCTCGTATTCCAACGCTCCTCCCGATACACTTTCACTCAGGAAACCGACATCGCATAGGGGGCAACGTGGCAGGTAAAGGCCGAGAAAACAGGGCGCTACCGATTTTTCAGGGCATTCTGCCGCTGAACCTGTCCAGACTGCCAACCGAGATTCTGGCGGGCCTGACTTTTGCCTGCCTCGCGATCCCTGAGGTGATGGGATACACCAAAATCGCAGGCACTCCGGTCGTGACGGGCCTGTACACTATCCTCATCCCAATGGCACTGTTCGCAATCTTCGGATCTTCGCGGCATTTGGTGGTGGGCGCAGATTCAGCGACGGCGGCAATTACAGCTTCAGCGCTGGCGGGCATGGCGGTTTCGGGATCCAACGAATATCTGGCCCTTGCCTCCCTCCTGGCGTTGATGGCCGGGGTATTGCTGATAGTTGCCCGAGTTATCGGCTTAGGTTTTCTTGCGGATTTCTTGTCCAGAACGGTGCTTGTTGGGTTCCTTACCGGCGTCGGTATCCAGGTCGCGTGCGGTGAACTTCCCGGCTTATTGGGGATCGAGACTTCCGGACATGGCACAATCGCAAAGCTGGCAGATACCGCGCAACAGATTGATCAGATCAGTTCCGGTACGCTACTGGTGTCCGCTGCTGTTTTAGTCATCGTCTTCGGCTGCAAACGCTTGTCGAACAAAATTCCGGGGCCTTTGATCGCCATTATCGGCGTCATCCTGTGCAGTTGGGCGTTCCAACTCAGCGCATCAGGAATTGCAGTGCTTGGCCCTGTCCCCAGCGGTTTGCCATCCCTGTCCATTCCAAACGTCGGCTGGAGCTGGAACCTGTTCAAACAATTGCTGCCGACGGCCATTTCGATCTTTGTTGTCATCCTGGCACAAAGCGCAGCAACCTCGCGCGCGTACGCTGCCCGGTATGATGAGCGCTTCAACGAAAACACTGATTTGATCGGGTTGAGTCTGGCCAATATTGGCGCTGCGTTCAGCGGGACTTTTGTGGTTAACGGTAGCCCCACAAAAACCGAAATGGTCGCCAGCGCGGGTGGGCGCAGTCAGATTGCGCAGCTGACCACCGTGCTGATCGTGCTTATTGTCATTCTGTTCCTGACAGGTCCACTGGCGTATCTGCCTAACGCCGCCCTGTCTGCCATCGTGTTTCTGATCGGACTTAAACTGATCGACGTAAAGGGTCTGATCGCGATCTATCGCCAGGCGCGGTCCGAATTCTGGATCGCAGTGGCAACCGCCGCAGTTGTTGTGCTGGTTGGAGTCGAACAAGGGATCATTCTGGCGATGGCCCTATCCCTGATCGACCATACGCGACGCGGCTATCACCCCAGAAACACCGTGATCGTGCGCAATAAAACTGGCGAAGGCTGGCGCGCCAAATCCATCGCGCCACCCAACCAATTTGACCCCGGACTGGTGATCTATCGTTTTTCCCACAGCCTGTATTATGCAAACACGCAGCGGCTTGCAGATGAGATCCGGGCGATCACGTCGGACCCACAAAACGATATACGCTGGTTCTGCCTTGAAGCATCGGCCGTAGATGACGTGGACTACTCCGCCGGTTTCACGTTGCGCGACATGTACCGGATGCTGGACGCACAGGGCATTCGTTTAGTTTTCTTACTTGTCTCACCAAAGGTGCGCGCGGAACTGGACAGGTACGGCGTCACCGATCTGGTCGGAGAGGAAGCCTTTTTCACCGACGAGACCGCATTGCTGTCAGCATTCCACAGCAAAATCCCCTGAGGTTCGACCTAGTGGCCTGCCTGCAGACGCGCGAACAATCGTAAAGCATGTGCAGAATCCTGCGTTGCCCCTGGCAACACGGGGTCGTAAGCGGCCCGGATCAACGCGGCGACATCGGGGCGCAACACTGTTGTTTCACCGGCCACAGCCAACGGTGATTGCGCCCGAAAAGCGGTGTCAGACCAAAGCAATATTGTCTGCACCACCTGGCTAAGCGCCAGGGTTTCAGCCGGAACTTTCGACAGCTCATCGTCCATGCGAAGAAAGACAAACGCCGCCCGAATTGCACCATCCTCTTCGAACCGGAAAACGCGGTATTGATTGGCATCTGCCGCGACCAGTCGATCCACTAAAGGCGCAAGGTCGGGGACGAGGCGGTCCAGATCGGGAACCTCCAGCAACTCCTTCCAGTCGCGGAAAAAGAAGACCATGCAGTTTGCGCCCAACTCGGGGTCGGTTTCTGCCATCTTGTGCCCGGCCAAGGTTACAACCGCCTCAAACGCGCCTTTGACGGTGGCGAGCGTATCGTCCTGCACCCCAAAAACGATCGGGACGATTGGGCGTCCCCAGCGGGCGAACAGGAACTCTCCGCTTTCGCGGGTGAACAGGGTTTGTATGTCTTCAGGGGTCACACGCAATCCTCGACACTGGGTGGCTGCCATGGCGCACCCATAAAAGTTCTGGTCTCAGGCTTCAACCAAACAGATCGCTTTGCCCCTTGGGCGCGGCCATACCCAAATGCGTCCACGCCTTTTGCGCCAGCATCCGCCCGCGCGGTGTGCGCTGGATCAGGCCTTGTTGCAGCAAATAGGGCTCGATCACCTCTTCCAGCGAGTCCCGACTTTCCGACAGCGCCGCCGAGAGCGTTTCGATCCCCACCGGTCCCCCAGCGTAATTTTCGGCAATCAGCTTCAGATAGCGCCGGTCTGCACCGTCCAGCCCCAGATTGTCCACGCCCAAACGTGTCAGCGCGCCATCGGCCAGTTCCTGCGTGATCCGCCCGTCGCCTTCGACGATGGCGAAATCCACCACCCGACGCAGCAGCCGCCCCGCGATGCGCGGCGTGCCGCGCGACCGGCGCGCGATTTCACGCGCGCCTGCGTCGTCAGCGGGCGCACCCAGCTTGCGAGCATTACGGGTGACGATCTCGTGCAGTTCATCGACCGTGTAGAATTGCAGCCTTGTCGGGATGCCAAAGCGGTCACGCAAGGGCGTGGTCAGCAGACCCATTCGCGTGGTCGCTCCGACCAGAGTAAAGGGTTGCAACTCAATCCGAACGGTGCGCGCGGCGGGGCCTTCGCCGATCACCAGATCCAGCTCAAAATCCTCCATCGCCGGGTACAGAACCTCTTCGACGGCGGGATTCAGGCGGTGGATTTCGTCGATAAATAGAACGTCGCGTGATTCCAGATTGGTCAGGATCGCCGCCAGATCACCCGCCTTGGCCAGCACGGGGCCAGAGGTCATGCGGAAATTCACCCCCAGCTCGCGCGCCATGATCTGCGCCAGCGTTGTCTTGCCAAGGCCCGGAGGACCATGGAACAGCGTATGGTCCATCGCTTCGCCCCGCTGACGCGCCGATTGGATGAAGATGCGCAGGTTGGCGCGTGCTTCGGCCTGACCGATGAATTCATCCAATCCCTGAGGGCGCAGGGCGCGATCGTTATCCTCGGGCAGAGGGTCCGGGCGCAGGGTGGGATCCGCGTCAGTCATTCATTCAGCCTTTCGGAGCCAGCAGTTTCAACGCCGCCCGGATCAACTCGGCCTCGCCCGCATCCGGCAGGCTGGCGGCCGCTTCGGCCACGGCCGAGGCCGCCTCGGACGGGCCGTACCCCAGATTGGACAGCGCCGACAAAGCCCCAGCTGACGCGGCCGCATTGCCCGAGGCCGGATTCGCCGCCCGTTTCGGCGCAGGCGCGGACTCAACCAGTTCGACGGCGTCCAGCGCAGGACCATCCATCGCTTCGGTCACGGTGCCGCCCATGGCCATGACGCCCGGCGCTTTGTCTTTCAGGTCCAGAACAATGCGCTGCGCCGTTTTCGGCCCCACACCCTTGGCCGCCTTGACCGCGCCCCAGTCACCCAGCGCAATCGCCCGGCTGACGCCATCCGGGCCCAGCGCCGACAGGATCGCCAAAGACACTTTGGCCCCCACCCCCTGCACCGAACACAGCAGGCGATGCCATTCCTTCTCGACCAGAGACAAGAACCCATACAATTGCATCAGGTCTTCCCGCACGACCATGTCCGTATAGATCGAGACCGCCTCACCCACGCTCGGCAAGGCCGCCATGGTCCGGTCCGAGCAATAGACGATGTACCCAACCCCCCGCACGTCGATCAGGACGTGATCCGCCGCGCGATAATCCAGCCGGCCTGTGAGTTTGCCAATCATGCCCGCACCTCTTTCATCCGCGCCTGTGGCGCCGAGCCGTAATAGGAATGACAGATCGCAATCGCCAGCGCATCTGCCGCATCCGCGCCTTTGGGCTGACACCCGGGCAGCTGCAGCTTTACCATGTGCAAGACCTGCTCTTTCTCGGCGTGCCCGACACCTACCACCGTTTTCTTGACCCGGTTCGGCGCGTATTCCCCTACCGGCAACCCCGCCTGCGCCAAAGTAAGCAGGGCAACCCCGCGCGCCTGGCCCAGTTTCAGCGTGCCCGCACCGTCCTTGTTCACGAAAGTCTGCTCGATCGCGGCTTGATCGGGTGCGTGTTCGGCGATCACCTCGACAATCTGGTTGTGCAGCGACAACAGCCGCTCGCCCAAATCATCCCCATCCGATTTGCACAGCCCGTTGGCCACATGGCTCAGGCGGCTGCCATGCGATTCGATGACGCCCCATCCCAGGGTTCGTAGCCCCGGATCAATGCCCAAAATTCGCATGTTGTGCCCCAGCCTGCTCGGGTTTTTGTGATCTTTCTTACGGGTTAGCACGAAGCGTGAACATTTTCCAAGCGAATTGACGGGCGGGCTAAAAACGACAGACCTGTTTCGCCACCGACAAATCAGTCAATTTACGACAGCGGAAAGCCTGTTTTCGACATGTTTTATGACCGTAAAATGGCCATAATATTAAAGGGTTTTCACAAATTCCGAGACTTGCAAAAAACGCATAGGACACATGCGTTTTCATCACTTGCAGTGTCAGAACGACACCCCTAAATGCCCGTCAAATCGAATGACACTCATGGAACTCTAACCAGAAGGAAACAGGATATGGCTGCACTGGATACCACCCACGCCACCACTGGCTCATTCGGCCCTGCTGGCCGTATCGGCGGAATTTTCGCATCGGCCGTAAACGCCGTTATCGAATGGAATGACGCCCGCATGACCCGTAATGCGCTGAGCGGTCTGACAGATCGCGAACTGGAAGATATCGGTCTGTGCCGGGGCGACATCGACGTCGTAGCAGAAGGCCGCCGGTAGGGATTAGCACACCCCCACCACTCACAAGCCCCTTTCTCCCTCGGGGGCAAAGACGAACGCCGCGCATTCATCTATGCGCGGCGTTTTTCGTCAGAGCAGACGAAACTCAGGGCAAATATTTGGCGACCTGAGTTGAGAGAAACGAAGAAAGCGGGTCGATCTGCATGATCCAAGCACCGGCCTTTTCGACCTCGGTCCCTTCGGCAAGGCTGTCCACGCGATACTGATACCCACCTGCCCCCAAACTTGTGAGCAAGAAAGTTTTGAACGCGATAAAGCCCACAAAAGCCATCAGCAGAACTTTGACAGGCACAGCAGACTGCACACGCTGCGGCCTCATCACCACAAGGCCATCTTTGCGCATAGTTGCGCGATAACCCCGGCTAAGCTTGGCGTGCTTTTTGTTCAGGCGATGAATGCGCTGATCAAATTCCAGTTGTTTTCCAGTCATGGCAGCCTCCAATAACCGCCCCCGATATCCATGCTTGAACGGTAGAAAGAGATTGCGCCAAAAAAGTGGCGGGAATCCATAAAACTCCTGTAAATGGCCCTAATTTAGCCCTGTTTGCTTAAGATTAGCGTCGTCCACTCGCCAATCTCGGCCCTTTGGGTAAGATTGAACCCGTTTTGAGAATAAACAAACACCACATCATCGGCCTGTTCGTTCAGGATTCCGGATAGAATCGCGTATCCGCCTGCTTTAAGATTCGCCCCGATCTCGGGTGCCAACGCGACTAAAGGGCCTTTCAGGATGTTGGCAAAAATCAGATCGTAGGGTGCATGCGCTTTCAGGTCGGGATGGTCGAACCCTGCCGCCTCGACGCATTCCACCTGTCCGGCCATGCCATTGGCTTTCAGGTTCGCCTCGGCCACATCGACGGCCACCTGATCAATATCGCTGGCGATGATATCGCCCTGCCAGACCCGCGCTGCGGCCATGGCCAGAACAGCGGTGCCGCAGCCGATATCGGCCACCTTCGTCGCCTCGAACCCATCGTTCAGCAGATGATCCAGCGCCTTGAGGCACCCCAGCGTTGTGCCGTGATGCCCGGTGCCAAAAGCCATCGCGGCCTCGATCAGCAGGGGAATGCGGCCTTCGGGCAGTTTGTCGGCGTCGTGGCTGCCGTAGACAAAGAAGCGCCCGGCCTCGACCGGGGCCAGCTCGCGGCGCACATGGGCGACCCAATCGGTTTCGGGCAGTTCCGAGACAACAAAGGGCTTGGCCTCGAATGCGGCGGCCAGAACGGCCAGCGCGGTTTCATCCGGGGTTTCGGTGAAATAGCCGCCAACTTCCCAAAGGCCCGAGCCGTCCTCGACCTCGAACACACCAACGCCGGTGGGCTCGGGCTCCAGACGCTCCATTGCTTCGCCCAAGCCTTCGGCAGCTTTCTTGCCCGTCAGAGTGGTCAGCGCAGTGAATGTGGGCATGGGGGCCTCCTGTTTGGGTTTCCACTGCGCCTAGGCCGCCGGGCAGGCAAGGTCAAGCGCTGGCTTATTCCGCAGGGGCCGGGGCGTATTTTGACAGGATGGTTTCATTGCCCGGCTCGGGGTGGCGCGGGATCAGCAGGGACAGCGCCAACGAGATCAGCGCCATCGCCGCCGCCAGCGCAAACACGGCCCCCGGAGAGACCACCCACAGCAGCCCAAGCAACGCCGGCAGGAACACGGCGGCGATGTGGTTGATGGTAAAGGCTACGGCCGCCGTGGGTGCAATATCCGCCGGATCGGCTATTTTCTGGAAATAGGTTTTCAGCGCCAATGCCAGCGCGAACAGCACATGGTCAATCACATACAGGATCGCTGCCAGCACCACGCCCCAGCCAAACCAATAGATGCCGCCATAGGCCGCGAAAACGATGGCCAGACCCGCATATTCAAAGATCAGCGTACGGCGCTCGCCGAACACGGATACGGCTTTGCCCAGCATCGGGGCGGCGGCCATGTTGATCACCAGATTGATCAGATAGAGGCTCGTTAGCTCATGCACCTCGAACCCGAATTTCTCGACCATCATGAAGCCTGCGAAGACGACAAAGATCTGCCGCCGCGCACCTGCCATGAATTGCAGCGCGTAATACAGCCAATAGCGTTTGCGCAGGATCAGCTTTTTGGTCTGCGGCGTGGGCGCTTCGAATTGCGGATAGGCCAGCAGGCAGAACAGCGCCAACAGGGCCGTCACGCCGCCCGCCGCCATGAAGACAAGGTTATAGGACAGATCGAACCGGTCCCATGTCAGTACGATCAAACCGTAAACCACTGCTGTCGCCGCTGAGCCCATCGCCACCAGCCAGCCGAGCACCTGCGGCGCGCGATCCTTGGGCAACCATTGCAGCTGCAGCGACTGGTTTACCGTCTCGTAATAGTGAAACCCGATCGAGCTGAACAAGGTCACAAACAACAGCCCGCCGAGGCTGGGGAACCACGCCGTGATCGCCGTCGCGACCCCCAGCATCATCAGCGAGATCATCGCCAGCACTTGCTCGCGGATAAAGATGATCACCGCAATCACACCAACGGCCAGAAAGCCCGGAATTTCGCGAACGGTGTGCAGCAGACCAATATCCGCTCCGTCGAAATTTGCCACTTCGATAACGAAATTGTTCAGCAGCGCGCTCCATGCGTTGAACGCAATGGGCATCATCAACGCCATCATGAACAAGAGCGTTATGGGACGGCGCCAGAACGGGAGGCTCTGCGCGTCAGAGAGCGGCATGGGTTTCAGCATGACACCGCTCTACGCTCATTTTTTCGGTTTGGCGAGGGGGCAGACGCACAGGCGGTCTGCACCGGTGCAGAGGTCAGTAAAAACTCTGCGGGTCGATATCGACGGTCAGGCGGATATCGCCCTTCAGACGCAGGGGCGCAATCCAGCGCGCGATGGCATCCTGAATCGGCGCGCCTTTGGGGGCTTTGACCAGCAGGCGCACGCGATGCCGCCCGCGGATCCGTGCGATGGGCGCGGGCGCAGGTCCGAAGACTTGGGCATCTATGGCGCGTAGCGGCGCATCGTTGCGCGCCATCGCGTTGCCGATGTCGAACACCGGACCAACCTCGGGGCCGGACAACACGATCCCGGCCATGCGCCCATAGGGCGGGACGCCAGCGGCCTGACGCCCGGCGGCCTCGGCCTTCCAGAACCCTTCTTCATCGCCTGACAGAATGGCGCGGATCACCGGGTGTTCAGGCTGAAACGTCTGCAACAGCGCCTGACCCGGCTTATCGGCCCGCCCTGCGCGCCCCGCGACTTGCCGCATCAGTTGAAACGTCCGCTCCGCCGCCCGCAGGTCAGCCCCATGCAGCGAGAGGTCGGCATCAATCACCCCCACCAGCGTCAGTTTGGGAAAGTTGTGCCCCTTAGCCACCAGTTGCGTGCCGATGACGATATCCGCGTCGCCCTCGGCGATCTCTTCGATCTTAGCCTTCAAAGCGCGGGCCGAGCCGAACAGATCGGAACTGAGCATCGCGATCTTGGCCTCGGGGAATGTGGCCTCGGCCTCTTCGGCCAGCCGTTCGATACCCGGCCCGACCGGGGCCAATTTGCCCTCGACCTTGCACGAGGGACACGTGTCGGGCATCGGCTTTGTCTCGCCGCATTGATGGCACATCAGGCGTTTGAGAAACCGGTGCTCCACCATCCGCGCATCACAATGGTCACATGCAATCTGCTCGCCGCACGCCCGGCACAGCGTCACCGGCGCATAGCCGCGGCGGTTGATGAACAGCAGTGACTGTTCCCCGCGTTCGATCCGTTGCCGCACCGCCTGCCGCAGTGACGGCGATATCCACGTCCCCGGCTGCATCTGTTCGGCCCGCATGTCGATGGGCTTCATTTCGGGCAGAACCGCCGCCCCAAAGCGCGAGGTCAGGTCCAGCCGCTCATACTTGCCAGCCTCGGCATTGGCCCAGCTTTCCAGCGAGGGCGTCGCGCTGGCCAGAACCACCCGCGCCCCGCAGATTGAGGCCCGCAGCACCGCCATATCCCGGGCGCTGTAATGCACCCCGTCTTCCTGCTTGTACGAGGTGTCGTGCTCCTCATCGACCACCACCAGCCCCAGATCACGGAACGGCAGGAACAGCGCCGAGCGCGCGCCGACAACCAACTGCGCCTCACCCTGCCCGACCATACGCCAGACCCGGCGGCGCTCGGTCATGGTGGCGCCCGAGTGCCATTCCGCCGGGCGCGCACCAAACCGCGCCTCAACCCGTGTCAGGAATTCGGCGGTCAGCGCGATCTCGGGCAGCAAAACCAACGCCTGCCGCCCCATGCGCAAGGCTTCGGCGACGGCCTCAAGATAAACCTCGGTCTTGCCCGAGCCGGTGACGCCCTTCAGCAATGTCGTGCCATAGTCGCCGGTCCGTTGCCCGGCCTGCAAGCGCGCCACAGCGTCGGCCTGATCCCCGGTCAGCGTCTTGCCTGGCAAGTCCGGGTCCAGCCGGGGATAGGGCAGATCACGCGGGCTGTCTTCCTCGCGCACCGCGCCTTGCTTGACCAAGCCCTTGACGACCGAGGACGTCACCCCCGCCTGCTCGGCCAGTTCCTTCAACGTGAACGCCAGCCCGCCGTAGTCGCGCAGCACCTCAAGCACGCGGGTGCGCGCGTCGGTCATGCGGTCGGGTTCGGCATCCCCCAGGCGATAGACTTTGCGCATTGACGGCGGATCGCCCAATCCCGGCGCGCGGGTTGCCAGACGCAGCATCGCAGGCATCGGCGTCAGCGTGTAATCGGCCACTTTCCCCAGAAACAACCGCATCTCTTCGCGCATTGGCGCGACCTCAAGCACCCGGATCACCGAGCGCGCCTTGGCCAGATCAAAACCGCCCTGCCCCGGCCCCCAGACCACGCCCAGAACCTTGCGCGGGCCCAGCGGAACCTCGACAAACGCGCCCAGAAAACACCCGCCCTCGGGCGCTTTGTAATCCAGCGTCCGGTCCAGCGGTTGCGCGGTCAGCACCGCCACCAGTTCACCGTGGTCGAAATACTCCTGAGTGCTCACCGCATATCCTTGTCAGGGGTTTCAGCATGGGTCTCTTTGAGGTAAAGCCATCCGCGACCAAGGCCAACCCATCAAAGGACTGCCCTCATGAAATTCTTCGTAGACACAGCCGAGATCGACGCCATCGCCGAACTGAACGATCTGGGCATGGTAGACGGCGTGACCACCAACCCTTCGCTGATCCTGAAATCGGGCCGCGATATTCTGGAAGTGACCAAAGAGATCTGTGAACTGGTCGACGGCCCCGTCTCAGCCGAAGTTGTCGCCACCGAGGCCGACGACATGATCGCCGAAGGCCGCAAGTTGGCCCAGATCGCGCCGAATATCGCTGTGAAAGTGCCGCTGACATGGGCAGGGCTGAAAACCTGTAAAACCCTGTCTGACGAAGGCCAGATGGTCAACGTGACGCTCTGCTTCTCGGCCAATCAGGCCCTGCTGGCCGCCAAAGCGGGCGCAACCTTCATCTCGCCCTTCATCGGCCGTCTGGACGATATCAACCTCGACGGCATGGACCTGATCGCCGATATCCGTCAGATCTATGACAATTACGGGTTCGAGACCGAAATTCTGGCCGCATCCATCCGCACCGTGAACCACGTGACCGACAGTGCCCGCATCGGTGCCGACGTGATCACCGCCCCGCCTGCCGTGATCAAGAAACTGGCCGATCACCCGCTGACCGACAAGGGGCTTGAAACCTTCCTGGCAGACTGGGCCAAGACCGGTCAGAAAATCCTCTGATCCCTGACACTGCTGCGCGGTGCCGTCAGGTGCCGCGCCCGGCCCAACAGCACAGTCTCGATCTTTGATCGTGGCTCTGCTGGCGGGAGCCCCCCGCATCGTAAACAGCGGGAAATCCCATCGAAGGCTCACTTTTCCCAAGGCAAATCGGTCCAGCCGTGTTATAAGGCGACAAAACATAAAAAAGACCGGACGGGACATGAGCAGCAATACCAAACTCAAGGACACTCTCCGCGAGGCGATTCTGGCCGAGCCTGACGCAGTTCTCGACGACAAGGACCTGATGCAGGCCCTCGTCGCCGCCAATGAACAAGCGCGCGGAGACAACATCATCGACCTGCGTGGCATTGCCATGCAACGTCTCGAAGCACGACTGGATCGGCTTGAAGACACGCACCGTTCGGTGATCGCCGCCGCCTACGAAAACCTTGCAGGCACCAATCAGGTCCACCGCGCAATCTTGCGCCTGCTGGATCCCACAGGGTTCGAAGATTTCCTGCGCACGCTCGGTACGGATGTGGCCGAGATATTGCGCGTTGATCGCATCACTCTGGTGCTGGAAACCACTGCCCTGCAGCAAGACCCGGCTATCGAGAAACTGGGCGGCGCACTGGCGGTTGTTGAACCCGGTTTTGTCGATAACTACCTGACATTCGACCGCAGCGGCCCCGCACGTGAGGTTGTGTTGCGTGAAGTCATTCATCCCACCCACCGCATATTCGGCGAGCAAGCCGACCACCTGCGGTCTGAAGCGTGCATGAGACTGGATCTTGGCGAGGGTCGCCTGCCGGGCATGATTATCATGAGCGCGAAGGATCCCAACCATTTCACTCCGCAACTGGGAACAGATCTGCTGACCTTTTTCGCCGGCGTGTTCGAACGTTCCATGCGCAACTGGCTGTCATGAGCCTGATCTCTCCGGCCTGCCGCGACGCGTTGCAGCATTGGCTTGAGGGACTTGTGGCCCTGTCCGGGCGCTCGGAAAATACGCAGGCTGCCTATCGCAGCGACGTGGCCGAATTCTTGTCGTTCATGACTTTGCACCACAGCGAACGCCAGGGGCTGGCCGCTTTGGCGCGAATTACAGTATCCGACATGCGCGCCTGGATGGCCGATCAGCGCAGTTCCGGCGTCGGCGCAAGGTCCTTGGCGCGCAAGCTATCTGCAGTCAAAACCTTTTATCGCTGGCTGGCGGAACGGGAAGGGTTCGAGCCGACAGCCGTTTTGTCAACGCGTGCCCCCAAATTCACCCAAAAGCTACCCCGCCCCGTGGCCGAAGACGCCGCCCGTGCCTTGATAGAAACTGTCGAGCTGCAATCGACCAGCGAATGGATTTCGGCCCGCGATACGGCCGTAGTCACCTTGCTTTATGGCTGCGGCCTACGGATTTCCGAAGCCCTTTCCCTGACTGGTGCCGACGCTCCTCTACCCCAATCGCTGCGAATCGTCGGCAAAGGCAAAAAAGAACGGATCGTGCCGGTCTTGCCTGCCGCACGGGCGGCCGTCGATCGTTACACGACCTTGTGCCCGCATCCGCTGGCCAAAGACAAACCTCTTTTTCGCGGCGTGCGAGGTGGCGCGCTGAACCCTCGCGCCATTCAGGCGGTTATGGCAAAAGCCCGGCAGCAACTTGGGCTACCGGCCACGGCGACCCCGCACGCCATGCGGCACAGCTTTGCGACCCACCTTTTGTCTGCTGGAGGGGACCTGCGTGCGATACAAGAATTGCTGGGTCATGCCTCACTTTCAACCACACAGGCCTATACCGCCGTCGACACAACCCGTCTGATGGAGGTGTACGACCGTACCCATCCCAAGGCGTGACGTAGTGCATTTTCGCATGTCCCGGCTTTTTGCTTTGCATCTTGGGCACGCTTCGTACATGACACGCGAATGACACTCAGATTCAAAGCTCTATCCGTTCATCTTTTCACTGCAACCGGTGCAGTTTTTGCCATGCTCGCCATGCTGGCCGCCGTCGAGGAAAAGTGGAGCCTGATGTATCTGTGGCTGGTTGTGTCTTTCATCGTGGATGGAATCGACGGCCCTTTGGCGCGGCATTACCACGTCAAGCATAATGCCCCTGAATTCGATGGTGTTCTGCTGGATCTGATCATCGACTATCTGACCTATGTGTTCATTCCCGCATTTGCCCTGTTCAAGTCAGGGCTAATGGATGGATGGACCGGCTGGTTCGCCATCATCGTCATCACCTTTGCCAGCGCCATGTATTTCGCGGATACGCGGATGAAAACCAAGGATAACTCGTTCTCAGGCTTTCCCGGCTGCTGGAACATGTTCGTCATCGTGATCTTCGCGCTCGAGCCGAATTTCTGGGTGATCCTGCTGCTGGTCTCGCTGCTGTCGCTGGCGATGTTCCTACCGCTGAAATTCGTCCACCCCGTCCGCACCGAGCGCTGGCGCAATTTGACCCTGCCGATGGCGCTTGCCTGGACCTTCTTCGCAGGCTGGGCCGCCTGGGTCGATTTCCACCCCGAAAGCTGGGCACACTGGGGGCTCGTGATCACCAGCCTCTATCTGGTGTTTGCAGGGATCGCCCAGCAGGTGATCCCCCAGCGCAAGAGTTAAAGAACTTCCTGCACCTCGAACTCGGTGCCGTTATGAGTGAACACGCCGCCCTCTTGCAGCCCCGACATGGCCAGAAAAATCGGACTTTGGGTTGAGATGCCCATATAGGTCTTGCCATCCACCTCGAACCGCGTGGTCGAGACGCAGACCACAAAGCGCCGGTTGTTGAACTTGACCACTGCGCCGGGCTTGACCGTATCGGTCACACTGAAATCGGTATTTTCGATCACGTCGATCTTGGCGTGATGCGCGTGAACCGGCGCATCAAACGCCGCCGCCAGATCCGCACTTTCCCGAGAGGCCGCAATGTCGTCCTTGTCATGTCCTTCGCGATCATCCAGCTGCGACTCTTTCATGAACGCATCGTAATGGGCCTGAGCGGTTGCCAGTTCCTGTTCTTCCAAAGACATCAGGCGGTCAATAATGGCCTTCTTACGAGCGGCAGGGTCTGTATGAGCAGTCATGATCTTTGATCCCTTGAGTTCTCAATATGAGATAAATTGAGCTTCAAGCAACGGGATTGCAACAGAAATCCATTCCTCAGATCAGCAAACCCGCCGCCCGTTCGTGTCGCAGTAAGGCGACCTTGGTCTCCACACCGCCCTCGCCCGAGAACCCGCCCAGCCCGTTTGCCGCCAACACCCGATGGCACGGGATGATAACGGGAATTGGATTGGCCCCGCAGGCTTGTCCTATGGGTTGCGGCGGCTGGCCCAGTTCTTTGGCGATCTCGCCATAGGTCCGCGTTTCACCCAGCGGAATGGCAAACATCAGGTCGCAAACCTGACGCTGAAACTTCGATCCTGCGATGTGGTATGGCAGATCAAACCGGTCCAACTGCCCCCGGTCATAGGCCCGCAATTGCGCCGCAGCCTCACGCAACAAAGGCGTGACCGGCCCGTCATCCACCCCGTCCCAAACCAGACGCGTCAGCGCCCCATCGGTTTCCTCAACCCCAAGGCGGCCAAACTGAGTATCAACGGCAATCATCGGCATAGAAAAAGGGTTGCAGATGTTTCGCCACACCCGCAACCCCAATCAGAGCGATCCGCCCCTTCATCTGTCCAAAAATATCCCGGAGCGCGAGGCAGAGCCTCGCAAAACTCCGAACCCGGACGTTACGCCAGGGCCTCGTCACAGCGCCCGCAGACACCGTCATGCGCATGACGCCCCACATCCGGCAGGATTTTCCAGCAGCGCTGACATTTCGCGCCCTCGGCCTTTTCGAACACCACTGCAACGCCCTCGATCTCGGGCACACGGAAAGCCTCGGCCGGAGCTGGGTCGCCGGTGACGGTCAGGCCCGAGGTGATGCACATATCGTCCACGTCGAAGGTGGCCAGCAGATCGCGGGTTTCCTGATCCTCGACATACACAATCGGAGCGGCCTCAAGGCTGGACCCGATGACCTTTTCCTGACGCTGAACCTCCAGCGCGGCGGTGACCGCACGGCGCACGCGGCGCACCTTGGCCATGGCGGCCTCAAGCTCGGCATGACGCCAGTCGGCGGGCGTGTCCGGGAAATCCACCAGATGAACGGAGCTATCGTCGCCGGGGAACCGCTCCAGCCAGACCTCTTCCATGGTGAAGACCAGAACCGGGGCCAGCCATGTGGTCAGGCGGTGGAAGAGGATATCCAGCACAGTGCGCGCGGCGCGGCGGCGCAGGTTGTCGCCGTCACAGTAGAGCGCGTCCTTGCGCACGTCGAAATAGAACGAGGACAAATCGACCGTGGCAAAAGTGAACACGGCGCTGAACACACCTTGGAAATCGAAGGCGGCATAGCCTTTGCGCACCTGTTCATCCAGATCGGCCAGACGGCTCAGCACCCAGCGCTCCAGACGCGGCATGTCTTGCGGTTCAACCCGGTCGGCTTCGGTGAAATCCGCCAGCGATCCCAGCATGAACCGCATCGTGTTGCGCAGACGGCGATAGCTGTCGGCGGTGCCCTTCAGGATTTCCGGCCCGATCCGCTGGTCGGCGGTGTAATCGGTCTGAGCCACCCAAAGACGCAGGATATCGGCACCGTATTGCTTGATGACCTCTTCCGGCACGATGGTATTGCCCAGCGATTTGGACATCTTGTTGCCCTTGGCATCCAGCGTAAAGCCATGAGTCACCACGTTGCGATAGGGCGCACGGCCCTTGGTGCCACAAGCCTGCAGCATGGACGAATGGAACCACCCGCGGTGCTGGTCGGTGCCTTCCATGTAAACGTCCGCGATGCCGTCCTCGGTCCCGTCTTCACGGTCGCGCAGAACAAAGGCGTGGGTCGAACCCGAGTCAAACCACACATCCAGCACGTCGAACACCTGATCGTAGTCATCCGGGTTGGCGATGCCGTCGAGGATCTTTTCCTTGAAGCCCTCGGTGTACCAAACGTCTGCGCCATCCTTCTCGAACGCCGCCTTGATGCGCGCGTTCAGATCGGCATTGCGCAGCAGGTAATCCGCATCGGTGGGCAAAGCGCCTTTCTTGGTGAAACACGTCAGAGGAACACCCCAGGCGCGCTGACGCGACAGAACCCAGTCCGGGCGCGCCTCGATCATCGAATACAGGCGGTTGCGGCCCGTCTGCGGGGTCCATTTCACCAGTTCATCAATCGAGCGCAGGGCGCGTTCACGGATGGTGTCGCCCATCTCGCCCATGCCGTCGTCCAGCTTGCGATCAACGGACGCAAACCACTGCGGCGTGTTGCGGTAAATGATCGGAGCCTTTGAGCGCCACGAATGCGGATAGCTGTGCTTGATCTTGCCGCGCGCCAGCAGCCCGCCGACCTCGGCCAGCTTGTCGATGACGGCTTTGTTGGCGTCACCCTCACCACCCTTGCGGGACAGGATGTACTTGCCGCCAAAGAACGGCAGGTCAGCACGGAAAGAGCCATCGTCCATCACGTTATAAGTGATAACTTGTTCCAGCATCCCCAGATCGCGGTAGAGTTCGAATTCCTCCATCCCGTGCGAGGGCGCACAGTGAACAAAGCCGGTGCCTTCGGTGTCGGTCACGAAGTCAGCGGCGCGGAAATCGCGGATGTCGTCCCATTCGCCATTGCCGCCCTCGGCCCCGGCCAGCGGGTGAGTCAGTTGCACGCCCTCCAACTCATCCGTGGTCACGTCGCGGACGCGGGTCCACTGGTCGTCGTTCAAACGGGCACGGCCCAGCACATCAGCAGCCAGATTGTCGGCCAGCAGGAACTTGTCACCCACATTGGCCCAGCATTCCTCGGGCGCGCCAGTGACTTCGTAAAGGCCATACGAGATGTCCTTGCCGTACACGACCGCCTTGTTCGACGGCATGGTCCACGGCGTCGTCGTCCAGATCACGACAAACGCGTCATCCAGATCACCCGCATTCACGACCTTGAACTTCACCCAGATGGTGAAGCTTTCCTTGTCGTGATATTCAACCTCAGCCTCGGCCAGAGCGGTCTTTTCAATGGGCGACCACATCACGGGCTTGGACCCCTGATAGAGTGTGCCGTTCATCAGGAAAGTCATGAACTCATCGGCGATCACGGCCTCGGCGTGGTAGTCCATGGTGATATAGGGATCGGGCCAGTTGCCGGTGATACCAAGACGCTTGAACTCCTCACGCTGGATGTCGATCCAGCCCTCGGCGAACTTGCGGCACTCCTGACGGAAGTCGACGATGTTCACCTCGTCCTTGTTCTTGCCCTTCTTGCGATACTGTTCCTCGATCTTCCATTCGATCGGCAGGCCGTGGCAGTCCCAGCCGGGCACATAGCGCGCGTCGTGGCCCATCATCTGATGGCTGCGCACGATCATGTCCTTGATGGTCTTGTTCAGCGCGTGGCCGATATGCAGGTGACCGTTCGCGTACGGAGGCCCATCATGCAGAGTAAAGGGCGTGCGGCCTTCCTTCTCGCGCAGGCGGTCATAGACGCCGATGGTTTCCCAACGCTCCAGCCATGCGGGTTCGCGCTTGGGCAGGCCGGCGCGCATGGGGAAATCGGTTTTGGGCAGGTTCAGCGTGTCTTTGTAGTCGGGTGTTTCGGCGCACATTGGGGGCGTCCTTTGGATGATCTGGTCGTGTGGATCGAAGCGGTCGGTGCGAGGTCTCAAACACCTTTGCCCGGCGTCTCAGGATGTCAGAGCGCCGGGGATATAATTCGAATAATGATGGCCATCCGGTCATACATGGCCGCGCTTATAAGACGCCCATGGCGGATGGTCCAGAGCTTCCGCCCCCTGCGGCGAATGGCGCGGTTCAAAACAGCTCGATTGCAGGGCGCGCGATCATCAGCCAGAGGATGCTCAGCACCGAAAGAAAGGCCGGGATGCCGCATAGAAACCAGATGCGGAACAAGCGGTGATAGGTATCAGGCAGTGGTGCATCCTGTGCAGCAGCCGTCTGTGCCAGATCCCGCAGGCGCACCTGTATCCACACCACGGGCAGCCAGAACACGCCCGTCACGCCGTAAAGCACCAGCGACAGCACGATCCACCCCTCGGCAAGAGACCAACCCAGCTGCCAAGCCAGCAGAGCCCCGGTCACGGGTTGGACGATTACGGCGGTCATCGTGAACAGCAGGTCAGCCAGAATGACCACACGGGCAGTTTGCGCAATAAACCGCGCGTCGCCGGACCGATGCGCCATCAGCATGAAAAACGCGATCCCGGCGCCGGTGCCCAGCAGAACGCTTGCACCGATGACGTGCAGCCATCGCAGGATCAGGTCTGGATTCATCATCGGCTTTGCACCATGGGCCAGGCAACCAGTGACAGGACCATCGCGGGCAGCACTTTGACCAGCGGGCCCAACGGGTCCAGCCACAGGCCCGGTGTCACGACCGTTGCCGCCAGAACATAGAACGCCGCCACCGCAACTTGCGCCAGACACACGCGCCCGGTCCAGGGACGATAGAGAACGGCCAGCCCCAAAGCGATATCGACAAAAGACCAGAACAAAACAGAGCTGACGGCACCGGCACGCGCCCATCCGGCGTCGGTCAGAACACTGGCGGCCCCGGACAGCCCGACCAATCCGAAAAGGCCGGACAGGACCCAGAAGAGACTCAGTACGGCGATGACAAGCGGGGCCAGCAGGGACATGCGCGCGGTCAGCCGGTGTTCTCTCGCGCTGGTCATTGACCCGTATATCTCGGGCAACGACCTGAGCGACCGCCCTGTCGCCGTGCGATAAGGCGCTGGATCACCCACAACGCCCGAAGCCATGACCGTCATCGCCGTGCTGCGCAGAGGCGAGCGCCACCCGAGGTGGCCCAGCGCGTCAGCACAGCGTGCAACTGCCTTGGTCAAGACCGGGGGCATGACAAGCCGAAAACGGGCCGCCGGAAAACCCAGCCAATGGCGCGTGGCGGCCAGCACACCCTCTAGCGACTGGGTTTGGTCCTCGACCAGATCATAGGCGCCTTGCGGTACCTCATGGGCACAGCAGGCAACCACGGCATGGCACAAATCCTCCATCCCGACGCACTGCACCGGTGTCGCGGGATAAGCAATCGGTTGCACCAGCGGAACCGCTGCCAGCATCCGCAGCAATGCCGTTCCACCGTAGTCTGATTGCCCGATAACCAGTCCGGGGCGCAAAATCCACAGGTCCGCACCGCTGTGTTCAAGCGCTGCATCACCAGCGGCCTTGGTGCGCATGAACTCGGTGTCCGCATTGGGCGTCGCCCCGATGGCCGATATCTGAACGACTGAAACACCCCGCTGTGCGCAGGCCTGACCCAGCGCCGCAATGGCGTGATGATGCACCGCCGCAAGATCATCCAAGGGGCCGTCCTGCAATGCGCCTGCGCAGTTCACAACGCAGTCGATGCCAGTGAGTGCGCCCTCCCAATCCTGCGGGTGCGTAAAGCGGCGCAAATCGCCCTGAACCAGCTTAATTCCGTTCAGTAGTAACGCCCCTTGCACAGGCTTACGAACAAGCCCCGTGATCTGCGCGCCCTGCCCTTGCAAGGCACGGACCACCGCCGCGCCTATGAAGCCGTAAGCGCCCAGAACAAGGATATTTTTACCAGTGAGTGTCAGAGCACACCTCGCCACCACGTTGATGCCTTCACCCTAGCCTTCTGAGGCATATCCGCCATGGGGACTGTGCCGCCTGCGACAATTCTAGCCGTCAGGGATGAAACAGCGATCCAACCAGATAGGCGATTGATGCCGCAGCGCCGCCAATCAACAAGGTCTCGCCACCCGAGCGCCACCAAGGGGCCAGCGACCAGCGGCTTTTGAGCGCACCGATGGCAAAGAAAACCCCCATCGTCATCCACGCAGAAATGACAAAGGCCCGCTCCATTCCAGCCAGAAACGGCAAAAGCGGGATCATGCCCGCGACCAGAAAGGCCAGAAACGTCGCCATCGCGGCCTTCATCGGGTGCGGGTCCACACTGCCCAGACCATATTCGCCCTCGATCATCAGGTTGATCCAGTTGTCGTGATTGGCGGTGATCGCATCGGTTGCCTCATCCAGAACGCGCCCCGACAGGCCCTTCTGCGACAAGATTTCCCGGACCTCGTCGCGCTCACCATCCGGGTAGAGGTGGATGTGGCGCTCTTCGATCGCGCGGATGCGGCGAATGTTGTCCAACTCGGCTTTGGTGCCCGAGTAATTGCCTGCCGCCATCGAAAAGCCATCTGCCAAAACATTGGCCAGCCCCAAGGCAACGATAATGAACGGCGACAGACCGGCCCCAGCAACCCCGGCCACGATCGCAAAGGTGGTCACTGATCCGTCGATGCCCCCATAAACGACGTCGCGCAGCACGCCGCGGCCGGGTGGTGCGTTGATACGTTGGGCTATTTCTTGCTGGCTGTGTCCGTGCTCGGTCATGGCTGGCTCCGGGTCTGGTATGCCATCCAGTGGACGTCAGCACCTTGCGGCAGGTCAAGTTTTGGAAAACAACCCCGCCAAGGCCCGCTTGATCATGCCCCTTGTCGAGGGTTTGTGACGATCAGAGAAGGGCAAAGGTCGACACACCTCCATCGCGGCCACACCGACACGGGCACTAAGGGCCCCATTGACAAGGCCTTCGCCGAATCTTCTGGACAGTTTGCTAAGAACCGAGCCGCCCAAAACGGGCTCCAGCAGGTCATCGCCAACCGCGACTGCTCCGGTTGCGACCAGATGAACAAAAACCGCACGGGTCAGCCGCCAACTCCCCAGAAACCCGGCGCGACCGCCATATATTTCAGCAACGCGCCGGATCATCCGAAGCGACGCAGCCAAAGCCGTGGCGACATCTGCCAACGCCAAAGGCACCAGGGCCGTAACAGTGGCCACCTGACGGGCGGCCGCTTCGACCTCGCGGCTGGCGGCGGCGTCCAATGGGGCAAGCAATTCATCTTCGGCCAAGGTCAGCAGCCCAGAGGCGTCGAACTGTTCCCCCATACGTTCGGTCAGCTTGTCACGACCCCATTTGGTTTCATCCCGACCCTTGTAAAAAGCAATAAGCTTGGTCGTAACCGCGCGTGCCTGTGCCAGATCATCCTCGGCCAGCGCTGTGTCCGCCGCTTGCCTAATCCCGTCAACACGAGACAAACGCGCGATCGCCGCCAATTCACGCAGCGCGATGATCAGGGCGACCAACACCAGCGCTGCAAAAAGCCCCGTCACGACCCAACCCAAAACCGGCGCACGCAGCAAAAGCCCATTCACAAAGTCCCACGCCGCGATGGACACAACTGCGCCAACAGCAGCTAAGGCCAGCCCCCAGAACCAACGCGCCAGCCGCGAGGGCCTGCGAGCTGCAAGCCGGACCACGCCCTGCACCGCCTGCCCTTGAGGTTGCCCGATCTCAGGCACCGGCGGCGCCTGCCCCACGTCCACGGTGGGCTCGTCCGCTTCGAGGTCGATCAGCACGGGACCTTTAGCCATTTTCTGCCCCCTCTCGTATCCAGACATATTTAATGTCTGGCAGGTTTTCATCGTTATCGGCCCCATCGCTACGCGCAACTTCGACAAAACCGTTATGTTCGTAGAACCGCCGCGCGGGCAGATTGGCTTGAAACGCGAACAGCGAAAGCTGCGTGCGCCGAGATTTGGCATGGTCCAGCAGGTGTCGTCCGATGCCTTGCCGTCGGGCAGAGGCTTTCAGGTACAAGGAATGGATTTCTGTCCCGTTCAAAGCCAGAAAACCCACCACGCGGGTGTCCAGTTCAGCCACGGTGACCCAATTCTGATCTATCATACGGCCACAGAAAGCGATGGTCTCGGCCTGAGTGTGTAGCTCTGGCATCCAGTCGTTTTCGCGCGCGAAACCGTGCAGAATCTCTCCGGTCGCACCGGCATCGGTGCTGCGAGCCGGGCGCAGAGTTGCGATCACAGGCGATCTCCGATCAGAAACTGCGCTGCGCGATCCAGCCTAATATGCGGCGGCCCATCTCCGGGGCGCAGGGTCAGTTTGGCAGGTGCGAAGGACATAAAGCCGTATTCGGCGTCAAGCCAACCTTCGGCCCCATTGCGCGCCGCCCCCAACAGTTTCAAAGGGTCATCCGGCAATTCGCCCGGGTAAAACGCCGCCTGTTTGCCATCCATCAACGTTCCTCGAACGCAGGGCAATTCTAGCCCATCATGCAAACGCATTTCCTCGGTTGTCGCGCGCAATGAGGCCATCGATAAGGCCGTCGTGTCCGCCCCGGCAAAGCTGGCCCTGTCGCGGGCGTCACGGATTAGCGCCTCCATGATATGGGTCAGACGTTGATGTTGTTGGTGGTGCAAGTGGTCGGCCTTGGTGGCGGCAAACAGAATACGCTCGACCCGTTTTCCAAGCAGCAAACGGCTTAGCCATGCGTTTCGGCCCGGGCGGAATGCGGACAGAATATCTGCCATCGCGCGGCGCATATCTTCGACCGCTTGCGGACCCTTATGAATCGCGCCCAGCGCATCCACCAGAACGACCTGCCGGTCGATCCGCGCAAAGTGATCCCGAAAGAACGGCTTAACGACCTGCGACTTATACGCCTCGAACCGCCTCGCCATTTCGCGGTGCAGGCTGCGCCGGGGCGCAGGTCCATCAACCGACAGCGGCGCGAATGTCAACACCGGGGAACCAGCCAGGTCACCGGGCAACAAAAAACGCCCCGGTGTGCAATCATAGAACCCCGCATCGCGAGCCGCGTTCAGATACTCTTCAAACGCTTTCGCAAGCGCCTGAGCGGTGGGTTCGTCATGCGTGTCCGCCGGATGGGCAGCTTTAGCCTGAGTGAGAAACGTGGCAGCCTGTGGACGCGTGGTAATGCGTTCGAGCGTCTCTGCCGACCAAGCCTCATAGGTTTTGTCCAACAAAGCCAGATCCAGCAGCCATTCGCCCGGATAGTCGACAATATCCAGATGCACAGTGCGAGGCCCCTGCAATCCTGACAAAAGCCCGGACGGACGTGCTTTGAAGGACAGGCGCAACTCGGACACGGCGCGGGTGCTGTCTGGCCAGTGTGGCTGAGGCCCGGTCAACGCCGCAAGGTGGTTTTCATAATCGAACCGAGGTACGGTGTCGTCGGGCTGCGGCTGCAGGTAAACCGCATTGATCCGCCCCTCTTGCTGCGCTACCAATCCGGGCATTCGCCCACGGTCCAGCAGGTTTGCCACCAGTGATGTGATGAATACCGTTTTGCCGGACCGCGCCAAACCGGTCACGCCCAGCCGGATCACTGGTTCAAAAAAGGCTTCTGACACGGTATCGCCCACGGACTCGACGCCGCGCACCACACTATCTGCCAGGGAAGAGATGACCAAACCGTCGCCCCGCTTTTATTGTTTCGCTCAAGATAGGTAGCCACCGCCGGACATGCCAGCGCTTTCCCGCTCTTGCCCGTGGCGGCGCGTCGCGCTACCAGCGGCCCATGCCAAGATACGCGTTGAAAGTTGAATACCAAGGAGAGCCGTTTGCCGGATGGCAGCGGCAAAAGGATCAGCCATCCGTGCAAGGGGCGATCGAAGAGGCCCTGTCGCGCATCCAACCCGGCGCGCATACCATCGCAGCTGCCGGCCGCACCGATGCAGGCGTTCACGCACTGGGACAGGTCGCCCATTGTGACCTGATCAAGGATTGGGATCCGTTCCGTCTGTCCGAAGCATTGAATTACCACCTTAAACCCCACCCTGTGGCGATTGTGCAGGCGACGCAGGTCGATGACGACTGGCACGCCCGTTTTTCGGCGGTCGAACGGCAGTACCTGTTCCGTATCCTGATGCGTCGTGCGCCAGCCACACATGATGCTGGGCAGGTCTGGCAGATCAATCACCAACTGGACGTGGCGGCGATGCAGGCCGGTGCGGATACGCTGATTGGGCGGCATGATTTTACCACGTTCCGGTCCTCGATCTGTCAGGCGGCCAGCCCGGTCAAAACACTGGATGAATTGCGGGTGGAACAAACCGACGGGTTCTCGGGCCCAGAGGTGCATTTCCACGTTCGCGCCCGCTCTTTTCTGCACAATCAGGTGCGCAGCTTTGTTGGCACTTTAGAAAGGGTCGGCGCAGGCGCTTGGACACCTGAGGATGTGCAAGACGCGCTTGCGGCCCAGAACCGCGCCGCCTGCGGGCCAGTTTGTCCGCCGCAAGGTCTGTATCTGGCGCGGGTTGGATATCCTCAGCCGGTATTCGGCTAAAGCGCGCGTAGAAGTAGCCCGCTGGCAATAACGGCGATCACCAGACCCGCGACGAGTTCGATCGTCGGCGCCAGAACCTGCGCAAAGCGGGTGGCCGAGGCCGAGGCCAGCAACCCGCCGCGCAAACCAAATGAGGTCCAGCCGACCAGTGTTGTCACTGTCGCCGTGCCCAGTGCCATTGCAAAAGCACCGGCGATTCCGACCATCGCGATGCCCATCTGCCACGTCAGGATCAACACAAATAGCGCACCAGTGCAGGGACGCGCAGCAATGCCCGCAATCAGCAGGGCAGCCTCTTTCCAATTCCCAATCTGCGCCACTTCTTCCGCTGTAGGACCGTGCCGATGCCCGCAATCCGAACAAACCTCGTGGTCATGACCGTGATGATGATCGTGATCGTGGCTGTCATGATGATGATGGTGATGATGGACCTGTGTCCGATCCGCCCGGTACCGCCTGGCGAAACTGCGTAACGCCCGGAACACCAGCCAAAGGCCAATTGCCGCGATGGCGCCATAGCTTACGGGCGCCATGACCTGCTCGGTTGTGCCAACCAAACTGTCCCGCGACATCTGGAACACCAGAACCCCGGCATACACCAGAACCACTGCAGTTACGGCTTGCCCCAGACTGGACAGCACGCTGATCGCGGACAAACGCCAAAAGGCCACCTTGCGCCCCAGCCCGTACCCTCCGATCAAGACTTTGCCGTGCCCCGGGCCTATGGCGTGGAAAAATCCGTAAGCGAAACAAACGGTTAAAAGGGTCGCGACAGCCTCGGGTTGTTCCGCGCGGGCGGCGCGCAGAGATCGGGCGATCTGGTTCTGAAACTCCCGCTGTTCGCCGGCGGCCCACGCAGCAAGGCTGTCAAACCCTCCGCTGACCCAGAACCACAGCAGCAGGCCAAGCGACAGGAGGACCGGGATAATCAGGTACTTGGACATGAAACGCGGATCTCGGTCGCAAAGCTTTCACCAACCAGGGGGATGTCATTCTCCTCAAGATCATAGTTGGCATCAAGGGTCAGCAGGAACGCCCGCATCTGGGCAAGCTGGCCGTCAATATCGGGATCGGTCCGCTCTATCTGGCAGGTCAGGTTACTGGACACTGTCACCGGGCGCGTAACCTCGTATGCTGTGTAGTAGGTTTCATCGAACGCCTTGGCTGACAAAGCCGCCGCTGCGACCGGTTCGCCCTCAACCGCCCTAAGATGGGTCGAGACAATGCGGCCGTTATCAGTGATGGCCGTAGGTTCCATCGGACCCGACAGAGGGATGATCTGGCCATCTGCACGCACCACCAGATCGCCGTTATACCCTTCGATCCACTGCGCGTCGAACCCGGCCAGAAAGGCCTGTTCGCTCTCGCTCAGAATACCGTCGCCATCCTGATCCAGTTTTCTGTCCTCAAGCTCGAACAGCGAATACAGCTCATCATAAGCCCAGGTTACCCGCACATGTGTCAGATTGCCTGCGTCATCGACGATGAACTCCAGCCCCGTGTCGATGAACACATGGGGATGTGCCAAGACCGGGACCGGCAAGCAAAAGGTGAAAAGGGTCAATATCCAGCGCATGTGAGAAAGATAGGGTTTCGGCCCCGCAGCGACAACGCACTTTTGAGACAGCGCGCAGAATCCGGCCAACCGTTTAATCCGGCGGAAATAAGACAAGCGTTTGCAGCGCCGTCGCGACCGGACCTTCTGTGTCATAAAGTACGGACTGAGACATCCCGATGCCCGAGGGTTGCCAATGGCACAATGACTCTGACGCCAACCAGTCCGAGACCGGTTCGCGGTGAACTTGCACTGTCAGGTCGGTGTTCATGAACCCCATCTCGGTGGTGGGCGCGTTCCACGAGATACCATTCCCGCAATCTGCCAGCGGACACAGGGCCTGTATAGGCGACTGTGCCTCATCGGCCAAAAGCGGCGGCGTGCGCATCCAAACGGTTTTTGGACCGGCTGCCTGATTTCCGCCTTTGGGATACAGAATATCCGAATGGTTGGCGAAGCCCGGCAAATTGTGACGTGTTTCGCCAATCGGAAAAGGACCCGTGACCGCATCATCCAACCGAGGGGGCTGCATCGTCACGTTTGGCACTGGCCCAAGATCACGACGCACCAGATGCATCGTCGTTGCAACAGCGCAAAGCGTGTCATCCAAATCGTGCACGGTCACCCGCGTTGTCGCCAATGTCTTTGTATGGCGCGTGGTTTCGGCAGCGACTCGCAATCCGGCCAAAGGCAATGGCCGCAATAAATCCACCGTCAGCCGGGTCAACATCTTCTCGGGCCCGACTTCGGTTTCCGCCGCACGCACGACCAACCCGCTGACCGGCCCGGCATGACAGTGCACGGCCGACCACGGGCCGCGCGCAGGGTCATTACCCACAAACGCACCGTCCGGTCGAATGTGGAAATAGGATTGCGCCCTCACGTCCGGATTGGAAACCATGGCCTTGCTCAGACTTTTTCCTGCGTGTGCTTCTTCAGCTCAGCCCGTGCGACCTGACGGCGGTGCACCGCATCGGGCCCATCGGCCAACCGCAACGTCCGCACATGGGTCCAGGCCGTGGCAAGCGGTGTGTCCTGACTGATCCCTTGCGCACCAAACATCTGCACCGCCTCGTCAATCACCTTCAAGGCTACGCGCGGGGCAACAACCTTGATCTGGCTGATCCACGGTGCTGCCGCGCGTGCATCGCCCTGATCCATGTACCACGCAGCCTTGAGGCACAGCAGGCGCGCCATCTCAATCTCCATCCGGCATTCGGCGATGATGTCGAAATTCGCCCCAAGCTGGGCCAGCTTCTTACCGAACGCCTCGCGTTGTAGGGACCGTTTGCACATCTGATCCAGCGCGCTTTCGGCCTGCCCGATGGCGCGCATGCAATGGTGAATACGCCCCGGCCCAAGGCGACCCTGAGCGATCTCGAAACCACGCCCCTCACCCAACAGTATGTTTTCAGCCGGAACGCGCACGTTGGTGAACCGGATATGCATATGCCCATGCGGCGCGTCGTCATGGCCATAGACCTCCATCGGGCGCAGAATTTCGACCCCCGGTGTGTCGGCCGGCACGACGATCATCGACTGCCGCTGGTGTTTAGGCTGCTCTTCCCCGGCGGTTTTGACCATCACGATATAGACCTTGCATCGCGGATCACCGGCCCCCGAAGACCACCATTTTTCGCCGTTCAGGACATAGTCATCGCCGTCCCGCACGCAAGACATCGACACATTCGTCGCATCCGACGAGGCCACATCCGGTTCGGTCATCAGATAGGCCGAGCGGATTTCACCTTCGAGCAGCGGTTTCAGCCACTGTTCTTTCATCTTTTCGGTCCCGTAGCGTTCGAAGACCTCCATGTTGCCGGTATCCGGGGCGGAGCAGTTGAAGACTTCGGCACCCAATGGGGTCTTGCCCATCTCTTCGGCGAAATAGGCGTATTCCACGGTGGAAAGACCAAACCCTTTGTCGCTGTCGGTCAGCCAGAAATTCCAAAGCCCCGCAGCCTTGGCCTTGGCCTTCAGGCCCTCAAGGATTTCGGCCTGACGTTCTGTATATTGCCAACGATCCCCTTTGCCGATCTCTGCGTGATATTCCGCCTCCAGCGGCATGATCTCATCGCGGATCATGTCCGCCACACGTTGTAACAGTTGAGCGTTCTCATCACGCAGGCCGAATGACATGTTCATGGGTTTTCCTCCTCCGACCCGATGACCGGGCTTTACCTTTGGCCCGAGAATGACTTAGCTGCCGTCAAGATGTCCAGCTAGGACGGGACGTCAAGTCAATCAAACTGTTCGGGGGAGGTTAAAATGGCGTTGTTGATAGAGACAGGTCTGTCCGATTGGATGAGCGACAGCGATATCGCGCGGGACATTCGCGCACTGAAGCCCGGTCTGGACGTGCGCACCCCCGACACAATCGGAGACCCCAGCGACATTACAATGATCGCATTAGCTGGACTCAGCGATGATCAACTTGCCCGCCTGCCCAATCTGCAGCTTGTGCAAAAACTGGGTGCAGGCGTCGAAACGATTGTCGGCAACCCCAACCTGCCCGACCATGTGCGTGTTACGCGCCTGAAACCTGACGCGCCTGCGCAAGGCATCGCCGAGTGGTTCGTGGCCTATATCCTGCGTCAACAGCGCAACATGCCCTTCCACGAGGCTGCGCAGGACCGATCGGAATGGTCCCCGAAGGCGCCGCTCTATTCGCCGGACACTGTGGTCGGAGTGCTGGGTTTGGGTCATATTGGCGCCCGCAGCGCAAAGATGCTGCGCGCGGTAGGGTTTCAGGTCATGGGCTGGAGCCGCTCACCCAAGCAGATCGACGGTGTCACATGCCTGCATGGCGAGGACGCCCTGCCCGATCTGTTGTCTGCATGTGACCATGTCTGTGCCATTCTGCCATCGACCCCGCAAACGGTCGGCTTGTTCGGACCCGATATGCTGGCGGCCATGAAACCCGGCAGCCAGTTGCTGAATGCCGGACGCGGAGATTTGATTGACGAGGCCGCGTTGATCACCGCATTGGATCAGGGAACGCCCGGTCGAGCCGTTCTGGACGTCACCCGAACCGAACCCTTACCTGCAGACAGCCCTTTATGGACACATCCGGGTGTAACTATCACCCCGCACGTTTCCGGCTGGCATCTGGGCGACGCTCTGCGCGATGTGGTCGAGAATTTCGAGCGCCTCAACAGTGGCGCGCCCCTGTTGCACGAAGTGGACCGGGCGCGCGGATACTAGCGCTCTTTAAGGCGTGACAATCCAATTGCCGCCCGCGTCGCGGCAACGTCGCGTTCTGACCTCACGTATCTGATCGGTATTGGCCGGTTCAATCATGTGCTGCAAATGCACGCAATTGCCGCGCACATCCCGCACGGTGACAGTGCCCTTTGCGTCGGTTTCCGTGCTGGCCCACGTCGCTTCTGAACCAACCTGTGGCGTACTGCCCTGAAACAATCCGTCTGCCGCGGCCGTCAGCAATGTGAAATCGTCCGGGCTCAACCCCGATTCTGCGATGATCCGCGACAATGGCTTGGCCTGCGCAGCAACGCTGAGGCCGATTATCACAGCGCCTGCTGCTGTAAGAGAGAAAAGAGAATTCATGGGGCCTCACACTTCTGAAATGTACTTTCATTCAAGGATAGACATGTGAACCCGCATGGCCAACCCCAAGAGGTTTCAACCTTCAAATATTCCCGAACAAACCTATTGCGATCGTGCCGCTATAAGCGCCTGCCCAATCCCCCCATAGTGCGAGAAACCCGAACCAGAGGCATCAAATGGCACAGCCCACCTATTATGCGCCGTCAGGCGGACATCCCGGACAAGACCAGCTTTTGACTGACCGCGCCATGTTTACTGACGCCTATGCGGTGATCCCCAAAGGGACGATGCGCGACATCGTCACCAGTTACCTGCCTTTTTGGCAGGACACACGGCTTTGGGTTCTGTCCCGCCCGCTGAGTGGTTTTGCCGAAACATTCTCGCAGTATATCATGGAGGTTCAGCCCGGTGGGGGCAGCGACCGCCCCGAAACCGACCCGAATGCACAGGCCGTAGTGTTCGTGGTCGAAGGCTCGGTAACCCTAACGCTGAACGGCAACGTTCATGTGTTGGAGACAGGGGGTTATGCCTATATCCCAGCCGGGTCCGACTGGACCCTGCACAATCGCGGTGAAGATACTGCCCGGTTTCACTGGATCCGCAAAGCTTATGAAGCCGTTCCCGGCCTGCCCGCCCCTGATCCGATCATCACCAATGAACGCGACATCGCCCCAACCCCGATGCCCGGCACCGAGGGGCGTTGGGCCACAACCCGTTTCGCCGATCCGCAAGACCTGCGCCACGACATGCATGTCAACATCGTCACGTTCGAGCCGGGCGGCGTGATACCGTTTGCCGAAACCCATGTGATGGAACACGGGCTTTACGTGCTTGAAGGTAAAGCCGTCTATCGGCTGAATCAGGACTGGGTCGAGGTCGAAGCCGGCGACTATATGTGGTTGCGCGCTTTCTGCCCGCAAGCCTGTTATGCCGGTGGACCGGGGCGGTTTCGTTATCTTCTTTACAAGGATGTGAACCGTCACATGCCCCTAACCCTGTATAAACGCTGAGTTTCCGGTGGGTTTCTTGGGCTCGGGGCTTCACAGGACCGGTTGAATCTGTTGAAATACCCGCAGTTTTAGCACTGGAGATTGTTCAATGGTACTGCGTGGATCAATGTTGGCGCTGGCCGCCGTCATCGGCCTTACGGCTATTAACGCGACCCCTGTGGTCGCCAAGGAACCGACCAAATCGGTTTCGGTCTTCAGCCGGACCTGGGCGATCACGCAGGTCTCGGATGCTCCGGTCGTGTATCGCGCGACGCGGGACAACAACAACCTCAACCCGTTTGGGCCGCCGCCGCGCCTGCGCACCCTGCAGGCCATCGCAGCGATCCAGCAGGCCACCGGGTGCACCCCCATCCGAGGCAGCATGTACCAGAATATCTCGGGCCAGTTCTTTTCGCAGGTCAGTTGCAACTGACCCCAAGGCGAAACGGGCATTGAGGTCAGCGCAACCCGCTGCCATAGCTTGCGCATGAAACTTGCGATTAACGGATTCGGCCGGATCGGCCGTACGATCCTGCGGCAGCTTCTGGCCATGCCGCAGGACAGTGGTATCCAGCTGGTGCTGATCAACGACATCGCACCGCTTGAAACCTGCACCTACCTGTTCAAATACGACAGCACATTCGGTCCCTATGCGGGCGATGTTAAACACTCTGCTGACGAATTGGTCGTCGACGGGATGGCGATACCAGTGACCCACAGTGCGGATCTGTCTCGTGTGGATCTGACCGGCGTCGATGTCCTGATGGACTGCACGGGCGTTGCACGCACATCAGATGTCGCCAGCCAGGGCCTGACGGCGGGTGCGGGGAAAGTGCTGATTTCCGGCCCGTCTCCGGCGACCGAGGTTACCGTTGTGCTGGGCGCAAACGAAGACCAGCTGGGCGATGCGCGCATCGTGTCGAACGCCTCGTGCACGACGAACGGTTTGGCACCTTTGGTCAAGGTTCTGGATGGGATCGGTGGCCTGGTATCGGGCCACATGACGACCATCCACTGTTATACGAACAGCCAGCCAATGGTGGACGCACCGCGCGGGGATCTGGCCCGATCCCGCGCGGGCGCACTTTCGATGGTTCCCACCACCACCAGCGCCATGCACCTGATTGACGAGGTTTTGCCCCATCTGGCCGGTCGCGTCTCGGGCGCGGCGGTGCGGGTTCCCACGGCCAGCGTCTCGGCGGTTGATCTGATCGTGACTCTTGAACACCCGGTTTCTGCGGATTTGTTCGAGGCCAACCTGCGTCAGGCCGTTGCGCAATCTCCTGTTCTGGGTTGGACGGACGAGCCCTTGGTGTCGTCCGATTTGCGGACCCGCCCCGAGTCGCTTGTCATCGCAGGCCCAGAGACGCGGCAGATCGGTGAACATCAGGTTCGTGTCTTTGGCTGGTATGACAACGAATGGGGTTTCTCGGCCCGGATGCTGGATGTCGCCCGACTGATGGTTGGCCGCTGATTGGCGACGTCAGCGGGCGACAATTTCATAGGGCGTGTCGAACCAGTGTTCTTCAAGGTTCGCCCCGGCACCGATGCGGTCAACAACCGCGAACAGGCCCGGACCATGCAGCGGCGTTAAAACACCATGCCATGTGCCCCTACGATAGTTTACGGCCTGACCGGGTGACGTCAGGAAGGCAACGGGCTGGCCGGGCATTCCATTGGCATCTGGTGCGACCACGACCAGAAACGGTTGATGTGTCATCGGTATAAAGGCTTGGCTGCCTTCGGGATGCCGCTCGACCATATCCAGAACATAAGGGAAAGCGCGCGGATTGGCGTTAAACAGGCTGATACCCGCGCGTCCGTCAGCGAAATCCATCTGGGCACGGTCATTGAAACGGCCGCATTGTCCTTGGTTTATGATTTTGTCTGGCTGACCCGCAGCCTCAATAACATCTCCGTATGGCGCAAAGGCTTGAGCGGTCAGCGGACGGGCAACGATCTGCATCATGACGGAAGAATGTCCCGCAGCCGAAACTCGGCAATGCGTTCAACCTGACGGCAGGCCTCGCGGAATTCCGTTTCGCGATCCTGCTCAATCCGCCGCTGAAACGCCTGCAGGATCGAGGCCTTGTCGTGATCCCGCACCGCGACGATGAAAGGGAACCCAAACCTCTCGGTGTAACGAGTATTCAGGTCCGTGAACGCCGCGCGTTCGGCGTCTGTCAACGCATCCAACCCGGCTGAAGCCTGTTCAGACGTGCTTTCCTGTGTCAGACGTTTCGCCTGCGCCAGTTTGCCAGCCAAATCCGGGTGCGCGGTCAGAACGCTCAGTCTTTCGGGATCCGAGGCAGACCGGAACATACGCGTCAGCGCATTGTGCAATCCACCCGCAGTGTCATGAGCCCGGCCAAGCTCCAACTCGAACGCGCGCTCGGCAATCCAGGCCGAATGTTCGAAGATGCCGCCATAAGTGCCGACGAATGTTGCGCGGTCCATCTGGGACGGTTTCGGATGGCGGCTCGGCGGGTGATGTGCGGCCCAATGCTGTGCGATTTGCAAGCGGGTAGCGAACCATACGTCCGCAAAACTCTGCGCATAGTCGAGAAACCGTTTCAACGCCATAACCCGGCCGGGACGCCCGATCAGCCTGCAATGCAGCCCGATTGACAACATCTTGGGCACGCCCTCTTGGCCTTCGGCATAGAGCGCGTCGAAACTGTCCTTGAGATAGGAATAAAACTGGTCGCCCGCGTTAAAGCCCTGCGGGGTGGCAAAGCGCATGTCGTTGCAATCCAAAGTATATGGAACGATCAGCTGATCCCTTTCGCCTGCGTTGACCCAGTAGGGAAGATCATCCGCATAGGTGTCAGCGACATAGTCAAACCCGCCCTCTTCAGCGACCAATCGAACCGTATTCTCGGAACAGCGCCCCGTATACCAGCCGCGCGGACGCTGACCTACGACTTCGGTATGCAGGCGGATCGCTTCGTTAATCTGGGCGCGTTCCTCTGCTTCGGGCATATCCTTGTGCTCAACCCATTTCAGACCGTGGCTGGCGATCTCCCATCCCGCAGACTTCATTGCGTCAACTTGGTCTGGGGATCGGGCCAGCGCGGTCGCGACACCATAGACCGTAATTGGCAGGTCTTTCATAAGCCGGTGCAACCGCCAGAACCCGGCGCGTGCGCCGTATTCGTAAATCGACTCCATGTTCCAATGCCGCTGACCCGGCCATTGCGCGGCCCCGACGATTTCAGACAGAAAAGCTTCGGAGGCCGCATCGCCGTGAAGTATGTTGTTTTCCCCGCCTTCTTCGTAATTCAGCACGATTTGAACCGCGATCTTGGCACCACCGGGCCATTGAGCATCGGGCGGTGTCAAACCGTATCCGATCATGTCGCGAGGATAACGAGGGGGCTGCATATGGGTGTCCGTTCTTTTGTTTGTCCTCAGCCATAGCCCAGAAACAGCCGGATGATTATCAAACTAATCCGAACGCAGTTTCCGGTTCTTTTGGCATTTCCATATTTTAGAACTTTGCGCCAGACTGTGGCAAAGCAAATTGCAGATCACAGGAGAATGCCGTGACAGGCTATCTGACGACGCATGTTCTGGACACCGCGCGCGGCTGTCCGGCCCAAGGGTTGAACATCACGCTCTACAGCGTAGCGGGTGAGGCGCGCCATATCCTCGCCCAGATGACAACAAACGCTGACGGCCGAACGGATAGTCCCATTTTGCCAAAGGACGCCTTTACGATCGGTACCTACGAATTGGTGTTTGAGGCTGGCGAATATTTGCGGACAACGGGGCAATCGGTAGAAGATCCGCTGTTTCTGGACAAGATCCCAATACGTTTCGGCATGTCAGACCCTGATGCGCACTATCACGTACCGCTGCTGCTTTCACCTTTTGGCTATTCGACCTATCGCGGCAGTTAACACAGGTGCCCTCCCGCCCGTCGATCACCCTACCGGGTTCCTCCCGTTGGGCCGGGCGCCGCACCTTTCAGGTGCGGCGCGGTTTCTCTGGATTTCAGCGTTCCGCGCCTCAAGGGCGTTCCCACGCTGCGGCCATGCCGCAGCGCCGGGCCCAACACTGTGCAGCGCCCGAAGGGCGCGAACAGTGGCGGGAGCCCCTATCAGCCCCCTTCGCCCAACGCGTTGACGATCTTACCAATTCTCGCAATCATAAAATCCATAAACAGACGTGCCTTCGGGTCCTGATGGCGCCTATGCGTGTACAGGCAGGCCATTTGCACCGCGACCGGGGGCGTCTCGACAGCAACTGGAACAAGTTGACCTGTTTTCAGGTGTTCGACGACTTCGAACACCGGTTTCATTGCAATACCCTGCCCGGACAAGGCCCAATCCGTCAGAACGTCGCCATCATCGCACTCGAACCGTCCGGAAACCGCAAACCGCCGAGGACCGTCTTGCGTTTCCAGCAGCCACTGGAACTCGGTCGCGCCGGGAAACCGCAGGTTCAGGCATTCATGTTTGTCCGAAACAAGATCAGCACCGGTGCGCGGCATCCCCCGTCGAGAGACATATTCCGGCGCGGCGCACAGAACACGCGGGCAGTCTGCAATCTTGCGGATACGCAATGTGCTGTCTTCGGGCTGGCCAATAAAGAACGCCAGATCCAAGCCTTCGGTCGTCAGGTCAACCGAACGATCCGTTAAACGCAGCCGAACGTCAATCTCGGGATATTCTGACAGGAAATCAGGCACATGCGGGGCCAACAATCGCCGCCCCACTCCTAACGGAGCAGCAACGAAAAGCGACCCGCGCGGTGCTTCGGTCAGATGCACCACCTGCGCCTCGGCTTCATCCACCGCGTCAAGAACGGCCACTGCGCCTGGATAGAACGCCCGGCCCTGCTCGGTTGGGGAAAGGTTGCGTGTGGTGCGCTGGAACAGGCGCACGCCCAGGTGATCTTCAAGCTGTGATATCCGCGCCGAAGTCACCGCAGGGGAAATGCGCAAATCCCGACCAGCTGCGGACATACTGCCTAAATCATAGACGCGGACGAAGGTTCGGATATTGTCGAGATAGGACATCTTATCGTTTTTTTTGATACAGTTTGGCAATATACGGGAATACCGAATAAAAAGCGGTTTGCCTAGTGTGGCCCTAACCAATCGGAGAGACCCCACATGTTCGAATTTGCCGTGTTCTGGGATTGGATGGCATTCGCCGTGCGCTGGTTGCACGTGATCACCGCCATTGCCTGGATCGGATCGTCTTTTTACTTCATCGCACTGGACCTTGGCCTGAACCGCGACATCTCAGGCCCGGCAGATGGTGAGGAGTGGCAGGTGCATGGTGGCGGCTTCTATCACATCCAGAAATACCTGGTCGCGCCCGAGCGGATGCCCGATCACCTGACCTGGTTCAAATGGGAAAGCTATGCCACCTGGCTGAGCGGTGCGGCACTGCTGATGATCGTCTATTGGGTCGGCGGAGAGCTGTATCTGATTGATGCGCAAAAGGCCGATCTGGCGCTGTGGCAGGGCATTGCGATTTCGGCGGCTTCGCTGACTTTGGGTTGGCTGATCTATGACTTTTTATGCAAATCCAAGCTGGGGCAGCGTCCCACCCTGCTGATGGTGCTGTTGTTCGCACTACTGGTGGCGATGGGCTGGGCTTACAACCAGATTTTCACGGGCCGCGCGATGATGCTGCATCTGGGGGCGTTCACGGCAACGATCATGACAGCGAATGTGTTCTTCATCATCATGCCCAACCAGCGCATCGTGGTCGACGATCTGAAGAATGGCCGAACGCCGGACCCGAAATACGGCAAGATCGCCAAGCTGCGGTCGACGCACAACAACTACCTGACGCTTCCTGTTGTGTTTCTGATGCTGTCCAACCATTACCCGCTGGCCTTTGCGACTCAATACAACTGGATCATTGCGGCGTTGGTTTTCCTGATGGGCGTTACCATCCGGCACTATTTCAACACGCGCCACGCACGCGCCGGAAACCCGACGTGGGCATGGCTGGCCACAGCGCTACTTTTCATTGGGATCATGTGGCTGTCGACTGCGCCGATGTACAAACCCGTGGAAGAGGCCGAAGCGCAACCCCTTACGCGATATGAACAGAAATTCGCCGCGGCAGAGGGTTTTGAGGAGGCACATGAAATCGTTCTGGGAAGATGCTCGATGTGCCACGCGCGCGAACCGGTCTGGGAGGGTATCCAATGGGCACCGAAGGGCGTTTTGCTTGAAACCGAAGGCGACATTGCCCGCAACGCCAGGCAAATCTACTTGCAGGCTGGCGTCAGCCACGCCATGCCTCCGGCCAACGTCACTTATATGGAACCCGAAGATCGCGAAACCATCATTCGCTGGTTCCGCAGTGTCGGGTCCTGATCCAGCGGCTCTCTGATCACACAACCCGCTAATTTCTGGTCTGTTTCGATTATTTTTCCCCCTGACCGGCGATGAATGCTCTAACATGAATGTCATGACGCGCCGCTTCTTCCCAGACGGCGAAAAATGATTTCAACTTGGGGCAGTTGAGGCCAATTGATGCAGAAGACCGGACCGCGCGCTTGTGTGAGAACTTGCCTGTTTGGCCTGCTGGCTGCGGTTCTGCCCACTTCGCTATTTGCGCTAGAGACAACTCTGACCGCTCCGGGTGCGCCCAAAGCTCTGATCGAGCGTCTTGAAGAGACCTCATCCGTTACCACCGCCGAATCGCGCGGGCTGGACACGCCACTGGAAATCTTATCGGCCGCGTTGTCGGATTATCGGACCATTGTTCAGATTCTGTACGACGAGGGGTATTTCAGCCCGGTCGTCAGCATCAAGCTGGACGGTCAGGAAGCGGCTGAACTGAGTTCCCTGAGCGTACCGACGCAGATCAACCGCGCTGCCATCACCGTGCAGACCGGACCTAAATTCCGTTTTGGTGAAGCGACCGTACAGCCTTTGGCCCCACAGACCGTCCTGCCCGAGGAATTCGCGATCGGCGAACTGGCCACCACCGGGGCGATCCAGCGCGCCGGTTCCGCAGGGGTCCAAGGCTGGCGCAATGCAGGCCACGCCAAAGCCGATATTCAAGGTCAAAGAGTCATCGCCCGACACGCGCAGGCCCAGTTGGACGCTCAGATTGATCTGGCTCCGGGGCCGCGTTTGACGTTCGGGAAAATGATCATCTCGGGCGATACGGATGTGAAACACTCGTCGATCGAAAAGATCGCGGGCTTCCCAGAGGGCAAGGTTTATTCCCCCGAGGACATCCAAAAGGTCGGGACCCGTCTGCGCAGGACCGGAACTTTTAACGTTGTCGCCCTTGAAGAACGCGAGACCCCGAACCCTGATGGCACGCTGGATTTCGACGCCTATTTCGAAGATCTGCCCAAACGCCGCCTGACTTTCGGATTCGAAATTGCCTCTCGGGATGGGATCGATCTGACGGCAACCTGGACCCATCGCAACGTGTTTCGGCGGGCAGAACGGCTGCGGTTCGAAGCAGCGCTGCGCAATATCGGCGGCGCTGAGGATCTGGACGGGCGCATCGGTCTTCGACTGGACCAGCCAGATCGGCTGGGACCGGATGACAACACGTTCTGGAACGCCCTGCTGGAACGCCGCAACACCGACAATTACAACGTTACTTTAACATCGCTGGCGTATGGTGCGCGACGTACTTTCTCGGATCGGCTATATGCCGAAGCCTCGGCCGGGTTTCAATGGTCCGACGCGGATGACGCGTTCGGCGATGGGCGCAAGTTCCGATACTTTATTGTCCCCACCCGCACCGAGTGGGATCAGCGCGACAGCAAGGTCAGTGCGACGAAAGGGTTTTATCTGGACGCACAGATCATGCCCTTTCTGGGAATTTCAGAAACTGAGACCGGCATCAGGTTCTTTGCTGACGCGCGCACCTATACCAGCCTGGGAACTGGCGGGCGCATTGTACTAGCTGGGCGGGTGCAAGCGGGTTCCGTCGTGGGGCCGTCACTGAATGCAGTCACCCCGGATTTTCTGTTCTATTCCGGTGGTGCCGGCACTGTACGCGGGCAACCGTTCGAAAGCCTCGGCATTCCGGTCGGAGACGAAATTGCCGGCGGCAAATCCTTCCTTGGACTCTCCGGAGAAGTCAGGGGCAAGATAAACGATGCGATATCGCTGGTCGGGTTCTATGATTACGGCGTGGTGGATTCGTCCTCATTCGTTACCAGCGCCGCAGCGTCCCATTCTGGCGCAGGTCTAGGCGTCAGATACGATCTGGGCGGCTTTGGACCCTTGCGCTTGGACCTCGCCGTTCCCGTTCAGGGCGACACAGGGAATGGTCTGCAATTCTATATCGGGATCGGACAGGCATTTTGATACGGCGATATTCATATACAGTCCTGACCGCCACGCTGGTCCTGTATGCGCCTCCTCTGGCCGCGCAGGAAGACAGCGGTGGCAGTATGCTTGAGAATTTCCTGCAGGATACGCTGTCAGGTGACAATCAGAACGTCACGGTCAAGGGTCTTCAGGGCGCTCTGAGCGCGCGCGCCACCATCGAGGAAATCACAGTCGCGGATGATGAAGGCGTCTGGTTGACCATCAAGGATGCGCAGCTGGACTGGAACCGCCTGGCGCTGATCCGAGGCAGATTCTCGGTTAATGCGCTGACTGCGCAGGAAATCGACATCGCCCGCGCGCCCGGCACGACAACTGCACCGGACGAACCTGCACCTTCTGCCGAAACTCAGCCATTTCAACTTCCCGAACTGCCCGTTTCCATCGAGATCGGCGAAATTCGTATAGACGAGATTTCCCTGGCCAAGCCGTTGATAGGCGTGGCCGCAGACCTGTCGGTTACCGGCAATCTTTCCCTTGCCGACGGAACGTTGGACACCAATCTCGATATCACCCGGCTGGACCGCGCGGGCGACGAAATCACTCTGACCGCCGGGTTCCAGAACGCCACTAGCGAGATCACCCTTGATCTGAATGTGACCGAGGCATCCGGCGGTCTGATTTCTACCGCCCTGAACATTCCCGACAGCCCACCTATCGGATTATCCGCCAAAGGGTCCGGCCCGCTGACGGATTTCACCGCCGATATCGGCCTGAGCAGCGACAACCAGCAACGCGTGACCGGTCAGGTTCGCCTGCGCGCGGCCACCGAGGGCGCGTCAGAGGGCATTGCGTTTACCACCGACCTCAGTGGTGATCTGACCCCATTTCTATCATCCGATATCGATCCGTTCTTTGGCACCCAGACACGACTTTTCGTAAACGGCCAAACCAAACCCGAAGGGGCGCTGGATGTCTCAGACCTGGAACTGACCACGCAAGCGTTGGACTTGAAGGGCGAGTTGCAACTGGCCCAAGGTGGAACACTGGCACTTGCGGCTTTGCAGGGACGTATCACGCCTCCAGACGGTCAGGCTGTGATCCTGCCTGTGGCGGGCGGGGATACATCCCTTCAGGCCGCACAGATTTCCGCACTTTTCGATCAGAAAAACGGCAACCTTTGGGACCTGAGCCTGACGGCGAACGGCTTTAAATCCCCTCAAGCCAACCTGCAAAACGCCCGGATTACGGCGCAAGGAGTTCTGGATCAGGCCGAAACCCTGTCAGTAAGTGGTGACCTGCAAGCCAGCGTCACCGGTGTTGATTTGACTGATCCTGCTTTGAACTCGGCCATCGGCCAACGCATCACGCTGGACGGCCAGTTTGACTATGGCAGTGATCAGTCTCTGAACCTATCGGGGTTCGAACTGGTCGGATCGGATTACACGCTTGCGCTGGATGCTTTGGTCGATGGCCTGAACAGCGGTTTGAACGTGGACGGTTCAGCTACGCTCGAAGCGTCTGACTTGGCCCGATTTTCGGACCTCGCACAGATGGACCTTGGGGGGCGGGTCTCGGCCAGAATTGAGGGGTCGGGATCGCCACTGGAAGGCAGCTTTGACGGCAAGCTGGCTGTCGAGGGCAGCGACCTGTCTACCGGGCGCGACGATATCGACCCGGTCATCACTGGCGAAACGACGATCACGCTGGATGCCAAACGTGATTCAGACGGCATTACCATCCGCGCCTTCGATCTGAACAGCGAAGCTGCGCAGGCTCAGGCAAGCGGCGATGTGACCACACCCGATGGCAATCTGACCATCGACGGGCAAGCGCGGGTAAATGCGGCGGACTTGTCGGTGTTCTCGGGCTTGGCGCAGCGTGAGCTGGGGGGCTCTTTACGGGCAGAAGTCAGCGGCACGGGGACAGTACAAACGTTGGAGTTTGACGGCACCGCCAATGTCGTCGGTCGGAACATACGAACGGGCATGGCGGATATTGATCCCCTGTTGACCGGTCAGACCACAATCCAGTGGGATGGTGCACGGACCGCAGATGTCATTGATATACGAAGCGCCACAATCAACGCCCAAGCCCTGAGCGCGCAGGTTCAGGCCATGATAAATGACCCGACCGAAGAGCCCTCGGGCCAGGGTCAGGCGCGCTTGACCGTGCCAGATCTGTCGGTTTTTTCGGGATTGGCCGGCCAAGATCTGGCCGGATCAGTGAATGCCAACCTAAAGGGCAGCGGCGACCTCGCCACGCGCGCTTTTGACGTTCAAGGGAACGTGGACGCCAACAACATTCGAGCCGGGATCGAGGTGCTCGACAAACTGATTGAGGGGCGTACAACCCTGACAATAGACGCTGAAAATGGCGACGAGGGTCTGGATGTTCGCACGTTCCGACTGACAGGAACGGCAATCTCGGCAAAGGCTTCGGGCAAGGTCTCGCGCGAGGCCGGAGGGCTGGATTACTCGGTGACACTGGACGACGTCGCCCGTGTGACCCGGACTCTGTCTGGCCCCCTGACTTTGGAAGGCAACGTGGCACCAACTCGGACCGGGTTGGAAGGAACTGCAAATTTAAGCGGGCCTGACAGTTCTTATGCCAATCTCAAAGGGACAGTCGAAACAGACGGCGACGCAGCTGTGGAATTTGACGCCAAGTTCAATCGCATTGAACGATTTGCACCCGACTTCCCCGGCACAATCGCTGCCACGGGAACTGCGCAACGCAAAAGTGGCATCTGGACCATCGACACCAGCGCCGAAGGCCCCGCGCAGATCAACAGCGACGTTTCGGGTACGTTTGACGAAAGCACGGGTGAAGCGGATCTGAAGGCCGTGGGCGGTGTGAACATAGGAATTGCCAACCTGTTCATTTCACCCAATAAAATCGACGGAACCGCCCGGTATGACGTTACTCTTAAGGGCAAGCCAGCGCTTGATGCCCTTAGCGGGTCGATCACCACCTCTGGCACATCGCTGGCCATTCCGGGCGCCGGGCAAACAATCACTGGCATCAGCGGGTCAGTCGATCTGTCGCAAAGCCGAGCAACGGTTTCCATTTCCGGCGGCACCCGCGCCGGCGGTTCGTTCTCGGTCGCTGGGCCGGTTGATCTTACCCCGCCCTTCAACGCGAATGTCGTAACGACTTTGAATAACCTGGTTCTGACGGACCAGCTTTTGTATGAGACCACACTGGCTGGACAAATTGCCATGACCGGAGCGTTGGCAGGAAACAGCTCGGTTTCAGGGCAGATCGAGTTCGTTGAAACAAACATCAACCTAGCAGCCGCCTCTGGCGCGGTAGGGGCGGCGGCGATCCCCGACATCCAGCATGTTGGTGAAAGTGCTGCAGAACTGCTGACACGGCAACGCGCCGGTCTGGTCAAGGACGAAGAGACCACACAAAGCGACTCGCGCATTGCGTTGGATATCGCATTGCTGGCCCCGAAAGAGGTCTTTGTGCGCGGTCGCGGCGTGAACGCGGAACTGGGTGGGCGGCTGTTTATCGGCGGGACCACATCATCCGTCATCCCGTCAGGGCAGATAGAATTGATCCGCGGTAACTTTGATATTCTGGGGCGTCGATTGGCGCTGACCAAAGGTATTGTAACGCTACAAGGCGACCTCACACCGTATATCGAGTTCGAATCTTCGACCAGCACCTCGGACGGTACTGCTACGATCGAAATCGCCGGGCCGCTGGATTCACCCGAAGTCGACGTATTCTCTGACCCGGAACGCCCCGCCGAAGAGGCTCTGGCCATGTTGTTGTTCGGCAACCGGTTTTCGGAACTGTCGCCCTTTGTGATTGCCCAGATGGCGGCGTCGCTGGCACAACTTAGCGGCGCAGGTGGTGATGCCACCAAGGGGCTGCGTGACAGCACAGGGGTAGACACGGTCGATATAGGCGCGACTGAAGGCGGAGCGGGACGCTTGGGCGCGGGCGCTTACCTGAGCGATAACCTCTACACCGATTTCACCGTCAACACAGAAGGCGATACCGAAGTGAACCTGAACCTTGACGTCACCGATAACTTCACCGTCCGGGGCACTGTCGATGGCCGGGGCGAGACTGGGCTGGGTGTGTTCTTTGAACGCGATTACTGACGCCGGATCGCAATAGGTTGACCGATCTGAGGCGCCGGCTCAAGCCCCGCATGATCACGCGCCATCCGCGCCAACCGGGCTGCAGCCCAATCTGGATACGCAACAGATCGACCTGTTGTATGGCTGACATTCATGAAAAGCGCTTCTTGTGTAGCGCACACCTCGCCTGAAGCCGAAAGCATCTGGGCAAAATAATGCCCCCGTTTGTGATCGGCATCCAACATGCGAATGTGAAAGGTCAACGACTGACCTTCGAGAACTTCGCGCAGGAACGACATTTGCGATTGCAGGACGTAAGGTCCCTGCCCCAACGCGCTGACCTGAACTTCGCCCAGTCCCAGATGATCAACCATCAACCGTTCCAGCGCCATATCGAATGCCACTCCGTAATAGCCCACATTCATGTGGCCATTATAGTCGATCCATTCCGGCAGCACCTTGAATCCGTGAATTTCGACAGGTGCGTCATAGGGGCCATCATGCCCGCCCAATGGTTCAGTCATCTGCATCAGCCTCGAATATGGCGACGGCGCGCGTGAATCCCGCCGAAGCGCCTTTGATCTTGAACGGAAAACACGAGATTTCGAAACCGGTCGGCGGCAGGCTTTCCAGATTGGTCAGTTTTTCCATGTGGCAATACCCAATGTCTATCGAAGCACGGTGGCCTTCCCAAACAATTGAGGCATCCTGTGTCTCGGCGTATTCCTGAGCGGTCAGGGCAAAAGGGGCATCCCAGCTCCAGGCGTCGGTGCCGGTGACGCGCACACCGCGCTCGGTCAGATACAGCGTTGCTGCGCGGCCCATGCCGCAACCTTTCATCAGGTAATCAGGTTGCCCATAACGCGTGCCTGCGGACGTGTTGACGACCACAATGTCCAATGGCCGCAACGTATGGCCGATGCGTTTCAATTCAGCTTCAACATCTGCGGCCGTCACCACATAGCCATCATCAAAATGGCGGAAATCCAGTTTCACACCGGGATTCATGCACCATTCCAGCGGCACCTCGTCGATCGTGATCGCGCGTTCTCCTCGGTTCATGGTCGAGTGATGATGGTACGGCGCATCCAGATGAGTGCCGTTATGGGTCGCGATCTGCAAACGTTCTATGGCCCAGCCCTCACCGCCCGGTAGATCGTCCTTCTTCAGGCCGGGAAAGAAAGACATGACCTGTTCTGCAGTCTGATCATGGGTCAAGTATTCGATTTCAGGCAGCATGATCGGCGGGTCGGATATGATCCCGGTTTCCAGCGGAACGGACAAATCGACAAAGCGGCGCGCCATGGAACCCTCCACCACCAAAAGCGGTGACAGGTTTGGCCGCATCTAACCTTCTGTCAAGGAAAGAAAAAGGCGGCCACTTGGGCCGCCCTTGTTGATTTATTCCGCCGCGATAGCGTCTTCTATCTTTTCAACCCTGATGGCCGAGAACTTGAACTCGGGGATCTTGCCATAAGGGTCGATGGCCGAGTTGGTCAGGATATTCGCTGCTGCCTCAACATAGGCAAACGGAATGAACACCATATCCTCGGCAATCGCCCGGTCCGCTCGTACCATGATCTCGATCGAGCCACGACGGGTGGTCAGGCGGATCGTCTCACCCGGCTCAATCCCCATCAGTTTGAGGGTCCGCGGGTTCATCGAACAGTTCGCCTCGGGCTCAACCGCATCCAGAACGTTGGACCGGCGGGTCATCGACCCGGTATGCCAATGTTCCAGCTGCCGCCCTGTTGTGGCTATCATCGGATATTCAGCATCCGGGGCCTCATCCGGCGGGATGACGCTGGCGGGCGTGAATTTGGCTTTACCATCCGCACGGGGAAATCCGTCACCGAACACGATGGACTGACCCGGATCGGTTTCGGACAGGGACGGATAGGTGATCGTCTCGTTTTCCAGACGTTCCCACGTGATGTTGTCCAGCGACTCCATGGTCAGCTTCATCTCAGCAAAGACCTGAGACACATCCGTGTAATCCCAGTTGAGACCAATGCGCTGCGCCAATTCCACAGTGATCGCCCAGTCTTCACGCGCCTCACCCGGAGGCGCGACTGCCGGGCGCACACGCTGCACCTGACGGTTGGTATTCGACACGGTGCCGTTCTTTTCATACAGCGCCGAGGCCGGCAGAATGATATCGGCGTAGTTTGCCGTCTCGGTCAGGAAGATGTCCTGAACGATCATCAGGTCCAGCTTTGCCAGCGCTGCGCGGGCATGGTTCACGTCCGGGTCAGACATGGCCGGATTTTCGCCCAGAATATACATGCCCTTGATGTTTCCGGCGTAAATCTGGTCGATGATTTCGGTGACCGTCAGGCCCTTTTCGTTCGAGAAATCCTCTGATCCCCAAACATCGGCGAACTTCGCCCGGATGTTGTCGTCTGTGACCGTTTTGTAGTCCGGCAGGAACATCGGGATCAGACCCGCATCCGAGGCGCCCTGAACGTTGTTCTGACCACGCAACGGGTGCAGACCCGCGCCCGGTTTACCAACATTCCCGGTCATCAGCGCGAGGCTGATCAGACAACGCGAGTTGTCCGTTCCATGGATATGCTGACTGACCCCCATGCCCCAGAAGATCAGGCCGGCCTTGGCCTGTGCAAAGGTACGGGCCACCCGGCGGATCTGATCCGGTTCAATACCGCAGATCGGAGCCATCGCTTCGGGCGTGAACTGGCGGAGGTGTTCTTTTTCAGCCTCCCAGTTCTCGGTCCACCGATGGATGTACTGGCTGTCATAGAGTTCCTCTTCAACGATCACGTTCATGATCGCGTTCAGCATCGACACATCCGCTCCCGGTCGGAACTGCAGCATTTCATCGGCGAACTTGCGCATCCCGACACCGCGCGGGTCCATTACGATCAGCTTGCCACCGCGTTTGGTAAACTGCTTGAAATAGGTCGCGGCAACCGGGTGGTTCTCGATCGGGTTGGCCCCGATGATGATCGCCACATCCGCGTCTTTGATGTCGTTGAACGCAGCCGTAACCGCACCCGATCCAACGTTTTCAATCAGCGCGGCCACCGACGACGCGTGGCACAGACGGGTGCAGTGGTCGACGTTGTTGTGGCGGAAGCCCTGACGGATGAACTTCTGGAACAGATAAGCTTCTTCATTCGTGCACTTGGCCGAGCCAAAACCCGCGACATTGCGCGGATCATCGTCGCGCAGTTCCTTCAGCTTGGTCGCGGCCAGATCCATCGCCTCTTCCCAGGTCGCTTCGCGGAAATGGGTCGACAGGTTCGAAGGATCGACATTCAAGCCCTTGGCAGGCGCATCCTCGCGCCGGATCAGCGGCTTGGTCAGACGGTGCGGGTGGTGGATGTAGTCAAAGCCGAACCGGCCTTTGACGCACAGGCGGCCTTCGTTAGCGGGGCCGTTGATGCCTTCGACATACTTAACCTTGCCGTCCTTGACCTTCAGCGAAACTTTACAGCCCACTCCGCAGAACGGGCAGACGCTTTCGGTCTCAGAGTCATAGTCTTTGCTGTCACCCTTCTGCTGGTCGTCCAGCACAGTGGCAGGCATCAGCGCGCCGGTTGGGCAGGCTTGAACGCATTCACCACAGGCCACACAGGTTGAATCGCCCATCGGATCGTTCTGGTCGAACACCACCTGCGCGGTATGGCCGCGACCGGCCATGCCGATCACGTCATTCACCTGAACGTCGCGGCAGGCCCGGACGCAGAGGTTGCAGTTGATGCAGGCGTCCAGATTGACGCGCATCGCAACGTGGCTGTCATCCAGCAGCGGGATTTTCTCGGCCTCTTTCGCCGGGAAACGACTGTCGCTGACATCATTCAGCTTGGCCATGTCCCAGAAGTGGCTGGACGCGTCATGTGCCTCCTCCGGCTGGTCAGCGACCAGCAATTCCATGACCATGGCGCGCGATTTCTCGGCACGGTCACTGTCGGTTTTCACCACCATACCGTCCGCTGCAGGACGGATGCACGAGGCGACCAGAGTCCGCTCGCCTTCCACCTCGACCATACAGGCGCGGCAGTTGCCGTCGGGTTTGTAGCCCGGCTGTGGCTTGTGGCACAGGTGTGGAATGGTGAACCCCTGCCCCTTGGCGGCTTCCCAGATGGTCCAGCCCTCGGGCACGGTGACATCTTCGCCGTTCAGGTTGAAGGTGACGGTCTTGTTCGGGCTTGCATCTAGCATGGCTCTGTCTCCCCTCAGATTTCGTCAGCGAAGTGTTTCATGACCAGGCGGATCGGGTTCGGGGCCGCCTGCCCCAGACCGCAGATCGAGGCATCGCCCATGACCTGGCACAGGTCCTCCAGCAGGTCTTGGTCCCACTTGTCGGCCTGCATCAGCTTGACCGCCTTTTCGCAGCCAGCACGACAGGGCGTACACTGACCGCAGCTTTCGTCTTCAAAGAAGCGCAGCATATTCAGCGCCGCGTCGCGGGCGGTGTCCTGATCGGACAGAACCACCACAGCAGCCGAGCCGATAAAGGTGCCATGCGGCTGCAGCGTGTCGAAATCCAGCGGGATGTCGTCCATCGATGCGGGCAACAGGCCCGATGATGGGCCGCCCGGCTGATACGCCTTGAAGGTCTGACCTTCGACCATCCCCCCGGCGGCTTCGATCACGTCCAAAATGGTCGACCCGGCAGGCAGCAGATAGACTCCCGGTTTCGCAACGCGACCCGAAACCGAATAGCTGCGCAGGCCCTTGCGGCCGTTCTTTTCGGTGCTGTTGAGGCATTCCGGCCCCTCGCGACACACCTTGGTGACCCAATACAGCGTCTCAACATTGTGCACGAGCGTCGGACGGTTAAAGACCCCGACCTGCGCCACGAACGGAGGACGGTGACGCGGCAGACCCTTTTTGCCTTCGATGGATTCGATCATCGCGGATTCTTCACCGCAGATATACGCACCGGCCCCCCGGCGCAGATCGATATAGCCGGGTTCAACAATCCCGGCCTGTTCCAGCGCGGTAATCTCACGGCGCAGAATTTCCAGCACCGCCGGGTATTCGTCGCGCATGTAGATAAAGCAGGTCTCGGCCTCGACCGCCCATGCGGCGATCAGCATGCCTTCAAGGAAGACATGCGGCGTGCGCTCCAGATAGTAGCGGTCTTTGAACGTGCCGGGCTCGCCCTCGTCCCCGTTCACGGCCAGATAGCGGGTGCCTTCGTTCATGCGAACAAAGCCCCATTTCTTGCCCGACGGGAAGCCAGCACCGCCCAGACCGCGCAGGCCCGAGGACAGGATGTCTTCCTGCACTTGTTCCCAATCGCCGCCCGCGCGCAGCTCTTTCAGCTTGGCATAACCGCCGTTTGCTTCATAAACCGCAAAGGTTTCATAGTCGGGCAGATGCGCATGCGTATCATCGGCAGCAATCGCGGCCTGAACCTTTTCGGGGGTCGCGTGGTCGATATGGTTGTGACCGATCTCAAGCACAGGCGCGGTATCGCAACGCCCCATGCAAGGCGCACGCACAACACGAACCTCAGCGGGGTCCAGACCGTCCTCAAGCGCCTTTTGCAACTGCTGAGCTCCGGCCATTTCGCAGGACAGGGAATCACAGACACGGATCGTCAGCGCGGGCGGAGGCGTCTCATCCTCTTTCACCACATCGAAATGGGCATAGAAAGTGGCGGTTTCATAGATTTCGGCCTGACCGATGCGCATCTCGACCGCCAGAGCGGCGATGTGGTCGGCGCTGATATGGCCGTGTTCGTCCTGAATCAAATGCAGGAATTCGATCAGCAGATCACGACGGCGCGGGCGGTCGCCCAGCAAACGCGCGATCTCGGCCTGTGCCTCATCCGTGAATTGACGGCCTTTGGGCGTGTGCCGCCCTTTGCCTTTACCTGACTTCCAGACGCCCTTGGGTGCGCCTGATGGCTTGGTATCTAATGGTGCCATGATGCCCTCCGATTAAGGCTCCGTGTCTCATCAGATCAGCATATCGTCAAATCGCATATTTCAATCGCACGATAACGACTCCTTATCACCGTAAGGAGGCGACAACCGCCCGTAGCGCTTCGACCGTTGGCAATTCCGGATCACGGCTGAGCGTGGCCAGACAGATCGGCTTGCTGACGATCGGATCGACCAGAGGCAGCACTTTCGTCCCTTTCAGATCGCCCAATGCCCGCACCAGCACTCGGGGAACAACCGTAGCCGCCAACCCCTCGCGCGCCATGACCATCGAAGCGGTGAAGCCGCTGGTCTCCGCCACCACATGCGGGTGCAGGCCCTGTTCAGCGAAAATCCGGTCCAGAATACGCCGGTTCTGCATCTGCGGCTCAAGCAGGCTGATCGGGAACTCGGCCACCTGCGCCCAAGGGATCGGCCCGGTTTCATCGGTCATATGAGCCGGAACCAGCAGCACATAAGTTTCTTCGTACAGGGGCTGAACCTGCCGCAGGTCGGTGCCGATGCTGTCGCCATAGGTGATACCCGCATCCAAGCTACCCTCATCCAACCGGTGCTGAATGGCGGTGGCCGACATGGTTTCGATCCGCGACAGGATGCGCGGGTGGGCCTGCTGCAACCGTTTGATCAGACGTCCGGTAAAGGCGATCGCGGTGGGGATCACGCCCAGGATCAGCGTCCCCGTGATCTCGCCCTTGGACGCCTGCACCTGCTGTTCCAGCGCCTTGGTCTCATCCAGAATACGCCGCGCCCGCTGGACAATCATCTCGCCCTCTTCGGTGAGGCCCTGAAACCGGTTGGCCCGGCGCACGATCGAGACGCCAAGCCGATCCTCAAGATTGCGGATGCGCATGGAAAAGGCGGGCTGCGAAATCCCGCATTCCTCGGCCGCCTTGGCAAAATGCTGGTGCCGCGCAAGGGCGCTGAGGAGTTGCAGGTCACGGATTTCGATCATTTGTGGTTGTCTCTAAGTCGCACCGAAAGTCAGTGTAACTGCTACCTTGCGAAGCGCATATCCCCTCGCAACGATCAGTTCAGGCGCAGCGCATAGACGTTCTTCAGATACCCTTGATCTTCGATCTGAAACTGGGTCTCACCAATCCATTCGAAGCCTCGCGCAAGGGAGAACGCAATGGCCGGGGTGTTTTCAGCGTTGGTCGTCAGCCAAACCACCCCTTCCTGTTGATCCTTGCAATGCTTCAACGCGGCCGCCAACAGCCGCTTGCCTTTCCCTTTGCCATGATGGCGCGGCCGAACGTAGAACGTGGAAATCTCCATGCCATACCAGCCTTCCACCGGGGCTTCTCGCGACGAAGAGACGCGAATGAACCCGTCTATCCCCTCCTGGTTTTCCGACACTAAGAAGAAGTCTTCCGGGTTGGAAATCTGGTCGCTGATCTTAGCTTGCGTGAACTCTGACAGAGCGTAGTCTGCAAAGAAGCTATTGACGCCGCGTTTGAGGTAAGTGCCCACCCACACTTCAATGGAAATCGCCGCTATGCTGGAGGCATCCGACTGTTCTGCTGCGCGAAGTGTCAAAACCCAATCACGTATTGAACAGGAAGTGCATCACATCGCCGTCCTTGACGATGTAGCCCTTGCCCTCAGCCCGCATCTTGCCCGCCTCTTTCGCGCCCTGCTCGCCATTGGCGGCGATATAGTCGTCATAGGCGATGGTCTCGGCGCGGATGAAACCCTTTTCGAAATCGCCATGGATCACGCCAGCGGCTTGCGGCGCGGCGGTGCCGGTGCGGATGGTCCAGGCGCGGGCCTCTTTCGGGCCGACGGTGAAATAGGTTTCCAGCTTCAGCAGGTCGTACCCGGCGCGGATCAGACGGTCGAGGCCGGGTTCTTCCAGACCCATCTCGGTCAGGAACATCTCGGCCTCGTCGTCCTCCAGCAGGCTGATCTCTTCTTCGATCTTGGCGCTGATGATGACGTGGGAATTGCCTTGCGCGGCGGCCATTTCAGCGACCTTGGCGGAATACTCATTGCCCTCGGCGGCTTCTTCCTCGGACACGTTGCAGACGTAGAGCACCGGTTTGGTGGTCAACAGTTGCAGCATCTTCCACGCTTTGGCGTCTTCTTCCGAGACCTCGACCAGACGTGCGGGCTTGCCATTTTCCAGCATCTCCTGCGCCTCGGCCAGCAGGCGATCCTGCTGCACTGCCTCTTTGTCATTGCCCTTCAGCTTGCGCACCAGATTGGCGCGGCGTTTTTCGATACTTTCCAGATCGGCCAGCATCAGCTCGGTTTCGATCGTGTCGGCGTCGGCCACCGGGTCAACGCGGCCATCCACATGGGTCACATCACCGTCTTCGAAACAGCGCAGCACATGGGCAATCGCGTCGGTTTCACGGATGTTGGCCAGAAACTGGTTGCCCAGTCCTTCGCCTTTTGACGCCCCCTTCACCAGACCGGCAATATCCACAAAGGTCATGCGCGTCGGGATGATCTGCTTTGAGGTCGCAATCGCCGCCAGCTTGTCCAGACGGTCATCAGGCACAGCGACGTCACCCACGTTGGGTTCAATGGTGCAGAACGGGAAATTTGCCGCCTGTGCGGCCGCAGTTTTGGTCAGAGCGTTGAACAGGGTCGATTTACCCACATTCGGCAGACCCACGATTCCCATTTTAAAGCCCATCTCGGCCTCCTGAAGCGATGTGACGGCGTCTTCTATGCAGGTTGTGGAAAATGCGCAACCCGCGCTCACAACCCGCCTGACACCGATTGACAACGTCACGGACCTGTTACCCAGTTTGTGCTTGCGTGAGTTGAACTGCCTGAGCGATGGTACCCAAATTGCTCTTATCGCTAACTTTTGACGAAGAAATCCTATGAAAGCGCTACTTACTTCCGTCGCATTGCTCATGGCTGCTACCTCTGCACAGGCCCAATCTGTCATATTTGGCGCAGGCTACGCGGATTTTTCTAATGGCAACGGCAACGATCAAGGCGTGTTTTCACTGGAATACCAGCATCGCCCGTTTCACGAGGCAACCCGCTTCAGCGCTGGTCTGGGTGCGGCCCTGACCGTCGACACCGACGGAGACACGCATGTTGGCGCAGGTTTGGTGGGCATCTATTCCTTTTCGGATCGCTGGTTCGCTGAGTTGAGTGTGATGCCCGGTTACTTTAACGCCTCAAACGGCGACAATGACTTGGGTGGCAACTTTCAGATTCGCAGCCTTTTGGGTCTTGGCTATACCTTGGACAGCGGCAACGCCATTTCGCTGGCAGTCACGCATAAATCGAACGCCAGTACCGAAAGCTTTAACCCCGGCGTGAATGCATTGTTCTTACGCTATCACCTAGGGTTCTAGGCCAATCTGGTCAGGCGGGATTGATTTCCGGCTAAAGTTTCTGCACATCAGGATCAAACCTGAATGCAAGGACTGCAGATGACCCGTATCGACGCCAAGTTCGCCGCCCTCAAGGCCGAAGGTAAAAAGGCATTCGTTGCCTATATCATGGCCGGAGATCCAGATTTCGACACCTCGCTTGAGATCGTCAAGGGCCTTCCGGCAGCGGGCGTCGACGTGATCGAGCTTGGCTTGCCCTTTACCGACCCCATGGCCGACGGGCCAACCATTCAGACCGCCGGACAACGCGCGTTGGATGGCGGTATGACCTTGCAGCGCACGCTGGATTTGGCCCGTAGCTTTCGCGAAACCGACGACACGACCCCGATCGTTCTGATGGGATACTACAATCCGATTTACAGCCGCGGCGTCGACAGCTTCTTAAAAGACGCAAAGTCCGCAGGCATTGATGGCTTGATCGTTGTCGACCTGCCGCCAGAAGAAGATGACGAGCTGTGCCTGCCCGCGCAAGCCGCCGGATTGAACTTCATCCGATTGGCCACCCCGACGACCGATGACAAACGCCTGCCCCGTGTTCTGCAGAACACCTCGGGCTTTGTCTACTACGTCTCGATTACCGGAATTACCGGCGCGGCCGAGGCGCAAGCCACCAATGTCGGCCCCGAAGTCGCCCGCATCAAGGCCGCCACCGACCTGCCGGTCATCGTTGGGTTTGGGATCAATACACCCGAAAAATCGAAGGCCATCGCCAGCGTGGCAGACGGCGCAGTGGTCGGCTCGGCTATCGTCAGTCAGATCGCAAAGGGCCAGCCTGTCGCCGAGGTGCTCGACTTCGTCAAGACGCTCTCAGATGGGGCACATTCCGCCTGAGACCGCTCACGACCACTTAATCGCTTTGGAGCCGCAGTTGGCCTGTGCCGCTGCGGTTTTTCTTTGACCAATCCAGTCACCTACCAGCACCAAATGCAGCGTTGCGACGCGGGTCAGGTATTGGTAAACAATTTATACCAATCCTTCGAAAGCTGCCCTCATGCCCGTCATCACGAATATTGAAGATCTCAAACGCATCTATGAACGGCGTGTCCCGCGCATGTTCTATGACTACGCAGAAAGCGGAAGCTGGACCGAACAGACCTTTCGCGACAACAGCTCGGATTTCGAAGATATTCGGCTACGCCAACGGGTGGCTGTTGACATGTCTGGGCGGTCAACTGCGTCCAAAATGATCGGGCAGGATGTGACAATGCCCGTCGCGCTGGCTCCGGTTGGCCTGACCGGCATGCAACACGCAGACGGAGAGATGAAGGCCGCCAAAGCCGCCGAAGATTTCGGAGTGCCTTTCACTCTGTCCACCATGTCCATTAACTCGATCGAGGATGTGGCCGAACACACTTCGTCACCATTCTGGTTCCAGCTTTACACCATGAAGGATCAGGATTACGTCAGCCGACTGATCCAACGGGCCAAAGACGCCAAGTGTTCCGCTTTGGTCATCACGCTGGACCTGCAGATTCTGGGGCAGCGCCACAAGGACCTGAAAAACGGTCTGTCCGCGCCGCCCAAACTGACCGCCAAGACCATCGCTGATCTGATGACTAAGTGGTCCTGGGGGATCGAGATGCTCCGCGCCAAACGGCGGGAATTCGGCAATATCGTTGGCCATGTGGACGGTATCTCGGACGCGTCGTCGCTGGGCGCGTGGACGGCTGAACAATTCGACCCCAGCCTCGACTGGAAAAAAGTCGAAAAACTGATGGAACAATGGGGCGGCAAAGTGATCCTCAAGGGTGTTCTGGATGCAGACGACGCCCGAATGGCGGCCAAACTTGGGGCTGATGCCATCGTGGTATCCAATCACGGTGGACGGCAACTGGACGGCGCCCTCAGCTCGATCCGAGTTTTGCCCGAGATCATGGACGCGGTCGGAGGCGATATTGAGGTCCATCTGGACAGCGGCATCCGGTCCGGTCAGGACGTTTTGAAAGCCGTGGCCCTAGGTGCGCAAGGCACCTATATCGGCCGTGCGTTTGTCTATGGTCTGGGGGCGATGGGACAAAAAGGTGTGACCACCGCGCTGGACGTCATCCAAAAGGAACTCGACACAACCATGGCGCTTTGTGGTGAAAGAAAAGTCACCGACCTGGGCCGGCACAATCTATTGGTGCCCGAAGATTTCAGCGGACGTTGGCGCAAGTGATAAGTGGGTCAGGGGGCGCTGCCCCCGCCGCCCGTTCCGGGCGACTCCCCCGGGATATTTTTGGACAGATGAAGCAGGGGATCTGCACTTCATCTGTCCAAAAATATCCCGGAGCGCGAGGCAGAGCCTCGCAAATGGTTGAACCTGTAAAAACCCCTTTCCAAAGCGAATGAATCAAGCTAAGGACGCGGCTTCACGCGGGCATACAGCCTTGGAGGATGCCCGCCCTAACATTTGGAGAATTATCATGGCTGGAGAGATTCCTGATCTCGTAGCTCTGGAACGGACGGGGACAGGCAAGGGCGCCGCTCGTCAGACCCGCCGCGAAGGCATGGTTCCGGGCGTTGTATTCGGTGGCGACAAAGACCCGCTGGCGATCAAGATCCCGTTCAACGAACTGTTCAAGCGCCTGAAAGCTGGCCGGTTCAAGTCCACTCTGTGGAACCTGAAGATTGAAGGCCACGAAGACGTCCGCGTCATCTGCCGCGACGTTCAGCGTGACGTTGTCAAAGACCTGCCAACCCACCTAGACCTGATGCGCCTGCGTCGGACCACCAAGATTGCGTTGTTCATCCCCGTTGAGTTCGTCAACGAAGAAGAAGCCCCCGGAATCAAAAAGGGTGGCGTTCTGACTGTTGTCCGCCCCGAGGTTGAGCTGGTCTGCACCGCCGGTGACATCCCCGAGAAGATCACAATTGATCTGACCGGTCTGAACATCAACGACGTTGTCACCATCTCGGCCGTGGATCTGCCTGCGGGCACCAAGCCCACCATCGACCGTGACTTCGTGATCGCGAACATCTCGGCACCGACCGGTCTGTCGACCAGCGACGACGAAGAAGGTGAAGAAGTGGCCGCAGACGAGGTTGAAGTCGTCGGTCAGGAAGAAGAATAAGTCCAGACGCTTGAGTGACTGGATTGGAAACGGGGTCCGGACGGGCCCCGTTTTCTTTTGCAGGGTTGGGGTGGAAAACCGGTCGCGATCCGTGCCATCAACCTTGTGCAAAGCAACGGGGACAAGATCATGAAGCTGTTCGTCGGTTTGGGGAATCCGGGGGCGAAATATGCCCGCAACCGCCATAATATCGGCTTTATGGCTGTCGACAGGATCGCCCAAGATCACAGCTTTGGCCCTTGGAAGTCCAAGTTTCAGGCCGAGATCGCCGAAGGGCGTTTGGGTCGCGAAAAAGTGCTGTTGATCAAGCCGCAGACTTTCATGAATCGCTCGGGTCAATCTGTTGGCGAAGCGATGCGGTTCTATAAGTTGGACTCAACCGATGTGACCGTCTTTCATGATGAGCTTGACCTCGCTACTGGTAAGGTCCGGGTCAAGGCGGGCGGCGGTCACGCCGGTCACAATGGGCTGCGATCCATCCACGAACATATCAGCCCTGCCTATGATCGTGTGCGACTAGGGATCGGGCATCCGGGACGCAAGGAGATGGTCTCTCCTTACGTTCTGGGCGACTTTGCCAAGGCTGACTCGGACTGGCTGGAGGACGTGCTGCGCGGCGTCTCAGATGGGGCCGCGCATCTTGCTGATGGAGAAAGCGGCAAGTTCATGAATGCGGTTGCTCTACGGACTGCGCCACCGAGATCGTCAAAAACGCCTCAACCGTCCCAATCGGCACCAAAACCCGCGCCTGAGCCCGAGGTCGATGACCGATCGGCCATGCAAAAACTGCTGGATAAGTTCAAATAGACTCATAGGTCTTGCCGTAACGTCCTGATTGCAGATCGCATCGGGGCGCGGTCCAATACAGCACGCATATGGGAGGAGACATATGAGAACGCTGTTGAAGTGGGTGCTGCGCATCACATTGATGCTGGTACTGGCCGCCGTGGTTGTTGGATTCTGGAAACGCGAAGAAATTCAGCGACTTATGGCTGTGAATTCGCTATTTAGCGAAGACAAGATTGTCCATAACTTCTCGCATATGGATCAGGCGTTCCTGACGGTCGACCTGCCGCGCGGTGACGGCCCCACCTGGGACCTGCCTTATGGCACTGGCTTTGATCTACCCGAAGGCACCGATCAGTGGGTCGAAGACCGGGCTGTGACATCTCTTCTTGTGATGCAGGATGGTCAGATCCGGTTCGAGGAGTATTACCTGGGCACGACGCCGGAAGACCGCCGGATTTCCTGGTCGGTCGCCAAAAGCTACCTTTCGGCTCTGTTCGGTATCCTGCTGGAGGAAGGCGCGATCACCTCGTTAGATGATCAGGTGGTTCAATACGCCCCGCAACTGAAGGGTACGGCCTATGACGGTGCGACCCTGCGCAATGTGTTGAATATGGCCAGCGGCGTCACATTCAACGAGGATTATTTTGACCCAAAGTCAGACATCAACCGTATGGGGCGTGTCGTGGCGTTGGGTGGAAAGCTCGACGACTTTACAGCCTCGCTGCAGGACAATTTCACAGAACCGGGTGAGACCTGGCAGTATGTCTCGATCGACACCCATGTGATTGGAATGGTGATCCGAGGCGCAACCGGGCGCAGCGTCACTGACTTGCTGACCGAAAAGATCATTCAGCCGCTGGGTCTGGAATACGACGGCTATTGCGTGACCGACGGTGCCGGGGTTGCCTTTGTTCTGGGTGGCTTGAACTTCACAACTCGGGATTTTGCGCGGTTCGGTCAAATGATCCTGCAGAATGGGCAGCACAACGGTCAGCAACTCGTACCCGCTGATTGGGTCGCCGAATCCGTCCTGCCCAGCGCTCCGACCGAGGCCGGGAAGATCGGTTATGGCTACCAATGGTGGATTCCGGTAGGTGCGCATGAAGGCGAGTTTCTCGCACGGGGCGTTTATGGTCAGTACATCTATTTCGACCAACCCCGCGGCGTTTTGATCGTGACGACCGGCGCGGATCGCAAGTTCCGCGACGATGGCGTAAACGAAGCCAATGTCGAAATGTTTCGCAGTATTGCGCAAAGCCTGTAGGGTGTCGCCATGCAAAAACAGGACAGCATCAACGTGCTGGGAGGCGTTCTGGCCCCCTGCTCCCAAGACCCTCTGACCGGGTTCTTTCGTGACGGGGCCTGCAATACGTGCCCCGAAGATCAGGGCAGCCATACAGTCTGCGCCGTGATGACGGCCGAGTTTCTGGCTTTTTCCAAGTATGTCGGCAACGACCTCAGCACACCGCGCCCCGAGTTCAACTTTCCCGGTCTCAACCCCGGAGACAGTTGGTGCCTTTGCGCCAGCCGTTTTCTACAGGCCCATGACGAAGGGTGTGCGCCCAAAGTGAACCTTGAAGCAACCCATCAGCGCGCTTTGGACATCGTCTCTCTGACGATTCTGACCGAGCATTCCAACGCAGATTAAGCAGGTGGTCGGACAAAAAAAGGCGCGCTCAGGCAGGCGCGCCTTTTGTGGTTTTTGCAATCGGGTTTAGTCGGCGCTGCGGCCTTCTGTATCCGACATGTCAAAGTTCAGATACTTGGCTACGGTCTGCACGTCCTTATCGCCCCGCCCACACATGTTCATACAGATCAGATGATCTTTGGGAAGTTCGGGCGCAATTTTCATAACATGAGCCAGTGCGTGGCTGGGCTCCAGCGCGGGGATGATGCCTTCGGTGGCGCAGCACAGCTGGAACGCCTCCAGCGCCTCTTTGTCGGTGATCGACACATATTGCGCGCGGCCGATGTCGTGCAGCCAGGAATGCTCGGGCCCGATGCCCGGATAGTCCAGACCGGCAGAGATCGAGTAGCCCTCAAGAATCTGCCCATCATCATCCTGCAGCAGGTAGGTGCGGTTGCCGTGCAACACGCCGGGTCGCCCGCCGGTCAATGATGCGCAATGCTCCATCTTCTCGTTCACACCTTTGCCACCGGCCTCGACACCGATGATATTCACCGATTTGTCGTCGAGGAACGGATAGAACAGGCCCATCGCGTTTGAACCACCACCGATGGCGGCAATGATCGTGTCGGGCAGACGGCCTTCGGCCTTTTGCATCTGCTCTTTCGCTTCCTTGCCGATGATCGACTGGAAATCGCGGACCATCGCCGGGTACGGGTGCGGCCCGGCCACGGTGCCGATGCAATAGAACGTGTCGCGCACATTGGTCACCCAGTCGCGCAGCGCGTCATTCATCGCGTCTTTTAGCGTGCCTCGGCCGGACGTGACCGGAATCACCTCGGCCCCCAGCAGGCGCATACGGAACACGTTGGGGGCCTGGCGCTGCACATCATGGGCGCCCATATAGACGATGCATTTCAGGCCGAATTTGGCGCAGACGGTGGCGGTGGCCACGCCGTGCTGCCCTGCGCCGGTCTCGGCGATGATCCGGGTCTTGCCCATACGGCGCGCCAGAATGATCTGCCCCAGCACGTTGTTGATCTTGTGCGCGCCGGTGTGGTTCAGCTCATCACGCTTGAGGTAAATCTTCGCGCCGCCCAGATGTTCGGTCAGGCGTTCCGCATAATACAGCGGCGAGGGGCGGCCCACATAGTTCGCCCACAGATCATCCATCTCAGCCCAGAAAGTCGGATCGTCTTTGGCCTTCTCGTATTCCTCTTCCAGCGACAGGATCAGAGGCATCAGCGTTTCGCTGACAAACCGCCCGCCGAAGATGCCAAAACGGCCCTGCTCATCGGGGCCGGACATGAAGGAATTGAAAAGATCGTTGGCCATGGCTGTCTCCGTCATCTTACCTGTCGTTCATAGGAGGTAGCGGCGGGATTTGCCATGGCAAAACGCACTCGCCCGATGCTTTGCCAGACGCGTCAACCGGTCGCGTTTGCCGCAGCGATAAAGGCCCGCATCAGATCGGCATCCTTGATACCCGGCGCGCTTTCCACACCCGAAGCAACGTCAACCTGACGCGCACCGGTCATCCGGATCGCTTCGGCCACGTTATCGGGGTTCAAGCCACCGGCCAGCATCCACGGCTTGCGCCAATACTTGCGCCCGGCCAGCAAACGCCAATCAAAGGCCAACCCGTTTCCACCCGGCAACACCGCGTTTTTGGGGGCCTTGGCATCCACCAACAACTGGTCGGCAACATCGCTGTAGGTGTATATGGCTTGCAGGTCTTTGGCATCAGCCACGCCAACCACCTTGATGACGGGCAGACCGTACCGCGCTTTGACTTCCTGCACACGTTCTACGCTTTCCGACCCGTGTAGCTGTATCATGTCGAACGGGGCAGCTGCGGTAATGCTGTCCAGCAACGTATCAGATGCGTTCACCACCAAGGCCACTTTTGCCACACCGACAGGGACGTGATCCGTTAGTTGGGCGGCTTGCTCCGGCGAGACATAGCGCGGTGATTTCGGAAAGAAGTTGAACCCCAGATACCGCGCGCCTGCGTCCGCAGCGGCGCGCACGTGGTCAGCGGCGGTCAGGCCGCAAATTTTGACCGCTACATCGGACATGTTAGCCTAGCTGGCCTCGTCCAGAATGGCGAGGACCTCATCCTTGCCTTCGTTCTGCTTTTTCTTGAGTTTTTTGACTTCGCGTTCAAGTTTGCGAACTTCACCGGTTTTGGCCGACGCATCTGCACGATGCTTGTGCTCACGCAGCCATTCCCAGAGAAATCCGATAATCAAGCCCGCAACAACGCTGCCCAGAACCACAAGGAAAAGTGGCAGAGAGGTGCTGAAATTGAACCCTAGCAAATCGGCAATCGCCTGAGGCATCAGTGTCAGCTCAACGGCTTCGCGGTTGGCCAGCGAAACCGAGATCAGAACGATCGCGAGGATCGCCAAAAAAGCATATCTAACGTAGCGCATCATGCCTTAGGCTTTACCGTTCAAACGGTCCCTTAGCAACTTGCCAGTCTTAAAAAACGGAACACTTTTTTCTTCGACCTGAACGGTCTCGCCGGTACGGGGGTTTCGGCCCACCCGAGCGTCGCGCTGTTTAACCGAAAATGCACCAAAGCCACGCAGTTCAACCCGATCACCACGGGCCATGGCATCGGTCACTTCTTCGAACACAGTATTCACGATCCGCTCGACATCGCGTTGGTAAAGATGCGGGTTCTCGTCGGCGATTTTCTGAATCAATTCTGAACGGATCATGTGCGTTACCCTCCCAGGCGACCGGATTACCATGTCTATTATTCTGAACAGTATAGGAAAAAACTTAGTTCGGGGGAACGTTGACTCTGTCTGCTAGGCCTTGATTCTGCCTCAAACTCACGCGATTTTTTGCCCGTTCACGGGAATTGACCCCCTAAAGCATGAACAGTTGGTGAATATAGCTCAAAATTCAGAACATATTGATTCGCAACAAAAACGGCCCCGCACTCATGTACGGGGCCGTAAAATTGTTTGGACTTAGGTCCGGGTTTAGTCGCCCGACTTCAGCGCTGCACCCAGGATATCGCCCAGCGATGCGCCCGAGTCGGAGGAACCGTACTGTTCCACGGCCTCTTTCTCTTCGGCGATCTCGCGCGCTTTGATCGACAGGCCCAGACGACGGGTCTTGCTGTCGACGTTGGTGACGCGGACGTCGACCTTGTCGCCAGCGTTGAACCGCTCGGGGCGCTGCTCGGCACGGTCACGCGAAAGGTCCGAACGGCGGATGAAGGACTTCATGCCTTCGTATTCCACCTCGATACCGCCATCTTCGATCGCGGTGACCTCTACGGTGATGACCGAACCACGCTTCACGCCGCCCACGGCTTCGGCGAACTTGTCACCGCCCAGGGCTTTGATCGACAGCGAGATACGCTCTTTCTCGACGTCCACTTCAGAGACAACGGCCGAAACCATGTCGCCTTTGCGGTAGTTCTGGATCGCATCCTCGCCACGCTCGTCCCAGGACAGGTCCGACAGGTGAACCATGCCGTCGATGTCGCCTTCGAGGCCAATGAACAGACCGAATTCGGTGATGTTCTTGACTTCGCCTTCGACCTCGGTGCCCTCGGGGTGCGTTTCTGCAAACACTTCCCATGGGTTGCGCTGAGTCTGCTTCAGGCCCAGCGACACGCGACGCTTGGCGCCGTCGATTTCCAGAACCATGACGTCGACTTCCTGGCTGGTCGAAACGATCTTGCCGGGGTGGACGTTTTTCTTGGTCCAGGACATCTCGGACACGTGCACCAGACCTTCGACACCGGCTTCCAGCTCGACGAACGCGCCGTAGTCGGTGATGTTGGTGACGCGACCCTGATGGACCGAGCCCAGCGGGTATTTCGCAGCAACCAGATCCCACGGATCTTCCTGCAGCTGCTTCATGCCCAGGCTGATGCGGTGGGTCTCTTTGTTGATCTTGATGACCTGAACCTTGATGGTTTCGCCGATCGTCAGGATCTCGGACGGGTGGTTCACACGGCGCCATGCCATGTCGGTGACGTGCAGCAGGCCGTCAACGCCGCCCAGGTCAACAAATGCACCGTATTCGGTGATGTTCTTGACAACACCCTCGACGGTCTGACCTTCGGACAGGTTGCCGATGACTTCGGCACGCTGTTCGGCACGCGATTCTTCCAGGATTGCGCGACGCGAGACAACGATGTTGCCACGGCGGCGGTCCATTTTCAGAATCTGGAACGGCTGCTTCAGACCCATCAGCGGGCCAGCGTCGCGCACGGGGCGCACATCAACCTGCGAGCCGGGCAGGAACGCAACTGCGCCACCCAGATCGACGGTGAAGCCACCTTTGACGCGACCAAAGATTGCACCTTCGACGCGCTGGTCGTCGGCATATGCTTTTTCCAGACGGTCCCATGCCTCTTCACGGCGGGCCATCTCGCGCGAGATGACGGCTTCGCCACGGGCGTTTTCTGCGGCGCGCAGGTAAACTTCGACCTCGTCACCAACAGCGATTTCAGGAGCTTCGCCGGGATTTGCGAATTCTTTCAGATCAACGCGGCCTTCCATTTTGTAGCCTACGTCGATGATGGCTTGGCCTGCTTCGATCGCCAGAACCTTACCTTTGACAACAGAACCCTCTTCGGGCGTGTCCATTTCGAAGCTTTCGTTCAGGAGGGCTTCGAATTCCTCCATGGATGTATCAGCCATGTGGCAGTGTTTTCCTTTACAAGTGTTTTTTCTGGCCGAGCGGTTGTCTCCGCCGGTCTTGTTTCATGGTGTCCTTTGGCGTGACCCGGTGCGCATCTGACTACACAAACACAAAGGGCCGAGGTAACCCGGCCCTGCTCAGATACGTCATCCGGACGTTGACCGCCCGTGTTAAGACAGCGCGCGTATAGGCCGATTTCAGGCAATGCGCAAGAGCAAAGCCCGTAATTGCCAGCTTACGCGCATTCTTTGCCGGTCCAGACAACCGAGTCCTTTCTCAACATAGACTGCTCGATTGCATCAAGCCGGGACAGGGCTTCGGCAGCATTTGCCGATCCACCCGAACGGTTCCAGATTTTCAGGGCCGAGGAAGGGCTCCAGGGCAAGCACGCTTCTGCCAGCCAAGCGCGTAATTCAGAGGGCAATGAGTCGTATGCCTGCATCGGACACGTGCACCGCCGCCGGCGTTTCAGATTACTGCGCAGGTTACGGCCGCTTCGCCTGACCATCCCGCGTTTAAAATGTGTGTCATCTTCAAAATGCACCGCTGGCCCCATCGAAATTTGTGATGTTATTACATACCAAAATTCAACCAGCAAGAGTTCCTTTCAAAGAAAAGGGGCAGGATTTTGCCCTGCCCCCAAGTTTGGTCTGAACATTTTTTTGCACCGCGCAAGGTACTGCTAAAAAAGTTGCAAATCCTTTGTGCCGCTTTGAATTTCAGCAAAGTTCGGCATGTTCTGAACGGCCAAAGGTGCCGGTTTAACCCCTGGCATCGCCACTGTTGGCCTTGCCGGCTTACCGAAGGCCGGTTTTTCCAACTCACCGCGAATGTCGCGTAGCAATGTCTTATGATCCGGCATGGACTTAAGGGTCTGAGCCAGATCCACCTTCGCGCCCTTCCACCATTGGAACCAAATCGGTTTTTTCAACGGACGAACGCGGTCGCGAATACCAGTTCCATAGCCGGTGTCGTAGACCTGTTTGCCTAGTAACACTGTTTGGAAAACGCGATGGTCGAACAGAGTGGCAAACTCGACATCGTGCTGCATAGGCAAACGGTGCTGCCAAAGCTCAAGGTTCTCAGCCAACCGGTCGGGAATTTTCATTTCGGTCCGTGCGTCGATCCAATATTGATCATCCGTGCGGTTGCCCAGCCGGTAATGCAGGCAAATGAATTCAAGCACCTCATCATAGAGCTTGTCCATCTGCCGGTTGTAGCGCGCGCGCAGTGACGGCTCGATATCACGCGTCGGCAGGTGTTCGGCAAACCAGCGGATCGCATGGTCGATCATGTGGATCGCAGTGCTCTCCAACGGTTCGATGAAACCGCCAGACAAGCCTATGGCGACGCAGTTCTTTACCCAGGCGTTTCGCACCCTCCCAACGCGCATCGGGATAACGCGCGGCGTCAGTCCCTTGCCACTGTCGCCCAACCATTCAAGATACTCGTCCGCCGCCTGATCATCCGTTCGATGCGCCGAGGAATACACATAGCCGGTGCCCACTCGGTTAAACAAAGGCACGCGCCACGTCCAACCGGCCCCCAGGGCCGTGGACCGTGTAGCACTCTCGATCTTGTCCGGATCAGGATGTTCGATCTGCAATGCCATCGCCCGGTCATTGGGCAGATAGTCCGAGTAATCCATGAACGGCTCACCCAGAGCCTGATTGATGATCAACCCACGGAAACCGGTGCAATCCACAACCATCTCGATGTCATGGCGACCTTTACGCTCTAACATCAGGTGGCTGACATTGCCTTGTTCGTCCAATTCAACCGACTGGACCTCGTCCTGAATGTGCTCGACACCGCGCTTGGTGCAGACCCTGGTCAGCATCCCTGCGAATTTCACCGCATCCAGATGATACGCGTAGCCAAACCGCTGCTCGAATTCCGGTGCGCCCAGCGGTCGCGCGCCTTTGCAGAGACGGGCCAAATCGTCATGCGGAGCGATCGATTGCGTGAAATCCCGATCCCCATTGCCAAATCGCAAATAATACTCGGCCGCTTCAAGCCCTTCCAGCATTTGGCCATGAGCAAACGGGTTCATGTAATCGATACGGTTACCTTTGGCGTCCTTGTTCCAGTTGCAGAACTTCACACCCAGCTTGAAGGAAGCGTTGGTTTCGCGAAAGAAATCCCGTTCAGCTATTCCAGCCTGCCGGAGCGTCACCGGCATACGAGGAACCGTTGCTTCGCCCACACCCACAGTCGAAATATTCGGGCTTTCGATCAGACATATCCGCGGCCGATCTTTTGGTGCCGATGTCCGGGACAACACCATCTCAAGGATAAGTGCGGTCATCCACCCGGCTGTACCGCCACCCACAATGGTGATTTTCCGCAATCGATTGTTCATTCTGCTCCCCCCTTTTTTGTTTTGGGGAACTATAACAGTTTTCCCGCACCGGGCCAGAGCCTATGACATAGGCGTTGAGCGCGCCAAAACGGCGTGTCAGACAAGCATCAGAACGCGCATAATTGCGCCTGCCTCAAATCTCTTCGCCTTTCTTCAAAAGCTCATCAATCAATTCGCGCTGCAGGCCCTGACTGTCACCACCACCGAATTCTGCAGCACCGCCTGAATAGAGGGTGCCGTATGTCTTGGCGATGTTAACCGTTTGGGCCAGACCCGAGATCAGCTGGTCTTTTTCCAACGTGGACAACGGATGAATATAGGCCGCCCACAAGGTACCGTTGGCGATCGCATAACGCGCATCCAGCGTACTGTCGAAATTCGCCTGCATCATGCGCTGCAGGTCCGCGGGTGACAGATCAGCCGCGCTGCTAATCGACACCATGGCCCGCATCCGATCGGCGTTCACATCCGTGATGACCAGAACCGGAGTATCCCCGACCGTCAGCTGAAAACCAGGCCCTTGCGGCAGCGCCTCCGGGTCCAAAGCGAACAGAATTTTTCCTAGCCGCTCATAGGTCATGGGCGGTTCCAACTCAGGAGCGTCTTGCGCCTCTTGAGCGGCCAGACCTGTGGCCAGAACTATCAGAAAAAGGGCTAGTCGGATCATCGCATCGCTCCTGCAGGTTGCCCATTGAGCATATGTGGATCAAACGACACTGGCCAAACAAAGCTTGGTGAGGAGAACCGTGCAAACGATCAGAATATCGGACGATCTGCAATGTTTTTAAGCCCGTCAAACATAGTCCGTTCAACTCCTGACGCCTAGGTTTGTTTCAGCGGCGGGCAAACCGGCCGCGCCCAGCTTAAATGATGAAAGGAAACGCAATGAAATCCCTGGTTCTGACCACTCTGATCGCCACTCTGCCTCTGATCGCCGCCCCGGCCTTTGCCGCAGATGAAACCAACGTCTCGAACGGTATCTCGGCGGCGGGCGCTCCGCTGGCCGCACATGGGGTCGATCTGGTGGCGCTGGTCAATGACGGCAATCCGGTTGATGGTTTTGCCACCCATTCGGCCACCTATGACGGTGCCTCCTACTATTTCACCACCGCCGAGAACCTTGCCGCGTTCGAGGCCAACCCCGCTGCCTATCTGCCACAGCATGGTGGATTCTGCTCGTTCGGGGTGTCGGTTGGCAAGAAATTCGACGGTGACCCAGATCAGTATCTGGTCGCAGACGGCAAACTGTACCTCTTTCTGAACGCCGAAACCCGCGCCGCGTTTTTGAAAGACGTGCCTGGCACGGCAAAAACCGCTGATGGCCAATGGTCAAAGATCAAAAGCGTCGCAGTCGGCGAGCTTTAACCCTCCTCCAAGCGAAAGCTCGCGGCGTTACGGCGTCGCGGGCTTTTTTTGTTCGATCAACGCGATGGCCTGCGCCAAAGCGTCCTCGATGCTCAGATCCGAGGTGTCCAGTTGCACCGCATCCTCGGCCGGTTTCATCGGGGCCGTGCTGCGTTCCGCATCCCGCGCATCGCGTTCGCGCACATCGGCCAGAACCTGATCGCGCGTGACATTGGCCCCCTTGGCACTCAGCTCAAGGTACCGCCGCTCGGCCCGCACCTCGGCGCTGGCCGTCACGAACAGCTTCGCCTCGGCATTGGGGCAGATGACGGTGCCAATGTCGCGCCCGTCCAAAACCGCGCCCCCTGCCCGCTTTGCAAAAGCGCGCTGAAAATCGACCAGAGCCGCGCGGACCTCGGGGATCACCGCCACTTTCGAGGCCGCCTGCGCGATCTCGGCCGTACGCAGATCACCCTGCTGCAATTCCTCGGCGGTCAGGGCTTGCGCCGCTGCGATCGGGTCCATCCCCTCAAGCGTGCGCCGCCCCACCGCGCGGTAGAGCAACCCGGTATCCAGATGGGCGAACCCAAAATGAGCCGCGACCCCTTTCGAAATCGTCCCCTTCCCCGCCGCTGCAGGGCCATCAATGGCGACCGTGAAACTCATGTGCGCTCAACCTTGGCACCCAGAGCGGCCATCAGCGGTTCAAAAATCGGGAACGAAGTCGCAATCGGGCCGCCATCATCAACCGAGACCGGCGTTTTCGCTCCCATTCCCATCACCATGAACGACATGGCGATGCGGTGATCCAGAAAACTCTCGCAGGTGCCGCCACCGGGGACTTTGCCGATGCCCAGCCCTTCGACCGACCACCAATCCTCGCCCTCATCCACGGTCACGCCATTGGCGCGCAACCCGCGCGCCATGGCGTCGATCCGGTCGCTTTCCTTGACGCGCAGCTCTTTCACCCCGCCCATCATCGTGGTGCCGGTGGCATTGGCTGCAACCACAGACAACACCGGGTATTCGTCGATCATCGAGGCCGCACGTTCCGGCGGCACGTTGATGCCCTTCATGTTGGGCGAATATTTCGCGCGCAGATCGGCAACCGGTTCGCCACCCTCCTCGCGTTCGTTTTCATAGGTCAGGTCCGCGCCCATCTCGCGCAGCGTGGTGAATAGCCCCGCGCGGGTCGGGTTCAGACCAATGCCCGGCACCAGCACATCCGAGCCCGGCGTGATCAGCGCCGCGCAAACCGGAAACGCCGCGCTGGAGGGATCGCGCGGCACAGCGATGATCTGCGGTTTCAACTCGGGGCGGCCAGTCAGGGTGATCACTCGGCCCTCCTCGGTGTCCTCAACGGTGATCTCTGCACCGAACCCAGCCAGCATCCGTTCCGAATGGTCGCGGGTGGCCTCTCTCTCTATCACTACAGTTTTGCCCGGCGCGTTCAGACCGGCCAGCAACACGGCGGATTTCACCTGCGCCGACGGAACGGGAACCTCATAACGTACCGGCACAGGCTCAGCCGCGCCTACAATGGTCATCGGCAAACGCCCGCCCGAGCGGCCAACGGCCTGCGCACCAAACAGCGCCAGCGGGTCCGTCACCCGCGCCATGGGGCGTTTATTCAGGCTGGCATCTCCGGTAAACGTGGCCGAGATCGGGCAGGTCGCCATTGCACCCATGATCAGCCGCACACCCGTGCCCGAGTTGCCGCAGTCGATCACCTGATCTGGCTCGGCAAAGCCGCCAACGCCCACGCCATGCACGGTCCATTCACCGCCGCCGTGATCTGTGACCTCGGCCCCAAAGGCGCGCATGGCCTTGGCGGTGTCCAGAACATCCTCACCTTCCAGCAGGCCGGAAATCTTCGTCTCACCCACCGCCATCGCGCCCAAGATCAGCGACCGGTGCGAGATCGACTTGTCGCCGGGCACCTCTGCCGTGCCGGTCAGCGGACCGCAGGGGTATGAGGTCATCGGGATGGGCGTGCCGTGTCCGGACATGGGGGCTCCTGTTTTCGCTATCAGTGCCTTAGCCGATTAGCGAATTGGGGCCGGTTGGTCCAGCCGCAATCAGCCCTTGCGGCGGAAGGTCAGGTAATGCGGTACGCGCCCCTCACGCAGGGCCTTCTGTTCGTAACGGGTGGAAATCCAATCATCCCACGGCTCGCGCCAATCGGCGGGACGCTCGGCCAGCCATTCGAAACCTGCGCGCGGCACCTCTTCCAGCGTTTGGCGAACATAATCGGGAATGTCCGTGGCGACCCGAAAGATCGAACCGGGTTTCAGCGCCCGCGCCAGCGGCTCCAGATGCTCGGGCGTCACGAACCGACGGCGATGGTGCCGCGTCTTTGGCCAGGGATCGGGGTACAGCAGGAACGCGCGCGAGATGCTGGCCTCGGGCAACACGTCAAACAGATCGCGCGCATCGCCGGGATGAACAGCGAGGTTCTCAACCCCCGCCTGCCGGATTTTGCCCAGCAACATGGCGACACCGTTGATGTAGGGTTCGGCCCCGATGATGCCGATATCGGGATTGTTGGCCGCCTGATGCACCAGATGCTCACCACCGCCAAAGCCGACCTCAAGCCAGACATCCCGGCCGCCGAACAGCGCCTGCAGATCCAGCGGGTTGCGTTCAGGATTACCCTCCCAATCGACCGTACCGGGGGACAGCGCATCAAGGTCTTCGCTCAGATACGCCTTTTGACTGGGCTTCAGGGTTTTGCCCTTGAAGCGGCCATAAAAGTTTCTGCGGGGGCGTTGGGGTGTCTCGGTGCTCATGGCCGTGCCCATACTGCGCAGACACCACAGACGCAAGAGGGCGACCGGTCCACTCAACAGACCCGCCGCCCCCAAATGTACCAGAATAGAGCGCGCCCGTAAGGGCGCACCTTTGGATACCGATCAGACCGCCGCTTTCAGCGCGTCCACAAGGTCGGTGCGCTCCCAGCTGAAACCGCCATCCGCATCGGGTTCACGGCCAAAGTGACCATAAGCAGCAGTGCGCTGATAGATCGGCTTGTTCATCTGCAGATGTTCACGAATACCGCGCGGTGTCAGGTCCATCGCCTGCCCAACGGCCTTTTCGATTTCGGCGTCGGAAACCTGTCCTGTGCCATGGGTCTCGGCATAGATCGAAAGCGGCTTGGAAACACCAATCGCATAGCTCAGCTGAATGGTGCAGCGTTCCGCCATGCCGGCAGCGACTACGTTCTTGGCCAGATAGCGCGCCGCATAGGCCGCCGAACGGTCCACCTTGGTCGGATCTTTGCCCGAGAACGCGCCGCCACCATGGGGCGCGGCTCCGCCATAGGTGTCCACGATGATCTTGCGTCCAGTCAGGCCCGCATCTCCATCGGGGCCGCCAATCACGAACTTTCCGGTGGGGTTCACGTGCCACTCGGTCTCGGCCGACAGCCAGCCTTCGGGCAGAATTTCGCGGATGTAAGGCTCGACCATGGCGCGGATATCGTCCGAAGACAGCGCCGCATCCAGATGCTGTGTCGACAACACGATCGAGCTGACGCCCACAGGCTTGCCATCGCGGTACACGACCGACAGCTGCGATTTGGCATCCGGGCCCAGCGCGGGCTCGGTGCCGTTTTTACGGACCTCGGCCAGACGGCGCAGGATCGCGTGGGAGTACTGGATCGGGGCCGGCATCAGCGCAGGAGTTTCGGTCGTGGCGTAGCCGAACATGATCCCCTGATCGCCTGCGCCTTCGTCCTTGTCGCCCGAGGCATCAACACCCTGAGCGATATGAGCAGATTGCTCGTGCAGCAGATTCGTCACCTCGACGGTTTCGTGGTGGAACTTATCTTGCTCGTATCCAATGTCTTTCACACAGGCGCGCGCGATTTCCTCGATACGGCCCATGTAATCATGCAGTTTGTCCTGATCAGACAATCCGACTTCGCCGCCGATGACGACACGATTGGTGGTGGCAAAGGTTTCGCACGCCACGCGCGCTTCGGGTTCTTCGTTCAGAAAAGCGTCAAGCACGGCATCCGAGATGCGGTCGCAAACCTTATCGGGGTGCCCTTCGGAAACGGATTCCGAAGTAAAAGTATAGTTCTGTCGGGACATGAATGTGCTCCATTAAGATTTCCCCATCACGCCAGGAAGCCGTTGTGACGGGCATGCGAGGGGATACGCCCGCAAAAAGCCGGGGTCAATCGGTATTTATGCGCCGACCCGCCGAGCGTTGCGCCAAAGCAGCGCCGCCATCGCAACAAGCACAAGAAATACCGGATAGTCGCCGATCCGCGCATAAACAGTCCGCTCCAGAGGGGCCGGTAAAACCGCGTCGACGAATCCGGCTTCGCCCAAAGGCAGCGCCTTGGTGATCTGCCCAAGCGGATCAATCATCGCCGAAACCCCGGTATTGGCCGCACGCATCATGGGCATGCCTTGTTCAATCGCACGCATTTGCGCCTGAGCAAGGTGCTGATACGGCCCGGACCGAGTGCCAAACCAGGCATCATTGGTGATCTGCGTCAGGAAATCTGCGCGCCCCGGCGCACCCAGAACATCCTGCGTGAAAACGGCCTCGTAACAGATCAGCGGCTGCGCAGTGCCCAATTCGCCCAGATCCATCAGCGCAGGCCCCGCGCCCGCGCTAAACCCTTTTCCCGCGTTCGAAGCCAGCCCGTGAATACCGAACCGCGCCATCAGATTACCAAACGGCACGTATTCACCAAAGGGCGTAAGATGATGCTTGTCATATATGTCCTGCACCTGGGCTTGGGCATTCAGATGGATCATCGAATTATAAATGCGCCGCCCGTCGGAGCGCAGGATCCCCAGCAAAACCGGCGTACCTTGCGCAGCATCAGATACGGCATCCAGAAAAAGGCCCGCATCTTGCAACCGCGCAGTAACCGCGGTTTCCGGCCACACGATCAGATCAGGCCGAGGTTCGACCGCCGTGAATTCAATCTGACGCGCAAAGTGCAAAGGTGCATAGTCCCGATTCCATTTCTGATCCTGCGGCACGTTGGGCTGAATCAGACGCACGGTTTGGTCGGTATTCACAACATCAGGGCGTGTGGCTGCATGGATCAATGCAAGACAGGCCGCGCCAAGCGTCACAGCCAGCGGCAGACGAAACCCGACCCTCTGCGCCAGTGCCGCCCCCAAAGGCAGCGTTGCGAGCAATGTCAGCGCGCCCAACCCGTAGGGTCCGATCAAAGACAACAATTGGGCTATCGGAGTATCGACCCAAACTTGCGCCAGCCCTGCCCAAGGAAATCCCGTCAGGACATAACCACGCGCGCATTCGGCCAATGACACCAACAACGCAAGCAAAGTTGCTTGCGACACGCCCGAAGCGCCGGGCTTTCGCGCCATCCAGAACGACAAAGCCCAGAACAAAGCCAGCCCGCCAGACATAAATACAAGGGCAAAGGGCGCCATCCAAGCGTGGCGCTGCGCGTCGACCAGAAACGGCTCAACAATCCAGCTGAGAGCGTGCGCAAAATACCCGGTGGCAAAGGCCCAGCCGATCCAGGCCGCGCGCGACCTGGAAGGCGCAGCTACGAACAACGGCCCAAGACCAAGCAGAGCGGCCACAGTTGCAAACCAGTAACCGAATGGCGCAAGCCCAAACGCCGCAATGGCGCCCAGAACCGCAGCCAAACCAAAAGTCGCCCAGAATGGCCACCTCGCGGCAGGGTTCATGCAACGAGATCCGGCAACATGACCCGCAGTCTTTTGATCCGGCGCGGATCGGCATCTATGACTTCGAACTCGGGCCCCTCGGGATGCAAGACAACTTCGCCACGGGCAGGAACGCGCCCCGAGAGCATGAAGACAAGCCCGCCCAGGGTATCGATTTCCTCTTCGTCGACGTCCTCATGGCTGGTCAGGGAACGTCCGATCTCGGCCTCGAAATCCTCGAGCGGGACGCGGGCCTGAACGATATAGCAACCCGGCTTTTCCTGCAGCCAAAGCTGGCTTTCATCGGCGTCATGCTCATCCGCAATTTCGCCTACAACCTGTTCGATCAAATCCTCGATCGTTACCAAACCATCGACGCCCCCATATTCGTCGATCACCAACGCCATGTGTCTGCGCTCGGTCTGCATTTTTGTCATCAGAACGCCGATTGGCATCGAGGGTGGCACGAAAAGCAAAGTGCGTAACATCGAGATCAGGTCGAATGTGGATGAGGTTCCGTTAAACCCATGGGTCAGCGCGAAATCCTTGAGATGCACAAACCCTAAAGGCGTATCCAGAGTGCCGTCATAGACCGGGATACGTGACAGGCCGCTTTCGCGAAACACCTGCGCAAGTTCGTCCTTGGTTATGGTTGATGGGACCGACACGATTTCTGCTGTCGGGATCGCAACATCCTCGACTCGCATTCTGCGCAGATTGATCATGCCACGTGGTTGCGTTTTGTCGGTTTCATGCCCATTGGCGCCCGAAACCTGCTCATCATCTTGCGACGAGAATGCATCCACTATTCGAGAGAAAAACCCAGCTTTCTCTTTGGTGTTTTCTGTGCCTTCCTTTGGTTGCGCGCTTTGCGCTGCCATAGAACTGCCGTCTGTATCGCCCATTATCCCATTCCAAATGATCGGCCGAAATGGCCCGTATTAAACAGTATATGGGTCATCAATACCCAATTTGCCAAGTATCTCGACTTCGACCCCTTCCATCAAAGTGGCGTCCGGGTCACGGATGTGATCATATCCCAACAAATGCAACATTCCGTGAATGATCAGATGTGTGACATGATCATCCAAGGCTTTTCCTGCTTCAGCCGCTTCACGCGCACAGGTGTCAAATGAGATCGCGATATCGCCCAAAGCCGTCTCTCCGGTAAAATCCGGGGTCGGAGACAACGGCGGCTGACCTGCAATGTCCGCGGCCAAATCTTCGGCAGGCCAACTCAGTACATTAGTCGCAGAGGGTTTTTCCCGGAATTCAGCGTTCAGATCCGCGATACGGACATCGTCGCAGGCCAACAGGCTGATTTCACAATCCTCTTGAAGGTGGAAATGGTCCATTACCGCCTGAATTGCACGGCGTGCCAAGGGCTCCAGCCCCAGCCAGCGGGTGTCTTCCACCGTCAGTTCAAGGTTCATGTCTGTCGTCCAAAGCCCCGGGCATCGTAGCCTGAAACCTCTCAGGTTTCACGGCCCGCGTCGGCTTCATACGCCTCGATGATCGCGGCGACAAGCGGATGGCGCACGACGTCTTTCGACGTGAAATAGTTGAAGCTGATATTCGGGATCGTCTTAAGCAACCGTTCCGCATCGGCCAGACCTGACTGAACCCCGCGCGGCAAATCCACCTGCGAGCGGTCACCGGTGATCACCATTCGGCTACCCTCGCCCAAACGCGTCAGGAACATCTTCATCTGCATAGTCGTGGCATTCTGCGCCTCATCCAAGACAACAAACGCATTTGCCAAAGTTCGCCCGCGCATAAAGGCCAGGGGTGCAATTTCGATTCGCTTTTCCTCGATCAGTTTGGCCAGCTGTTTGCCCGGAAGGAAATCATTCAGCGCATCGTAAAGCGGTTGCATATAAGGATCGACCTTGTCCTTCATGTCACCCGGCAGATAGCCCAATTTTTCACCGGCTTCGACCGCAGGGCGGCTTAGGATGATACGGTCCACATGTCCGCCGATAAACATCGACACACCAACAGCGACAGCCAGATAGGTTTTGCCCGTACCCGCTGGTCCGATGCCAAAGGCCAGTTCATTGTTGAACAGTGACTGGACATAGGCTTTTTGAGCATCTGTACGCGGTTCGACCAATTTCTTTCTGGTTTTGATCTCGACCGTTCCGCCCTTGAACATCTCGAGCTGATCACCTTCGCGACTTCCCGTTCCCTTCTCGGACCCGCCCATGCGTAATTCGCGGTCCACGTCGGCGGCTTCGACGTCCTTGCCGGTTTCCAGCCTTGTATAAAGCGCCTGCAACACTTCGATCGCTTGTTTCTGGGCGTCTTCGTCGCCCATGACCACAAGCTGGTTGCCACGGCGCACAATCTGCACCGAGAGTTTTTGTTCGATGTCGGTCAGATTACGGTCATATTCGCCGCACAAATCAATCAACAACCGGTTGTCGGGAAATTCAACAAACGCCTCACGCTGGGGCATTTCATCTTGCGGTGGGGTAAGGGCACCGATGGCCAATCCGTTCTCCTGTCTTGGCGTTTCTCCCCGAGCGTGACAACAATTGCCGGTGGGCGCAAGCCACAGATTCAAATTTTCGCAAACGAATGACAAAACCGCCGATTGCACTCGAATATCTCGAACCAACTTCAGGCCCAAAGGCCACCAGACTTAAGGAGGTCAGAAGGTGTAGTTCAAGCCAAATCGAAGACTGCGATACTCAGGCGTTGAACGAGTCGAAAACCCGCTGCCGAACTCGACATCCTTGCCCTCAAACTGAACATATTCGTATTCACCAGTGATCGACCAATCGTCGTTCAGGCTATGCTCAGCTCCGATACTGACAGAAAAACCATTCCTGCTGTCGGATTCCTGGAAGGACTGGGCTGTCGAACCAAACGCAAGGCTGTTCGTCGTTTCGACATCTCCGCGAACATAACCAGCAGACACAAAATACAAAATACTGCCGCTTTTGTTCGTCAGGCCACTGCGAAACCGTACCGAAAATACATCAGACACCTCGGAGCCGCCGGTAACAGACACGCCATTGACCGAGGTGGTGACTTCATCATCTATCGAGCCGAACTCGTACCCAATCTCTAGCCCATATACGTAGTCGCGCCCACTTCGCGCAGGCAGCACTCCACGCCAACCTGCGCGAACACCGCCGAATGACCCCTTCAGATCCAAGTCTCCAACGGGAAATGTGGCCCCGGGCGTTGCCAACCCAAACTCATCTGTTCCTCCGAGAGAATATCCACCGGTAACGCCCAGGTAAAATGCACTTATGTCGCCGTTAGAACGCTTGGGGTTGACTACTGGCGGATCGGTGAGACCAGGTTCTGGATTCCCGGCCAAAGCGCAGGACCCGAAGACAATGGAAGTAAGTAGCCCCAAGAACAGACGCAAACCAGAGCTTTTCAGAACCGTCAATTCAAACACTCGCACTCTCCGACATCTCGACACACTGATCCGCCTATGGGACTAGAACTCCTGACACGTATGGAACCCTAGACCCCTAAAAAATCTAGCATTTCTCCGAGCATAGATCGAAGTCATAAATCAAGTGTTAATTTTCGGTTCAGAATCAGGCGTTGGTGTTTTCACCACAGTTTCAGCCAGGTTCAGAGCAGCTCGCCCGCAAGCGAATTTGCCCCCGACGCGGTGATGCGCACGTCGCGCAACTCACCCACTTCGACATTGGCCCCCGAGACGTGAACCGAATGAAGATACTCGGATTTTCCGACCATTTGGCCAGGCAGGCGACCGGGCTTTTCGAACAGAACACGGACATTCCGGCCAACCATCCCATCCTGAATTTCGCGCTGATGGCGGGTGATCAAAGCTTGCAAACGTTGTAGGCGGTCATCCGCCGCCTCAGGATCAACCTGAGACCGCTCGGCCGCAGGCGTACCGGGTCGCGTCGAATACTTGAACGAATACGCGTACCCGTATCTGACCTGCTCCACCAGATCCAACGTGGCCTGAAAGTCCTCTTCTGTCTCCTCGGGGAAGCCCACGATGAAGTCGCCCGACATCATGATATCGGGCCGTGCTTCACGGATGCGTTCGATCAGGCGCAGATAGCTGTCAGCCGTGTGGCTGCGATTCATCCGTTTCAGAATCCGGTCCGAGCCCGACTGAACCGGCAGGTGCAAATAGGGCATCAGCTTGTCGCAGGTTCCGTGCGCTTCGATCAGGTCATCGGCCATGTCGTTGGGGTGCGACGTGGTGAATCGGATACGTTCCAGCCCGTCAACCTTGTTCAGCTCCCAGATCAGCCCGGCCAGCGTCATGTCACCGTTCGGGCCAGCCCCGTGATAGGCGTTGACGTTCTGACCCAGCAAAGTGATTTCGCGCACGCCGCGTTCCACCAGATCCTGCGCCTCGCGGATGATGCGATCCGCCGGGCGGCTGACTTCGGCCCCGCGGGTATAGGGCACAACGCAGAAGGCACAGAATTTGTCGCAACCTTCCTGAACGGTCAAAAACGCCGTCGGGCCACGCTTGGCTTTGGGTCGGTTCTTGAGCTTTTCGAACTTGTCTTCCTCGGGGAAATCGGTGTCCAGAGCCTTGGCTCCCTCGCGGGTCTTGGCTTCCATCTCGGGCAGACGGTGATAACTTTGCGGCCCCACCACCAGATCGACCAGAGGCTGACGGCGCATGATCTCTTCGCCCTCGGCCTGCGCGACACAGCCCGCCACCCCGATCTTCAGATCAGGTTTTTCCGCCTTCAGACCTTTGAAGCGACCCAACTCGGAATAGACCTTTTCAGCCGCCTTTTCCCGGATATGGCAGGTATTCAGCAGTATCATATCCGCGTCATCGGGGCTTTTTGTCTCTACATAGCCCTGACCGCCGAGCGTTTCGGCCATACGTTCGCTGTCATAGACGTTCATCTGGCAACCATAGGTCTTGATGTACAGCTTTTTGGGTTCCGACATGGGTAAGGCCTTTGCGTTCGCGGGATCGGCGTCGTCTATACCTTACGAACGCCGCTTGCAATGCCCGCGCGATTACCCGATTTTGGCCCGAAACACCAGCAAGACGAGCGCGAACAGGCCATGCAGTACGACTCTGTAAACTCTTTCCTGCAATCCGGCACGGATGCGCTGAAAAAGGGGCCGATTGCCCTGATCTTTGCCGAGGACGATGTCGAACTCGAAAGCACAATACGCCATCACCTGAAACTTGGGTTTACCAATCTGATCGCCTTTATGCCCGCAGAATTCACACTGCCGGAGGGATTGGTAAAACGTATCCACCGGGTTGCGTTGACCTGCGCGCCGCGGACCGCCGTTTTCGACACGATCAACAAGGTGATTGAAGCCGCTCCATCCAATTGGATGTATTACTGCTACAACGCCGAATACCTGTTCTTCCCCTTCTGCGAGACCCGCACCATTGGCGAGATGCTAGCCTTTCACACCGAAGAACGCCGCGATGCGATGTTGACCCATGTGGTCGATCTGTATGCCGATGACCTTACGGCTTTCCCCAACGGAGTGGCTCCGGATCAAGCTATGCTGGATCGCATCGGATACTATGCCCACACGCGCCACACTCCTGACGGTAAACCGCTAGAGCGCCAGTTGGACATGTCGGGTGGGTTGCGCTGGAGGTTCGAAGACCACATCCCCTATGAACGCCGCCGCATCGACAGGATTGGCCTGTTCAAGCCTCGCAAAAACCTGCGCCTTTTGCCCGATCACACCTTTAACGAACCAGAATATAACACGTATTCTTGCCCCTGGCACCATAACCTGACCGCAGCGATCTGCTCATTCCGCGCGGCTAAAGCACTGAAATCAAACGCCGGGTCGACCTTCGACATCCCAAGCTTCAAGTGGCGGAACTCGGTCGCGTTCGAATGGAACTCGACCCAATTGCTGGATTTGGGCCTTATCGAACCCGGTCAGTGGTTCTGATCCACCCTTCATCTGGCCAAAAATATCCCGGGGGAGGTGCGGCCCCGCCGCGCCGGGGGAAGAGCCCCCTATCGTGGCCACACCATCGGAAACCAATCCTCACGCAGGCGCTGCCCAGGCACCATGCCATGGCCCGGAAACGGCGGTGAGGTTCGACCGGGTCGCTCTACATAGCGCGCGTCATCGCCCACCAGACGCAGTGAAAACGCACGGCGGCGGCTGTCAGAGTGATTCCCGCGCGCGCCGTGCAGCGTGCGATAGTTGAACGCTACTGCGTCACCTGGCTGCATCTCGAACTCGACCACGCGCATCCCTTCAGAATCCGGGTCCGGGACAGGAATGTACTGGCCCTCATCGGGAAAGAACCCTTCTTCGGACACCCAGCGAGTCGGTAGAACCTCTTTCTCCCACTGGTGCGATCCGGCCACGCAGCGCAAGGTCGCTTTTGTCACCGGATCAAGCGGCGACCAGAAACTGATCGTCTGCTGACCTTCAACAAAATAATACGGCCCATCCTGATGCCACGGCGTTGCCATTGAGGTGCCCGGTTCCTTCACCAGAACGTGGTCGTGAAACATCTGAACAGTTTGTGACTGCATCAGATCGGCGGCAACCTCAGCCGCCGGAGAATTGTGGATCACATCTTGAAACTGTTCGACCCTCGTCCAATTGCAATAATCGTCAAAAAACAGTCCGGTCTCGCCCTGTTTCTTATTGTCCGAAGCGTATGGGCCAGGCTCAGCCATGTTCGCCGCAACCCCATCGCGCAAGGTTTCCACATAATCGGCAAACAGTCTCCGGATCAGAACAACACCGTCGCGCTGATAGGTGTCGATCATGTCTTGCGTCACAAGGGGATGGGTCATGTCAGTCTCCGTGCCGATTGCGTTGTGATCTGCGCATGGCACTGGTCTCTGTTCAAGTCATATCTTTTGAAGCTAAATATAAATCCATGTTATACCTTTCACTTAGACAATACGAATATGTCTGCGCCATTGGACGATACGGCGGCCTGTCCGCGGCGGCCCAACATCTGAATGTTTCGCAACCGGCTTTGTCCAACGCACTGACACGGGTAGAAGACCAACTGGGGCACCCGCTATTCACCCGAAAGCGCGGTGCTGCGATGACCCTGACCCCGCAAGGGCGCTCATTCATCGAACAGGCCGAGGCATTGCTGTCGCGCGCCGCGAAACTGGAAAACGCAACCTCCACGGGGCCTGCAGCGGCTCGTTTGCGATTGGGATGTTTCGACGATCTTGCCCCCTTCCTGCTCGCCCGCGCCTTGCGCCTGTTGCGAGAGGGCCTTCCGGATGTTCATGTGACTTACCGGGCAGACAATTTCCAAGGTTTAATCTCAGGCTTAGTCCAGGGTGAGATCGACTTTGCGATTACATATGGGCTGACGCTGGATGCCGGGTTCACGACCAAGTCGCTCTGTATCACCTGCCCGAACGCGGTTATGTCTCCGGATCATCCGCTTGCGGAGCACAGGCATCTCTCGTTGAAGGAAATCGCGGCGTATCCCTTGATCCTGTCGGACGAAGGACTTTCTGCCCAACATTTTCTGACTTTGTTTCGCAAAGCTGGGCAGACACCCAATGTCGCACACCGCGCCGCGTCACTTGAAACCCAACGCAGCCTGGCCGCAAACAATGAAGGAGTCGCTATGACCTATGCGAATATCCCCGCTGCAGTCAGCTACGATGGGATGCCACTGGTTAGTCGACCTGTCACCGATGATTTCGCAGCCGAGCCCGTCGTGCTCGCACGGCATGGGACGGGTCCAATGGACACCCTCTTGGACAGAGCGCAAGATATCCTGTCGGAATTAACGACGTAAGGTTACTTCTTTCGCAACCGGATCACGACATCGACCGAAGCGATCTCGACCCCTTCGGGTGCTTCGGGCAGGCGCTGGATCACAAGCTGTTCGGATGGTGCATCACTCAGGCGCCCTTCATCTTCCCAGAAAAAATGCGGGTGATCATGCGTGTTGGTGTCGAAATAGCTTTTCGACCCGTCGACGGTGATTTCCTGCAAAACACCCGCGTCGCAGAATGCCCTCAGAGTGTTGTATACAGTCGCTAAAGACACGGCATCGCCGTTCTTTTTAGCTGATTCAAACAGACTTTCCGCCGTCACATGACGGTGCTTTCCGTCCCCGACCAAAAGTTCGGCCAGGGCCACACGCTGACGCGTCGGGCGCAGTCCCGCGTGAACCAACCAGTTCGTGGCTATGCTCTGGCTTTCTGGTGTCATGAATCCGATACCGTTTTGTTGCTGAAGTATATATAGGTGCTGAAGTCAGGTAATTTCAAATGAAATTCATTCGCAAAGAACGGACAGAACACCGCATGATGTTGGCCACCGCTCTTGCAGGACCTTGCATACGGGTGCTAGACGAGGCCAGATTGAATGAACAGACCCCTGGCAGGAGAGGCGGCAAGAATGGCCCAATTCCCGAGCAGCTTTGACAAGGACGATCTGCTGAAATGCGCCCGTGGCGAATTATTCGGCCCCGGTAACGCGCAGTTGCCTGCCCCGCCGATGCTGATGATGGACCGGATCACCGATATCTCGGCCGATGGTGGCGCGCATGGCAAAGGTCATGTTTTAGCTGAATTCGACATTACTCCGGACCTGTGGTTCTTTGACTGCCACTTCCCCGGCAACCCGATCATGCCCGGCTGTTTGGGGCTGGATGGCCTGTGGCAGTTGACCGGCTTTAACCTGGGCTGGCGCGGCTGGCAGGGACGTGGCATGGCTGTTGGCGTGGGCGAGGTCAAGCTGACCGGCATGGTCCGCCCCGACCGCAAGATGCTGACTTACAAAATTGATTTCAAAAAAGCGATCCAGACGCGCCGCCTGACCATGGGTGTGGCGGATGGTATCGTCGAAGCGGACGGTGAAATGATTTACGACGTCAAGGACATGAAAGTCGTCCTGTCCGAAGCCTGAGCCTGATCGGCCCGAAATAAGGAGCACGCATATGCGTCGAGTAGTTGTCACCGGTTTGGGGATTGTCTCCTCCATCGGGAACAATGCCCAAGAGGTTCTGGCCTCACTCAAAGCTGGCAAGTCCGGCATTGAGGCCAATGAACAGATGGTCGAACACGGTTTTCGTAGCCAGATTGCCGGGTCGCTGAAGATCGACGTGACCGAGCATGTGGACAAGCGCACCCTGCGCTTCATGGGCCCCGGCGCGGCTTATGCCCATATCGCGATGAGCCAGGCGATCGCAGATTCCGGTCTGACCGAAGATCAGGTGGTGAACCCGCGCACAGGTCTGGTGGCAGGCTCGGGCGGCCCTTCGACCAGCGCCATGCTGACTGCGCATCAAACCGTGCTGAAGAACGGCGCAACCAAACGGATCGGGCCGTTTGCGGTGCCGAAATGCATGTGCTCGACCATCTCTGCGAACCTTGCGACGGCATTCAAGATCAAGGGCATCAATTATTCGATCACCTCGGCCTGCTCGACCTCGCTGCATTGCATCGGCAACGCGGCAGAACAGATCATGCTGGGCAAGCAGGACGTAATGTTTGCAGGCGGCGGCGAAGAGCTGGACTGGACGCTGTCCTGCCTGTTTGACGCGATGGGCGCGATGTCGTCGAAATACAACGACACGCCGGACAAAGCCTCGCGCGCCTTTGATCAGAATCGCGACGGGTTCGTGATCTCGGGCGGCGGCGGCATCGTCGTGCTGGAAGACCTTGATCACGCATTGGCGCGCGGTGCCAAGATCTATGCCGAAGTGACCGGCTACGCAGCCACCTCGGACGGACATGACATGGTGGCCCCCTCGGGTGAAGGCGGCGAACGCGCGATGCGTCTGGCCCTGTCCACCCTGCCCGAAGGCCGCAAGGTTGGATACATCAACGCCCACGGCACCTCGACCCCGGTCGGTGATGTGGGCGAGGTTGAAGCCGTGCGCCGCATCTTTGGCGAAGGCAACGTGCCGCCTATTTCGTCGACCAAGTCGATGACCGGCCACGCGCAAGGTGCCGCGGGCGCGTTGGAGGCGATCTTCTGCCTGCTGATGCTGGACAATGATTTCATTACACCGTCGATCAATGTCGAAACGCTCGCCGAAGGCATCCAGCCCGGTGAAATTGCAACGCAAGTCGTTGAAAATGCGGGACTCGACTCGGTGATGACCAACAGCTTCGGCTTTGGCGGCACCAACGGATCCATGGTTCTTTCAAAGTATAACGGGTGAATGTGATGTCGGATCTTCTCAAAGGCAAACGCGGCCTTATCATGGGCGTCGCCAATGACCGCTCGATCGCGTGGGGCATCGCCAAGGCCATGCACGAGGCCGGTGCCGAACTGGCATTCACCTATCAGGGCGAGGCTTTCGGTAAACGGCTGGAGCCGCTGGCCCAGAGCCTTGGCAGCGACTTCATGGTCGACGCCGATGTCACTGATGACGAGTCGCTGGATCGCGCGTTTGGCGAGTTGGGCGAACGCTGGCCTACGATTGATTTCGTGGTCCACGCGATCGCCTATTCGGACAAGTCAGAACTCACCGGCCGGTTCCTGAACACCACGCGGGCGAATTTCAAACATTCGATGGATGTATCGGCCTACTCCTTTATCGAGGTCGCCCGCCGCGCCTATCCCATGATGAAGGACAATGGTGGCACTTTGCTGACGCTGACCTATCAGGGCTCGAACCGCGTGGTTCCGAACTACAACGTGATGGGTGTGGCCAAGGCGGCGCTGGAATCGGCTACACGCTATCTGGCCAATGATCTAGGCCCCGAAGGCATTCGCGTGAACGCCATCTCGCCCGGTCCGATGAAAACACTGGCCGGTGCGGCCATCGGTGGCGCACGCAAGACCTACAAGTTCTGCGACCAGAATGCGCCCATGCGCTCGAACGCGACGCTGGAGGCCGTGGGCGGCACTGCTGTGTACTTGGCATCAGAAGCCGGAGCCTGCACCTCGGGCGAGATTATCAAGGTAGATGGCGGGTTCCACGTACTGGGCATGCCGCAGCCAGACTTTATGTGACCCGAGTTTTCCCTGCCGGTGCCAAGATTTGACCATCTTTCACCGGCAAAACAGGCGGCATGAGCAAAGCTGATCATATTGTTGCAAGCAACGCGCGCTCCTCTAAGTCCCGTCGTAAATCGGGTTTTCTGGGGGTACGCGGGCGGATTGCATTGCTGGGCCTAACAACATTGTTAATGTTGTTTGTGTTTTTCACGCAGCCGCAGGTTCGTGCAGAGTTCGAATCCTGGACCAGCCTGATTACAGGCTGATCCTCCCTTCTACGATAGGTCAGTTGACCGAAATGACCTCGATCTCGAAAATCAGGTCCTGACCAGCCAATGGATGATTTGCATCCAACGTTACGGTCGCGTCGTCAGCCTCGACCACGGTGACCGGAAGCACCTGGCCTTCAGGCGTCTGCATCTGCAGTTGTGATCCTGGTGTCAGGGGAATGTCATCCGGGATACCTTCGCGGGGGATGCTTTGCCGCATTTCTGGATTGATCGGCCCATAGGCATCAACGCAGGCGATCTCGACTCGCTTCTTTTCGCCAACCGTCAGACCCGGCATCGCACTGTCGAGACCCGGGATGATCTGGCCTGATCCCACCACGAACTCCAACGGGTCGCGCCCGTCCGAACTGTCAAAGACGTTTCCGTCCAACAGCGTACCGGTGTAGTGAATGCGAACAGTGTCGCCCTGTTTGATTGCGGTCATTCTGGCCTCCGGCCGTTAAAGAGTTGAACGGCCAACCCTAGGGGCTGACACGTCATTGTAAACCCTTCCCCCTTTCAAGCGACCACCTGTTGTGCAAACCTGCGCCGGATGGATGGAGGGGACACGATGCCGATCACAACATGCGTTTTCGACGCCTATGGAACGCTTTTTGATGTCGCGGCTGCGGCACGACAGGCCGCGGCAGAACCGGGCTTTGAGTCATTGCAGGAAAAGTGGCCCGACCTGGCGAATTACTGGCGGTTGAAACAGTTGCAATACACATGGCTGCGCGCCGTTGCCGACGCACATGCTGATTTCTGGGACGTGACCCAAGATGGGTTGGACTGGGCGCTGGAGGCCACTGGACTGGACGGCGACGCGACCTTGCGACAACGCTTGCTGGACCTGTATTGGGAATTGCAGGCTTACCCCGAGGTTCCCGACATGCTAGCCGCTCTGAAAGCTGGCGGCCTTCAGACTGCAATACTCTCGAATGGCTCCCCTCCGATGCTGGACGGAGCGGTCCAATCGGCCGGCATCGGCGATGTACTGGACGATGTTCTGTCGGTCGAAAGTGTCGGCGTCTTCAAACCGCATTCCAAAGTCTATGATCTGGTTCAACAACGTTTTGGATGCGCGCGGGACGAGGTCCTGTTTGTCAGTTCAAACGGGTGGGACGCCGCGGGGGCCAGCGGGTACGGCTTCGTGACCACTTGGGTCAACCGGGCACAGGAGCCGATGGATCGCTTGCCATGGAAACCTGCGCATATACTGTCCGACCTGACGACCATTCCCCAAATCGCAGGACTGTAATGCCCTTTTTCACGACCTCTGACGGCAAGAAACTTTACTTTGAAGACACCGGGTCCGGCGCGCCTGTTTTCTGTCTAGCAGGGCTGACCCGTAACACACAGGATTTTTCGTTTCTGGCACCACATATGACCGATCATCGAATGATCGCAATGGATTACCGGGGGCGTGGACAATCGGATTATGACCCTGACCATGGCAACTACAACGTCTTGCGCGAAGCGCATGACGCCATTGAATTGCTGGATTACCTTGGCCTTGAGCGGGTATCAGTGATCGGAACGTCACGCGGGGGTCTGATCGCCATGGCACTGGCTGCCAGCCACCCGGAGCGTCTGGCCGCAGTTGTGCTTAACGATATTGGCCCTGTCATCGATACGTCGGGTATCGCCAAGATCATGGACTATGTCGGCAAACAACCCGTATCAAAGACCTATGACGATGCGGCGCGTGCCCTGCAGCACATGATGGAGGCGCATTTCCCCGGTGTTCCCCTGCAAAGGTGGCGACAAATGGCTGAGTTCCAGAACGAGGAAACCCCACAAGGTTTGAAACTGCGCTATGACCCAAGCCTGCGCACCGCTCTTCTGGATCAGGCAGCGGCAGGCGCGATACCGGACATGTGGCTGTTCTTTGAAGCTCTGCGAAACATCCCGACCGGTGTTATTCGCGGCGAAAACTCGGACGTGCTAAGCGAGCAGACCCTGGCCGAGATGCATGATCGACATCCGGGGCTGGTCTCTGTCTCGGTTCCAGACCGGGGCCATGCGCCTTTTCTGGATGAACCTGAATCGCTGGAACTGATCCGAAAAACACTGGACGCCCTATGAGCACATTGCAAATGATCGAAGCCGCCGCTGAACGGCTGAAAGGACATGTGCGGGAAACGCCGCTGCTATCCTCTCCGTTCATTGATGAACTTGCTGGCCGTCGGGTTCTGGTTAAACCCGAATGCCTGCAGCACACGGGCAGTTTCAAGTTTCGAGGGGCTTGGTCGGCCATCTCCGCATTGGGCGAAGCCGAGCGCCAGAGCGGCGTGATCGCCTATTCGTCGGGCAACCACGCACAGGGGGTAGCGTATGCCGCCGCACAACACGGCATATCCTCCGTCATCATCATGCCCTCGGACGCGCCACAGTTAAAAATCAACAACACCCGCGCTTTGGGTGGAGAAGTGGTGTTGTACGATCGCGCCAATGAAAGCCGTGAAGAGATCGGCGAAGCCCTTGCAGCCGAGCGTGGCTTGACGCTGATCCGACCCTATGACGAACCACAGGTTATAGCGGGTCAGGGCACGACGGGATTGGAGATCGCCCGGCAAGCCACTGCCCTCGGCGTCACCCAAGCCGACGTTCTTGTCTGCTGCGGCGGAGGCGGGCTGACGTCTGGAATCGCGCTGGCATTGGAGGGTCACGCTCCGGGGCTTCGCCCGCGCCCGTGTGAGCCCGAAGGATTTGACGATGTGAAACGCTCATTGGCGACCGGGCATATTCAGGCGAACAGGGCGACATCCGGCAATCTTTGCGATGCGATCCTGACACCGCAGCCCGGCGACCTCACCTTTCCCATCCTGAACCGTTTGTGCGGTCCGGGCCTTTCGGTCACGGAAGAGGAAGCCCTTCGCGCCATGGCCCAAGCGTTTTTGCGATTGAAAATAGTGTTGGAGCCCGGCGGCGCTGTGTCGTTGGCGGCCGCTTTGTACCGTGGCGCCGAAATTGAAGGCGACACTGTTATCGTATTGGCATCTGGCGGCAACGCTGGCCCGGAAGTCTTTGGAAAAGCGCTGGAATTCCTGACCTGACAACACAGGACCGATAAGGCAGGGTGCTGGCTTAACGTATGACGAACGGGGATTGTGTCATGCAAATTGCAGATTTCGGGGACGTAAAGCTCCACTACCGTGAGGATGGCGATCCTAGCGGGGCACCGGTCGTGTTCGCCAATTCGCTGGGTACGGATATGCGGCTTTGGGACGCCGTATTGCCTCATCTGCCGGCCGGGCTTCGCCTGATCCGGTATGACAAACGGGGGCACGGGCTGTCTTCTGCACCACCCGCTCCGTATTCTATGGGGGCGCTGGTTCGGGATGCAGAATCCCTGCTGGATCACCTCGAAATCCGGGACTGTGTGTTCGTGGGCCTTTCGATTGGCGGGCTGATCGCACAAGGGTTGGCCGTCAAACGGTTGGACTTGATCCGCGGGTTGGTCTTGTCGAATACCGCGGCCAAAATCGGCACACCAGCGATGTGGCACCAGCGTATGGACGCCATTCGTGAAGGTGGGATCGAAGCGCTGGCGGACGCCACAATGGAACGCTGGTTCTCAAAAGCCTTTCGGGCGACGCCAGATCACCTGTTATGGCGCAACATGATGGCGCGACAACCCGAGGACGGATACTTGGGATGTTGCGCGGCGATTTCAGGCACGGATTTCTATACGCCAACCAGCGGCTTAAGATTGCCGACGCTGGGCATTGCCGGCAGCGAGGATGGCTCAACTCCGCCTGATCTGGTACGAGAAACCATTGATCTTGTCCCCGGCTCTCGTTTTGAACTGATGCGCCGAGCCGGGCATCTGCCCTGTGTCGAGCAACCCCAGGAATACGCAGCGATTCTAAGTCGTTTCCTGGCGGATATCGGGCATATCTGAAGGAGAACAGCATTGGCAGATTTCCTTTTGGTCCATGGCTCATGCCACGGTGCGTGGTGCTGGCGCGATCTGATCCCCGAACTTGCCGCCTTGGGGCATACGGCACGCGCAATCGACATGCCTAGCCACGGTGCTGATCCGACACCGGTTTCCGAGGTGACATTGCAGGGATGCCGCGACGCGGTACTCAAGGCGTGTTCGCCGCAGTCGATTGTCGTCGGGCATTCATGGGGCGGCTACCCGATCAGCGCCGCGGCCGAGGCCCAACCGAAAGGGATGCGCGCCCTAGTGTATTTGTGCGCTTACCTTCCAAAGGACGGGATGTCGATGATCGAGATGCGCCGGCAGTCCCCTCGTCAGACCATCGGAGATGCAGTGGACAAATCGGCAGATGGTCTATCCTACACGGTCAAGCCCGAGCGGGTTCAGGATCTATTTTATCACGACTGCCCGGCTGAAACCGTACCCTTTGCGCTTTCACGGCTATGTCCTCAGGCCATTGCGCCGCAAGATACGCCCCTGCCGCTCAGCGATGCATTCGCGCGCGTATCCAAGGCTTATATCCAAGCCACCGACGACCGCACGATCCCGCCCGAGTATCAAAAGCAGATGAGTTTCGGCGTTCCCGAAGCCATGCGGCATAGCATCGACAGCTCTCACTCTCCGTTCTTTTCCCATCCGGGTCAGCTGGCCGGAATATTGGACAGTATCGCAAGTGACTTGCCCCACGAGGGCGGGGCGTAAGCCACTTTTCAGCGATGAACTCTGTGGCTAGAGTGCCGAAGTATTCACTCAGCGGTTTCCATGCGTCCTCCCTTTCTCTTTGTCCTGCTCACAGTCATGATCGACGCAATGGGCATTGGGCTGGTTCTGCCGATCATGCCCGAACTCATCGTCGAAGTTCGGGGCGGTACGCTGGCCAGTGCAGCAGTTTGGGGAGGTGTTCTCAGCACTGCATTTGCGGCAATGCAATTCGTCTTCGGCCCCATCCTCGGCAATCTTTCAGACGCCTATGGGCGCAGGGCAGTTCTGCTGGTGTCGCTGTTCGTTATGTCGTTGGACTATGTGGTGATGGCATTGGCGGGCAGTATTTGGCTGTTATTAGTTGGACGGATTGTCGGTGGAGTCACAGCGGCCACCCACGCCACTGCAGCAGCCTTTATGGCAGATGTTTCCAAACCCGCAGAAAAGGCGGCCAATTTCGGTCTGCTCGGCGCAGCTTTCGGCGTCGGGTTCGTTTTGGGCCCCGTGATCGGCGGCCTGCTGAGCGAATACGGGACCCGTGCCCCCTTCTGGGCGGCCGCTGCATTATCATTGGTGACCTTTGCAATTGGTCTTTTCGTAATGCCCGAAACCGTGACCGACAAAACGCGCAGAGCTTTCAATCTGCGCCGCGCAAACCCGATTAACTCCCTCCGCGCCATTGCGGGATTGCCCGGCATTCGCCCGATGCTGTGGGTCTATTTCCTCTATTCGATCTCAATTTACGTATACCCTGCCATCTGGGCTTATTTCACCACTGAACGGTTTGGGTGGTCCCCCCAGATGATCGGCTTGTCCCTTGGTGTTTATGGAATTGGCATGGCTGCCGTTCAAGGCGGGTTGATCCGGCCAGCTACCCGGTATCTGGGCGAAAGAGGAACGATCATCTACGGCATGGTCATCGAGATTATCAGCTTCGCTATTCTGGCGTTTCTGACAAGTGGTCTGATCGCATTGCTGATGATCCCTCTCACCGCGTTGGGTGCGGTTGTGACCCCCGCCTTGCAAGCGATGATGTCCAAGGCTACGCCAGACAGCCAGCAAGGCGAGTTGCAAGGCGTCCTTACCTCACTGCATGCCCTATCGATGGTGATTTCCCCCTTGCTGATGACCAGCGTCTTTGCGCAGTTTGCCAGACCAGATACGGGACTTTATCTGCCGGGTGCCCCTTTCCTGCTTGCTATGGTCTTGATGGTCATCGGCTTTGCAGCTTTTCTGAAAACAAAACCCAAAAAAGAGTAACAGCGACACCGCTGTGACGGATTCCACCTTGCAGCCTGCAATCCGGCGCGCCACCGTGGCCCAAAGGAAATGAGGGAAGAGATGCAAACAATCAAAGCCGCCGTCTGCCGGGCCTTCGGTGACCCCTTGGTCATCGAGGACGTCCAAATCGCGCCACCTCAATCGGGCGAGGTCGAAGTCACTCTGGACGCGGTCGCGATCTGCCACTCGGATATATCCTACGCAAGCGGTGCCTGGGGTGGGTTCCTGCCTGCCGTTTACGGGCACGAGGCCGCGGGCTTCATTACTGCGGTTGGTCCGGCAGCTGGGGACTTTGCCATCGGCGATCCGGTTGTCGTCACCCTCATCCGCGCCTGCGGATCCTGCCCGTCTTGTGCAGGCGGCAACCCAACGATTTGCGAAACGCCATATGACACCGTTAAAGGGCCGCTGCGCACGGCCGATGGTGGACCGCTGGAACAGGCCATGGCCTGCGGTGCCTTTGCCGAAAAGGTTGTGGTCAGCCACCGTCAGATCGTGAAAATCCCGTCAGATATGCCCAAGGATGTAGCCAGCCTATTGTCCTGCGGTGTGATCACCGGCGTGGGTGCCGCGGTGAACGCCGCCGGTCTGCGCGCAGGGCAGGACGTGGTCGTGATCGGCGCCGGCGGCGTGGGACTAAACGCCATTCAAGGCGCGCGTATCGCCGGAGCGCGGCGCATTGTGGCCGTCGATATGACCGAAGATAAGTTGGACATCGCTGCAGAGTTCGGTGCGACGCATGGTGTCTTGGCGACGTCGAAGTCACCATGGAAGGACGCCTACAAAGCCTTGGGCGGGCGTGGGGCCGACGCCGTGCTGATCACGGTAGGTGCCATCCCGGCCTATGATCAGGCACCCCGCTATCTTGGGCCCGGTGGGAAGGCTGTCATGATCGGGATGCCTCATTCAGGTGATCAGTCAAGCTATGAACCCGTTATCCTTGCAGCGCTAGGGCAAGGCCTGATCGGATCGAAAATGGGCGATGTGGTCATACAGCGCGATATTCCCTGGATGATTGACTTGTATGAACAGGGGCGGCTGAAGCTGGACGAGCTGATCTCGGGCCGGTGGTCGTTGTCGCAGATCAACGAGGCGATCGAAGACACCAAAACCGGCTCGGCCAAGCGAAACGTGATCATGTTCGACAAAGCCTGAGGCAAACGACCGGAGGAGACGCCATGAAGCTGCAGGACCTCGACATCATTGTGACCGTTCCGCCGGCACCCGGTTGGGGCGGGCGTTATTGGATATTGGTCAAAGTCACGACCGACACAGGCATAACCGGTTGGGGCGAATGCTATGCTTCATCTGTAGGCCCTGATGCTATGCGCCATGTCATTCGGGACGTCTTTGAGCGTCACGTGCAGGGCGAAAACCCCGAAAACATCGAGCTGATGTTCCGCCGTGCCTATTCCAGCGGCTTTACACAACGACCCGATCTGACAGTCATGGGCGCGTTTTCGGGGCTTGAGATCGCGTGCTGGGACATTCTGGGCAAAGATCGCGACCGTCCCGTCTACGCTCTGCTGGGCGGGCTGGTGAATGATCGGATCCGCGCCTATACCTATCTGTACCCCTTACCCCAGCATAATCTTGACGACTTTTGGACTGCACCTGATCAGGCAGCTGAATGCGCTGCTGAAATGGTTCGACGCGGCTTTACAGCGGTCAAGTTCGACCCTGCCGGGCCTTACACGATACGCGGCGGGCATATGCCTGCAATGTCCGATATCTCGATGTCTGTCGCCTTCTGCAAGGCCATCCGTGAGGCCGTGGGCGACAAGGCCGACCTGCTGTTCGGCACCCATGGCCAATTCAATACCGCCGGTGCGATCCGCCTGGGTCAGGCGCTAGAGCCATATTCGCCACTTTGGTTCGAAGAACCCACACCCCCCGACATGATCGAGGACATGGCCCGCGTTGCCCGCAATGTCCGAATTCCTGTGGCAACAGGCGAACGAATGACCACGAAGGCCGAGTTCGGAGCCGTCCTGCGCGCAGGCGCAGCCGAGATTCTTCAACCTGCACTGGGCCGCGCCGGCGGCATCTGGGAAATGAAGAAAGTCGCTGCCATGGCCGAGGTCTTTAACGTACAAATGGCTCCGCACTTATACGCAGGGCCGGTGGAATGGGCCGCGAATATTCATCTGGCGGCTTCGATCCCAAATCTGCTTTTGCTGGAAACGATCGAGACCCCATTTCACGACGCCCTGATCAAAAGCACGTTGCGCGTTGAAAACGGCTTTGTAACGGCACCTACGGCCGCAGGGCTGGGCATCGATGTCGACGAGGACCTGGCGCGGGCGCATCCTTTCACGGGTGACGGATTACACCTTCAGATGCAGGAAGAGCCCTGCAATTACGTCGACGGCAATGCGTTTCAGGGCGGTGCCCCTGCAACCGAGGGGTGACAAACTGCTGCGGTTTGGGGCATATTACCTTGACCCCCTATCGCAAGCAGGCCCCCACGTGACACTTAAGGAAAAAGACGCTCAGGATCAGGACAGCGCCCTTTCAGATATGCAAGAGAGCGCCGCGCATGCCGCTGCGTTCTTGAAAATTCTGGCCCATGAAGGCCGCCTGATGATCCTTTGCCATTTGGGCGAAGGTGAGAAATCAGTAGGTGAGCTTGAGAACCTGCTGAATATCCGACAAGCCGCCGTCAGCCAGATGCTGGCGCGATTGCGCGGCGAGGGGCTGGTGTCGACCCGACGCGAGGGGAAAACGATCTACTATTCGTTGCAGGACGGAAACACAGCCCAAATGATTGGTTTGCTTTACGACCTGTTCTGTAAACCGCAAGACTAGTTTGACACATACCCTGCAATCACCTGCATCAGCTTAAAGGCCGTGGCGGCGTCGTTTTCGACAACGGCCAAGAACTCTTCTTCCCCGATCCGCAGGCAGGACAGGTTCGTCTCGGCAAGCATGCTCAGTGCGCGCGGCTCTTTGCGGATCAGGCCCAGCTCTCCGACCAGCGCTCCTGCACCAACTTTTGTGATCAACTGATCCGGTCCGTCAGGTTGTGGCAGATACAGACCCGCTTCGCCTTCCAACACCACATAGGCCCCATCTGTGGGTTGGTCGTCCTTGAGGAACACAACCTCGCCGGGCTTGGCATCAAACCAGCGGGCACCAAAGGCCAAAAGGCGCAGCTGACGACGGTCAAGACCCGAAAACAGCGGCGTCTGCTCAAGCGCGCGCAGCTTGCGCGCCAAGTCGGCCGAGGCTGCACTGTCTTCTTCCACGTCCGCAGGTCCTTCATCTGAAACCACCCGACCCTGCCGGATTTCGACATACATGTCGAATACGTCCGGATTGTCATACTGATCGTTCAGATAAATGACGGTCGTCTCAGGCAGCAAAGATCGGATATTCTTATAGACCGCCACCTGCGTGGCCATGTCATAGCTGGCCAGCGCATTGTCCAAAATCAGGATATCCGGTTTCTTAATCGTCGCGCGCGTGAACGAGAGCGGCTCGGCAAAAACCGCCGGCAGATTCTGACCACCCAGCGCCACCGGAACGTCATAGATCAATTCGACCACCTGTGGCCGTGCCCCGTTGCGGTCAAGAACATCCACGATCAGTTTGCGCACCTCGTCCGAGCGCGCACCCCCAATCTGGCTGACCTTGCCGAACAACGCATTTTCCATCACCGTCAGGCCGGGCGCAAATTCTTCGGCATTCAATGGCACAAACACATCGTGCAAAGTCTCAAGCAGTTTATGCGAATGACTGTGGCGCAGTTCAAGAATGCGGTTCTTCAGTTCATCTGAAAATGCCGGACCGATTTGCTCGGCCGAAATCACAACGGGAACGGCAAGCAGGTTAGCAAGCTGTTCGTCATTCAGACCCGAGACCCCTTCATCCCGCGTCTGCTCCAGCAATTCTATCGCGCTTTCATAAGTCTGTGCTTCAAGGCCCAGCTTTCGAAACAGCGGATGGTCTGTGCCGTCCAGACCAAAGATCTGCCGCAGCATATCCACCACATCGCGCGTCAGGTTGACCAGTGTCTCGTCCAGGCCCAGTTCTCGCAGTTCTCCCAAAAAGACAGGTTGGCGGGCCAGCAAGTCCTGCGTCACAGGCACACGCGGGGTCGCGAACAGCAGGTTTTCGGCAACGGGTAAGGCAGGATTGTAGCAGCACCAGTCAAAGATCAGGGCCTGCTGTTCAAGCCCGGCATCTCGCACCGCCTGCTGTACAAGGGGTCGCAATTCGATAAGCTTCCGGGCCAGATCCTGATGTTCGCCCGGTTCAAAGACCTGTTCTGCCCCACGCTGGAAAAGCGCTGCGCCCGAGCCCATGCCGTCGATCAGATGCAGCCACCAGTCGCGCAGAGATTCGGCGCTTTCAACACCAGCCCGCGAAGGGTCAAGCCATTCGGCGCTGTAGGGATCGTCACTATTCCCTGCCCGCCGGGTCTCTGCAAAGTCATGATCTTCAACTCCGCCCGTCACTGGCTTGAACCGCATCGGCATCATCACGTTGTCGCCCAACGAGCCTTGAAACATCACCGGACGCGAAGACGCGTATCCAACTCGTGCAGCAACGACGCCTTGGTGCAGGTCGGCCATGTTTTCCGCCCCGATTTCAACCCGCCCGGACGAAGGTATGATCTCGCGCGTCAGCAATTCTGCCAGGGCGCGCCGATCTTCTTCGCTGGGGGCCGCGACGCCGATGGTTTTTCCACCGGGAAAGGTCAGGTTCAGGTCATCAAGAACCTGATTGCCGTCCATATCCCGGACCGAGACGTGATCCAGTGCTATATCGCCGTTCAGGCGCGGCGTGCTGTCTGGTTCGCCTTCGAACAGTTTTTCGTCAACCATCCCCGCGGGCGCAAACCGTTCAACCACTACGTCCCAGCGCAATGACATGTCCTGAGTCTGATTGTAGTAGGTCAGCAGCTCTTTCCACGGAGAGCTCAGGTCCTTGTAGGCCGCCAGCGCCGCAACAAGCGCACCCAGCGAAACCGAGCCCTGTAGCACCAGCAAACCGCCAACCAGATAAAACAGGAACGGCGTCAGTTGCGAAATGAAGTTGTTGATGAACTTCATAAAAAACTTTTTCTGGTAAATCTCGAAACGGATGCTGAACAGCCGCCCCAGCTGGTCCGAGATCATCGCACGACGGTACCGCCACCCCCCATTCGTGCGCAGCGTCGACGCGCCCGCCGCGTTTTCCCCAATCTGAGCGGCCAGGATACGGACCTCTTGGATCCGGCTTTTATTCAGCAGGTTGATCTGACGTTGCAACTTGGGGATCAACCAGGCCTGCACCGGGATCAAGGCAACCGCGGCAAGGCCGAACCAGACACTTTGCAGAAACAGGAAAGACAGGATGGTGATCATCTGCCCGGCCTGCAGCACAGGTTGGCTGATCGCGTCCCCCATCAGCCCGCCCATCGGCTCGCTTTCGGCGGTGATCATCGAGACCATCTCACCCTGGCTGACGCGCTCGAAATAAGGTTGGGGAAAGCGCAGCGCGCGGCTGATCAGTTGATACCGGAAACGACGCAGCATCCGCTCGCTCAGAACGCCCTTCATCGTGTTGATCCGCATTTTCATCAGGCCGTGGGCCAGAACCGCAGCCAGAAACGCGAAACACAGGATGATCAGGAAGGTGGTCTGCGGCAGCTGATAGCCCATCACGTTCACCACCGAGCTTCCGGCCCCGATCGCATCGTTGATGATCCGTTTTGGTAATTCCAGCGTCAGGTACAGCAGCGGAAACAGCGTCGCAGTCACGGCCAGCAAGATCAACTGATCGCGTTTGGAGTATTTCCAAATAAAGCGGAAAATCGTGCGTTCTATGGAACCTGCCCCTGCTGCGGATCACTGACCCGATCTTGGCGACATTGTCGCAAATCCAATGGTTTGAATTTACCGCAATCGTGGCCAGCGACGCAAACAGTTTCCAATTTGATCAGATTTTCGCCGAATGTGAACAAGTTCATTTGCGCAACCACAAGTTACCGCCTAGTGTTTGTATCAGGACGATGTCGGGAGGATTCATTTGCATGCCAATTTAGGCGCAGTGTTTTTGATGCTCTGCTTATTGCAGATCAAACATATGTTTGCGGACTATTACCTCCAAACGCCGAAAATGCTGGCGGGACGCGGGGAATATTTTCATATGGGACGCGCACAACATGCGGCAGTGCATGTTGTGGGGTCCGTCATTGTTTTCCTACTATTTGGCTCGCCTTGGGCGTTTATTCTTATCATCGCCGCGCTGGAATGGATCGTGCATTTCAATATTGATTTCGCAAAGGCCAGCTATTCCGACAAAAAGCAACTAATGCCAACGCAAGCGGCCTTTTGGCGCGCGGCCGGGCTGGATCAGTGCCTGCACAATCTAACCTATGTCGCGATGGTCTGGGCCTGGGTGAAATTCGCAGCTTAGGCGACCTTACCCAAAGCACTCGGCCGGTAAGCTGACAGCCACATCTTGTCCAATGCATCTATTCGGTCGGTGTCAAACGCATCCGAATGCTCCCAATAGCGACCCGACGGCACGTAGTAACCCAGCTCTTTTTCACGCTGCAATGCCGCACTCATCCCATGCGTGCACGGAAGATCGACCGAACCAAGCGATGTCGAAGCGACCGAAGGATAGACCAGCCTGCTTTCCCCGTTGGAAAGCCGCACGATCCGACAACCCTGAGCAGCACCGAACAACCCAAGCCGAGCCGATTTTGCTTCAAGTGACCTAAGCGTAACGTCAGCACGCAAAGGATCGGCCGCCCCGGTTCCATAAAAATGTGTCTTTCCAGCGCTGGGATACACCATGTCACAGCCGAAATATGCCAGCACAGAGGGGCGCAGCGCAGCCAGTGCCCAGTACCCTGCGGTAAAGGCCATCGTGCCGCCCGCATAGACGAACCCACCATAGTCGTTTTGCAAAGGTACGTAGTCTGCGGCACCAACAATGGATTGGCTGCTAACCGTCGCGGCGGGTCTGTTCTCGACCGGGAAGTCCTCGGGGTGGATCAGTACATCCCAATCATTACGAATACGCCAGGCGTTGTTGATCGCCACTATGTGCGTAAATGGCGAACGCTCCCAATCTTTCGCTGCGACGGCAGACGGCGCGCTTCCAAGAATCAAAACTCGGGTCTGAGTATCGGTCATTTTGGGGTCCTGCCTTGTTGCAGTCCCCAGAAAGGTTAGAGCGTTTTGCGCGTCAAACTACCCCAAAACTGAAAAACTGCTTTCCTCGTTGATCGGGCGCTTCCGGGAATAGAACCCAACGTCGATCACGCGGTTGATATAGGGCAACGTAAACTGCAGCGGTTGGGCGTCATGATCAGCGCCACCTTCGACATAGTCTATCAGAGCAGCCATCATCTTGCCCGCAATCGGCGCATTCTTGTATTGGTTCCCGCTTGTGCCGCAGGCCATATAGAACCCCGGTAGGCTGGATTTGTCATAGATCGGAATCCAGTCGGTCGAGGCATCATACAAGTCCACCACTCCACGCGTTTTGGACGGGATACCAAGGCTGGGCACCCGTTGAGCATATCGCATTGCTTGCGTGGTCCACTGATCTGTGAAATCGCGGTTGTAGGTCACGTCATCTTCACACCACTGATGCGGGTCGCATTCAGGGTCTTCCGAGCCCACCAAAATATGGTTGCCATGCTCGGGGCGGCAATACAGCGCAATGTCGCTGTCCGAGACGATGGTGCCATCATTCTCAAAATCGAACCCTTCGGGCGCAGGCACATGCACGACCTCTTGCCGAAGAGGGCGCGTCTCGATGGTCATATCATCCAGCACCCCCGCCATACCGTTGATGATGGCCGAGCCCGGCCCGGCCACATTCACCACCACCTTGGCACGGATCTCCTCTCCCGAGGCCAGCTTGACCCCAGCCACGCGCCCGTCCTCTGTCAGGATTTCAACCACCTCGGCCCCTGTTCGCACCTCGGCGCCATGCTGTTTGGCGGCATCCATCAGGTTCTGCGCCGACAGGGCCGGGTCGGTCACATAACCCGCCTGCGGCCAGAACACCCCGCCCTGCATCTTGCGCCCGTTGGCCTGGCCGAATTCCGGATCGTCCATGCGTTTGGGCGGTGTGAAACTGTCCATGGAATAGACGGGCAGGCGTTCGGTGATCTTCTCGGGCGTCCATTCCTCGAACGGGCAATCCAGATCCGCGCTGTTGACCATGTGTTTTTCCAGCATTCCGTTGGCTTCGGTCTTCATGACCAAACACCCGGTTTCGCGGAACTGCGCCAGGTTGGCGTCTTCCGGCAACCCTAGATAGTCCGCCCAATCGCGCCAGTAGTGGTAGCCTTCCCACGCAAAGGCCGTGCCATCAAAGGTCGAATAGTGCATCCGGATGATCGCGCAGGAACCGGCGGTCGAGCCATGCCCAACCTGCGTATTTCTGTCCAGCGACAAGGTTTTCCACCCTGCCTTTGCCATCTCGAACGCGATGGCCGCGCCGATCACGCCGGTTCCGATGATGATTGCGTCTGGCTGGCTCATGCCGGGTCTCCTTTCCAATAGCGCCGGGAATAGGCGCTGAATTCCTCGATCTCTTCACGGCGAGGTTCGACCCCGGTGAAAACAAACAAATAGTGCGGTACCATGGCGATCCGCACAGACATGGGTTCATTCAGTTGCGCAAGATCGTAGCCGATCTGCATGTAATACAGTACGCGGGCTCGGGTCTCGGCCTCGACCTCGGGATAGCCATAGCGCACGAACATGGCGTGCAGCGCCTCAAGCCGCCGCGCATCCGACTGATCCAGCGCACGGCGCACCTTGCCCGATTTGCGCGCCCAGTCGCGGATGGCGAAATCCAGCGCGGTGTCGAACAGGTCGGTATTCACCACACAGCGATGCACATTGCACACCGCGCCCGTGATCGTGTCTGCCGGGGCCTCGGCCTGACGGATCAACCCGGCGGTGTTGGTCGCCTGCCAGCGTGCCAGCAAAGCGTCCAGCAGCTCTTGCCGCGATTTGAAATACCAATAGAACGAAGACCGCGACACCGCCATCCGCTCGGCCAGGTTCAGCACCTTGATCTGGTCGATCCCGTCCGAGATCAGAACGTCCATTGCCACGTTCAACCAGTCGTCGCGCGTGACCTTGATATTGCCGACCAGAGGCTCGGCCTCGGGGTCGTCGCGGTGCAGGATCGGCTTGCTCATTCAACTCTCGGGCGGCGCGCCGCCCTCCTCTGTGCGTCGGGCAATAAAGTCGTGCAGATCGCCCAGCCGATCCGAGTTCTGAACGGGGGATTCGAAATTGGCAAGGATGTCCTTCCAGACCCCGGTCGCGCGATGGTTGGCATCGACAGACCCGCGCTCGGTCCATGTGCCGAAATTGGCATAGTCGTGCAGATGGGGTTGGTAGAATTCGGTATTGTAACGCTCCATCGTCTGACTGGTGGCGAAGAAATGCCCACTTGGGTCGACCTCGCGCAGGGCACTATCGAACCCGATCTCGGACGCGCCAGCCTGCGCGCCATTGCACAGCTCGGCCACCATGTTCAGCACTTCCGCATCGCTCACGAGTTTTTCGTAGGATACCGTCAACCCGCCCTCAAGCCACCCGGCCGAGTGGATGATCACCGTCGCACCGGCCATCAGACAGCCCCAAAGACCGAACTGGTTTTCATTCGCAGCCTGCACATCGTTGATGTTCGAGGCCGACCCCGCAGCCGACCGCCACGGAAGGCCCAGATGCCGCGCCAACTGCCCCGCTGCCAAGGACGCCTGAAAATGCGAGGGCGTCCCAAAGGCAGGCGCGCCCGATTTCATGTCCACATTGCTGGTGAACGTCCCGTAACAGACCGGCGCGCCGGGATTGGCAAGCTGCGTCAGGGTCAGCGCGGCCAGCGCCTCGGCATGGGACAGAGTGATCGCGCCCGCCACGGTGATCGGAGCCATCGCGCCCATCAGGGTAAACGGCGTGATGATCGAGATCTGGCCGTGCCGCGCAAAGTCGATCAACCCTTGCGCCATCGGAATATCCAGTGTGCGCGGGCTGTTGGTGTTGATGATCGTATAACAATGCGCATCCGCGCGGAATGCATCATCCGACAGCCCCCGCGCGGCGGCCAGCATCTGAAAGCAATCCATCACCTGCGGTGTCCCGCGCGAGAACAAGAACGGGAACTTGTCCGTCAGCTCCATCTGCGCGCGGGTGGTGAAATAATGGCGCACGTTGGTCGGCACGTCCTGCGGTTCGACCAGGGGCGAGATCATCTGGAACACGTCGAAATGATGGGTGAGCTTCAGGAATTCCAGATAGTCGCGTCCCGATCCCGGCCGCCGCCCGCGTTCAAGGTCGGTGGCGTTGGGGGCCGCAGCACCAGGTTGAAAGACCAAAGATCCCAGTTCCAGCGTGAAATCCCGATGCCGCGCCCCTGCCCGGCAAGCGATGGATTTGGGGGCCGAGGCGACGGCGGCCTCGACCATATCCTTGCCGATAAACACCATCTCGGTGTCTTCATCGACCTTTGCCCCGGCCTTGGCGTACAGCCTGCGCGCTTCGGGCAGCAGTACCTTGATGCCAAGTTCCTGCAGCAACCGCATGGCCGAGGCATGCATGTCCTCGATCTGATCCGCCGAGAATACCTCCATCGGCGGAAACGGGTTTTTGAGCTGGCGGTAATTCACATCCCGTTTGGGTGCGGGGGCGGCCTCGGCCCCCCGTCCCCGCCTGCGCCTGCCGCGTTGCGTCTCCATGATCAGCCCCGCATCGCTTTGCCCTGCGGGTCATAAGGCGACGGCGAAACGATCCGTGCGGAACGTTCGACGCCGACCACATGCACTGACAATTCGGTCCCCGGCTCGGCCTTGTCCCGGTTGACCAGCGCCATTGCCAGCGATTTGCCGGTATAGTGGCCGTACCCGCCCGAGGTCACAAAGCCCACGCGTTCGCCGTCCGCCCAGATGGGCTCGTACCCGCTGGCGTCTGCGTCCAATGCGTCGACCTCCAGCGTGACCTGAACTTGCGCCGGTCCGTTGCCATCGCGTTCCGCCAAGGCAGCCTCTTTGCCGACAAAGGATTTATCCCAGTCAATCCAGCGATCCATTCCGGTCATCCCCGGCGTATAAAGCTGAGTGAATTCCGCCGACCAGATGCCAAAGCTCTTTTCAAGCCGCGTGGACAGCATCGCGTTGAAGCCACATTCGCGGATGCCTTCGTCGGCCCCGGCTTCCAGCAAAATCCGACGCAGTTTGATGTGATCTCCATAACGGCAGTTGATCTCGTATCCTTTCTCGCCTGTTACCGACATTCGGGCCACACGGGCGCGGACCAGACCGATATCGAACTCGCCGCAGCCCATGAATTTCAGACCCGAGATATCCTGCTCGGCCAGCTTCTCGACCACCGCCTGCGATTTCGGGCCAACCACGGCGAAGCCGCAATATTCTTCGCCCAGATCGCGGACCGAGACACCGTCAATCATGTGGTCATCGAACCACCGCATGTGCCAGGCGCGCAGGTAATAGCTGCCCATGATCCACCACGTCCCGTCGCCCCAGTTCAGCACGGTCAGGTCACCCTTCAGCCGCCCGTTCTCACCCAGCATCGGGGCCAGCTTGGCACGCCCCGGCGCAGGCAGTTTCGAGGCCATCACCCTGTCCAGCCAAACCTGCGCGTTAGGACCGCTGACTTCGAACCGCGAGAAGCCGGTAATATCCATCAAACCGACACCCTCGCGGATCACCTTGCACTCCTCAGCCACGATGTCATGCGCGTTTGACCGTTTCAGCGTTGGTGTTTCCTCGAACCCTTTCGGCGCAAAATAGAGCGGCACCTCCAGATCCCAGCTGACGCCCCATTTACACCCAGCCTCGGTCATCGCATCATGCGCCGGGGCCATTTTCAGAGGACGCCCCGCAGGCAGTTGCTCGTTCGGATAGGTCATCACGAAGCGGCGGGAATAGAACTGCCCCGTGGTCTCACGGATGTAACGCTTATTCTGAGCAAAATCCCCGAACCGCGCCACATCCATCGGCCACGCATCCGCCTCAGGCTCGCCATGGATCATCCACTCGGCCAGCGTCTTGCCAACGCCGCCGCCCTGCAGGAACCCGGCCATCACCGCACAGGCTGACCAATAACCACGTTTGCCCGGCACCGGCCCGACCAGAGGGTTGCCATCTGGCGCAAAGGTAAACGCGCCGTTCACCCATGTCTTGATGCCAACATTCTGGATCGAGGGGTAGCGTTCGAAACCCAGCGTCAGCTCATTTTCAATCCGGTCCAGCTGTTCTTGAAACAGTTCCTCGCCGTAGTTCCAAGGCGCGCCGTCCATGGCCCAGTGTTCGTGCTCGACCTCGTAGATACCGACAAGAACACCCTTCTGATCCTGCCGCATATAGGTGAAGCCTTCTAGGTCCACGGTCATCGGCATCTCAAAATCCGCTTGCGCGACCTCGGGCACCGTGTCGGTGATCAGGTAGTGGTGTTTCAGCGGCGAGACCGGCAATTCAACCCCAGCCATGCGCCCGACCTGTTTGGCCCACAGACCCGCTGCGTTGACCACATGCTCGCAGGTGATCGTGCCCTTGTCGGTCACAACCTCCCACCCATCGGCCGTCTGCGTCAGGCTCTCGACCTTGGTTTCCTCATAGTATTCCGCACCGCGCTTTTTCGCCGCCGTCGCGTAGGCCTGAACCGTACCGGTCGTGTCGATATAGCCTTCGCGATCTGCCCACATCGCGCCCAAGACGCCATCGGTGGACATGATCGGGCAGCGTTTTTGCGCCTCTTCCGGCGACAGCAATTCGCAATCATCAATTCCGATCGACTGGAAGATGCGGTAGTTGGCCTGCAACCACTCCCACCGTTCGGGCGTACCCGCCAAGGTCAGACCACCCGTCATGTGCAGGCCGATATTCTGACCGGACTCTTTCTCGATCTCACTCAGCAGGTCGATCGTGTAGGCCTGCAACGCCGCCATGTTGGGATCGGCGTTCAACGCATGGATACCGCCCGCCGCATGCCACGACGACCCCGAGGCCAACCGCCGCCGTTCCAGCATCACCACATCCGACCAGCCGAACTTGGCCAGATGATACAAAACCGAAGCGCCTACGACCCCGCCTCCGATAACCACAACGCGATACTGAGACTTCATCCCGCTCTCCCCTGCATGACTTAAACGGGACGCTAGACGCACTGTTCACTTCTGTCTAGACATTTATGTACAGTTCGTGACGACGAATTGTGTTGATTGAATTCAACGAAATTAAAGTTGGGCGCTGGCGCGCGCTGCGACCTTATCGAACCATGCCTGAGTCGCTTTGTTTTCTTGCGGAATCCGCATTTTTATGACGCGGGCAAAATCTACAAATACAAAGGCCGAGATATCAGCCAGGGTAAACTCCGGGCCTGCGACATAGGCACTTTCCGCTAAGCGCCCTTCGAGCATGTCGAGGAATCGCCTCACCCTTTCGATCCCGCGCTGGGCCAATTCCGGGATTTGCGCATAATTCGCCGGGCCGGGAATCGCGCGACCTTCGAAAACAGGATGGGTATTGCGCAGCGCCTCGGCAACCGGCGCACCGCCTTGCTGCTCGACAATACTGTTCCACATCAGAACCAACCCCTTTTCGTCAGAGGTACGCCCCATCAGTGGCGGCTCGGGGAAGCGAGCTTCGAGGTATGCCGCGATGCCAAGGTTTTCGGTCAACGCGGTCCCCTCATCTGTGACCAGTACGGGGATAGTGCCATTCGGATTGACCGCAAGGAATTCGTTGCTCAACTGCTCGCCTTTGGCGATCGAGATGTCACGCGTTTCAATTTCAAGCCCTTTTTCAGCTATGAACATCCGCGCACGGCGCGGATTAGGTGCGGTCGAGCAATCATAAAACAGCATTGGCATCCCCTTCAGCGGCGATAGACGAAACAGCGCCCCGCGACGGCCCCGTCGGGCAAAGGCAACTCGGTCAATCCGTCAAAATACATGCGGTCACTAGACACCATCAGTCCGCCCTCGGCCAGCAACGGCTCGATCAGAGGGGATACAAACCGTGCAAAAGCGTCGTTCTTTTCGCGGTTATGCCCGCCAAGGTCAGCATGAATCAGGCTGGCGGTTGCGCCAAAACGGTCCAGCGATGCCGGCAACGTCTCGCGGACATCTCCCAGAATCACCAGATCGTCCGGAGGCGTCGAGTCCGGGTGTGACGCGACCGCGCGTTCGAACACATAGACCGGTCGGTTCCGCACATACTGCACCATGTGATGATAGGTGCGACCATTGCCCAACCCCAATTCGAACACCGGTCCCGGCATGTCCTGGGTCTGGTCAATGGCAAAGTCCAGACAAGCCCTTTGCGAGACCATACGGTCGATAAACAGATCAAGACGACTTTGGGGATCGGACACTGGGAAATCTCTCCTTGATAGTTGCCGACGCATAACAAGGCAACGACACCACCTGTGATGACAAATCATCAAGGGTTTGTGTAGGCAATTTCGCCGCAGTTTCATATTTCCGCGACATTTCAACACAAGAACGGGTTTGACTAAACAGGGGCAACCGCGCGAAACTGCGTCAAAAAACACGGGGAGTTGATCAAGCCTATGCCGAGTGACGGCCGAACGGGTGGAAAACCCGCATGACTGCGTTGTTGTCTGTCAGGGATCTTAGCATCGGGTTCGGTGCTAGTGAGGCCGTTGTTCAAGGTGTCAGTTTTGACGTCGAGGCCGGGCAGACTTTGGCACTGGTGGGCGAGTCCGGCTCTGGCAAAACCATCTCGTGCCGCGCAGCACTTCGGATTCTTCCACGCACGGCGCAAATTCGCAGTGGAACCATTACTCTTAATGATTCCAAAGGCTTGGAAGACCTAACGGCAATCAGTGAACGCCAGATGCGCGGCATTCGCGGCAATCGGGTCTCGATGATCTTTCAGGAACCGATGCGGTCGCTGTCGCCGCTGCACAAGATCGGCAATCAGGTCAGCGAAGTTCTGTGGTTGCATCGCGGCGCATCCGAGGCGCAAGCCCGCAAAGAGGTTCTGACCCAATTCGAACGCGTGGGATTCCCCGACCCGCAGCGCGCCTATGATTCTTATCCGTTCGAGCTGTCCGGCGGGATGCGGCAACGCGCGATGATCGCGATGGCGATGGTCGCCAAGCCAGAGCTGTTGATCGCAGATGAGCCGACCACCGCGTTGGACGTGACCACTCAGGCGCAGGTGCTGGGGCTAATCAAGGAGCTGCAGCGCGAGACGGGCATGGCGCTTATTCTTGTGACACACGATCTGGGCGTGGTGGCGAACATGGCCGAACAAGTGGTCGTCATGCACAAAGGCCGCGTCATGGAATCCGGCGCTGCTGCGCCAATTCTGACCGCGCCAGCGCATCCATACACGCAGCAATTGTTCGACGCCGCGCCCGCGATTCCTGACAAGGACGCAGTTGGGTTGCCCATGCCCCATGAGGACCTGATCCTTCAAATGAAGGATGTGTCCAAAACCTATACGATGCGCTCCAGCAAGGGGTGGCAGGGCGACCGCATGATCCATGCCTGCAGGGGGGTCGATCTGAACTTGGCGCGCGGCAAGACACTGGCCGTCGTCGGTGAAAGCGGATCAGGCAAAACCACCGCTGCCCGCATCGCGCTAGGGGCCGAGCCCCCGGATCCGGGCGGCGAGGTATTGTTTCGCACTGCACCGCACGATGATCCGATCACGGTCCACAAAATGACCCGCGCCCAGCGCACATCCTTTCAGCGCAAGGCTCAGATGGTGTTTCAAGACCCCTACAGCTCACTCAGCCCGCGCATGCGCATTCAGGACGCCATGACCGAGCCGCTTGAGATTCACAATATCGGCTCACCAGCTGAACAACGTGACAAAGCGGCAGACATGTTGAAACGCGTTGGTCTGAATGCCGACATGCTAAAGCGCTACCCGCACGCGTTCTCGGGCGGCCAGAGACAGCGTCTGTCGATCGCACGGGCAATGATGCTGGACCCACAGCTGATTGTCTGCGACGAGCCGACCTCGGCATTGGACGTTTCTGTACAAGAGCAGATCCTGACCTTGCTGGAAAACCTGCAGGATAGCCTGAACCTGTCTTACTTCTTTATTTCTCACGACCTTGCCGTCGTGGCCCGCATTGCCGACGAAGTTGCGGTGATGCGCCGGGGTCTTGTGGTGGAACAAGCGCCGCCCGAGACCCTGTTCTACAACCCGCACCACCCATACACAAAGGCGTTGATCGCTGCTCAACCGGAACCCGACATCAACCGGCCCATTGACCTGAATTTGGTTGCTTTGGGCGCCGGTTCCCCCGACAGTTGGGAAGACGCCTTCCGATTTACGGACTCCGTGATACCTTCTTTGGTAGAGATGGAGCCCGGCCATAAGGTACGATGCCATGTTTAAGACCACTCGCCCCCTGATCCTGGCAGCCGCCCTGTCTGCGCTTTGGTTTCCGCCCGCCACGGCCGAGACACCCACCCCGCAGGAAAGCGCTTTCTGGCAAGCCGAAGTGGCTGCCGGAAACCTCCCCCCTGTGCAAGAACGCCTACCCGCCGAACCACTGATCGTCGATCTGAACGCCAAGGGGCGTGAATTCGGCACTCCGGGAGGAACCCTGCGAACCATGGTTACCCGTTCGAAGGACATCCGGCAGATGGTCGTCTACGGCTACGCCCGGTTGGTGGGCTTTGATGAGAACTACGAAATCGTACCCGATCTGCTGGAATCCTTTGACACTGAAGACAACCGGAAATTCACTCTGAACCTACGCGAAGGCCACAAATGGTCGGATGGATCCCCCTTCACCTCCGAGGATTTCCGGTATTGGTGGGAGGACGTGGCAAACAATGAATTGCTCAGCCCGTCGGGACCACCGGATTTTCTGATCGTCGAAGGCAAAACCCCGACCGTCACCTTCCCGGATGAAACGACCGTTGTTTTTGAATGGGAAGACCCAAACCCGGATTTCCTGCAGTCGCTTGCTCAGGCCCGCCCGCCGTTTATCTACCGCCCATCTGAGTTTTTGAAACAATATCACGAGAAGTTCGCAGATGCGGAGGAGCTGGCCTTTAACGTCGAGGACGCCCGCGTCAAAAGCTGGGCTGCACTGCACAACAAACTCGACAACCTCTATAAGTTTGACAATCACGAGTTGCCGACGCTGCAACCCTGGCTGAACGCTAGCTCAGGTAAAAAGATCCGGCACAATTTCGTGCGCAATCCTTACTACCACCGCATCGACAGCAGGGGCGTCCAACTGCCCTATATCGACGTGGTCGAGATGGAGATCGTGGCCCCCGGTCTGGTTGCCGCAAAAACCAACGCGGGCGAGACCGATCTTCAAGGTCGCGGGCTGGCGTTCCGGGATGCGTCGATCCTGAAAAAAGGTGAAGCCGGCGGGGACTACAAGACACTGCTTTGGAAAACTGGTGTTGCGTCCCAGATCGCGATTTATCCCAACTTGAACTATGCCGATGAAGGCTGGCGTGATGTACTGCGTGACGTGCGCGTGCGGCGCGCGCTTTCGCTGGCCATCGACCGCAAGACGATAAATCAGGCGCTATATTTCAAACTGGCTCAGCCGGGCGCGATGTCGGTCCTGCCGGCCTCTCCTTTCTACAACGAAGAAAACGCCAAGGCCTGGGCGCAGTATGATATCGACAAGGCCAACGCATTGCTGGATGAAGCCGGGCTGACCCAACGCGACAAGAACGGTGTTCGCCTTCTGCCTGACGGTCGCCCGATGGAGCTGATCATCGAAACCGCAGGCGAGCGTCAGGAAGTCGAGAATGCCCTGCAGATCGTGACAGATACATGGCGTGAGATTGGTGTTGATCTGGTAATGCGCCCACTGGACCGCGACATCCTGCGCAACCGGGTTTTTGCGGGCAACACCATGGCCTCGGTCTGGTTCGGCTGGGATGACGGCATTCCGCAAGCCCACACATCACCTGCCTATCTGGCCCCAACGGATCAGGTGTTTCTGGCTTGGCCGAAATGGGGTCAATATTATCAAACCGGCGGTGATGTAGGGGAAGCCCCTGATATGCCTGAAGCCGCACGGCTGATGGAACTGGCTCATGACTGGGAAATCGCGACCACGGATGATGAGCGCAAAGCCGTCTGGACCGAGATGCTGAAGATCCACGCTGACCAGCTTTATGCGATTGGTATCCTGAATGGTGCCCCACAACCCGTCGTAGTATCGAACCGTCTGCGCAACGTACCCGAACAGGCCATGTGGGCATGGGAACCCGGCGCGCATTTTGGCATTCACCGACCCGACGAGTTCTTCTTCGCCGACTGACAGGAGCAGCTAAATGGTAATGCTGCGCTACGTGGTGTATCGCTTTTTCACGATGCTGCTGACGCTGCTTGTTGTGTCAGTGCTGATCTTCGTGATCATCAACCTGCCGCCCGGAGACTATCTCAGCAACCAGATCGCAGAACTTCAGGCATCGGGTCAGTCTGCTGGTGTAGCCAAGGCGGAATTTCTACGCACAGAATACGCTCTGGACCGTCCGATGTGGGAACAATACCTGATCTGGATGGGGTTCTGGCCCGGACCACATGGGTTTGAAGGTCTGATACAAGGCAACTACGGCTGGTCCTTCGAGTTCGATCGTCCCGTAGCCGAGATCGTGGGCGACACCCTATGGCTGACCGTCGTGGTGAACCTTGCCGCGATCTTGTTTGTTTATGCCGTCGCCCTGCCGCTGGGCGTGCTAGCGGCGGCGCGGTCACGGACCTGGATCGACTATACCTCGGCTTTCGTAGGGTATCTGGGCCTGGCCACCCCGAACTTCCTGCTGGCCCTGATCCTGTTCTACTACGGCCACCAGTATTTCAACCTACCCATCGGGGGTTTGATGGATCCGGTCTACGAAGGGCAGCCGATGAGCTGGGACAAGCTAAAATCCATCCTGCTCCACCTGATTGTTCCAACCTTCGTGATCGGCACCTCGGGGGCATCCGCGATGATGCAGCGGCTACGCGCGAACATGCTGGACGAGCTGGGCAAACCCTATGTGGAAACCGCCATCGCGAAGGGTATGGCTCCGTCGCGGATGTTGACCAAGTATCCCCTGCGCGTGGCCTTCAACCCGTTTGTGGCCGATATCGGCAACCTGCTGCCCTCTATGGTATCGGGGTCGGTTCTGGTCTCGGTGGTGCTGGGGCTGCAAACAATCGGCCCAACCTTGCTCACCGCGCTGAAGACACAGGATCAGTTCCTGTCAGCCTTCATCCTGATGTTTGTGGCCCTGCTGACGCTGATTGGGACCATGATCTCAGACATCTTGCTGGTCATGCTGGACCCGCGTATCCGGTATGAGGGGCGCGAAGCATGAGCAAACGATCCGACGGTCGCTATGTCGACGACGCCCCCTTCGATCCCGAAGCCGCCCTGCAACAGCTTGAGCGCGCCGATCTGGACGCCCCCAACTGGCTGCTGGTCTGGCGCAAATTCCGCACCCACAAACTGGGCTTGCTTTCGGGCATCTTCCTGCTGCTGTGCTACCTGATGCTGCCCTTTGCCGGGTTCATTGCCCCCTATGGTGCGAATGAACGCAATGACGAGCATCTTTATGCCCCGCCCCAAAGCATCAACTGGTTCCACGAAGGCGAATTCGTCGGTCCGTTTGTCTACCCGACAGTGATCGAGGCCGATCTTGAGACCTTCCAGTGGAAAGCCGTGACCGACACCAGCGATCCGCGCCCGCTCCAGTTCTTCTGTGAAGGGGCGGAGTACAGGCTGGCGGGGCTGATCAAGTCGGACACGCATTTGTTTTGTGCGCCCGAAGGGGCAACGCTGTTCCTGTGGGGGTCCGACCGTCTGGGTCGGGATGTCTTCAGCCGCATTCTCTATGGCGCGCAACTGTCGCTGACCGTGGGCCTGATCGGTATCTCGGTGTCGTTCTTCCTGGGCATCCTGTTCGGGTCGATGGCGGGCTATTTCGGCGGCAAGATCGACTGGGTCATCAACCGTGTTATCGAGATTCTGCGGTCACTGCCCGAACTGCCGTTGTGGCTGGCTTTGTCCGCGGCGGTGCCCTCGAATTGGAGCCCAGTGGCTGTGTTCTTCATCATCTCGATCATCCTCGGGATATTAGACTGGCCTGGCCTGGCGCGATCCGTGCGCGCCAAGTTCCTGTCGCTGCGTGAAGAAGAATACGTACGCGCTGCCGAGATGATGGGCGCAAGTTCGGGCCGCGTGATCCGCAAGCACCTGCTGCCGAACTTCATGTCCCACCTCATCGCTTCGGCCACCCTGTCGATCCCTGCAATGATCCTGGGAGAAACAGCGCTGTCTTTCCTGGGCCTCGGCCTGCGGGCTCCGGCCGTCAGTTGGGGCGTGATGTTGAACGATGCCCAGAACCTCGCCTCGATCGAGATTTACCCGTGGACGGCAATCCCGATGCTGCCGATCATCGTGGTGGTGCTGGCCTTCAACTTCCTTGGCGACGGGCTGCGTGACAGTCTCGACCCCTATCAGCAATGACCCTGCTCTCAGCGCTTCCCGCTTCCGACAGCTACCGCGTGACCGGCAGCGGGGCGCGGCCCAGCGCTTTTGCCGTGTCCGAACTGGCCACCGCCAGTTTTGCCGCCGTGGGGCAAGAACTGGCCCGCTTGATCGTTGCCCTGAACCTTACGCCCAACGCCCCTGAGGTCACGGTTGATCACCGGCTGGCTTCCCTGTGGTACGGGTTTTCCTTCAAGCCCGAAGGGTGGGAGATGCCGAGCCTCTGGGATGCCATCGCCGGGGACTACCAAGCCGCCGACGGATGGATCAGGCTGCATACGAACCTGGCCCGCCACCGGCTGGCCGCCTTGAACGTGCTCAAGGTCGATGCGGACCGCGATGCCGTCGCGCAGGCAGTCAAGACATGGGCTATCGCCGATCTGGAAACCGCCATCGTGGCCGAGGGTGGCGCCACCGCCGCAATGCGCAGCAGGGCCGAATGGCTGGAACATCCCCAAGGCCGGGCGGTGTCGCGTGATCCGTTGATCGGCTGGCACAACCCCCGCCAGATCACGCTGCGCGACCGTCCAGAGGCCACGGCCAAACGGCCACTTCTGGGCCTGCGCGTTCTGGACCTGACCCGCGTTCTGGCTGGCCCCATTGCCACCCGCACTCTGGCCGCGCTCGGGGCCGAGGTTTTGCGCATTGATCCGCCCGGCTGGGACGAACCCGGCGTGATCCCGGATGTCTCGCTGGGCAAACACTGTGCCTATCTGGATCTAAAGTCACCCGCCGGAATTGAGACATTGCAGGAATTGCTGTCTGAGGCGGATGTGTTCGTCCACGGTTATCGCCCCGGTGCCCTGGATGCCCTGGGGCTGACACAAGCAAAACGGGACGAGCTTGCGCCCAACCGCATCGAAGTCACCTTGAATGCCTATGGCTGGCAGGGACCTTGGTCCAATCGGCGCGGTTTTGACAGCCTTGTGCAGATGAGCGCGGGCATCGCGGATGCCGGGCGCAGCTGGGCCAAAGCAGATAAACCAACGCCGCTGCCGGTTCAGGCGTTGGATCACGCGACTGGGTATTTGATGGCGGCCGCAGCGCTGTCGGCGTTGTCAGAGGCCGCCTTGGGCAATTCGATCATGCAAGCGCGCCTGTCTCTGGCCCGAACGGCCGAGTTGCTGACCGTGTTGGGTAAGACGGAAACGACAACGGACATCACTCAAGCTAAACCAACCGATTATGCGCAGGCCCCTGAGAAATCCGACTGGGGTGTCGGCCATCGCCTCAAGCCGGCCCTGCGCGTGGGTGACACCGAAATGATCTGGGCCCGGCCCGCATCCAAGCTGGGCACATCCGACCCCATTTGGCCTACGCTCGAAACCTAGCGCGCTCGCCGCGCGGCACGCGCGGCCCGGCCCAACGCTTTTGGATGCGTTTCATCAGAAACGCGGCCCAAAGGGGCGGGAGCGCGTCTTACCTGTCATCCCCTCCGCCGGGGCCGATATCGTCCAGATAGTCCTCGTCAATCGCGGCCTGCACAGCGCCCGTTACTGCCTCGCGCTGTTTCGGTGTCAGGTCTTCGGGTGCTTTCTCATCGGCCAGACGCACCGTCACTTCGCGGTGCGCAAACCGGATACCTTCGCGCGCGAACAGTTCGCGGATTTCCTGATAAACCTTCTTGCGCACCAGCCACTGATCGCCAGGCTTGGTCATAAACTTGACGCGGATGATCATCGCTGAATCCTGCATCTCGATCACACCCTGTGACTTGAGCGGTTGGATGAAATTGTCGCCGATAACCGGATCGCTCAGCAATTGCTGTCCCAACTTCTTGATCAGCTTGCGCACCTTCTCGACATCGGTGTCATAGGTCACCCGCAAGGGCAGCTTCATAATCACCCAGTCACGAGAATAGTTCGTCAGCACTTTGATCTCGCCAAATGGAATGGTGTTCAGCGCACCCAAGTGGTGGCGCAACTGGAACGACCGGACCGAGATTTTCTCGACCGTGCCCTTCACATCGCCAATGTCGATATATTCCCCTTTGCGGAACGCATCATCCATCAGGAAGAATGCCCCCGAAAAGATATCCCGCACAAGGGTCTGAGAGCCGAACCCCACGGCCAGACCAACGACACCCGCGCCAGCAAATAGCGGGCTGACATTTATGCCCAGCTCCATCAGTGCGATCAGGACAATGGTGACAACGACCACAGCCAAAATGGCCCCCCGGAACAGGGGTAGCAAGGTGGCAAGGCGGCTCTGCCCACCTTCACCGCCTTCATCCCCCAACTCGGCCTCGGCCCCGCCATCGTCAATCTCTTCTGCGATCTTCGTGTCGATCCAGATGCGGAAGAAATGGAACAGGATATAGCCGATGAACATGATGACCATCACATCCAGGAACCGTTCGATGGGCAGCTCCTCGCTCCAGCTGGCATCCGGGTTCCAAATGACAACCAGCGCATAAAGGCCCACCACAAAGGCCAGGATACCCGCAACACGGCGGGCCAGATCTTCGTACGTCACGATGGAATGCGCGCGTTTTTCGGCCAGAGGTGTCTCTATAACCTCCTCCACTGGGCTGACCTCACCCTCGGCGTTCATTTCTTCTATCTGACGGTTTCGGTCAAAATACCGCTCGAGCAGATAGTTCATTGCGCCATAAGCAATCACGACCGACATGAAGATGGCATAGCTGCTGGCAACGATGGGGATCGAGTTTTCATTCTCCAGCACCAGATCAACTGCCAGTTTGAACCAGCTGAAAACGATATACAGGATCAAAACTGGCGCCCACGCCAACGAGATAAAGCGCAGTATCCATGACACTTGTTCTTTGGCTCGCCCGCCCCGGATGGCATTGGAAATTGCGCGGCCGTTGAACAGGATCATCAGAACATTGCCGAACGCGCCCAGCATAGTCAGGCCGCCATAGACCATTGCATAGACGTTGTAGTTCAACCCGAAATCCGCGACCCAGGTCGAGAACATTACGACCGAGATATCATAGGTCGCAATCGCCGAAGCCCAGATGTAAAGCCGCTTGGCGTCCCGGTCAGAAAAGGGCGGCAGCCGATACTGGCTGAGATAAGGTGACAGTACCATGCGCCAAAGATCAGATACCGTGCGCGACAGGAAGAAGGCCGCGAAAATCGCGGTTACCGTGAACTGGATCGAGATGTCCTCAGCCTCGCCAAAGAACAGGAACCCGACGATCAGGGCCATCAGCATGGCAAAGATCGTGCCCCCGATCCCCATAAGGAAGCGGAACACCAGAAACGGCATTTTTTCGCGATAACCTTGCGGGTTTTCCTTGGACCGCGCGACGACAATCCCTTTGGCAATGCGCTTGCCGTAAATCTCGGTTGAGAGCCAACGCCCCAGCAGCAGGAACAGGATGTTCCAGAACAGCACCTCGACATAGGTCTGTATCCGACCATCGGGGCTGGTCTGACGCAGGACGTATTTGACCTCGAAGATCGAATAGGGAAGCGCCTCGAGCCGGGATTGCATCGACTCGCGGAACTTAGAGAACCTCTCCTGCGCTTTCATAAGTTGAGAGCCATCAGACATCGGGTCTGTAGGGCCCGCACCGTCAGCCGCTACTGTTTGTTGACCCGAAGACACGACTTTGCCCGCACTGTCGATAACGATGACACTGGCTCCGGCCTCGGTGGCCGACCGGATGGCAGTAGCCAGGTCGCCCTCTTCGGTCGTAGATGCCGCAGTATCAGAATTCGTTGTATAACCGGGTATAAGCGAGGTCTGCGCTGTGGCCCCGACTGCAAACACCAAAGTGGTCGCCCAGATCAACAGGGCAAGGATGGCACCAAATCTTGGTTTCATGGGGGATTCTATCCAGTTCGACATTTGCAACGCACAATACAAAAGCACGTTTGCGTGTTCAAATCATCAACCGCTTGTTTTCGGGAACGGTTTTTTACTGGGTGCGCGGTACAATGGGCACGTATCGACGGTTTTCAATCTGACAAAAACTGAATATGAGGAGCGCGGTGCGTTGCACCGCTTAGATGGTTGTATCTATTGGTGGAAAACACGGCGAACCACAGAAAGGATCTACAACATGTAGCCAAATCGCCATGTTTGTCGGTTTCGGCAGGTCAAAGCAGCGTTTTTTACAAGCAGCCGAAAAACAAATACGATAGACGTGCAAGCGCGCGGAGTTGCACTCAGACACTAATACGGGCGAAAGAATGAGCCTAGGAAAACAAAACGACAAAACCGGCCGTGCGCCTCGCATCCTGTTCTACAGCCATGATACGTTCGGATTGGGGCATTTGCGCAGATCCCGTGCTTTGGCAGCTGCAATAACTCAGGCTGATCCTTCGGCTTCGGCGTTGATCTTGACCGGGTCTCCAGTTGCAGGCCGCTTCACCTTTCCCCGTCGCGTCGATCACGTACGCCTGCCGGGGGTGACCAAGCGCGCCGACGGGTCTTATGCCTCGCAGACGATGGGGATGGGGATTGAAGACGTGACGGAGTTGCGCTCGGGCCTTATCCAAACTGCCGTTCAGCAATTCGATCCTGATGTTCTGATCGTTGACAAAGAACCCACCGGATTTCGCGGGGAACTATTGCCAACGCTGGACTGCCTTGTGAAAACCAAACGAACCCAGATCGTCCTAGGCTTGCGTGACGTGTTAGACGAGCCCGAAGTGCTGGCCGCTGAATGGGACCGAAAAGAAGCCCTGGATGCCACCGAGACCTATTATGATGAGATTTGGGTCTATGGGTTGCGGTCGATCTATGATCCAACACAGGGGTTGCCTCTTAGCCCTGCCACCCAAGCGCGTATGCACTGGACCGGATATTTGCGCCGCGATCTGGGACCGGTCGCAGAACCGCCCGAACAGCCTTACATCCTGATCACGCCCGGCGGCGGTGGCGATGGCAAGGCGATGGTGAACCTTGTGTTGTCCGCCTACGAGCACGACCCGACGCTTTCGCCTCGGGCTATTCTGGTTTACGGCCCCTTCCTGTCAGGAGAACTGCGCGAAGAGTTTGAAACGCGCGTCGCAGCACTGAATGGTCGCGTAACAGCCGTCGGATTTGAATCCCAGATCGAAACCCTGTTTGCCGGTGCGGCGGGTGTGGTCTGTATGGGCGGCTACAACACGTTTTGCGAGGTGTTGTCATTTGACAAGCGTGCCGTGATCGTGCCCCGCACCACGCCCCGGCTGGAACAATGGATCCGGGCCTCGCGCGCCGAAGAACTGGGCCTTGTTCGAATGCTCGACGAAAGCCGCGATGGGTTGACGACCGATGCGATGATCAATGCCATCCGAGCATTGCCCAATCAGTCCCTTCCATCCGAGGTCATCTGCGATGGGCTGCTGGACGGTCTGGACTATGTCACAAGCCGAGTACACGCCTTGCTGACCGGAGAGCAGGAACGGGCCACCGGATGAGCCTTAAACAACCGAAACTGGCGGTGCTGGTCAAAGGATGGCCGCGCCTGTCGGAAACGTTTATCGCGCAAGAATTGGTGGCATTGCAGGATGCAGGCCACCGGTTTGACATCTGGTCGCTTCGCCATCCTACTGACGTCAAACGTCATCCCTTGCACGACAGGTTCACAGGGCAGGTCCATTACCTGCCCGAATACCTGTATCAGGAACCCCAGCGCGTTTGGGCCGCCCGCGCTGCTGCACACGCCATGCCCGGCTATGGCGAAGCATACCGAACCTGGCGCGCTGATCTGCGCCGCGACCCCACACATAACCGCATCAGACGCTTTGGGCAGGCATGCGTTCTGGCCGCAGAACTGCCGAAGGATACGCGTGTCCTGTATGCGCATTTTATGCACACCCCGTCTTCGGTCGCGCGTTATGCCGCCATCATGCGGGGACTACCGTGGAGCTTTTCCGCCCATGCCAAAGATATCTGGACCTCGCCCGAATGGGAAAAGGCCGAGAAACTGCACGCTGAAACGCATGGTGCAGCTTTTGGCGCCACATGCACCGCCGTTGGCGCAGACCATCTGCGCAGCCTTGCTGATGACCCCGCGCGCGTTGATCTGATCTATCACGGGTTGGACCTGAGCCGTTTTCCGTCTCCTCCGAAACGTACCCCACGCGCACCCGATGCACCCTTCCACATGCTCTCCGTAGGGCGTCTGGTCGAGAAAAAGGGCTTTGACCGGCTGCTCGACGCTTTCGCCTTATTACCCACAACCCTGGACTGGCACTGGACCCATATCGGCGGCGGTGCTTTGGGGAACCCGCTGCGCACCCTCGCACAAGATTTAAGGATCGCGGACCGCCTGTCTTGGAAAGGCGCGTGCGACCAACCCGAGGTGATCGCCGCCATGCGCGAGGCGGACCTGTTTGTCCTGCCCAGCCGCATTGCCACGGACGGAGATCGCGACGGGTTGCCCAATGTGCTGATGGAGGCTGCGTCTCAGCGGCTGCCGATCCTGTCGACCCCGGTCTCGGCCATTCCCGAATTCATCGAAACTGGAACCCATGGTGTGCTGTCCAGTGATGACCCCACCGCGCTGGCGGCGGCCATTTCCAGCATGGCAGCCGACCCTGAATCAACTGAAAACATGGCGAAAGCGGCCTATGACAGATTGATCGCAGACTTCCGTATGGACCCCGGAATCGCGCTGTTGTCCAAACGTCTGACCGCTCTGGGGGCGGACCGGGGCTGATGGCGCGGGTTGCGTTCTACGCTCCGATGAAATCCCCGGACAGCCCGGTGCCGTCCGGCGATAGGGAAATGGCCCGGAACCTGATGACCGCAATCGCGGCGCAAGGTGATACGGTCGAGCTGGCCTCGTCCCTTCGCCTTTACGACAAAACCGGGGACACACGGGTTCAGACGCAGCTGCATGAAGCCGCGGAACGCGAAGCAGAGCGTCTTGTAACAGAATTGCCCACAGACACCGCGCTTTGGGTGACCTACCACAACTATTACAAGGCCCCCGATTTGCTGGGTCCACGTGTCAGCGCCGCCCGAGGAATTCCCTATGTTCAGTTGGAAAGCACGCGCGCGACCAGCCGCTTGACCGGCCCATGGGCGGGTTTCGCCAAAGCCGCACACAGTGCTTGCGACGCGGCCGACGTGATCTTTTACCACACCGCGAACGACCTCATTACCCTAGAGCGCGAAAGGTTCGGCTCGCAGAAACTGATCGAGCTGCCCCCGTTCCTGCCCGCAGAAGACTTGCCAGAGGCGTCTTCATGTGACGGACCGATGTTGACGGTCGCGATGATGCGCCACGGCGACAAGCTGGCTTCTTACGACATACTGGCCCAAACATTGGCGCATCTGGAAGGCCAATGGGCTTTGAACATTGTCGGCGATGGGCCTGCCAGACCCGAAGTTGAGGCCATGATGGCCCGGTTCGGGTCCAAAGTGCGCTTTCTGGGGCAACTTGACCGTGCTGCCGTTCAGATGTGCTATGACACCGCGTCGGTCCTGCTCTGGCCGGGCGTGAATGAGGCGTATGGGATGATCTACCTTGAGGCGCAGGCCAGCGGCATTCCAGTTGTTGCGCAGGATAGACCCGGCGTGCGGGATGTTTTGCTGCCCTCGACCTACCCCACGACCGAAAGAGGGCCAGCAGGGCTAGCGGCACATTTACAAAGCCTGCTGCGTGACCACACGCAGCGCCTGAAAACCGGAACCGAGGCGCGCGCCTACGTCGCTGCCCGTCACCTTTTGCCGAACGCAACCGAGACTTTTTGGAAAGCTGTCCGCCCCTTGATCGAGGGTCGGGGATGACGAGACTTGCGCTGCTCCGCCATGGTCATACTCCCTGGAACCGCGCCGGTCGGATTCAGGGACGCAGTGATATTCCGTTGGACGATGATGCCCGTCAGGATCTTGCGGGTTATGCCTTGCCCGAACCCTGGGATCAGGCCGAACTCTGGTCCAGCCCGCTGCAACGCGCAGTTGAAACAGCGCGTCTGGTCTCTGGGCGCACCCCAGGCACCCATGACGCTTTGACTGAGATGAACTGGGGCGAATGGGAAGGGTTGCGCGGGGTCGACCTGATCGCGGACCCTGACAGCGGTTATCGCCACATCGAGGACTGGAGCTGGCAGTTTCGCCCACCCGGCGGAGAAAGCCCCGCAGAGCTTTGGAACCGCGTGCGCCCCTGGCTTGACGGCTTACAGGCCGATACGGTGGCCGTCTGTCACATAGGCATCATGCGGGTCATTCTGGCCAGCGCATGGGGTTGGAATTTCGACGGGCCGCCCCCCTTTAAAATCAAGCGCAACAGACTGTATATCGTTGAAACACAACCTCTGCGCGCGTGGCCTGAGCCCGTGCGCCTGATCCGCTCGGAGCCCGCCGCATGAAAGTGATGATCGTGGTCACCCACCTGCTGGGCACCGGACATTTAAGTCGCTCCTTGACCCTTGGACGCGCTTTTGTGCAAGCGGGGCACGAAGTTCTGACCGTATCTGGTGGCATGCCTGCACCCCAACTGGACAGTTCTGGGATGTCTTTGCTGGGGCTGCCCCCACTGCGGTCAGACGGTACCAACTTTACGCGCCTGCTGACGCAATCAGGTGAGGTGGCAGATGCGGATTACATGTCCGCTCGTAGTGTTGCCCTGACCGAAGCTGTCAGAAGCTTCTCACCGGACGTACTGATCACCGAGTTGTACCCGTTCGGGCGCAGGTCGTTGTCGGCCGAGTTCACCGCCGCCTTGGACGCGGCCCGTGCGTTGCCCCGGCCTCCTGTCATCTTGGGATCGGTCCGAGACATTCTTGCGCCGCCCTCGAAGCCCTCCAAAGCTGAACGGACAGATCAGATCATATCCGAACACTACGACGGTGTCCTTGTGCATTCGGATCAAACTGTCATCCCGCTTGAGGTCAGCTGGCCGGTTTCCGAGCAACTTCAGAAGCGGTTGCACTATACCGGGTTCGTTGCGCCTGACGCGCCGACCGCACACCCACAGCGCACCGGTGAAGGTGAAATCCTTGTCAGTGCAGGCGGAGGGTCGGTTGGACAGCCGATCTTTCAGACAGCCATCGAGGCTGCCCGAAAGATGCCCAACAGGCGCTGGCGCCTGCTGGTCGGAGGCCAGGATGCCCAAGCGCGCATCAAACAGCTGACGCCTTTGGTCAGGGATGCGCCGGTTACGTTGGAACCGGTGAGGCCCGATTTTCGGCAAATGCTGCCCATCGCAGCCGCATCGGTCAGCATGTGCGGATACAACACCGCCCTGGATATTCTGCAGACCGGAACTCCGTCCGTGTTCGTCCCTTTCGACGACGGCAGCGAAGTTGAGCAGACGCTGCGCGCGCGAACACTGGCTGCCCTTCCAGCCATCGAAGTCATTCCAAGCCAAATGCTGGACGCAGAACTGCTGGCTCGGGCGATAGAAAGTGCGACATCGGGCCCTGAACGAACCGTTCCCGACCGTGGGGTTGACGGGGCTGCCAAAACCGTCGAGATCGCGAAGACGCTGTTGGAGGGCCGTATATGATACCCAACTGGCGCCCACTACAGGACGAATTGGCCGTGTGGGAACAGCAAAGACTGTCTTTGCCCTTATGGTGGCGTGACGATGATGCCATCGCGGCAACACCTCAGCTTGACCGACTGATCGCCCTTTCGGACACACTTGGGGTACCAGTTCACCTGGCTGTCATTCCAAAGACCTGCGACACAAGCCTTGTCGCCCGGGTCGACAGCAGCACTCTGATCCCCGTCGTGCATGGATGGGCGCATCTGAACCACGCGCCCAAGCAGGAAAAGAAATCCGAGTTTCGGATGCACCGGTCGATGCCAACGATCATTGGTGACGCACAGCAGGGGTTGGACCGGCTGCAAGACCTGTTCGGCGAGCGTTTGGCGCCCATGTTCGTACCGCCCTGGAACCGTATCGCGCCCGAGGTCGTCGCGGAACTGCCTGCACTGGGCTATCGCATTTTGTCCACGGCCACACCTCGGGCCACGCCCACCGCCGCGCCCGGGTTGCACCAGGTCAACACGCATCTTGATCCGATTGATTGGCGCGGCACACGAGGGCTTGTGTCGCCCGAGCGTCTGATTGACACGACAACCGCGTTATTGCGAGATCGGCGAGAAGGCCGCAGCGATAATTCCGAACCCTTCGGCATTCTGACCCACCACCTCGTGCATGATGACGCGATCTGGGCCTTTACCCACGACCTTTTGCACCTTCTTCTGGATGGACCCGGCGTTCCCTGGGTCGCGACCAACGAAATACGGAGACCCGAATGAGCCGACTGGATTCAATGCTGCGCCGCCTGACCGCCCAACGCGATGGGTTGAACTGGGCCGTAGAACAGATCGCGGATCACCCCGGAGATGTGCTGGACATGGGCCTGGGCAATGGCCGCACCTATGACCACCTGCGCGAGATCCTGTCCGACCGGCGTATCTGGGTGATGGACCGGGTGCTACAATGCCATCCCTCCAGCACTCCGCCGGCCGAGGATTTTCTGCAAGGCGAGGCCGAGCCCATGTTGGAAAAGCTGGCGCAAGGCGGCCCTAAAATTGCGTTGGCACATTATGATTTCGGGCGTGGCATCAAGGAAGACGATGTGGCCGAGGCAGCCCGCCTCAGCCCGCTAATCGCGCAGGTCATGCTGCCCGGAGGGCTATTGATATCGGGTCAGCCACTGGTTGGTTTCGACCAGATTGCCGGGCCGGAAACCATCGCCCCGGACCGGTATCTTTTCTACCGATCCTAGTTGGTATTGATTTAACGCGCCCTATAAGGCTGACCTGACGCACCCTGTCAGGCGACACGCCGCCCGCGCGACCACACACCGTTCAGCGCTGGCGCGCCTTCGCGGATACGAAAGCGGATAACATCGGCGCGGGTGCCTGAGCGCAGCTCGCCCCGGTCGCCCAGACCGACCACCTGAGCCGGCGTCTGGGTAACGGTGCGCAGACCACGCGCCATATTGCCCCACATATCGCCCAGGCGGGTTGCCGACAGCAGCAGCGCGGCGGGCACGTAGTCTGACGACAAAATATCCAGATGGCCCAGATCAGCCAGTTCCTGCGCCGCGACATTGCCGGAATGAGACCCGCCACGGATCACATTGGGTGCCCCCATCATAACCTTGATTCCGTGATCGTGGCATGCTCGGGCGGCCTCGACCGTGGTAGGGAATTCGGCCAGCGTGATGCCATGCCCCGCCGAAACGGCCACCTGATCCTGCGTCGTGTCATCGTGGCTGGCCAGCATCGCCCCGAACCGTTTGGCAGCCTTGACCGTCTCAACCTCGTGCTGATCGCCGAACCGGTCGCGCAATGCCTTCAGCTGGGCCACATGCTGCAGGAAGTCATCATCGTTCATGCTATGCTTGCCCTTCATATAGGCCTCTAGCTGGGTCATGTCGCGGAATTGCCGCTGACCGGGCGTGTGATCCATCAGCGACACCAGACCGACGCGATCTTCGGGGCCGAACTCATCCAGCTCGGCCACAAGGGTTTCCGAGCAGACCTCGGCCCGCAGGTGTAGAAAATGGCTGATCTTCAGCGCATCCTGTTCGCGCAGATCCCACAGCTCGCGCGACAGCTCGCGGGCGTATTTCTTGTAGCGGTTGCCCGACGGGATCGAACCGATGCGCATCGCATCGAATACGGTGGTGATCCCGGTGCTGGCCAGTTCCGCATCGTGCGCCAGAATCGCCGCCGCGTGAGGCCAGTCGACTTTGGGGCGCGGCTGAATATGGCGTTCCAGATTGTCCGTGTGCAGCTCGACCAGACCGGGGCAGACATAGTCGCCGCCGCAATCCACCGCGCCGGGCGGCACAGTGCTGCCCGTGGCGATCTCGGCGATGGTTTCACCGGTGACGCGGATGCTGCCTGTGACCGTCTCATCGGGCAGAACCAGCGTGGCATTGGCAAGGATCATTTCTTCTGTCATCTGAACTTCACACGGTCTGAGCTATTGGGTAGGCCACGCATAGGAGGCCAATGTGACATTCACGCGATACGCGATCTATTTTGCGCCACCCAAAGGGGCCGAGTGGACCCGGTTTGGCACAAGCTGGCTGGGCTGGGACGTTGAGACAGGCGCGGCGGTCGAACATCCCGATATCCCAGATGTTGACGTTACTGCCGTCACGCAGGTGCCGCGCAAATACGGGCTGCACGCGACGATGAAGCCGCCGTTCCGCCTGCGCGATGGGCAGACGGTTGACGCACTGCGCGAGGCTTGCGCGCAGATGGCTGCTGCGCAGGCTCCGGTCACGTTGGAGGGGCTTGAGATCGCGCGCCTGGGCCGGTTCCTGGCCCTCCGCCCCAAAGGTGACGAGGCCGCGCTGAACGCGCTGGCCGCCGCCTGCGTGCGCGATCTGGACAGCTTCCGCGCACCCGCGTCCGAGACCGAATTGCAGCGTCGTCGTGGCAACGGACTGTCGCCCGCGCATGAGGCCAATCTGGTGCAATGGGGATACCCTTACGTGATGGACTCGTTTCGCTTTCACATCACCCTCAGCGGCAAGCTGGACAAACCCACGCTGGCCACCGTTCAGGATGCGCTGGACACGCGGCTTGCGCCCCTGCTGCCCACGCCGTTCCACATCACCGATCTGGCGTTGATGGGCGAGGCCGAGGACGGGCGGTTTCACCTGATCCATCGCTATGCCCTTTCCGGGTGAAGCTGGGCCAGGATGGCACTGACCGTCTGGTCCAGCGGGCCGGAATTGTCGATCTGCACCACCCGGCGTAACCCATCCGGCAGCGTAACCTGCGCACGCTCAAGCCGTCGCGCCTGATCCGCAGTGCTTTCCCGCCCACGCGCCGACAGGCGCTGCGCCAGCACCTGCGGGTCGGCAGTTAGTGAGATCACGACCAGATCGCCAAACACCTCCTGCGCGCGCAAAAGCACGGATCGGGACAGGTTCACCAAAACCGCATCCGCCTGCCCCCGCAGCTGCTGGATGCTTTGGGGCACCCCATACAGCAACCCATGGGCGGGCCAGTGCAGGGCAAAAGCGCCCTCATCGACCATCTGCTGAAATGTGCCTTCGGAGACCCGGTCAAAATCTTCGCCGTCCTCGCCCTCGGGGCGGGTGATCACGCGGCGCATCCGGTGAATACGTGCGGAGCGCACCTCCAGCGCCTCGATCACGCTGTCCTTGCCAACGCCCGAGGGTCCGACAACCGCGATGACCGGCGCAAGGGTCATGCGGCCATCCCCGGTGTGAAATCCGAGACGTTGATCTCACGATCACACACCCGTTCACGCGCGCCGACATCGTGGAAAATACCGATGATGGCCGCACCGCGCGCTTTGGCCTCTTCGATCAGGCTCAGCACGGTTTCACGGTTTTGAACATCCAGCGAGGCGGTGGGTTCATCCAGCAGCATCGCCGGATAGTCGTGCGCAAAGCCCCGCGCGATGTTCACGCGCTGCTGCTCACCGCCCGAAAAGGTCGTGGGGCTGAGCGTCCAGAGGCGTTGGGGAATATTCAGCCGGGCCAGCAACCCCGCTGCCTTGTCCAGCGCGGCCTGACGGTCGCATCCGACGGCCAGCAGAGGCTCGGCCACCACCTCAAGCGTCGGCACGCGCGGCACCACCCGCAGGAACTGGCTGACATAGCCCAGCGTATCTCGCCGCAGGGCCAGAATCTCGCGCGGTTCGGCCTGCGCCACATCCACGCCGCCCACCAGAACCTGCCCCGAGGCGGCCAGATAGTTGCCGTAGATCACCCGCATCAGGGTGGATTTGCCCGCCCCGGACGCTCCGGTCAAAGCCACGCATTCACCGGGGGCCACGCTGAGCGTCGCGCCCTCCATCACCGGGATCACCGCGCTGCCCTGATTGTGCAGGGTAAAGCTTTTGCTGACGTTGTTCAGTTCAATCATCTCTCACACCTGCAACACGCTTGAGACCAGCAACTGCGTGTACGCATGTTGCGGATCGTCCAGCACCTGATCGGTCAGGCCGGATTCGACCACGTGGCCGTCTTTCATCACCATCAGCCGATCCGCCAGCAGGCGCACCACGGCCAGATCATGCGTGACGATGATGGCGCTCAGCCCCATCTCGCGCACCAACCCGCGCAGCAAATCCAGCAGACGCGCTTGAACCGATACATCCAGCCCGCCCGTCGGTTCGTCCATGAACACCAGCCGAGGCCCGGTCACCAGATTGCGCGCGATCTGCAGGCGTTGCTGCATCCCGCCGGAAAAGGCAGTGGGGCGGTCATCAACGCGGTTCGCTTCGATCTCGACACGGCCCAGCCAGTCGATGGCCTTGTCGCGGATGTCACCATAGTGACGGTCGCCGACGGCCATCAGACGCTCGCCAATATTGCCGCCCGCGCTGACCGACATACGCAGCCCGTCGCGGGCGTGCTGGTGGACAAAGGCCCAGTCGGTGCGGCCCAACATACGGCGTTCGGGTTCGGACATTGTCACCGTATCCATCGGCCCGTCGGTTCGCGTATCGAAAACAACCCGCCCCCCGTCCGGTTCCAGATGACCGGCCAGACAATTCAGCAACGTCGACTTGCCCGAGCCGCTTTCGCCTACGATCCCCATCACCTCACCGGGGTAAAGGTCAAAGCTGACGCCGGTACAGCCGATCCGGGTGCCATAGGTCTTTCGGATGTTCTGAACGCTTAACAGCGGGGTCATGGTGCTACCTCGGGTCATAGGCAAATTCGATCCGATTGCCGCCGGGCTCTCGGATCATGAAATGGATTTTTGGCCCAGCACCCGAAGGTTCGGGGGCAAACTCCACCTGAACACCCGGCCAGTCATTCACAGCGGCAAACACCACATCCAAAGACTCGCGTGATGGGATTTTGAACGCCACATGGTGCAGCCCTACATTGGCGTGGCGGTCAAAGTCGCGCTGATCGTCGCCCTTTTGCTGCCACAGGGTCAGAACCGCCGAGCCGTTGCTGATAAAGGCCGAGGGGTATTCGGGCCGTCCGCCAACCACATCCCAGCCCAGCGCCTCGACAAAGAACGCCTTGGTCGCCTCAAGGTCCGAGACCGTCAGGCCCAGATGATCAATTCCCAGAACGTGTTCGCGCATCATGCTGCATCCTCCTTGGCCAAACGCCCCTCGTGCCCCGCCGCGCGGCGCGAGCGGCAGTAATCGGTGTCGGAACAGACAAACATCCGGTTGCCCGCGTCATCCATGATCACCTCGTCCAGATAGCTGTCTTCGGCCCCGCACAGGTCGCAGGGGTGGTCTGCCTTGGTCGCCTCGAACGGGTAGTCCTCGAAGTCGAGGCTGACGACCTTGGTGTGGGGCGGCACCGCATAGATGCGCTGCTCGCGCCCCGCGCCGAACAGCTGGATCGCCTCCATCTCAAGCTTTGGGTTATCGAATTTAGGGATCGGAGACGGATCCATCACATAGCGCCCGGACACTTTTACCGGATAGGCATACGAGGTCGAAATCGCGCCGTGCTGGCTGATATCTTCATACAGTTTCACATGCATCAGCCCGTATTCTTCAAGTGCGTGCATCTTGCGGGTCTCGGTCTCGCGTGGTTCCAGAAAGCGCAGAGGCTCGGGGATCGGCACCTGATAGACGAGGATTTGATCCTCGGTCAGTTCCGCCTCGGGGATCCGGTGGCGGGTCTGGATGACGGTGGCCTTTTCGGTTTCTTCGGTGGTCGCGACCCCGGCTGTGTTCTCAAAGAACTTACGGATCGAGACCGCGTTGGTCGTGTCATCCGCGCCCTGATCAATCACCTTGAACGTATCATCCGGCGTCAGTGTCGCGGCCGAGACCTGTACCCCGCCAGTGCCCCAACCATAAGGCATCGGCATCTCACGGCTGGCAAACGGCACCTGATATCCGGGTACCGCCAGCCCCTTGAGGATCGCCCGCCGGATCATCCGCTTGGTTTGTTCGTCGAGATAGGCGAAATTGTACTCGCTCATAGCATTCCCCTGTCGGACAATTCGGTTTCCAGTGCTTCGGCACCGACAAAATGAATAGCGTCCATTCCCACAGCACGCGCGCCTTCGACATTGTGCAAACCATCGTCGATGAACACGCAGTCTTGGGGCTGAACAGCGGCACGTTCGCACAGAAGTTTGAAAATACGCGGATCAGGCTTCATGACGCCTTCCTGACCGGACACCACCAACGTGCCGAACACCTCACCCAACCGGGGATGCACCTTCAGACCATCTGGCCAGGTTTCAGCCGACCAATTGGTGATGGCGTGGACGGGGGTTCCATTCGCCTTGAGGCGATCGAGGATATCCCAAGTGCCGTGCACCGCGTTTTGGATGGTGAGGGTATATCGCTCCACGTAGGAGGCGAACAGGTTCTGATCCTCCGGGTCCGCCAACTCTTTGGCCATATCGGCGAACAGCTCGCCGTTGTCTCCCCGTGCGTTTTTGGCTTTGAACCCGGTCCGTTCGATAAAAGCATGGGCGGCGTCCTCGGACCCCAGATCGTCAACCCAGGCAAGATGGGGGTGCCAATCAACCAATACACCGCCGATATCGAATACAACGACCTTCATTCCGCAGCCTCCTTTGGTGTGATCCGTTCCTCAGCCTCGCGGCGTAGTTTTCGGACCAGTTCCAGTTCGGACTGAAAATCCACGTAGTGTGGCAGCTTGATATGTTCCAAGAAACCGGTGGCCTGAATGTTGTCGGCATGGCTCAGGACAAATTCCTCGTCCTGCGCGGGCGCGCCCAGATTGTCCTCACCCAGCTCCTTCCACCGCAAAGCGCGGTCGACCAGCGCCATGGCAATGGATTTGCGCTCGGACTGGCCAAAGACAAGACCATAACCGCGAGTGAACTGCGGCGGTTCGGTCTTGGACCCTTTGAACTGATTGACCGTCTCGCATTCGGTCAGTTCGACCTCACCAATGTCGATGGCAAAGCCCAGCTCGGGGATGTCCATTTCGACCGCGACTTTGCCGATCCGAAGCTCACCCACAAAAGCGTGATTGCGGGCGTATCCGCGCTGGGTCGAATAGGCCATACCCAGCACAAACCCCTCATCCCCGCGTGTCAGCGATTGCAGGCGCAGCGGGCGAGTAGAGGGAAACTCCATCGGTTCACGAGTCAGATCGCCGGGGGTGGCGTCGCTATTGGGCTCGTCCTGAATGATGTCCTCGCCCTGCAGGAATTCGGTAATGTGAGGCGTAGGCTCGGTACGCGGCCCGGCCATGGGTGCAACCGTGTCGTTGCCATCTGCAGCTAGTTTGAAATCCAGCAGCCGGTGAGTGTAGTCAAAAGTCGGCCCCAGCACCTGCCCGCCCGGCGCGTCCTTGAACGTGGCCGAGATACGGCGGTCGCAGGCCATATCGCCCGTCTCGACCGGGTTGGAATAACCAAATCGCGGCAACGTGGTGCGATAGGCGCGGATCAGAAAGATCGCCTCGATCAGGTCGCCACGCGCCTGTTTGATCGCTAGCGCGGCCAGATCTGGATCGAACAGAGAGCCCTCGGCCATGACCCGATTTACCGCAAGGCTCAACTGTTCTCGGATCTGGGCGATCGACAGTTCGGCGATATCCGTTGATCCCCGCCGCTCCTCTGCTAACCAGGAATGCGCGTTGTCGATGGCTTTTTCGCCGCCCTTGACTGCTACGTACATTCTTATGATCCCGCCGTTATTTGCGTGCTGCGCGGCAAGGCCGCGACTTTGTCTCTGCAGGTGAAAAAGAAATCACATCCCAGAGGATAAAGAGCCGAATTGTCCTGAAAGACCGCGACATCCGGTAAAGACAATTGTGACCGATCCCGAATACCCGGCCCTGTCAGCGTTGCCCCGTTCTGCGCAAGCGTTTCACACTCGACAATCAGAGTAGCCGAACGGTCAGGATATTCCGGTGTGCCTATGCGATAGTTGGAATTGCGTTGCAGGTCCGCCCATGTCCCTACTGCGAAATCCGCGCTGGACGCATCGACAATCGGCGCGCCGGTGTGAAAGGTCAGCCATTGGCGCACTGCGTCAGTGTCTGCTGCGCCTGCAAGAAAGACCCCTGTATCCGGGTCACACAAGGTCAGCAACAAAGTACCCGCCGCTTGAGACAATGGCTCGGGTGGGCGCGCGCCCGCAATTGATCGGATTTCGCCAGGTCGCGCCATGACTGTCATCGCGGCCCGAAAGGCGTGGGCCGCCTCGATCGGGGCATTTGCAAAACCACCTGAGAATTGAGGATGCGCGCTCATCAGTCTTCTCCTCGGACCAGAGTTAAGAATTCGACCTTTGTCGCCGCCGCCTTGGCCGCCCGCTTGGCTCGCGCGTCCTGCAACTGCCGTGACAGGGGTAATATGACTTCGGCGCGGATGGCGTCGGCTGCTGTTGTCTGCATCAGCGCGTCAACAAGGGCAGCGACTTCGGCTTTGGGCTTTGATCGGCCCTGAACATAGCCATGACCGACGGCACCGCCCTGCAACACCAGCGAACACCGGGTTACGGTCATTTCACCAAGATTGAACGGCGCCCCCGTGCTGCCGGTACGCCCCCGGACCATCACCCCGCCAATCTCGGGCGCGCGTAGCCATTCAAATGTCGGGCGCAGTTGGACTTTGTCCCAAAGGGCCATCAGCGCGTCCTCGGGCGCGCGGGCCAACACGCCCATCCACTGCCGACGTTCTGCATCCGTTGGTTTTTCGAGATCTGCCATCAAAGCCTCTTGGCTGGGTTGTCTACCTGAACTATACAACTAGACAAATAATACATCTTAACCCCGCGGGCTGCAATCCGCTTACTTGTGAAGATTTAGTGACATGGGCAAATCACCAGTTTGGAAAAGCATCGCTCTTGGCCTGACAACCGACATTGCAGAAGGCCGCTATAACACTGGTGATCGCCTGCCGACCGAAGCGCAGCTGGCTGCCAAATACGGGGTCAATCGCCATACGGTCCGCAGGGCTTTGTCAGATCTGTCTGACCAGGGCTTGGTACGCTCGAGACGAGGAGCCGGAGTTTTCGTGACGGCGCGCCCGACGGATTACCCTATCGGGAAACGCGTACGTTACCACAAGAGCATTTCGGCCAGCGGCAAGATTCCCGGCAAGAAAATCCTTACCCTCACCACTCGCAAGGCTGATGTGGCCGAAGCTGAAGCTTTGGAACTGTCCGAAGGTGAAGCCGTTCATGTCTACGATGGTCTTTCCCTGGCCGACGGTCAGCCGATCGGGCTTTTTCAAAGCGTCTTTCCAGCTGGGCGTCTGCCGGGCATTCTTGCCGCACTGGTAGAGACCCGGTCAGTGACCAAAGCGCTGCAGCAATGCGGGGTCGAGGATTACGTTCGTGTGTCGACACGGCTGACGGCCCGCGCCGCGACGCCAACACAAGCGCTGCATCTGCAACTCAGCGAAGGCGCTCCGGTCCTGTACTCAGTGGGCGTAAACGCAGATACGAACGGAATTCCCGTTGAATTCGGACGCACCTATTTTGCGGGCGAAAGAGTCACACTAACGATGGACAACGAGTAGGGACCAGAACGCTCCCGCCCGTCTTCGCCCTCCTTCCGGAGGTCTCATCCCGTTGGGCGTAGCGCCGCGCAAAGCGCGGCGCCCGGTCCAAGGCCGCCAGAGCGCGTCGGCGAAGCCGATGCGCACGCGGGCGCGAGAGCACATGTCAAACAGGTCCTCGGCCTATTCGTATTTCTCCAAAAAGGCTTCGGCGTCGAGCATTCGAAAGTCCGGCAAGGCAGCTCGTAAACGCGCGTTGTCCCAATCCCACCACGCCAAAGTCAACATACGCTCTGCTACGCCATCCGGGTAGCGTGGACGGATCAGATCGGCCGTAACCCCACCCACAATGCTGTAAGGCGCAACGTCTTTGGTGACGACCGCACCAGAAGCAATGATTGCTCCGTGACCCACGGTAACTTCGGGCTTGATAATAGCTGCATGGCCAATCCATGTGTCATGGCCAATTTCGGTCACCCGGCTTGCGCGATGCTGGAACCAATCCGCGTCATCTTCGACGTCATCCCAGTAGTCTGCTGAGCGGTACAGAAAATGATGCAAGGAAGCTTTGGCATAAGGATGATCCGTCGCACCGATCCGGGTAAAGCTGGCGATGTTCGCAAACTTGCCGATCCGCGCATTTGCAATGTCACACGTTCGGTCGCAATACGAGTAATCCCCGAAGGTCGCATTCGCCAAGCGCGTCCCGGCACCTATTTCGACGTATTCCCCAAACGTGGTGTTGGTGATCGCACAATCGGGATGGATGAATGGCTGATCCGCTCGCAGTCTTGGCATGAAAGTTCCTCTGGACCAACACTCAGGCGGTCTTGGTTTTTACCCGTTTGGATTTCGTTTCGCCCTGGATCAATCGGCGGCGCAACCAGCCCGAGAACCAATCCATCAGCATCACCATCAGGATGATCAGAACGATGTAATAGGCAACCTCTTCCCAGTCTTTCTGGGTGATGATGGCCTGCGTCAGCAGCAAGCCGATCCCACCGCCCGTAATCGCACCAATAACAGTGGCGCTGCGCGTGTTGGATTCGAGGAAATAGAGCAACTGGCTGAGCAGCACTGGCGTCACCTGCGGGATCACCCCGAACCGATAGCGTTGCGGCGCATTGGCTCCGGTCGATTGGACGCCTTCGATCTGTTTTTGATCCACATTCTCCAGCGCTTCCGAGAAAATCTTGCCGAACGTCCCTGTATCCGTCACCAGAATGGCCAGCGCACCCGTCAGCGGACCGGGTCCAAAAGCCCGCGCCAGAACGACGGTCCAGATCAGAGCGTCCACGCCGCGCACAAAATCAAAAACCCGACGCGTCAGGAACCGAACGGTCCGCAAAGGGTTAAAGTTGCGCGTCGCAAGGAAAGCCAGCGGCAGGGCCACCATGCCCGCCCCCAAGGTTCCGAGGAAGGCCATCAGGATCGTCTCGAAAATGGCCCAGGCCACGTCCTGATGGCGCCACATCTTGTTGGTCCAGAAATCATTCAGGATCGCGCCCGCCTCACCATTTGCGGCCAGCCCCATGAGTTGCGGGAACGACTTGCCATAGTAGGGGCTATCGAGGGTAAAGAAGAACAGCTCCCACCCGTTGAAATAGCGGAACACTTCGGATCGGTTGCGCGTCACGGTCAGTCGACCCGCATCCGTGGTGATCGCCATCCGGTTCTTTGAGACATTGATCCAGTCGGGCACATCGCCTGCGGGCAGCTCGGCCTGAACGCCCGCCGAACGGGTCGGCGTTGCACGCACCGTGCCATAACCGGGGATGTCATATTCCACCGTCTCGGGGCCGAAACGCACGATATGGCCGTCTTCCAGATCAATCACCGTGGTCTCACCCAAAGCGACCCAATTCGGCGCTTGGCCTTCGGGATAAGCGCCCTTGCGCTCACCTTCGATTGCGGCCGAGACTTCACCTGTGCGATTGTCACGCTCGATATGGGTTTTGTAACTGTAGCTGTCAGCCACCAGCGTCTTGCCGTTTTCCCAATTCGCGCGTTCGGCCAATCCGGGCACGTCGAAAGCGAAAAACACATAGGTCAGGTAGGCCAGCACCACCGCAGGCAATCCGAAATTGATCAGGCGCTTTCGGCTGAACAGACGATCAGCTTCGGCCTTCAGCTCATCAAGAGTGAGGTCAGTGGCGAAGGTGCTCATGCCCGCGCTCCTTTCTCGGATCCGTGGGTCAGGCGATCACGCAGATGGCCCGAGATTTGGTCGACCACAACGATGGTGACGAACAACAGTAAGAAAATCGCGGCGGCCTGATCGTACTTGCCCTGCCCCCAGGACATCGAGTTGCGCAACTCATAGCCAAGACCACCTGCACCGACGAAACCCAGAATGGCCGAGGCGCGAATGTTGATCTCGAACCGCAGCAGCGCGTAGCTGACATAGTTCGGCCCAACCTGAGGGATCACGCCCAGATACATGCGCTGGGACCAGTTCGCGCCGACCGAAGCCAAACCCTCGACCGGTTTCAGTGAGGCGTTCTCATTCACCTCGGAAAACAGTTTGCCCAGTGCGCCAGCCGTATGGATTGCAATGGCGATCATCGCCGGAACCGGGCCGCCACCCAGAATAAAGATCAGGACCAGAGCGATCACGATTTCAGGGATTGCGCGGCAGATATCGGCGATACGCCGGAACAGGGGGATCAGCGCAGGCCAGAGCGCCATTCCACGTGTGGACATCAGCGCCAGGAATGTACCTGCGATGGTACCGATCAGCGTAGACGCGGCGGCGATGTTGATCGTCTCGACCAGCGCCGGGAAGAACTTGACCAGATTGGCGGGCAACGCGTCGATCTTTTCCCAGGCTTCGGACAGCACCTCTGCCGGGTAGTCAAAGATACGGTGCCAACCATCCGCGAAACTGCCCGCGTTGCGGTCATCCGCTGTGCGGAACCCGGCGGCCATCAAGGCCACGAATACGATCAGAAGAATACCACCATAGACCCGCTTGCGTCGTGTCATCTCGGTATAGTCGGCCCGGATCTGGTCGACGGTCAGGTCTGTCATGGAATGCTCCTGAGTGGAAAACGGGGCCCGGCTTGGAACACCGGACCCCGGTCTTAGGGGTGTGCAGGCTTAGTTGGACTTCAGCTTGCGTGCTTCGATGATGACTTCGTAGGCTTCGTGGGTGATCGGCTCGAACGCGCGGGCTTCACCAGCAGCAACGCCGTAGAAGCATTCACGGTCTTTCTCGGCCAGACCAGCCATCAGAGCGGTCATTTTCTCTTTTACATCTGCAGGCAGTGCGGTGCGCAGAACAACCGGGCCTTCGGGGATCGGCTTGGATTTCCAAATCTGGACCATGTCGTTCATGTCGACCAGACCGGCATCAACAGCGCGACGCAGCGCGCCCGACTGATACCCATCTTCCCAATCGCCCAGACCGTCAGCCCAGGTCACGCCGCCATCAACGTCACCGTTGTTCACGGCAACGATGGTCTGCTCGTGGCCACCGGTGAATTTAACCTCACCGAAATAGTCGCCCGATTCCATGGTGGAACCCGTTGCGGCAGGGATTTCGATCGACGGGATCAGGTAGCCCGAGGTCGAGTTCGGATCGCCAAAACCAAAGGTCTTGCCCTTCATGTCCTCCAGCGAGGTGATGCCGCTGTCTTTGCGGGCAAAACCGATCGAGTAGTAGCCATAGCCGCCGTCGGTGTTGACCTTGACCAGAACCGGCTCAACCGCTTCGGGATCAGACAGGTAGGTTTTCGCATAACCCGAAGCACCCAGCCACGCCATGTCGATGGTGCCGCCCAGCAGGCCCTGGATCACGCCGTCATAGTCAGCCGGTGCGAACAGCTTGGTTTCAACACCCAGTGTTTCTTCGGTGTATTCGCGCAGGCATTCGTTGTTGTTCAGACGGTCCTGAGCGTTCTCACCGCCCAGAATGCCAATGCGGAATTCGTTGATATCCGCAGCCAGGGCCGGCGCGGCCATTGCAGTTGTGGCCACCAGGGCTGCCATCAGTTTTTTCATCTGTCTCTCTCCGGTTTGATATGCCGGCCTTTCATCGGCCGGTCGATGAAAGGGGTGGTTGGCTTAGATGGTTGCTTCCGCTTCCATCAGGGCCTTCTGAGTCGCATCCAGCGTCTCAATCTCGGTCGATGTCGCCTCTTCCGAGAAGCTGGCATCAGCGCCATAGATCTCGCGGGCGACGCCGGTTGTCAGTTGCTCGGGCAGGCCGTCGAACACGATGCGACCGTCACGCATACCGACAACGCGGTCGCAATAGCGACGAGCCGTATCCAGCGTGTGCAGGTTGGCGATGACTGTGCGGCCGTCTTCTTCATGGATGCGGCGCAGTGCCTGCATGACGACCTGCGCATTCATCGGGTCCAACGAGGCAATGGGTTCGTCCGCCAGAATGATGCTTGGGTCCTGCATCAGCGCGCGCGCGATGGCGACACGCTGTTGCTGCCCGCCTGAAAGCGCCTCGGCGCGTTTAGGCGCGTGTTCTGCAATGCCCAACCGATCCAAAATGTCGATGGCGCGGTGGATATCGGCCATCGGAAACAGGTTGAACATGGTCGCCAGCGTAGAATGACGGTTCAACGTACCGTGCAAAACGTTCGATACCACGTCCATGCGCGGCACCAGATTGAACTGTTGGAAGATCATCGCGCAATCGGCCTGCCAGGCACGCTTGTCGCGCCCCTTCAGCTTGGTGACGTCACGGCCACCGAAAAGGATTTCTCCGTCGCTCGCATCGGTCAGACGGTTGATCATCCGCAGCAGGGTCGACTTCCCTGCCCCCGAACGACCAATGATGCCAATCATGCAGGGTTTATCTATTTCCAACGTGGCTGAATCGACTGCGACGTTTTCACCAAAGCGCTTGGTCAGTTTCTTGATGTGCAGCACAGGCCACCCCCAGTTCGTGTTGGCGGTCTGCTAAAGGCAGTCTTCAACGGCTATGTGTAACTTGAGTGAAAGTTTTGTAACGCAGCGCCAAAGGTCGATGGCTCTACACTTCTGCGCCTACCGCAGGTATATGCGGGCCGACTCTTAGACACTGAAACGAGGCCACACATGTCCTTTGACCGCAGCATCAAGATCGCACCGTCGATCCTCTCCGCCGATTTCGCCAATTTCGGCGCCGAGATTCAGGCGATCGAAGCGCAGGGGGCCGATTGGGTCCATGTGGACGTGATGGACGGCCATTTCGTTCCGAACCTGACCTTCGGCCCGCCTGCGGTCAAAGCCTTTCGCCCGCATGTGAAGACGGTGATGGATGTCCATTTGATGATCACGCCGGTCGACCCTTACATTCAGGCCTATGCCGATGCCGGTGCCGACATACTGACCGCGCACATTGAGGCAGGGCCGCACACTCACCGAACCCTGCAAGCGATCCGCGCTGCTGGCATGAAGGCTGGTGTTGCCCTGAACCCCGGCACCCCGGCCGAAGCGGTCGAACACCTGCTAGACCTGACCGATCTGGTTTGTGTGATGACCGTGAACCCCGGTTTTGGCGGGCAGAAATTCATCGACATGACCGAAAAGGTCCGCCGCCTGCGCCAGATGATCGGCGATCGACCTGTCCATATCGAGATTGACGGAGGCGTCGATCCAAACACCGCACCGCTGGTTGCAGCCGCTGGCGCGGATGTTCTGGTCGCTGGCTCGGCTGTATTCAAGGGTGGCTCGGTTTCCAACCCTGAAGTCTATGGCGAAAACATCCGCAATGTACGCGCGGCAGCAGAGTCAGCGCTCTAACAAGGCGCGTCATTGCGCGTGCTGCACATCGGATATGAACAATCCGGGCTATCTGAGCATCCTTCAATCGTTTAGTTTCCCGGGGTCCATTTCAAAACCTGCGATACACGTCCATGGCTAAAACAACCACACCCCGCCCGTATACCGCCTACCCAGTCGGGTTTGTCGGCATCCTGCCCCAGAAACTGCGCATGTTAAGGAACCGGGTCGCCAAGGCCCGGTCTTCAGTGCGCCGAATTCGCGCATATTGGCTGATGAACGACAACGAGCTGCGCGCACGTGGCCTGAAACGCGAAGACATCATTCGTCTGGTGCTGGCTGACGTCATCTAGCACAGCACCAGTCCTTGGCCGGGGCAGACAGGATTTTGATAGTCAGGCAGAATATCCACACCCTGCCCGGTCGAGTGTTTTTGGTTTACTTGCTTTTCTGAACGATGCGCGACAGCTTGGCGTCTCGATAATCAAATCTCGGGCCTTCAAACGGTGCGAAGATTGCATCGCAGTCGGTCGCCTCGGGCGAAGGTGGCCGAATAAAATCGTGAAGTTCAAATCCATGCGCAGCCATAACGGCTACAAAATCACTGAACTTATAGCCACCTTCATAACGGCGCCGGACCGAGACCTCGGCCAAGACAAAGGCGCAGTTTTTCAGCATTTCCGAAGCGCCCTTGATCACCTCGACTTCGAAACCCTCGGTATCAATCTTCAACCCGTAGGGCCCCTGATAGTCCACGGCGATGTCGTCCAACGTCCGAACCGGGACCTGACGTTCTTCGATGGCCTTAGTATGGGCACGCGCAGCCTCGTCAAACGTCATCATGGTAGCTCTCGTGCCCATGGAACGGTGGCCGACTGTTGGAATTCGCAGCGTCGTTTGCCCGGCCTGGGAGCCGACTCCGCAGGCATGAAAGTCAAAGTCGATCTTGTCGCTCCAATTTCGTCTCAGCTTGTCCTCATACTCTGAGATTGGCTCGATCAACACGAATTTTGTCGTCGGGAAAGCCTCGTACAGGTGCGCGGTCCCACCGGCGACACCGACATCGAAAACTGTCGCAACATCGAACCCCAGACCTGCGATGTAACTGCCTGTCTCTTTGTCAGGGGAAACTTGGTACCCTCGACGTTTCAGACGTCGGGTCAAGCGTATTTCGGTGTCGTCCATTCTTAAGCTCTCCTATGCGCGGGGAAGGCATCCCATGCGACAGCACGGCTAAAGAAACACCATGACTGACAAAGCACAATCGGGAATCTCGTTGGCAGAATGGAATATGCGTTCCCAAATAACCTATTTGCAAAACGCAGCATTATAAGCGGTTGAATCAACATCAGGGCCTGAGATTATCCGGCGATTAATCCCATCCGCGCCGCCGCATACTCAAGACCACTACAATCAATACGGGCGCTGTCGAAATGACTTCCTTCGCCCGTCATCGCAATGAGAGTACCATCAAGTCTTACCCTGCAACCAGATTCGAGTTGACGCCCCAGCAGTTAAACCGATCAACCATACCTTAGTTCTTTACAAGCCAAGGCTCTTCGACCTTCAGACCTTGATAGACTGCGTGCATGAAAAGATGGGCAATGACGGGGTCTGTTGAAAACGGGAAAAACTGCAGCTTGCCCTCTTCGACTCCTTCCTCAGCCTCGTAGACAATCTCGTCCGCCTTGACGGTTACAAGCACTTTGAGGCCCGCCAAAGTCTCTGGATTCACAGACGTGGGATCGTCGGACAAGATCACAAAATCCGCAACTTTTCCGACCTCAATTGAGCCCTTGCTGTCCTCTTCAAAGTGCTGCCACGCGGGCCAGATCGTCATCGCCTTCAAGGCGGTCATGACATCAACCCGCTGATGCGGCCCAAGAATATCACCCGATCTGGTGCGGCGGGTCACCGTTGCCGCAAGAACACGCATACTGTCTGGAAAGGCGACAGGCGCGTCGTGATGCGTGCCGAAAATCATATCCCGTTCGCGGAGCCATCCGGTGGGCGAGATATTGTCGGCGTTCACTGGTCCAACAGTATGATCACGGTGCCAGTCGCCCCAATAGAAGGTGTGCATCGGGAAAAGTGATGGAAAAACCCCGAGGCGCTTGAAGCTGGCCACTTGATCTTCCCGCAGAAACTGCCCGTGCACCAGAACCGGGCGGTTGCCCGGATCGCCATATTTGATTTGCGCCTCTTCCAGTGCCGCAATCAGCATATCCGACGCGCCTTCTCCGTTTGAATGCACGAGAATCTGGAATCCATTCTCATAACACCAGTTCACAGCGTCCTGCAGTTGATCCATTGTTATCGCAGCATATCCTGCGTAGCCGGCATCATAGGTGCCGACTGGATCATAGTAGGGACGATCCCGCAAAGCAGTAAAACCCTGCGGTGACCCGTCGATTGTAAGTTTGCAGCCGCCGACCCGAACCCGGTCGACGTAGTCCGCCGAGGTATTATCGCGAATATAATCCCGGGCCTCCAATACGTCAGGAAACGCGACAACGTCGATGGGAAGTCCTTCCGTGGCACCGACCTTTCTTAGTACCTCTACGATCTCGCCAGAAGATCGCCCCTCTTGTCCGGTCGTATATCCATACTTGGCCCAAAGGTCGGCTCCGGCGCGGGCGAAGGCCACTAGACCTTCCTCACCCAGATTTCCCAGCATCGGCACAAGAACCGAGAAAAAGGCATATTCCTCCAGAACACCGTTGGGTTCGCCTTCTTCATCGCGCTGAATCACGCCACCCGGAGGAGCTTCTGAAGCGGCTGTAATGCCAGCCAACTCCAAAGCCCTTGTGTTCGCGACTCCCAGATGCCCGGACTGATGGATAATTATGACGGGCAAGTCCTTGGAAACTAGATCAAGGTCTTCTCGCGTGGGATGACGCAGCTCTTGCAGTTGAGCGTTGTCGTATCCAAAACCAACGATCATTTTCACCTGTTCGACGGCCTCTGAGTTTTCTTCTGCCCAATTCGACAACGTGGCTTGCAGGCTGGCGATATCCGTGACTTCTCCGTCAGGCGGCGAAAGCAGGTTGGCCGACAATGCCTGCAGCCCGCCCATCACAACATGCCCATGACTGTCAACAAAGCCCGGAAGAAGTGCGCGCCCATTCAGATCGAAAGTTTGTGTGCCCTCACCTTCATGCACGGAGAGATCAGACAGAGATCCAACCGCCAGAATACGACCGTTCTTGACCGCGACCGCTTGGACGGAAGGGAGTGCATCATTCATCGTTACAATGGGGCCGCCTGAATAAATACGATCGGCAATTTGTTGTGAGAACGCACAAGTGGCTGAAAAAGAAATTGCTGCGGCAAAACAAAGCGAACGTATTGCTAAAGGCATCCCGAGGTTCCTTTTCAATCCAAACATTTCAATGTGATATATTTTAGCATCAATTTGAGCCTCGCCAAAAACGAAAAAGGCCGCCCCTTTTGGGACGGCCTTCTTTAATTCACCCGAGTTGCTCTCGGCAGATTTTCCTATGGAAAATCGCCTGCCGCAACCAGGCGCGGCAAGCGCGCCTTACTCAGTGATTTTCGACACAACACCGGCGCCGACGGTGCGGCCGCCTTCGCGGATCGCGAAACGCAGGCCCTGCTCCATCGCGATCGGCGCGATCAGCTCAACGCCGAACGACACGTTGTCGCCAGGCATGACCATCTCGGTGCCTTCCGCCAGAGTCACGGTGCCGGTCACGTCAGTTGTACGGAAGTAGAACTGAGGACGGTAGTTCGCGAAGAACGGAGTGTGACGACCGCCTTCTTCCTTGGTCAGGATATAGGCTTCGGCTTCGAACTTGGTGTGCGGTGTAACCGAACCCGGCTTACACAGAACCTGGCCACGCTCAACGCCGTCACGGTCAACACCACGCAGCAGCGCGCCGATGTTGTCGCCCGCTTCACCGCGGTCCAGCAGCTTGCGGAACATTTCAACGCCGG